>NZ_JADCKB010000001.1 GCF_014982785.1 Ructibacterium gallinarum
CTATTGAAAATATTTCTACTTGATTTCGTTCTTTCTTGTTTGTTCTTAGCATTTTTATCACCCAACCTTATTTTACCACATAACAAACAAAAAGCCCAGCTTTTGCTGAGCTTTTTCGACAGGCTGAAACTCCTCATTGCCAAAATGGCAATGAGGAGTTGGTTTTCTTTCTTGATAAAATTTCTTTATAAAATAAAGAATATCAGTTTAAACTTTAAAATGCCGAAATGCAGACGGCAAAGAAATCTCCTGCTCTATCTGTTTGGAAGTAACCCAAACTGTATCCTTATACTCTTTCCTGCACAAAACCAGATACCCAATCATATGCCACTCCACATGGGTAAAAACATGACGCGCTTTTCCTAAAGCAGTTATTTTCTCTAGCACAATTCCCTGCGCCTTCAAATATTTCTCCGCTTCTATTTTAGACAGACAGCCTTCCGTATTAGGATACTCCCACAACCCAGAGAGCAAACCTTTTTCCATTCTTTTTCGCACCGCAATCTTATCACCGCACTGCAAAAGGAAAACTGTTTTTTCCTCTATTCGTCTTGGCTTTTTTTCTTTCTTTATCGGCAATTCGTCTGTACGATTTTGTTGGAATGCCAAACACCAATCCGCAATGGGACAATCTCCGCATTTAGGCATACCATTTGGCAAGCAGACCACGGCCCCCAACTCCATTAAACTTTGCGTAAAATCACCGCACCGCTTTTGTGGATAAATCTTTTTCAATGCAAAAAAGAAGTCTTTTTTGACCTGTTCCAACTGAATTTCCCGCTCCTCCCCCGTTACTCTTGCGAGCACACGAAGGACATTGCCATCCACCGCAGGTACTGGCTGATGAAAAGCAATAGATGCAATGGCGCCTGCCGTGTATTCCCCAATTCCCGGGAGACAAAGCAACTCTGCATAGCTTTGCGGCATTCTGCCTCCATACCGTTCCATGATGATGACTGCCGCTCTCTGCATCTGAAAAACGCGGCGGTAATATCCCAGTCCTTCCCACAGCTTAAGCAAAACCTCTTCTTCTGCCGCTGCCAGCGCCGCAATATTCGGAAGCACTTTCATAAACCGGGAAAAATACGGTTTCACCGCCTCTACTCGGGTTTGCTGCAGCATAATTTCCGATACCCAAACATAATAAGGCGAAGGATTCTCCCTCCACGGAAGCTCCCGATGTCCGCTGTCATACCAAACAAGCAACTGCTTGGTTAAAGCTGCTGGTAAAATAATTTCTTTTGTTGTCTCTTTATGCACATCCGCACCTCATTCGCCCCTATATTTTACTTGTTAATCTATCATCAATGTCTTTCCTGCCGGAACCATATAATCCTTGTTCTGCCATGCAAAATATAGATCCGTGTTGGTGGGATTTTCAACCAATGTCATATTGACATTAAACCGCAGCTGCCGATATGCCAAAATATAATCAAAAATTTCTATATTCGTTGCATACCAAATATCAGACTGACCGCTAATCTGTTCTGCAAAATTCTCAATTACATTCCAGTTATCATTCTGCTCAAACTCATAACTATGTCCCCACAAGTAAAACATCATAGGCGAGGACTGGCTTTGTGCTTTCATGAATTTTTCTCCCAGTTCCATCAACCGAGGATTGTTATGGTGACAGGTAGCCGGCAGCCGGAGCCAGTCCTCAGAAATGCCAAAACCTTCTGTGCTAACCGTTGTTCTGGCATATACTATTCCCGCATTCTTGACCATTTGTACTACATCAGAACTGGTTGTGCCAAATGGATACGCCATACCACGCACCGTTCCACCAAAGATCTCTTCCAGCCTTCTGCGGTCTTCCACGATCTCCCACTCTGCTCTGCCCGGCGGAAGCTGTTCCAAAAAGGGGTGGAACAACCCGTGGATCGCCACTTCCTGTCCAGATCCCTTAAACAAAGACTCTATTTGCTGCTGTGTCATTCTTCTGTGGATCTGCCCTTTCGGATAAACTGTACCTTCCGGTGCAAACAGTCCCGCATTGATGTTAAAGGTCCCCTTCAAACCATTTTTGTTCATAATCTCCATCAGCCGGATATCCTGCTCTACACCGTCATCATAACTCATAGTAAACGCCTTTGCTTTTCCACCGGGAAAACGCATAAATAAACTTGCCATGATACTTCTCTCCTTATTTATAAAAGTTCATAAAAATTCTGAATATATTGATCCGCTTCTTTTTGAAGCAATTCTCTGTCCGGCGCCGCGCTGGATTCTTCTACTACCACAACCTGCATTCCTATTTTTTTTGCAGTCCTGAGCGCGGTTAAAATATCCTCAAACAAAACTGCCTGATCTGCCGTACAACCAAGACGCCGCAAACATTCCAAATAAATATCAGGGCTGTTTTTTCCCTTTCCCACATCATCGGCAAAGGTAAACACATCAAACAAATCATACACGCCGTTGTGCTTTAAACAAATTTCACAAAGGGTTCGGTCACAGGAGGTCACAATTCCCATAGCAATCCCCCGTTCCTTTAAGTGCTTAAGATACTCCTCTGCCCCCGGTTTTAAACGAATTTTTTGCGCATAGGCCTCATACACCATATCCGTCCATTCCTGGCGAATCTCCTCCGGAGTCATGGGCAGTCCAAATAATTTTTGAATATAAGCGGAACTCTGGGTCAAGCTCATATGTACCACCTCATTTAGCACATACTGCGGCGTTTCTAATCCATGACTTGCCAGAAAATCAATCAACAATCGATCCCAAATCCACATGGAATCCACCAACGTACCATCTAAATCAAATAGGGCTGCCTTTTTTTCCATCATAAATATTTCACCTTTTCCTTGAGCGCCGCAGCTGCACTGCGGGGATCTTTACTCGCCATAATAGCCGATACCACTGCAATGCCATCAATACCAGAACCATAGATCTGACCAATATTTTCAGCATTAATTCCACCGATACCCACTATAGGGATGGTGGTCTGTGTCTTAATTTCCCGCAAAGCCTTTTTGCCGATCCAAACCGCATCCTTTTTGGTAGAAGTAGGAAACACTGCTCCCACACCAATATAATCCGCACCATCCGCCTTGGCCTTCCTAGCTTCTTCCAGATTACCCGCCGACAAACCAAGTATTTTATTTTCTCCCATAATTCTTCGCGCTACCGCGGCAGGAATATCGCTTTGTCCTATATGAAGGCCATCGGCTTCTACCGCCAGCATAATATCGAGACGGTCATTAATAATCAGCGGAACATGATAATATTCTGTGATTTTTTTCAGCGCCAGCGCCTCCTCATAAAACGCCCGGGAACTAATGTCCTTCTCCCGCAGCTGAACCAAGGTCACACCGCCTAAAATCGCCTTTTCCACTGTTTCCGTCAATTTTTCCCGAGAGCACAGGTCCGTATCCGTTACAAGATACAGCTCATAACAGTTCGCCACCGTAAACCTCTCCTCTCTCCATAATGTCCTTTTCTCGAATCAGATAAATGGCATCCATCATCTTTACCCGGAATGTTCCTATCCCATCACCATTTTTTCTACAGGCTTCTGCTGCATATTCTCCTGCCAATCCCAACAAAACTACGGCTGCTACCGCACCGTTTAAAGCCCCTCCGGCCGCACACGTAGCTCCGGTCAACGCAGAACACATGCAACCGGTACCGGTCACATCACAAAGCATGGGGTCACCATTTTTGATATAAAATATTTGTTCTCCGTCCGACACCAAATCAATCGCTCCGGTAGCGCAAACCGTACATTGATATTTCGTGGCAAGCTCCTGCACCATTTTTCCGCATACCTGCATATTTTCTTCATTGACGGCATCCTCAGCGGCCGCATCCACACCGCGGCTTTGTATCGCCGCTCCAGACAACGCACGAATTTCCGAAAAATTACCTCGAATCACATCCGGACGTACTTCATTCAAAATCATCTGCGCCAAATCATCTCTCAGTCTTGAAGCTCCAGCACCAACCGGGTCAAAAATAACCGGAATACCAGTCTGTTTTGCTTTTTTCCCTGCCATAAGCATAGTAGAAACGATTTTCTGATCCAAAATCCCCAGGTTTAAAACCAGCCCTTGAGAAATAGAGATGATTTCATCTATTTCCCGCTCGTCCTCTGCCATGATCGGAGAACCGCCTGCGGCAAGTAAGATATTGGCACAGTCATTAATCGTAACCCGATTGGTAATGCAATCAATCAACGGTTTTTCCTGCCGCAGTTTTTGCAGTGTTTTCACAATCTCCAATAACATTTTTTCATTCTTTTGTTGCATTTGATGTCTTTCCTTTCCTATTCGGTTTCTTCTTTCCACATCCGGTAAAAATGATTGGTTGGCCCGCAGCCGCTGCCCATTTCAATAGCATGTTCTATGGCACCGGTCACATACTCCTTTGCTTTGCGAACTGCCTCTATCACCCTATCACCTTTTGCCATATATGCTGCAATAGCCGATGATATGGTACAACCTGTACCATGCGTATTTTTTGTTTCGATTCTTTTTCCGGGAAGCCATATTTTTTCCTTCCCATCAAATATCAAGTCATCCGCATCTCCCTGAAAATGGCCCCCCTTTATGACCACAGAATGTGCTCCCATAGCATAAAGCTGTTCTGCGGCTATCTCCATATCTCGATGTGATACTATCTTCCTATCACACAGGATTTCCGCCTCGGGAATATTCGGCGTCAGCACCGCACCAAGAGGCAAGAAATACTTCTTCATGGCAGAAACCGCGTCTGGTCGGAGTAAATGAAATCCGCTCTTTGAAACCATGACCGGATCAATGACTATCACAGGCGGCTGATATTTTTTTAAGGCCGCCGCAATCACCTTTATAGTCTCTGGCACCGAAACCATACCCACTTTTACGCCATCCGGGGGGACATCCTCAAACACCGCCTCCAGCTGTTTTTGTATCATTACCGGCGAGATATCCTGGGAGTCCAGAACTGCTGCAGTATTTTGTGCCGTTACCGCTGTGATCACGCTCATACCATAACAGCCCAAAGCGGAAAACGTTTTAATATCCGCTTGAATACCCGCGCCGCCAATACTGTCCGAACCGGCTATGGTCAAAAGTTTTTTCAATCTCTGTTCCCCCTCTCAGATGGTCACTTCTTCACCGCCCAGAATACGATTCATGTTCCGCACCGCACATTGTTCCCCGCACATAGTACAGGTATTTTCTTCTCGGGGCTTTGAACCTTCTCTGTACTTTCTGGGCTTTTCCGGATCCAAAGCAAGCGCAAACATCTTTTCCCAATCCAGCGCCTTGCGGGCATCGCTCATGGTATTATCCCATTCTCTTGCACCTTTCACACCTTTTGCAATATCACCCGCATGCGCGGCAATTTTTGATGCTATGATTCCCTCTTTCATATCCTCAAGATCCGGCAGGCAAAGGTGTTCTGCCGGCGTCACATAACACAAAAAATCAGCACCGTTTGCAGCAGCAATTGCCCCGCCAATCGCACTGGTAATATGGTCATAGCCCGGAGCCACATCGGTCACCAGCGGACCAAGCACATAAAAAGGCGCTCCATGACACAACCGCTTTTGCATGGTCATATTGGCCGCAATCTCATTAAGCGCCATATGTCCCGGTCCTTCTACCATAACCTGCACATTTTTCTCCCAGGCCCGTTTGGTCAGTTCTCCAAGTACAATCAACTCCGATACCTGTGATGCATCAGTGGAATCATCAATACAGCCAGGACGGCAGGCATCTCCCAAGCTAATCGTCACATCATACTGTGCAAAAATATCCATCACTTCATCATAATATTCATAAAATGGATTTTCATTCCCCGTCATTTCCATCCAGGCAAACAACAAGGCACCGCCCCGGGATACCAAATTCATTCTCCTGGGATTCTTTTTTACAATCTGTGCAGTGGCACGGTTGATACCGGCATGAATGGTCATAAAATCCACTCCATCCTCAGCATGCTGCCGCACTACCCGCATAAAATCGTCTTTAGTAATATCCTTCAGTTTTTTTTCACAATATCCAATGGCATCATACACCGGAACCGTTCCCAGCATGGCAGGAGAAATGTCAAGAATTTTCTTCCGCATTTCTCTTGTTTTTCCATAATTGCTCAAATCCATAATGGCTTCCGCTTTCATATTGATGGCAGTCCTAACCTTATCCAGTTCCTTTTCCACATCGGCACAGTCTCTGGAAATTCCCAAATTGACATTAATTTTGGTTCGCAGTCCCTCACCGATTCCTTCCGGACTTAAGTTAGTATGGTTTTTGTTAGCAGGGATACAAACTACCCCTCTTGCTGTTTTCTCCACCAGATCATTAATGTCCATTTCTTCTTTGGCCGCAACAATCTCCATTTCCGGTGTAACAATTCCTTTTTTTGCTGCATCCATTTGTGTGGTATAATCCATTTTTACTCCAGCCTTTCTTCTCACGTAAAATAAATCTTTCAGCACCTTATCCGTGAGCAGGATAAGGCGGAAACACCAAGAAATAACACTTCATGAAAACAAAAAGGGCTTATCTTCGCAGAATGACGAAGATAAGCCCTTAGTTTTCAATTCAGATGCTTTCCTACGTCGGTATCAGCCGAATCAGGTTCAAAGGGTCAGGCAAAAGCCTTCTCAACCGCAAGGTTCCCCCAGCATTTCTCTTTTCTGCTTATGCACTATTATACGACAACAACTGATAAAATGCAAGTATTATTTCTCATAATCTTCCGAAATAATGTATCATATTACTGAATACTATACCCACCTTTTATCATAACAATAACATCTGTGTCAGCCGTAAATCCACGGCCATCCGCCACTGGAACAACAAGCTGATGATTGGAAGGCATAGCTGTACCATTTGCGAGGTCATAACCGCTGGTGGTATCAGCAAGTCCGCCTTTGGCAGTAGCAATAATGGTTCCTTGTCCCATTCGGAGAATCAGCTCTGTTCCGGCCTCACAAATCACTTTTTTCCCGGCAGATACATTTACCACCATATAACTGTCCGAACTGGGAGTAACCACCCCTTCAGAAGCGGCAATACCAAACCGCTCATCAATGTACGCCTTAATTTCCGGAATTACTTGATCGACAATATAGCTTTTGGTAACTACTGGATCATCAGTGTCACCAGGCGCAGAAAATACCACAGCCGTTCCAATTACTACGAGACAAATACAGAGAGTAATTCCTGCCCCTAAAAGCCTTTTTCTATTTTTCATTGTTTCTCTTCCTTTCCGCTGTAACAGCATAGGATTTTATGCCGCTTCCAACGGAAAACGGCATTAGGTCAGGCCGAATGAAATTTCCAGCGCCTCATTGACCTTGTCCATTAAATTTTCATCCAAATGTCCAATTTTCTCCTTTAACCGGCGTTTATCTATGGTTCTGATCTGCTCGGCCAATACCACCGAATCCCGGGACAAACCATATCCCCCCGCATCAATTTCAATATGCGTCGGCATTTTGGCCTTGTTGATCTGTGATGTAATTGCTGTTGCAATTACCGTTGGACTATAACGGTTTCCGACATCGTTCTGAATAATCAGCACCGGACGGATTCCGCCTTGTTCTGAGCCCACTACCGGACTCAGATCCGCATAATAAATGTCTCCTCGTTTCACTATCAAGATTTTCACGCTCCGCAAGTTCAGATTCAGATGCGAACAGATACATTGCTGTGTATCCGGCTTTAACAGCTGAAACTGCAGAAGCATTCGTTTGTGCCTCCGGCTCAAACCGCGCTGTACCCAAAATTTCTCAAGTCTCTACCTCTCCGCAAAACGGCACCGCGCGGAAAGCGGTTTCAGAATCTTTTGTTAAAGCATCCTTCCCTCACTGGCATTTTATGCGGCTTGGCTGATTTTGGTACATAATCTTTGGACGGCCTGTCGGCGAACAATGATAAGCTTATGTACTTTCTAAAGATGGATCAGACGGAAACCGGCGGGTCAAGAAGGTAATTGTGTACCTCCTCTACCTTACCGCCGCGGAAATAAACCCGCGGAATCCGCTTGCCGATGACGCAAAGGATTTCGTAATTGATTGTCCCCATTTTTTCGGCAAGGCTCTCTACCGGTAATTCTATATCATCGCTCTTGCCGAACAAAATGACATCGTCGCCGATAGCTATATTATTGACATTTGTTACGTCAATCATACATTGATCCATACAAATATTTCCCACAATATTACATAATTGATTTCCTGCAATCATTTGTGCTTTTTGCGATAAAATTCTTGAATATCCGTCCGCATATCCAACCGGAACGGTTGCTATTTTGGTGACTTTTTCCGTTTTAAATTTCCGGCCATAGCTGACACTGACACCAGCTTCCACCTCTTTCAGATTTGTAATACGCGCCTTAAACTGCATGGCAGGCTGAAGATGCAGACGAGAACAATCCACAAAACTCGATGGCTGAAGTCCATAAAGAATAATGCCGGGTCGAACCATATCCATATGCATCTCCGGAAAACGAATCAGTGCCGCGCTATTACAGCAATGCCGCAACGGTATATGCAAACCGCTTTCCTGCAGGCGGTCACAAATTTTCTGAAACCGCTTGAACTGTAAATAAGTATAGTCATCATCTTTTTCATCCGCAACGGAAAAATGTGTAAAAATCCCATCAATATCCAAATTGGGAAGCACCGCCATTTTCAAAATGGTATCCACCGTTTTTTGGTTCATCGCTTCATCCTCGGTATATCGAAAACCCACGCGGCTCATGCCGGTATCAATTTTAATGTGAATTTTTGCTCTTTTGTTTCTCTTCACTGCTGCCCGGGAGATACAGCTTGCCAGTTCATAGCTGAAACAGCTGGGAATAATATCCTCCTCCACCAGCTGTCCTGCATCCTCATTGGCAGTATGTCCCAAAATCAAAATAGGACATTGTATTCCGCATCGGCGCAGTTGCACCGCTTCATCAATACAGGCAACCGCCAAACTGTCTGCACCTCCGCCAAGCAGTGTCTTTGCTACTTCCAAATATCCGTGGCCATAAGCATCGGCTTTAACCACGCCTAAAATTTTTGTTTGCGGACGCACATACTCCCGAATCCTGCTAATATTATTTTCAATGGCATCTAGGCTGATTTCCGCCCATGCCCGTTTTTCTGCTATCATGTTATTGACTACCCCTCAAACTTCCCCTATTACGGCATAAACACCGCATCTTCTATCTCTGCATTGGGGACAAATTTCTCATATTCTACCCGCAAAACCTCACTGCCATCTGCATCTACCGTCACCAATTGCCGAGGCGTTCCAGAATCCGCATCCACCAGTAACGTCTGGCTAAACCGCCGCGGATTGTTTTCTCTTCCCGCCACCGTCATTGACACCAGCCCCTGTTCATTTTCCTGCAGCTGCGGCAACGGTTTGGTCTCAAAAAAAGCAGTAGTAAAATCTGTCAGCAGCATATAATCAGATTCCATATTTTCTATACCGCGGGTCAGTTCCATAACCGGCGCCTGTGCGCCATAAAACCGCATGGCATCTCCGTCCATGATACAGACCGTTCCTTCCATTTCTGAAGGTTCCAGCACTTCAAGACGATATTGATCCGGCGCCCGCCAGTTTTGGTACATTTTGTACTCCTGCTTTCCCTGTCCGTTTGACACCGTTACTTTAATTTCCGCGGTAAAGCTTTGTAAATCCTTGTAATATTCTGCAATCGTATCTTCTCTATCACCGCCGCAGGCAGTGACGCTCATCATCAGTATAACGATCAAAAAAACCGATATACTTTTTTTCATACCTTCCTCCGCATCTGCCGCCAAAAAACGGCTTATGGATTTTGGAGCTTGCAAATGGCAAAAGGCAGTTTACTCACTACATCAGAAGCAATCATTCCGAATTCACCCAATTCGTCAGCCGCCAGGTCTCCTGCAAGTCCGTGCAGAAAAGCCCCCAAAACTGCAGCATGATATCCGGAAAGCCCCTGTCCCAAAAGGGAAGCAATCACACCAGAGAGTACATCACCCATACCGCCGGTTGCCATGCCACTGTTACCGGTGGGATTACAATGCACCTCTCCCCGCGGAGAAGCAATCACCGTATTCTTTCCCTTAAGAAGCAAGGTTACACCCCAACGCACCGCAAATTCTGCCGCCGTTCCTTCCCGGTCAGCCTGAATCTCTTCTATGCTCTTACCGCAAAGCCGTGACATTTCCCCAGGATGCGGCGTCAACACCACCTCTCCTTGCTTTTGCTCCAGTATATCTATATGCGTGCTCAGCGCATTTAGACCATCCGCATCCAGAAGCAAAGGTGTTTTTGTTTGCAGTATTTTCTCTATGGTTCTCCAAAGCTCCGGTGCAGGCCCCAGTCCGGGGCCGACCGCACACACATCAGAAACTTTGGCTTTCTCCCATATCTGCTCCGCCCCCGAGGCATCCAACATGCCATCTTTCTCAGGCAGAGGCAAAGTCATGGTCTCTGTCAGTTTCACCGCCAATACCGGCTGTTCGGATACCGGCGTTCCCACTGTCACCAGGCCACTCCCCGTCCGAAGCGCCGCCTGTGCACACAAAACGGCAGCACCAGTCATTCCTTTGGAACCCGCCAAAACAAATACCCGACCGGCGTCGCCTTTGTGCATATCCTCCCGCCGTACAGGCAGAAGCGCACGGTATGTTTTAATCTGTTCGGCAAGAAAACCGCCCACTGCATTTTCTTCACCGCAGACCACCGCCACTGCAATGGTCTTTGAATGGCTAATGCTTAAATCTACCGAAGATGGCGTTCCCATAAAATACAGAATAGGTTTCCCCAATTCGTCATGCCTGATTTCAATATCCTTCCAGCCAAACCCTCGCATTCCAGTCCCCATATATTTGGAAAAGGCCTCTTTGGCTGCATAAAATCCTGCAATACTCTCATATGGCGCGGTTCTTTGTTTCAGATAATCGCTCTCCTGCCGTGTAAACACCCGCTTCACAAAGGTGTCCAGATTTTTCATCCGTGCAAACCGCTCTATCTCTATAGCATCAACACCCGTCTTAATCATTTAAAAACACCTTCTGCGGGTTATACCGCCGAATACCTTCCTTAATTTTATCGTTAGGGTTAAAAATCAGCATTTTGCTTCCATTATCATCCTGATACCGGATAAAGAACACCCCTTCATCCTGAGGATGGGTACAAGCATAAATCTTTTTGATATTCCGATCTTCCAGAAAACGTTTGTATTCCCGGTTTTTATTGCTTGCCATCATATCGATTTTCCGTACATTGACTTCAGTAAGCCGCTTTCTGCTTCGCACATTAATAATTTTATCTACATCCAGCGCACCATTGGTAAAGCAATATTCATATTCCAGGTTAGTGGCCGTGATCAAAAGATACAGCAGATAAATCAGCGCACAGCAAGCAACAAAAATAATAAACCCAATGCCTTTGATTGCCATCCCCATTACCATAATCAGCAAAAGCAGAAGGGCGCCGAAAATACAAGCCACAATGCGCAGATAATCCAATCCGGTTCGTTTCTTTTTTACCAATTGCTCCACAAATATATCCATATTTTACCTCCAAAAACATTTTATCCCGCAAAACACAACATCACCTATTTTACTATATCATAGCACACTCTTTTCAAAAATTCAATCTTTTTTTCTTTCCGAAGTTTCCCTACAAAAAAACGCCTGCAAAAGCAAGCGTTTTCCTTTATTCCTGCGCATTCTGCGCTTTTTCATAAAACGCACGAACCTGCTCCTGACCACCGTTTCGCAAATAGGTCGTAGAAACCTGGCAAGCCACCAAGATCGTCATCACTTCTGCTCCGTCCGTGTTCGTTATATATGCGGTCTCAAAATCCACCTCCAGCACCGGGTCATCCGAAAACGCCCAAGTGTCACTGACCTGCTGGAGTTCTTTCAGCTTTTCCAAGCTATCCACCGCCGAAAGTGTATTAGCGAGGCCAGGATAAGTGGTTTTTTCTCCATATTTTTCTGTCAGTGCTTCTTCTATCTTCTTAATCCATTTAAAATCTTCCTGTGCGGGATTCTGTATGACCAGCCGGTAGCCTGTGCGGTAAATCGTATCGGTAAATTCCTCATAATCCCCGGCTTCCAACGCCACCTCAACATCACGGCCCAAAATGGATACAGGATGATCCAAGAAATAGACCCCTTTCAAGTTAGATTCTTGAAATTCGCCTTCCCCCTTCAGCGCTTCAAAAGCCTCCTGCCGGCCATGTCCGATATACTCCGCATAAGGAAAGCTAAGCGCTTCTGCCTCAACATTTTTTCCCATATCCTGTGCCTTTTGATTCTGTTCACTGCAACTGCTGCAAAGCAACAAGAGTATGACCATCATAAAAACAACTGTTTTTTTCATACATTCTCCCCTCTTTCTTCCTTATATTTTGGCTTAATTATATTGTACGATAAAGCTTTTGTCAATTCTTTTCTATATCCCGTAAAAAAGTTGTCCATGTTTCCATAATCCCAAGTTCTTTTTTTACTGTAAACGCATATTTATAGTATAAAACACAAAAGCCAACAGGAGGGTTACTTATGAAAAAAGTATGGCACATATCTGACCAATTCATCAGGGAACTGAACAATAACCGCCGGGCATACCTGATTACCGCAGGCATATTTCTGCTTGGAATCCTGGCAGGAAGTATCATCGCCGCAAGCGGAAACGGCAATACCGAATTGAAAGAGTATTTTGATCATTTTCTATCGGGATATCCTCTTCAGGGAGCCGCCCACTCCGAAATTTTTCAGCTTTCACTGACGAACTATCTGCGCATGGCAGTATTGCTTTGGTGCTCTGGCTGGTTTTTCTTCTTGCTGCCGCTGGGTGCTTTTCAAATAGGGATGAAAGGCTTTAAAACCGGGTTTACCATAAGCTATCTGATGCAGTGCTATCACCTCAAGGGTGCACTGCTGGCTCTGTTGTCCGTCCTGCCACAAAATCTGATCCTGATTCCGGCTCTTTGCTTTTATATGGTTTATCAAACCAAATTCGCGGCAGACCGCCGGCATTTGCGATCTCTGAATAACATCTCACCCCTAAAACGCCAGGTTTATCTTCATAACCTGCTGATGACGGGTATCTTTCTCGCACTACTTTTGCTATGTGCCTTTATTGAAAGCTTTATTGTTCCCACATTGCTTCAGCCCGTATGCGGGCTGTTCCTATGATTGTTTTTGCCGAAGAACAAAGATTTTTTGTGTTTTTGATAAAAAACACTTGTCAATTTTAAAAAAATTTTGTAAAATGAAAGAATGATAAAGGGAGGAATCATTGTGGACGTATTAATTGATGAATATCTTGCCTATCTGAAAGGCAGCCAAAATGTTTCAGCAAACACCCGGGAATCCTACCGGCGTGATATTCTGAAATATGCCAAATATCTGGAAGATCTGCAAATTCAATGCGTCAATGAATGCAGCAACACCACGATTATCAATTATCTTCTTTCCATGCAGAAACAGGGAATGGCCTCTTCCACCATTTCCAGAAACCTGGCTTCCATAAGAGCCATGTACCGTTTCCTGCTGAGCCGCCACCATATGACAAATGACCCTACACAAAACATTCACGGCTTTAAAACTGAAAAAAAACTACCCCAGATTCTCACCAGTCAAGAAGTTGAAATTCTGCTGGAGCAGCCAGTTTGCAGGGATTTTAAGGGCTACCGGGATAGAGCTATGCTGGAACTTCTATATGCAACCGGTATGCGGGTTTCTGAACTAATATCCCTGCGCATTTCTGATGTACATCTGGAAGTCGGATACATCAACTGCACCCATCACGGCCAAGAACGGGTCATTCCCATATATACCGCGGCACGCGAAGCAATCCGCGCCTATCTTTCCCGGGCACGTTCCAAACTCCGGGAAATACAGGATCCTGATATTCTGTTTCTTAATCTCAACGGAGCGAAGCTGACACGGCAAGGATTTTGGAAGATTATCAAATATTATACCCAAAAAGCCGGCATCAAAAAAGACATTACACCGCATACCCTGCGTCACTCGTTTGCCATACATCTGCTGGAAAATGGCGCTGATCTAAAATCCATTCAGGAAATGCTGGGGCATACGGATATTTCTTCTACACAAATCTATGCTCAAATTGCCAAAAGCCGGCTGGCAGATGTTTACCAAAAAGCGCACCCCCGCGCCCATTCCTGAGCAAACAAGCAAAAAGCAGATTTACATTTATACCATGCCATATTTTAACGGCAGATAAGGAGATTGTTATGAAAGTTTTGATTATTGGCGGCGGCGGCAGAGAACACGCCATCGCATGGAAACTGAACCAAAGCCCTAAAGTTGATAAAATTTACTGCGCTCCCGGAAACGGCGGAATTGCACAAATCGCAGAGTGCGTACCCATTCCGGTGATGGAATTTGATAAACTGACCTCATTTGCTAAGGAAAACGGCATTGGTCTAACTGTGGTTGCGCCGGATGACCCATTGGCCGCGGGCGCGGTTGACGCCTTTGAGGCAGCTGGTCTTCGTGCCTTTGGCCCCAATAAGGCCGCCGCAGTGATAGAAGGCAGTAAAGCATTTTCGAAAGACTTGATGAAAAAATACCGGATTCCCACCGCCGCATACGAAATTTTTGACAACAGCAATGATGCCATCGCATATGTAAAATCCCAGAATCAATACCCCACTGTGGTAAAAGCAGATGGTCTGGCGTTGGGCAAAGGGGTAATTATTGCCAAAGATTTTTCGGAAGCCGAACAGGCCATTCATGAAATCATGGATGACAAGGTTTTTGGCGCGGCAGGCGGTAAAGTTGTTATTGAAGAATTTCTTACCGGCCCTGAAATATCCGTTCTTGCATTTACCGATGGAAAAACACTAAAGCCTATGGTATCCGCTCAGGATCACAAACGTGCCTATGACAACGACCAAGGCCCCAACACCGGCGGAATGGGCACTTTTTCACCCAGCCGCATTTACACCGAAGCCGTGGCGGAGGAATGCATGGAAAATATTTTCCTTCCAACTATGCGAGCCATGAACGCCGAAGGCCGGCCTTTTAAAGGCGTTTTATACTTTGGCCTTATGAAAACGCAGGAAGGCGTCAAGGTAATCGAATACAACTGCCGTTTTGGTGACCCTGAAACCCAGGTGGTACTTCCCCGGCTGAAGACCGATTTGTTTGACATTTTTAACGCCGTCATTGACGAACAGCTCAGCGAGATAGAAATCCAGTGGGAAGACAATGCCGCTGTCTGTGTGGTTTTGGCTTCCGGTGGCTACCCCAAAAAATATGAAAAAGGCTATCCAATTCAAGGGACTGCGCAAGCCGAAGCAGCCGGCGCACTTTTGTTCCACGCCGGAACCGAACTGAAAAATGATATACTTTATACCGCGGGCGGCCGGGTTTTGGGCGTCACTGCCACAGGCAAAGATTTAAACGCCGCCATTGCACAGGCTTACCGCTATGTTTCTATGATTTCTTTTCAGGATATGCATTACCGAAAAGATATCGGCATAAAAAAACAGGAAGCTTGATGCGAAAATAAAAAAAGATACGCCAGCCGAATCAAATGATTTGGCTGGTTTTGTTTATTTTCACAAGAATATCCAAGGAAAAAACACTTGATATTTTCGCTCTATCATAGTATAATAACAGGATACGTAATAATTTGATAAAGAAAGCGGGTTTATAACATATGACCAAAAACAGACTGACTCTGCCCCTTGTTCCGCTCAGGGGAATGACCGTATTTCCGGGTATGACGCTGCATTTTGATGTTGGGCGTCCCCGCTCTATCGCCGCGGTGCGCAGAGCAATGGATACGGATAAATATATTTTTTTGTGCTATCAGACAGATATTGCTGTCGATCAGCCCCAGGCAAAGGATCTTGCACAAATTGGAACGATTGCAGAAATCCGGCAAATTCTCAACCTGCCCGACGGCAATATCCGTGTACTTATCAACGGACTGGACCGGGGAAAAATCACACGTTTTACTGAGCTGGATCAACTGGTTGAGGTCAACGTGACACGACTGGAAGATATTCCTGCATCTGATGATATACAGATTCAGGTGCTGGTTCGCCGGATGTATCACCTTGTTGAGGAATTTTTATCCCTGTATGACCGTCTTTCCCCGGAAGCCATGACCTCCCTTTTATCCATCGAGAATCCGGGTGAGCTGACCGATGTTGTCATTTCCAATTTTCCGGTCAAAGCGCAGCTGAAACAGGAAATTCTTGATGAAATATCTGTAGAGGCCCGTCTTAAAAAACTGATTGCTATTATTTCTCATGAAATTGATATTTTGAAAATTGAAAAAGAACTTGCAGACAAGGTGCAGGAATCTTTAGACGAGAACCAGCGTGAGTATGTCCTCCGCGAAAAATTAAAGGTCATCCAAGAGGAACTGGGAGATGGCGCATCCGCAGAAGACGACGCACAAAAATACAGAAAACAAGTCAACAGCCGCCAGCTTCCCCAGGAAGTAGCGGACAAGCTAAATGAAGAAATCACCCGGCTTACCAAAACCCATCCTTATTCTCAAGAATATGGAGTGGTACAAAATTATATTGAAACTGTACTTGCGCTTCCATGGGACCACAAAACCGAAGATCGGCTGGACCTGGAAACCGCCAAAGCCATTTTGGAGCGGGATCATTATGGCCTCCAAAAGGTAAAGGAACGTATTCTTGAATACATTGCAGTACGCAAACTCTCCGGACAGCCGAAAAATAATATTCTCTGCCTGGTAGGTCCTCCGGGAACCGGAAAAACTTCCATTGCACGCTCTCTGGCAGAAGCGCTGGGCCGCAATTATATCCGCATCAGTCTTGGAGGCGTACAAAATGAATCCGAAATACGCGGACACCGCAAAACCTATGTTGGCGCCATGCCCGGCCGCATCATAGATGCACTAAAACGCGCAGGCAGCAGTAATCCGCTGATGCTGTTTGATGAGATTGACAAGATGTCACATAGCTATAATGGTGACCCTGCCTCTGCCATGTTGGAGGTTTTTGATCCGGAACAAAATCAAAGCTTCCGAGATCACTATATTGAACTGCCGTTTGATTTATCCGGGGTGTTATTTGTAGCAACCGCAAACTCACTGGACACGGTTCCAAAACCTCTTCTTGACCGTATGGATATCATGGAAATTAGTGGATATACCATGGATGAAAAAATGAATATTGCAAAAAAATACCTTATTCCCAAACAACGGCGCATGCATGGATTGAAAGCTTCTCAGCTAAAATTCAATGCCTCTGCACTGCCCGCTTTAATCGAAAGCTATACACGGGAATCCGGGGTTCGTTCTTTAGAGCGCAGAATTGCCGCTATTTGTCGAAAAGCCGCTGTAAAAACAGTAGAAGATTCGGCAGAAGGCCCCATATCCGTCACCGCCAAAAATTTGAGTGAATTTTTAGGAAAGCCAATTTATCATTATGATAAAACCGCCGCCCAGGATCAAATCGGGCTGGTCAATGGACTTGCATGGACGGAAAGCGGAGGAGATACCCTGAGTATCGAGGTAAATACCATGTCCGGTACCGGGAAACTCGAACTGACCGGAAATCTGGGCGATGTAATGCAGGAATCCGCAAAAGCCGCCCTCAGCTTTGTGCGTGCCAACGCCTTTCGATTGGGAATTGCCCAGGATTTTTACAAAAAGCTGGACATTCATATCCATGTTCCCGAGGGAGCCGTTCCCAAAGACGGTCCTTCTGCAGGAATCACCATGGCTACCGCTTTGGTTTCCGCCCTCAGCGGCAGACCGGTCAACCGGCTGGTTGCCATGACAGGAGAAATTACCCTGCGTGGCCGAGTGCTCCCCATTGGCGGCCTGAAAGAAAAAGCACTGGCCGCATTTCGCATGGGAATAAAAACCATTGTCCTTCCCTTTGACAATAAACCCGACTATGAAGAACTGCCGCAGAACCTGAAAGACAGCATATCGTTTGTCTTTGCCAAAGATATGAATACCGTATTAAAAACAGCGCTGCTGCCTGTATCAACTGCAAAAAAGCAACCGCTGCAAAAAGAAGTGCGGTACATAGATGCCTTGATTTCCGGATCAGAACAAAAAGAACGGGTACGGGCAGACCATTTCCAGCAAATATAGCAAAACCGTATCTTCCTGCACCAAAAGCCAAAACGGCAGAATGGAGATTTTTCATGGAATATATTGATGCAAAGCTTCTTATTACGGCGGTAAAACCGTCTCAGTATCCAGATACTTTGGTACCAGAAATTGCCTTTGTGGGTCGTTCTAATGTTGGGAAGTCATCCTTGATCAACTGTCTTACCAACCGGAACAAGCTGGCCAGGACAAGCAGCACCCCAGGCAAAACCGCCACCATCAATTTTTATGATATTGCCGGGCGATTCCGGCTGGTGGATCTGCCTGGCTACGGTTATGCCAAAGTATCCAAAACGGAGCAAGAACGTTGGGCAAAAATGATTGAAACCTATCTGACCGACCGCTATAACCTGGTACAGGTGATTCAGCTTGTTGACGCCCGGCATAAACCCACGCAGGATGATATTACCATGCTCAACTGGATTCGTCGTTTTGGCTACACGCCGGTGGTGGTAGCAACCAAACTGGACAAGCTGAAAAAATCACAGATTGAATCAAATCTGACCTTGATTTATCATACCCTTGCGCTGGATGACAGCTGTTTTCTTCTGCCTTTTTCTGCCGAGAAGAAAACCGGCCGAGAGGATTTGGCAGAATTCATAGATACGCTTTGTTCCCGGTTTCATCCGGAACAGCAAAACATTTTGAAAAATACTGCGAAGGAGTGATCACGCATGATCAATAAACCGCGAGGGACCGAGGATATTCTACCCGCAGACAGTATTCTGTGGCAAAAAATCGAGCAGGCGGCACGGGACGTCTGTGCCGTATATGGTTACCGCGAAATTCGTACCCCGGTGTTTGAAGACACTTCCCTGTTTCAGCGAGGCGTAGGAGATACCACTGATGTGGTACAAAAGGAGATGTATACCTTTGAGGATAAAGGCGGCCGGAGCATTACACTGCGTCCAGAAGGAACCGCGTCACTGGTCAGAAGTTTTATTGAAAACTCCCTGTATGCCGATCCTCAGCCTACCAAGCTGTTTTACCTCATCTCATGCTACCGCTATGAAAAACCTCAGTCAGGTCGTCTGCGGGAATTTCATCAGTTTGGCGTGGAATGCTTCGGCGGAACCTCCGATGCGGCAGATGCAGAAATCATTGCCTTGGCACTGGCCTTCTTTGAACGCCTTGGCGTCAAAGATTTGAAACTCAATCTAAACAGCATTGGCTGTCCGGTCTGCCGGAAAGAATATAATGAAAAACTCCGGGAATATTTTTCCCAATATAAATCTGAACTTTGTCAGACCTGCCTTTCCCGTCTGGAAAAGAATCCTATGCGCATCATTGACTGCAAGTCTGAAATTTGTTCTAAAATTGCCAAAAACGCCCCTCGCATGATTGACCATCTCTGCGAGGACTGCCGGCAGCATTTTAACAAAACGCAAAAATATTTAGACAGTATGAATATTTCATATACCATAGACCCCCACATTGTACGGGGTCTTGACTATTACACGCGTACCGTCTTTGAAATTACCTCTGACGCCCTTGGGGCACAGTCCACCGTATGCGGCGGCGGGCGTTACAACGGCTTAGTGGAAGAATTAGGCGGAAAGCCCACTGAAGGCATCGGCTTTGCCGCAGGTCTTGAACGCCTTGTCATGATCATGAAACAGCAAGGCCTTGACCAAAACTGTACGTCTGCCCCACCTCGACTCTTTCTTGCCGCACTAGGTGAAGAAGCGGAAGTAGCGGCACAACAACTGGTCTTTGCACTTCGCTCCATGGGTTGTTATGCAGAACGAGATCTTTGCGGCCGCAGTCTGAAAGCACAAATGAAATATGCCAACAAACTGGGTGCCGCTTTTAGTATGGTACTAGGCGAAAGCGAGCTCAAACAGGGTGCTGCCGGATTGAAAAACATGGAAACCGGCGAGGTACAAGATATTGCACTGACCGCAGAGGCAATCTATAATCAAATCAAATGAGAAGAATGACTATGGAGGTTGATCGTTATGGAATTTGAAACAATGGCAGGCTTAAAGCGCACCCATATGTGCGGGCAGCTGACTGCCGCAAATCAAGGTGAAACCGTCACACTGACCGGTTGGGTTGCCCGTAACCGGAAACTGGGCGGCGTTAATTTTGTCACCTTAAGAGACCGCACCGGCATTATTCAGCTGGCGTTTAATGACCAAAGTGACAAAAAAGTATTTGAAAAATCAGAACAGCTCAAAAGCGAATATGTGATTGCCGCAGTGGGAACCGTCCTCCTGCGGACACCGGAAAATATTAATCCGGACATGAAAACCGGCGAAATTGAAGTATTTGTCAGTGAACTGCGTATTTTAAACGGCGCTGAAACACCTCCTTTCTATATTGAAGAAAACATAGATACCAATGACGCTCTGCGGCTGAAATATCGTTATCTGGATCTTCGGCGTCCGGATATGCAGCGGAATATGATTTTGCGGCATAAAGTGGCCAAATTGGCACGGGATTACTTTGACGAGCATGGTTTTCTGGAACTGGAAACGCCAATGCTTACCAAAAGCACCCCGGAAGGCGCAAGAGACTATCTGGTCCCCAGTCGCGTCCATCCCGGAAGCTTTTACGCATTGCCGCAGTCGCCTCAGCTATATAAACAGCTTTTAATGCTGGCAGGCTATGACCGGTATTTTCAAATCGCCCGATGCTTCCGTGATGAAGATCTGCGTGCTGACCGCCAACCTGAATTTACCCAGCTGGACATGGAACTGTCATTTACCGACATTGATACCATCATTGAAATTAATGAAGGCTTTTTGAAAAAATTGTTTCATGACGTTTTAAACCTGGACATTCAAACGCCTTTCCAGCGGCTTCCTTATGCCGAGGCCATGGAACGCTACGGCTCAGATAAGCCGGATACCCGTTTTGAAATGGAATTTGTTAATATTTCCGATGCCGTCAAAAACTGCGGCTTTAAGGTATTTACCCAGGCCATTGAACAAGGCGGCAGCGTCCGCTGTATTGTAGCAAAAAATCTGGGCGACAAAATGACCCGCAAGACTTTAGATCAGTTGGCCGAATATGTAAAGACCTATCGCGCCAAAGGAATGGCCTGGATTGTCGTAGAAAAAGATAATCTTCGGTCACAAATCACCAAATTCCTTTCCGAAACAGAAATACAGGATATTCTTGATGCAACCGGAGCACAACCCGGCGATGCCATCTTAATCATTGCAGACAAAAACAATATTGTCTACGATGCACTGGGCAATCTGCGTCTGGAAGTAGCACGACGCTTTGATTTAATTGACAAAACCAAATTTAACTTCCTCTGGGTGACCGACTTCCCGCTGCTGGAATTTGATGAAGAAGAAAATCGCTATGTTGCCAAGCACCATCCCTTCACCCATCCTGTGGATGAAGATATTCCCAAACTCAAAACCACACCGGGAGAAGTTCGGGCGAAGGCCTATGATATTATTCTAAATGGAACCGAGATTGGCGGTGGAAGCCTGCGTATTTTCCACACTGACCTTCAGGAACAGATGTTTGAAGCGCTAGGTTTTTCCAAAGAGGAAGCTTGGGAACGCTTTGGATTCTTGATGGAAGCTTTCAAATATGGAACCCCGCCTCATGGCGGACTTGCTTACGGCCTTGACCGGCTGGTTATGCTGCTGGCCGGCTGTGATTCTATCCGAGATGTCATTCCTTTCCCCAAAGTTCAAACCGCAGCAGAGTTAATGAACGGTTCTCCATCACCGGTAGATCAGAAGCAATTGGATGAACTGGGCATTGCGGTAACAGTAAAACCAGAAAAGGAAAATGAACAAAAGTAAACTTCGTGTTTCACGGCAATACTGCTCTGAAACAAAAAGAAAGGATACAGTACGATGCAAAATGTTTTTGATACCTTAAAAGAACGCGGTCTGATCGCGCAAACCACCCACGAAGAAGAAATTCGTAAAATTTTGGGGGAAGAAAAAATTACTTTTTATATTGGTTTTGACCCCACTGCTGACAGCCTGCACATCGGACACTTTATGCAGCTGATTGTGATGAAGCATATGCAAAACGCAGGTCATCGCCCCATTATTTTATTGGGCGGCGGCACTACCATGGTAGGAGATCCCACCGGGAAAACCGATATGCGTCCCATGATTACACAGGATGTCATTCAACATAATGCGGATAATTTCAAAAAGCAAATGTCTAAATTCATTGACTTCAGCGACGGCAAAGCGCTCATGGTCAATAACGCCGATTGGCTCCTTGACCTGAACTATGTGGATTTTCTGCGGGAAGTGGGCGTTCACTTCTCAGTCAACCGCATGCTGACTGCGGAATGTTTTAAGACCCGTCTCGAAAAGGGCCTGTCCTTCCTGGAATTTAATTACATGCTGATGCAAGGCTATGATTTTTATAAGCTGAACCGGGATTACGGCTGCTTAATGGAATTTGGCGGTGATGATCAATGGTCCAATATCTTAGGCGGGATTGAATTGATCCGGCGCAAAGAAGGCAAACAGGCTTATGGCATGACCTTTACTCTTCTTACTACTTCTGAAGGTAAAAAGATGGGGAAAACCGAAAAAGGTGCCTTGTGGCTCGATCCGGAAAAGGTGTCGCCTTATGAATTCTATCAATATTGGAGAAATGTTGATGACAAAGACGTCATTCGCATGCTGAAACTGGTGACCTTCCTGCCCATGGAGCAGATTGCAGAATATGAAAAGCTGGAGGGTCAGGAGCTTAATAAAGTGAAATGTATCCTTGCCTATGAAGTTACCAAAATGGTGCACGGCGAAGAAGCTGCAAAGGCTGCAAACGATGCCGCATTGGCTATTTTCAGCGGAGGCAATACCGAAAATATGCCTTCCAAACCCATTGCCGCAGCCACCATACAGGATGGTATGAATATCCTGGACCTGCTTACTGCAGTAGAGCTGGTACCCTCCAAAGGTGAAGGACGCCGTCTAATTCAGCAAAATGGGCTTAGTATCAATGGTGAAAAAGCCACATCGATTGAACTAAATATTACGGCTGACAATTTCCAAAACGGTGAATTGATCCTGAAAAAAGGCAAAAAAACCTTTTTAAAGCTTATTTTGGAGTAATGACGAAACACTCCTGTAATGTTTTGTTAGATGTGCACAAAATATCAAAATCAATTTTTACACATTGTACAAAATTAACTATTGAAAATTTGGTCAAAATGTTGTATTATATATACATACCACAATTAACTAACAATCTTTTTTTCATTTCCCCCGTTTAAGATAATACATCTTAAATGGAACTCCCGACCGAGAAATATCTCGGTCTTTTTTTTATTTTTTCTGTACTTGCCTCCCGCCCATATCAATGTTGTATTTATAAATTTCCCATGAATTTCCACTAATTGTTTTTACATAATCTGCATAATTTTAAAAATTCTTTCCATACTATCCATATGCTGATACGATATATTATTTACGGACTATTAGGATGGAATATAGAAATTATCTGGACAGGCTTTACCTCCCTTGCCAGCGGAAGCAAAAATCTGATGGGACATACCTCTATATGGATGTTCTTTATTTATGGTGCAGCCGTATTTCTGTTTGAACCAGTGCATACCTGGATTGCCAACTTTCATTGGTTCTGGCGGGGCTGTATATGGACTATTTTGATTTTTCTGATTGAAATGATCAGTGGTCTATTGCTCAAAGCGCTGGGGATACAAGCTTGGGATTATACTGGCCCTACCTCTGTGTTGGGCGTCATTAGGCTAGATTATGCCCCGCTTTGGTTTATGGTTGGCCTGATCTTCGAAAAAATCCATCATTTACTGCTCAGTTACCATATCGGCATTAAATAAAACCGCTCCTCTTTACAACAAAAAACAGGACGCATTTTCCGCTTATTGCGGGGATGCATCCTGTTTTTTTATACAACACTCCGTACTTTTATTGCTTCATTTCCTCATTGCGTTTTACACAGGCATCGATTGCCGCCTGCAAAGATGCACGAAAACCTGTACGTTCCAATTCACAAACTGCAGCAATAGTCGTACCCCCAGGAGAACACACCTGATCCTTCAGCTGTTCTGGATGGATACCGGTCTGCAAAACCATTTTCGCACTTCCTTCCACCGCTTTCGCCGCCAGCTTCATTGCATTTGCTTTCGTTAAACCGTACCGCACTCCAGCATCCGCCATGGCATCAATCATCATATAAATATATGCCGGACTGCTTCCGTGAATGGCCGTTGCGATTTCCAATTCTTTTTCCGGCAGAATCATTGCTGCACCCACACTGTCAAACAAACGAAGCACCATTTCCCGTTCCTCATCGCTTAAATTGCAATTGGGCGAAATCACTGTCATTCCGCAACTCACCATAGCAGGAGTATTCGGCATGGTGCGCACAATTTTTTTATCTGAGCCCAATTTTTCCTCCAAAAAGCCCACACTTACACCGGCGGCAATGGAAATATAAATCTTATCCGGGTTTCCCTTCATCTGCGCTAATACGCCCGGAATCACATTGGGCTTTACTGCAAAAACAATAAGATCACTGTTCGCTTCCACTTCTGTATTGTCAGAAGTGACCTTGACCCCTTTTTCTTTCCAAACTGCAAGCTTAGCTGAATCCGCATCCGAAATTGTCACATTTTCTACATCTGTCATACCCGCAGACAACATACCGTTTAACAAAGCAGACGCCATATTTCCCGCTCCGACAAAGCCAATCTTCACCGCCAGCACCTCCTATACTGTAAGTTCTACTTCCGCAGCGGAAACCTCATTTTCCGCTAAAATCGGATCCACATATTCTGCCACAAACTCCTCCACCTGCTTGTCTGCACGACCAATGAAGTTTTCCGGCTTCAAGATTTTTTGTACGTCGTCCATATTCAAACCAAAAGCAGGATCCGCCACAATTCGCTCAATCAGGTCATTGGGTTTTCCTTCCTCTTTAACAGTACGGCCTGCTGCCATGGAATGAATTCGAATCTTTTCATGCAACTCCTGACGGTCGCCGCCCTTTTTCACTGCATCCATCAAAATATTTTCCGTAGCCATAAACGGCAGTTCTGACAAAATCCGCTGCTCAATCACTTTGGGATAAACCACCAGCCCACCTGCCACATTCATATAAATATTCAAAATCGCATCTACCGTTAAAAAGGCCTCGGCAACACTAATCCGCTTATTTGCCGAATCGTCAAGGGTACGCTCAAACCACTGTACTGACGTAGTAATTGCCGGATTCAGGGCATCTGCCATAACATATCTTGCCAAAGAACAAATCCGTTCACTGCGCATGGGATTCCGCTTATAGGCCATGGCTGATGAACCGATCTGAGATTTTTCAAACGGCTCTTCTATTTCCTTCAAATGCTGGAGCAGGCGAATATCGTTGGCAAATTTGCAGGCACTCTGCGCAATACCACTAAGAACTGACAGCATCTGATAATCCAGCTTTCTGGAATAAGTCTGCCCAGATACTGGGTAATATTTGCTATATCCCATTTTTTCACAGATTTTCTTATCCAGCAGCTTGACCTTTTCATTATCACCGTCAAACAGTTCCATAAAGCTGGCTTGGGTTCCGGTTGTCCCTTTTGAGCCCAGCAAAGCAGCACGGCTCAGCTGAAAATCAATATTTTCAAGATCCATCACCAATTCCCACAGCCACAGCGAAGCACGCTTTCCCACCGTGGTAAGCTGCGCCGCTTGAAAATGGGTAAAGCCCAATGTAGGCATACTCCGGTATTCCATGGCAAAATCCCGCAGCAGGGAAATTACTTTAATCACCTTGCTCCGGATTAGCCGAAGCCCTTCATACATGATAATAATATCCGTATTATCCCCCACATAACAGGAAGTTGCACCTAAATGAATGATTCCTTTCGCCTTGGGGCACTGCTGGCCGTACGCATAAACATGGGACATTACATCATGACGCACTTCTTTTTCCCGGGCCTGTGCCACCTCATAATTAATATCCTCCATATGTTCTTTTAATTCCGCAATCTGCTCTGGCGTAATGGAAAGCCCCAACTCCATTTCTGCTTCGGCCAGTGCCACCCATAACCTACGCCAGGTCTTAAACTTTTTGTCCGGAGAAAAAATATATTTCATCTCACGGCTAGCATATCGGGAATTTAAAGGGCTTTCATAAACATCTTTCTGCATACCGATTCTCCTTTTTTATACCGTTTTTTATCATATTTTCTTAACTGGCATTTCTGCCGCAAGATCTTTCATAATAAGAGAAGCCTTTATCACCACAAAGATGATAAAGGCCAAAATTCTTTAAGCCTTTTAATCCAAACTGTTGTCGGAATATACTATTTTCTCGCTTTTTCCCTGAAGATATTCTTCAATCCGGTCAAGTCCGGTAGTGATTACTTCCATAGAGGTGGCATAAGACAAACGGACATAGCCATCCAGTCCAAAACCTTCACTGGGTACCATAGCCACCAAGGCACGATCCAAAATATCCTCACAAAGCTCATGCGCCGTATGAATCATCCGGCCGTAATGCTCTTTTCCAAGGACACCCTTTACATTCATAAAAATATAGAAGGCACCATGCGGCTCTCTACAGCTGAGCCCCTCAATACTATTAATCCGCTTTACCATGTAATCACGACGCTTAATATACTCTGCCTTCATTTGATCAATAAACGACTGATCTCCCGTCAATGCTTCCACTGATGCGCTCTGTGCAATAGAATTCGGATTAGAGGTGGCATGGCTCTGCATATTGCTCATCGCCTTAATTACGGGCGCTTCTGCAACTGCGTAACCAATCCTCCATCCAGTCATGGCATAAGTCTTTGCCATACCATTTACTATAATAGTCAATTTGCGGATCTCATCACCCAGAGTCGCAATATTGATATGCTGGCCTTCATACACCAGCTTTTCATATATTTCATCAAAAATAACATATATTTCGTGTTTTACTGCAAAATCAGCAATTTCCTGCAGTTCTTCACGCGTATATACCATTCCGGTAGGATTGCTGGGCGTATTGATGACCAATGCCCGGGTTTTGGGAGTAAACGCCGCTTCCAGCTGATCCATCGTAAACTTAAAGTTATTTTCTTCTTCCGTCTCAATATAGACAGGAATTCCATCAGCCATTTTTACCATTTCGGGATAGCTTACCCAATACGGCGCTGGAATAATGACCTCATCTCCTGGATTCAGGATCGCCATAAACGCATTGGTCAATGCATGTTTACCGCCATTACAAATGATCACATTGGCCGTGGTATATTTCAGTCCCGTATCTTTCTCCATCTTATCACAAACCGCCTGTTTTAATTCCAAAGTACCAGAAGCCGGCGTATAGCGCGTAAAATTATTCTCAATGGCCTTAATTGCCGCCTGCTTAATATTCTCCGGGGTATTAAAATCAGGTTCACCGGCACCAAATCCCACAACGGGAATTCCTTGTTTTTTCATCTGCTTAAACTTTGAATCAATTGCCAAAGTTGGTGACGGGCTGATCGCTTTGGCCTTTTCTGAAATCCGCAATTCCATATCCTCTAAAACCTCCAATAAATCATACTATATGATATTTTAATATATCTATCTCTAAAATGCAACGTTATTTTTCATAATTTTTTACATGCTTCGACGCATTGTTTCATGAAATATCCTGCGAAAATTCTCAAATCTTATATTTTTAACCTGGTTTTGCGTAAAACCATAATCCAACATAGCCTGCACCACTTGACCCATATCCTGAACCCCGGTCATATCAGCGGGCAAAGCCTCGACGCCGTCAAAATCCGAGCCCAGCCCAACGGTTTCATCTCCGCCACGGCACAGAATATATTCCATATGCCGCAAAATATCCTGGATGATACAGTCCGGTCGCTGGGTCAAAAATTCCGGAAAAAAGTTAATTCCTATTCCACCGCGGCGAGAGATCAACAAATCAATCTGGTCATCATCCAAATTACGGGGATGGGGGCACAAAGCTTTCACACAGGAATGAGAAGCCACAAATGGATATTGTGTCATTTCCGCCACATCCCAGAAACCCTTAACAGACAAATGGGAAACATCTATCAAAATTCCCATTCTTTCCATGGCAGCCACTGCCTGGCGGCCAAAATCCGTCAAACCTCCGCCCCGGGATTGGGTAATTCCATCAGCAATTTCATTTGCATGGTTCCATGTAAGGGTAATCAGCCGGACACCCAGCCGGTAATACATCCATAGTGCCGCCAGATTACCCTCCAGCGCTTCTCCTCCTTCTATGGATAACACCGCCCCAATTTTTTGCTTTTCTATTACTTCTTCCAAATCTTCTGCTGTTTGAATCAACGTAATTTGTTTACTGTTTTTTTCGATTTCACGATGCATTCGTTCCAAAAGGGCAATACAGTGATTCATGCATGTGCCACAAATAGATTTCTGATCCACAAACGCAGCAAACACCTGTATGTATCCTTCATATTCTTCCATTCGCTGTAAATCCAAATGCAGATCATTCCGGTTTAGCTCCTTTTTCTGCTCCTGCAGTTCAAATACCGTATCACAATGGGCATCAAAAATCCTTGGTTTCATATTTCACCCCTCCAAAATAATACCGGGTATGTGCCGCAAATCCTTCAGGAAAGGCACTCCATCCTGCATGGATGCAAATATCTCTATGACGTCAAAGCGCACTTCTTTTTCTGCAGGATACAGCATCAAATAGTATGCCGCTGCCCGGCGCATATGTTCCTGCTTCCGTCGATCAACCGCTTCCGCCGGCTGTCCAAAACGGTCATTACTTCTGGTTTTGACCTCTACAAAAACCAAAACCGCATCTGTTTCAGCAATCAAATCCAACTCGCCGCCGGGAACGCGAAAATTTCTTTCCAAAATCTCATATCCTTGACGCATCAGGAACTCTGCTGCCATACGTTCTCCGAAATCCCCTAAATCCTTTTTGTACCGGCTCATTTGATCCCCAGCACCTTATCTGTCATATAGGTTTTTCTGTGAATAGGACAAACACCCAGTTTCTGAATGCATTGTCGATGCAGAGCTGTACCGTATCCCTTGTGTTTGGCAAAGCCATATCCGGGATAAATCTCATCCAGCTTAATCATATAACGGTCCCTGCTCACCTTTGCCATGATCGATGCCGCCGCAATGGACTGTACTTTAGCATCACCTTTTATAATATATTCCGATGGGACGGAAAACGGAATATGATCATTCCCATCTATCAACAGATAATCCGCAGGAATTTTTAATTGATTGACCGCATCTTGCATTGCTTGGTGGGTTGCCTGGCGAATATTAATTTCATCAATCACCGATGGTTCCACAAACGCAACACTCCATGCCAACGCTTTTTCTTTTATGGTTTCATACAAAATATCCCGCTTTTTGGGAGACAATTTTTTGGAATCATTGAGTCCCTCTATCGTCAATCCCGGCGGTAAAATCACCGCACCAGCGCACACAGGACCTGCCAGGGGCCCCCTTCCAGCCTCATCCACACCAGCAGGAAACCGGTATCCCTGCGCATAACATTGATTTTCCATCTCTAATCCTGGCTTACTATCTGACTGTTTCATCCATATCATCCTTTTCTTTAAAACAAAACCGGCTTCACGCAGGAAGCCGGCTGTCTTTTTATCTCTTTTGTGTGAAGCTTGGCTCATTCCGGCATTTCTAAAGTAATGGTACCGATCCGTACACTCCGGAAATCGTCCAGCACCAGGGAAGCAGCCCGCAAAGTATCAATATTCCCGCCGGACACAATACATCCGCGTTTTTTCCCAATCTGCATCAACAAGTCATACGAAGATTCTTTCAGCTGTCCATCCTCAAGCTTATACCGTGCTTTTAACATATCGGCATAATGTGCAGAAAGAAAACCAAGTAGTTCACAGCTCAGCTCTTCAAGATCCATAATTTCATCCCGGATTCCTCCGGTGAAAGCAATCCGTTTTGCAACTTCCGGATCTTCAAATTTTGGCCATAAAATTCCAGGTGTATCCAGAAGTTCATATTTCCCCGCAATACGAATCCACTGCTTCGCCGTTGTAATACCAGGCCGATCCCCCGTCCGGGCCGCGCCTCGGCCGGCAAGGCGATTAATAAAAGAGGATTTTCCCACATTAGGTATACCCACTACCATCAACCGGATGCTGCTTCTTTGAATCCCTCTTGCACGCTCCCGTTCCAGCTTTTCTTTCATAACCCGGCGAATTGCCGGCTCCAGCGCCGAAAACCCCCGTCCGCTTTGACTGTCAACCGCAATAACTGCATATCCTTTTTCGTTGAACCAGTTTTTCCATACTTCCGTAGCATTGTGGTCGGCCATATCCGCCTTATTCAGCACCAAAACACGGGGTTTGCTTCCTACAATCCGGTCAATTTCCGGATTCCGTGACGACAGCGGGAGCCGTGCATCCAGCAATTCTACCACCGCATCTACCAACTTCATATTCTCGGTAATCATGCGCCGAGTTTTTGCCATATGTCCCGGAAACCATTGTAAATTCATTAAAAAACTCCTTATCCCAGTCCGTATTCGCTGTCTTCCGGCAGTTCCCAAAGTTCATCGGTAAGAAAGGAAGTAGAAACTGCATCACGATGTACCGATCCGAACTGATCCAGTGGCCAGAACCGGAATACTGCACCACCCATTACCTCATCAATGGGTACCTGTCCCAGCTCACGGCTATCTTTACTGTTGTTGCGGTTATCACCCATAACAAAAATGTATCCCGGCTGTACCACAATGGGGGTATCCTTGCTGTATTCGCCTTTTGCAACAAGGCTCATAATATAGCTTCCGCTAAGCTGCGTTTTATCTTTAATATAAGGCTCATCTATCAGCTGATCATTGACATATACCTCTCCGGTATCAAAATCAATATAAACCGAATCCCCTTCGGTAGCAATTACACGCTTAACATAAGGGCGCTTGGGATCAGAGGCCGGCTTAAAAATAACCACATCTCCTTTTTCTGGAGTATAAAACAGACGATTAACATACAACCGGTCATTATTGTGCAATGTTGGCTCCATAGACTGCCCCTGCACCTTTACCAGCGTAAAAACAAAATTTCGAATTACAAGAGACAACGCCACCGCTACTGCAATGGCAACCACCCAGTCGCGGATTTCTTTGCCCCAGTTTACCACCGCTTTTTCCTTCTCCTCAAACAAGCCCTTTTCTTCTTCTGGTTTCATATCCGTTTCCTCCATCGCCACATGCTGCCGTTTTGTTTCGGCTGTCTCGGAAGACATTTCTTCGGTGTTTATTTTTTTATTCTCCTCCATATCAACTTCACTCCTTTGTGAACATTCCGGAGAAAATGCCAAACAGAGGTGATTATTTTTCATAACCACCTCTGCCCTGCGTTTCCTATTAAAGTTTTTCTTTCACCTTGGCCGCCTTACCCACTCTGTCACGCAGATAATAAAGTCTTGCCCGGCGAACTTTACCGTGTCTCACCACTTCAATCCGGTCGATCTTTGGGGAGTTAACCGGGAAGGTTCTTTCCACTCCAACGCCATAAGATACACGGCGAACGGTAAAGGTTTCCTGAATGCCGCCATGATTTTTCTTAATCACAGTGCCTTCAAACATCTGTACTCTCTCTCTGTTTCCTTCTTTGACCTTTACATATACCTTTACGGTATCACCGATTGCCATAACCGGAAGGTCTGTTCTGATTTGTTCCTGTGTGATTTGCTTTAAAATATCCATAGCTTATCCTTTCTTTCCAAAGACATTCATACCGCAGCTTAGGCGGCAGAGGACTATCCGTATTCAACCAATTAACTATACCACAAAAAATTTCCTTTTGCAAGTGTTTTTTTCACTTTTTTTCATTTTCTTATTCTTCATCTGACAAATCCAAAATCCCATTTACAAATTCATCCGGATCAAACAGCGCAATATCATCGGCTCCTTCCCCTAAACCGACCAGCTTCACCGGAATATCAAATTCATTTTTAATCGCAAAAACAATACCGCCTTTGGCAGTGCCGTCCAGTTTTGTCAGCATAATACCGGTAATGTCTGCGGCTTCTTTAAACTCCTTGGCCTGCTGTACTGCATTCTGCCCGGTAGTTGCATCCAAAACCAAAAGGATTTCCTTTCCTCCCATAGGCAGCTCCCGCTCCAAAATGCGGTGGATTTTTTTCAGTTCTTCCATCAGATTTTTCTTATTATGAAGCCGCCCCGCTGTATCACACAGCAGTACATCTACATATTTTCCCTTGCAGGCATTGATGGCATCATACACCACAGCCGCCGGGTCTGCCCCTTCCTGCTGTTTGATGATCCGCACGCCGGCCCGTTCTGCCCATACCTCCAGCTGTTCAATCGCCGCCGCACGGAATGTATCCGCCGCGGCAATCACAACCTCTTTACCCTGTTTACGGTACATATTAGCAATTTTCCCAATGGATGTAGTTTTTCCTACTCCATTGACCCCGATCACCATAATCACAGCAGGCAATCCAAATACATTCAGTTCATTGCTGCTGCCTTCCTTTAAGATATCTTTTAAAATCTGCGCCAGTTCCCCCTTGAGCGCCTTACTGTCCGTAATATGTTTTTCCGCCGCGGCACTGCGCAGTCTATCAATAATCTCCAGCGAAGTGTTCACTCCCAAATCCGCTGTAATCAATGCTTCCTCCAGTTCCTCAAACAATTCCTCATCTACCGTCCGAAAAGTTTTGATCACCGTTTCCAGTTTATCATTGATGGAATCCCTGGTCTTGCTTAGACTTTCTTTAATTTTATTAAAAATACCCATCTTTCTCCTCCATTACTGCTGTATTTCATCGATATTTAAGGAAAGCAATTTAGAAATACCCCGCTCCTGCATGGTAACGCCGTATAAAATATTCGCCGCTTCCATGGTGCCCCGTCTGTGCGTAACTACAATAAACTGTGTTTTGTCGCTGTAATGCTTTAAATAGTCCGCAAATCGGTAAACATTCACATCATCCAGCGCCGCCTCGATTTCATCTAGAATGCAAAACGGCGTGGGACGGATCTCCAGAATGGCAAATAATAAAGCAATGGCAGTAAACGCCCGCTCGCCGCCAGACAGCAAGGTAAGGCTCTGCAGTTTTTTTCCGGGCGGCTGGGCTTCGATCTCAATACCACTTTCCAGTACATGATCCGGCTCGGTCAAAATCAAATTCGCCCTTCCGCCGCCAAACAAGGCGCTGAACACCCGGCTAAAATTTTCATTCATCAGCTTAAACTGTGCTGCAAACTGATCCTGCATAATGACCAGCATATCCGATATTACGGTTTCCAACTCTTTTTTCGCCTTTTCCAGATCATTGGTCTGCACAGTAAGAAAATCAAACCGTTCTTTGACATTCTTATACTCTTCAATGGCATCAATATTGATGTTCCCCAGGGCGCGAATCTGTTCTCTCAGGGATTTGATACGCGCAGACGCTTCTTTAAAATCAAAGGGTTCTTCCACTTTCACCGCTGCAGCTTGGCTGTATGGCATATCATACTCTTCCAGAAGACGGTTGACAATGGTTTCAATTTCTGTTTCATACCGCTGCACCCGTGTTTCCATCCTATCCTGCTGCTGATTCAGACGAAACATCTGTTCTTGCACATCTTTTACAGAAGCCTGCCGTTTTCTCAGTTTTTCTTCCAGTGCCCCCCGTTTTTGGGCAAGCTCCGTCTGCTGATTCCTATACTGACTAAGCGCTTTTTGCTGCTCAGACATGCTCTGCTTCAAGTTTTGTATCTGCACCAAAATTTCATCATTACGCTTTCTCAATGATGCAATATCACTGTTTTTCACTGCAATTGCCTGCGCGTGCTGCGCTTTTTCGGTATTCAAACGGGAAATACGGTCATTTTGAAGTTCCATATCTTTTAAAATAGTATTCCGAGCAATATTCAGCTCGGTTAATTTGGAAGATAAAACATCATTTTTTCCAGACAACTCGGTATATTCTTTCTGCACCGCAGTCACCTGTTCTTCCATACTCCGAACCTTTTCTGCATGCGCGGCAATTTGCGCTTGATTTGCTTCTTTCCTTCCGCTAAGCTCCTTCAGCTTCTCTATAATATCCGTATTTTCTTTTTCCAGCTGTTTGGCCGTGCTTTCCGTATTTTCAATTAATACCTGCTGATGCTGTAAATCTGATTGCAAGCGAACCATTTCCTGCTGATATTGCTGCTGCTGGAGATTTTCTTTCCGCAGTTCTTCCTGCTGTTCTTGCATCAACCGTTCCAGTTCTTCCCGTTCTTTCTTCTCCTCCGTCACTTGTTTCTGCAACTTTGCAATTTCCTCTCCCAACCGCTCAATTTCTCCGGTTCGAGATAAAGAACCAGTGGTCTTTCCCGCACTACCGCCGGTCATTGCGCCACCCGCCTGAATCACATCTCCTTCAATCGTAACAATCCGAAAACGATGCCCGGTTTTTTTTGCCATAACAACCGCATGATCCAGTGTATCACAGATTACGGTTGCGCCAAGAAAACTCTGTACGATATTTTTATAAGTTTCTTCACATTGTACCAATTCGGAAGCCATCGCCACAAAGCCAGGCATTTTTTCCGCCTGGCTGCGGTCAAATTTTTTTCCTTTGATTGCACTAACCGGAAGAAAGGTGGCGCGTCCCAAACGCTTTTCTTTCAAATAAGAGATAGCCGCCTTAGCATCCTCTTCTGCCGCCGTTACAATATTTTGATTGGCTGCTCCCAGCGCCGTTTCGATAGCCGTAACATATTTCTGATCCGTCTTGATCAACTGGGCAAGGGGACCGTAAATTTCCGCACCGGAAATTTCACCCTTCCGGTAGGCCGTCATGACACCTTTTACCCCCCGGGCATAGCCTTCAAATTCCCGCTCCATGTCAAGCAACATACTTCTACGGGATTGCCGTTGATTCAGCTGAATAACATTTCGATTCCCACGCTCACTCAATTCACGTTGTCGCACCTTACCAGCATTATATTTCTCATTCAAACGCCGAATCTTGTCTTGACTACGCGCAATTTTTTCTGCAATCTCTTGATATATTTTCTCCTTGTCCCGAATCTGTTCCAGCATACCAGATTTATCCTGCTGTTTTCCGGAAAGTTCTTGCTCCACTATATTTTGCCGGCTGCGATAATTGCCTTCCAAAATTTCCAAATTATTATCAGCAGCTTTCAAGGTATTGATTTCAGCCGTCAAGGCGATCACTTCTGCCCGAATATTATCAAGCATTTGACTGCGCTCGCTGACATCCTGTCCTGTCTTTTGCGATTCCTGAGTCAAGGCTTCCAAACTTTGCGTTGTTCCCTGATTATCAAATCGAAGCTGCTCTAACCGCTCCATGTGTTCTTTCAGTGTTTGATTAATCCGTTCAATTTCTTCTCCGCTGCTGTGGATTTCCTCTTCCATTCGTTCCATATTCTGCTTATTATGTTCTATATCGCTAAGCAACAGATTAGTTTGGTTCTTCTGTTCGTTCACAGCCGTAACCGAAAGCTTGTCCGCTTCGCGGCAATTTTCCATTTCCCGATCGTACCGGTCAATCTCCTCATACATCTGGGAAATCTCCGCGTCTGTATCATCCAGTTCCTTTTGGATTTTCTGGATCTGTTCGGACAGCAAACCGATATTTTCCTTCAGCTCCGCCTGCTGTCCTTTTGCGTTTTCTGCCTGAATTACGGATACCGCAATATCCAGATCCTTCATTTCATCACGCAGCCGCAGATATTTCCGAGCTTTTTCCGACTGCCGTTCCAGCGGCCCTAACTGAGATTCTAACTCTCCTAAGATATCCTCCACCCGGGTAAGGTTATCCGTTGTCTGTACCAGTTTCCGTTCTGCTTCTATTTTCCGGTATTTATATTTTGAAATTCCTGCGGCTTCTTCAAAAATTTGTCGCCGATCCTCGGATTTGGTACTTAAAATACTATCTATTTTCCCCTGACCAATAATAGAATATCCATCCCGGCCCAAGCCGGTATCCATAAACAACTCATGAATGTCTTTGAGCCGACACAGGGTTTTATTGATATAATACTCTCCTTCCCCGCTGCGGTACACACGTCGGGTTACTGTAATTTCCGGAAAATCCAGAGAAAAATACTGATCGGAATTATCCAGCACCAAGGTTACTTCTGCAAACCCCAACGCCTTTCTGGCTTCTGTCCCAGAAAAAATAACATCTTCCATCTTGCTTCCACGTAAAGATTTGATACTCTGTTCACCCATAACCCACCGAATTGCATCGGAAATATTGCTTTTCCCTGATCCGTTCGGTCCTACAATTGCCGTGATGCCCGGATTAAAATCCAGATAAATTTTATCCGCAAAAGATTTAAACCCCTGCATCTCAATACTTTTCAGCCGCATAATGCCATACCCTTTTCTATAATTTCTTTTTCAGTCAAACTGAAAACAATCCAATTATAGATTATAACACAAACCACTTTACTTGTCACGTTTTTTTCACAAGAAAAAAGCAATGTTGTTAAAAAGTGTATTTTAACAGTTAAAACGCTATCTGTGGCCGGTCTGTCACTTGAAATTCATGGTTCAATACCACCCAATTTTGCGGAAATTCTCGCATGGAATTCCAATATCCAATTCCTACCAATCCATATTCATATACCAGATTCAACTTGGCTAAAATACTCCGGGCATCTTCAAACCACACTTCATGAAGGCTCCCTTCTTCATCTGCATACCGGAACCACGGCGCCTGCGCCTTTTCATCAAATAAAATTTCAGCACCATATTTCCCCGCCAGCCGAACCGCTTCCACCGGAGATATGGACGGTGCTCCCGGATTTCCTTTTTCATAAGGCAACGTCCAGTCATATCCATAAGTGGGAATACCAAGAAATAATTTCTCCCGTGAAATACGGGTCAAGGCATAATCTACCACTTGACGCACATTCTGAATGGGTGCCACTGCCATAGGAGGTCCATAGGTGTACCCCCACTCATAGGTCATCAAAAGCACCATATTAGCCGCCGCCCCGATACCCGCATAATCATGGCCTTCATACAGCACACCCCGCTGGGTATCACTTGTCTTAGGGGCCAGTGCCGAAAACACAGGGTAACCCATTGGATTTAAATAAAGCCGTAAATTCTGTAAAAATGTAATGTAATCATAACGCTCTTCCGGATAGATAAATTCAAAATCCACATCTAATCCTTTATAATTTTTTTCTTGCAAGGTTTGTATGATTTCTCGGATTAGTTTTTCCTGTTTTTCAGTATCATTAAAAATCATGCTGGCGCGGTCATTGCTAAATCCTCCCTGTTCTGTCAGTGTAGACAGATGCATGAGAGGTCTTGCTGCATAGGCCTTCGCTAACCTCAACAATGTTTCATCCTCCAGTTGTACCAATCCCCCATCTGTATTGATTCCATAAGTAAACGGAGTAAACCAGGATAAAAATGGAAGCTGTGGCCGCAGCAATTCCACATTGATATAAGGATAAGCATAACTATTTGTCATAATGTTTCCTTTCGTCCATTGCTCTTGATATTGAAGAACAATTGTACTGCCTCGGCCCAGCAGCGCCTGTCCTTTCAGCCACAAATTATTACGGTAGATCTGCCGCATTGAAATTCCATTGGCCTTAGCGATAGCATACAAGGTATCCCCCTGTCGGACTGTATACACCTTCTCCGGAATCTGTACCACAACAGCTTGCCCAACCACCAAAATATCCTCGGCTTTGAGACCATTATCCGCCATCAAATGAACGGGGTTAACTCCATATCGTTTTGCAATGGAATAAATGGTATCTCCAGCTTTTACAATATAAATAATCATACTACCCCTCCTATGCATGATTTTTTTGCCTAATTATTCTTATGTGACAAGCACCACGCTTATGTCTGCCAAAAGCACGTACACTGCAATGTATTTATCTATTCCGCTTCATTACAATTCATAAATATAATGACAAAAAAATGATATTTTTCTGCAAATTCATGGTAGCAACTAAAACGGGAATATGCTATACTTTGCGTAGAATGGAAAACTATATCTGGAGGGATGAAAAAAATGACAAAGTTAAAAGTAGGTATTATCGGTTGCGGCGGCATTGCCAACGGCAAGCACATGCCGTCCCTCAGTAAGATTGACACAGTGGAAATGACCGCTTTTTGTGATATTATTCCCGAACGTGCAGAAAAAGCGGCAAAAGAATATGGCGTTGACGGCGCCCGTGTATACGAAGATTACACAGAAATGCTTCAAAAGGAAGAATTAGACGTAGTCCATGTCTGTACACCCAACAATGCTCACGCGCCAGCCTCCATCGCGGCTATGGAAGCCGGATGCCATGTAATGTGCGAAAAGCCTATGGCCAAAACAGTAAAAGAAGCGGAAGCCATGCTGGAAGCACATATCCGTACAGGCAAGAAACTGACCATTGGCTATCAGAACCGCTTCCGTTCCGACAGCCAGTATCTGAAAAAAGTCTGCGAGCGTGGTGATCTGGGCGAAATCTATTTTGCCAAAGCTCACGCTCTCCGCCGGCGTGCCGTTCCCACCTGGGGCGTATTCTTGGACGAAGAAAAACAGGGCGGCGGTCCACTGATTGATATCGGTACCCATGCACTGGATCTCACCTTATGGTGCATGGATAACTACGATGTAAAAAGCGTAAAAGGCACCGTTTATAAAAAGCTAGGAGATCAAAAGGATACTGGCAATGCTTGGGGAGACTGGGATCCTGAAAAATACACCGTAGAAGATTCTGCATTTGGATTCATTACCATGGCGGATGGTGCAACCATTATTTTAGAAAGCAGCTGGGCAATCAATATGCTGGATACCAAAGAAGCCAAAACTACACTTGCAGGAACCCTGGGTGGTGCTGATATGAATGACGGTCTGCGACTAAACAAAGCCGATCTTGGCAAACTGGTGGTAACCAAACCAGCCCTTGATGCCGCTGGTGTAGACTTTTATGACGGCGTTGGCGATGACCCTGCCCTGAATGAAGCCACCCAATGGATTAACGCTGTTTTGGAAGATAAAGAGCCCATTGTAAAACCAGAACAGGCTCTAGTAGTCACAAAAGTCCTGGAAGCAATTTACGAAAGTGCGAAAACCGGAAAAACGATTGAATTTTAAAATTAATCTATTATATAAGGAGGAAACAAATCATGAAGCTTGGTGTTATGAATCCTGTACTAAACCAATATACATTTGAAGAAGCCATTGAATATCTGGAAAGCCTGGGCGTACAGACCATTGAAATTGGCGCAGGTGGTTTTCCGGGCAACCAACATTTAAAACCCGAAGAGCTGCTGCAAAGCCCGGAAAATGTGAAGAATTATAAAAAAGCTCTGGAAAACCATCATTTAGAAATTTCTGGTATTAGTTGCCATGGTAACCCCTTGCATCCACAGAAAGCAATTGCAGAAAAATTCCATAATGAATTTAAAAATGCGATTCTGGCGGCAGAAGCTCTGGAAGTAGATACGGTAATCGGTTTTTCGGGCTGTCCCGGAGACTGCGACACTTCCAAATACCCCAACTGGGTTACCTGCCCCTGGCCGGAAGATTTTACTGAAATTTTAAAATGGCAATGGAATGAAAAGGTCATTCCCTACTGGAAAGACATGGCCAAATTTGCCGCAGAACATCATATTAAAAAAATTGCATTTGAAATGCATCCCGGCTTTGTTGTTTATAATCCTGAAACATGCCTGCGGCTGCGCAATGCCGTTGGCGAGATTATTGGCGCAAACTTTGACCCCAGCCATTTGTTCTGGCAGGGTATAGATCCAGTCGCGGCAATCCGTGCATTAAAAGGTGCTCTTTATCACTTCCATGCAAAAGATACTCGTATTGACCAACGCAACTGTGATGTCAACGGTGTTCTGGATACCAAGAGCTATGGTGATATTCCAGAACGGTCTTGGGTATTCCGCACCATCGGCTATGGACACGACAAAAAGGTTTGGAATGATATTATCAGTATGCTGAAAACCATTGGATACGATGGCGCTATTAGCATTGAACACGAAGACGGCTTAATGTCACCGAAAGAAGGCCTGGAAAAAGCTGTGGCTTTCTTGAAAGATGTTTTAATTTTTGAAAATGCAGGAGAAATGTGGTGGGCATAATGAAGATTTACAAAGCAGCATTGATTGGGTACGGTGGAATGGCCGGCCATCACGAAAAAGTAATGCGGGTAGACTATGACCGCATGAAATTAAAAGGCGTTTTTGATCTGGATCAGCGCCGCATGGACGTGGCAGCAAAACAGGGATATTATACCTATTCTTCCAAAGAAGAATTGCTCTCTGACCCGGAAATTGATGTAGTAATCATTGCTACAACCAACGAAGCACATAAAGAGCTTGCACTTGAAGCGCTTGCCGCTGGCAAACATGTCATTTGTGAAAAACCTGTTACCATAACCTCCGCTGAATTGGAGGAAATTATGGAAGCTGCCAAACATAGCCGCGGTATTTTTACCATTGACCAAAACCGACGCACCAACAAGGATTTTGTGTTGATGCGCAGGCAAGTGGAATCGGGCATTATTGGAAAGCCCTATGTCATTGAATCCAGAGTGGAAGGTTCCCGGGGAATGCCCTCCGGTTGGCGGACCATGAAGCATCTGGGCGGTGGAATGATGCTGGACTGGGGTGTTCACCTGATCGATCAGATCATGTATATGATCCCTGAAAAAGTAACCAATGTTTTTTGCAAAATGTATAGCATTGAGTACCCGGAAGTAGATGACAACTTCCGAATGACCATGACCTTTGAAAGCGGACTTACTGCACACATTGAGGTTTCTACCAATAACTACATCACACACCCTCGCTGGTATGTTCTGGGTGAAACTGGTACTCTGGTAGTAGATGACTGGAGCTGCAATGGAAAAGTCGTCCGCTGTATTGATAAGGAAAATGTCTGGGAAGAAGAAATTGTCTATACCAAAGCAGGACCTACCAAAACTATGGCACCGCGAAATCCTAATTCGACCGAAACAATCCTGCTATCAGAACCTACCGATGTCATAGATAACCTTACAGTAGTTTATAATCAGTTGCTGGACTGTGTAGAAGGCAAAGCCGAACTTACCATTAAACCGGCCGAAGCTCTGCGGGTTATGAAAGTGATGGAAGCCGCTTTCCAGTCTCATGAAACCGGGGATGCGATCCATACCAATATATAAGGTTTTCGGAGGAATTACAATGCAATACTCACTTCAGCTTTACTCTGTGGTACATGCTATGGAAAAGGATTTTAAAGAAACCGTCCGCCATACTGCTCAAATTGGTTATGATGGTGTTGAATTTGCTGGTTTTTATGACATGAACGCAGCAGATATAACACAGCTGCTTACAGAAAACAAGTTATATTGTCACAGTTCTCACTGCAGCGTGGATCAGTTTGGGGATGCATTTGACAAAACTCTTGCTTTTCACCGGGAAATTGGATGTAAATATATTATCCTTCCTTATTATTCCTTTTCCTCTTCTAAAGACATTGACAAAGTAGTACAATTGTTAAACGATGCTGCTGAACAGGCTGCACCGTACGGAATCAAGATCGGCTATCATAATCACCAACACGAGTTTGAATCCATAGACGGCAAGAGGATCTTGGATGAAATTGCCGCCCGCACCTGCGAAAATGTAGTGATCCAGCTGGATGTTTTTTGGGCGGCTTATGCCGGGATAGATCCCATTGCCTGGATCAAAAAATGGGGCAAAAAAGTAGAAATGATACATTTAAAACAAATTGACAGCAACAAAGAAAATGTTGATTTTCCCGATGGCATTCTCGACATGAAAGCCATTATTAATGCAGCCGCCTATGCCAAGGAATTTACCGTTGAACATGAACGGCCAGAAGACGAAGATGCTGTGATTTGGAAGAGTGTACAACGAAATATTGAATACTTAAAGGAGCTGAATCTCTAATGAAGGTATTAGTATGGAATGAATATTTTCACGAAAAAAATGATGAGAAGGTAAAACAGGTTTATCCTGCCGGCATTCATCAAGCCATTGCAGATTTTTTATCAAAAGAGCCTGATATGGAAGTGAAAACCGCTACGCTGGAGGATCCGGAGTGCGGCCTTACACCAGAAGTCCTGGCAGAAACAGATGTACTGCTTTGGTGGGGACATATGGCGCATGATAAAGTTCCAGATGAAATCGCAGCCAGAGTGCGTGACGAAGTACAAAAAGGCATGGGTTTTATTGCTCTACACTCTGCGCATATGTCCAAACCCTTTCGGTACCTGATGGGAACCAGCTGTACGCTGACCTGGCGTGAAAACGGAGATTCTGAACGGGTCTGGGTTGTTGCTCCCTCCAGCCCAATTGCCCAGGGAATTGACCGGTTCTTTACCCTTCCTCATGAAGAAGCTTATGGAGAACATTTTGACATCCCAGAACCGGATCGACTGGTATTCATCGGGCATTTTGACGGTGGCGAGGTATTCCGCAGCGGTTGCTGTTACCATCGCGGCATGGGTCGTGTTTTCTATTTCCAGCCCGGACACGAAACCTATCCTACCTATTATATCCCGGAAGTACAAACCGTTTTGAAAAACGCGGTACGCTGGGCGGCCCCCATTTGTCGGCTGTCTGCTCTGGACTGCCCACAAGTTAAACCGATTCTTCCCGTACATTCTGAAGAATAACATTTTATTGCTAAAAATCCCCTGGAAATCAGAAAATTCCGATTCCCAGGGGATTCCTTTTTCTGTCTACTTCCGGCTATGCCTACTCTCCAAGTCAAGCAGTGCTTTTTTCATAGGGAGTCCTCCTCCATATCCCACAAGTGTACCATCTGCACCGATTACCCGATGACATGGCACGGCAATCATGATGGGATTGCGATTCGCCGCCATACCTACAGCACGGGCGGCACGAGGGCTGCCAATTTTCTCTGCGATCTGCCCATAACTTTGGGTTTTGCCATAAGGTATTGCACAAATCGCATTCCATACCTTTTGTTGAAAAGGAGTTCCGCGCAACACATAGGGAAAAGAAAAATCCTTTCTTTTGCCACAGGCATATTCCTCCATCTGCTCAAAAACCAACCGGCTCAGCACCGATGTATCCGGTTGTGCTTCTCCCTGTACGATTCTAATGCCAAGAACCTCTTGTCCATTGTGTTCTATTTCCAAAGTGCCGAACCAAAACGCCCGGCGTGCAAGATATCCCATAGCACCGCCTCCTGATTGGTTCAATGCACTTACCGCGAATATCCGATATCAATCATTTTTTTATTCAGTTCTGCTAGTGCCGCACGGGATTTTGGCGTGTGCTCTTCAATGCTTTTATAAACCATCTCTATCTGGAGCATCTGCCGATGCTTTAGCGCCGCTCCCAGCATTACCATATTCCCCAAATTTTCATTGCCCGCTTCTCCGGCCAAATGCTTTGCTGGAATATAGACTGCTTCTACGTCATCCCGGGCAACTTTTTTATCAATCAAAAAGCTGTCCAGAATAATCAATCCCCCAGGGACCACCGCATTTTCAAATTTCTCCAAAGAAGGTTTGTTCATGGCAATCAAAATATCCGGTGTCGTAATGACCGGCGACCCAATGGGCTGATCAGAAAGGATGACCGAACAATTGGCAGTACCTCCCCGCATCTCCGGTCCGTAAGAGGGTAGCCAGGAAATTTGAAGACCTGCATCCATACCTGCATAAGCCAAAGTTTTTCCGGCAAACAAAACGCCTTGACCGCCAAAACCGGCAAAGATTATCTTCTGTATCATTTCTCTACCTCCTCTTGCAAGCGATCACAATACACACCCAGCGGATACTGCGGCATCATGTTTTCACGAAGCCATTTCAGCGCTTCTTCCGGACTCAAGCCCCAGTTTGTAGGACAGGTTGAAAGCACCTCTACCATAGAAAATCCTTTTTTGTCCAGCTGACACTGAAAACTTTTCTTGATCGCCGCTTTGGCTTTTTTGATATTAGGGATGCTGTCTACCGAAACCCGTTCAATGTAAGCCGCTCCCTGAAGGGTTGAAAGCATTTCTGACATACGAATCGGATATCCCTGATTTTCCACCTTCCGTCCATACGGCGTGGTCTGAGTAACCTGCCCCACCAGAGAGGTAGGCGCCATCTGTCCGCCAGTCATACCATAAATGGCATTATTGACAAATACGATTGATATATTTTCAGCTCTGGCAGCGGCATGAACTGTTTCTGCCGTACCAATTGCCGCCAAATCACCGTCACCTTGATAAGTAAAGACCAAATGATCCGGATGTACACGCTTAATACCAGTTGCTACCGCAGGTGCTCTTCCATGCGCGGCTTCCTGCATATCACATTCAAAAAAATTATATGCTGTTACACTACATCCCACCGGTGCAACGCCTACTGTTTTTCCTTCCATTCCCAGTTCATCAATGACCTCTGCTACCAGCCGGTTAATGATTCCGTGCGTACAGCCAGGACAATAAGACAACGTAACGTCACTAAGTGCATGGGGTCTATCAAATACGGTTTCCATTTTCTCTATCTCCTTTCCCCTTATTTACAAATGTACTGTTTGGCCTGCTTCACAATGGCTTCCTGATCCGGAACCATACCGCCGTTACGGCCGTAAAAATATACTGGTTTTTTCCCATTAACAGCCAAGCGTACATCTTCTATCATCTGTCCCTGACTCATTTCCACCGCCATAAACGCCTTGGAAGTTTCCGCGGCGGCGCGGGCATAAATGGCTTCTGTCGGGAAAGGCCAAAGTGTAATCGGCCGAATCAATCCCGCTTTAATGCCTTCTTCCCTCAACATATTTACCGCCGACATGGTAATTCTTGCAATGGTTCCATAAGCCACAAAAATCAATTCGGCATCCTCTGTCTGATATTCTTCCACACGTACCTCATTTTCCATGATGGTTTGATACCGCTTCTGTCGGTCATTGTTCAAGTTTTCCAGTTCTTCCGGGGTCAGATACAGCGAATTGATAATATTTTTCTTCCGCTTCATCATGGTTCCGGTGGTTGCCCAAGGCTTCTCCGGCAAGCTGGAAGGATCGCGCTCTTCCTGAAATGCCACCGGCTCCATCATCTGCCCCAGCATACCATCACCCATAATCATGGCCGGCATGCGATACTGATCCGCTTTATCAAATGCCGTACCAATCAAATCCGCCATTTCCTGAACGGAAGACGGTGCAAATACCAGCAGATGATAATCCCCGTGACCGCCGCCCTTGGTCGCCTGGAAATAGTCAGACTGTGCCGGCTGGATACCGCCCAGGCCAGGACCGCCACGAACAATATTGATGATCACACACGGCAGATCTGCTCCGGCAATATAGGAAATACCCTCCTGCTTTAAGCTGATACCCGGACTTGAGGAACTGGTCATTACTCTTGCGCCGGCACCGGCCGCACCATATACCATATTGATTGCGGCAATTTCACTTTCGGCCTGTAAAAACGTACCGCCGCGCTTTGGCATCTGTTTTGCCATATAGGCTGCCAGCTCTGTCTGCGGCGTAATCGGATAACCAAAGAAAAACCTGCACCCACTGCGGATTGCCGCCTCCGCCAATGCCTCGTTCCCCTTCATTAAAACTTTCTTTTCCATTTTCATTCCTCTTTTCTATCTTTCAACTTTGATTACACAGTCAGGGCACATGGTTGCACAAAAGGCACAGCCGATACATTTTTCCTGCTCTTTGACCGTTGCCGGATGAAAACCTTTTTCATTAATGATATCATAATCCATCACCACAATTTTTTTAGGACAAACCGTGGTGCATAATCCACAGCCTTTGCACCGGTCAGTCCGAAATGTCACTTTTGGCATATTTTTCTCCTCCTTTAAAACATTAGATTGATATATAGCTGAAGCGGAAATTTCATATTCTCATATACAGCGGGAAGACCTGCGAGATTCTCCGGTGTACCGCTGATATAGGCAACTGGCAACCCCAATTTTTGGGCCACCTGTTCTGTCAGACGTTGTCCTTCCATAATAATTTCCGGTGTGGTATCCTCTTTTAAATGGGTATTGTTGATAAGCGCAGTAATGGGCATACGGGCGACTGCCGCAATTTCCTCAAAGGCCTCCTGTGCACCTTCCAGATCCGCAGTCAGCAGCCGGCGTTCATTGAGTACAAAAAACACATCGCACTCTTCCTGCTTAAAATATGGATAATACCGTCCCAGGGGAATGGTTCCATCCTCACCGCCGCCTACATCAAATACTACGTACTTTTCCCTGTTGGTAAAAACACTGTAAATCTCTGCGGGCAATGCCGGATTTTCAATATTGCTGTTGGCAAATTCCGGCGCAATTACCTCTATCCCGTGTTGTTTTAAAATCTGCTCTGCATCCTTGGTGCGAAAATAAGGGTTTACAATATCAAAGTCCACAATCACAACCTCTTTGCCCATCTTTCTGAGCATCAAAGCATAATTGACTGCCAGTTCTGTTTTTCCACTTCCATAATATCCTACAAACACAGTAATACGTTTGGGTTCTATCATCTGTCTTCCTGCACCTCCTTGATACGTATCACCTTAATATCTTCTTTTTTCCCCCTGAAAACAAAGCGAACCAGACCAAAGCCAGCTGCCAAACCTAAGAAAGCGCCTAACACTGCCCCGCCTTCCTTTCCACTGATCCAGCTTCCAAGGACAGCGCCAGCCAGCATGGTTACCGCCATCAGTCCATAACCGCCAAAGGCACGTCCCAAAAACTTTTTATCCGGCATTTCCAGTTCCACCGCCTCACCCACCTGAAAAGGCTGTTGAGGATTGTCCGGCACTGTCACAACCACGCCCTGACCGGAACACCCGCCGCAGGATGCGCAGTTTCCGCCGCAGGCAGAAATCCGTTCCACCTGCACACTTACTTTCCCGGCAGATACACTTATCACATATCCTGTTTGCTTCATTTTCTGACGCCTACCGCCTTTCTTTTAAAACAGCTGCCATATCCAGCATTTCCTGTGCCGCCTGCAGCGTCAAATCGGTAATTTTTACCCCACCAATAATTCTCGCCAGTTCCGTCTTACGCTCCTCTTCGTCGAGCATTGTAACAGTTGTCCTGGTATGCGTATCATCAGAGCTTTTTTCAATCAAAAAATGAACATCTGCCATACTGGCAATCTGCGCCAAATGAGTGATACATAAAATCTGATGACTGCGCGCCAGCATACCAATTTTTTCCGCAATCTTCTGCGCCGCCCGGCCACTGACCCCAGTATCAATCTCGTCAAAAATCAAGGTTTCCACAATATCGCTGTCCGCCAAAACGGATTTTATGGCCAGCATGATCCGGGACATCTCACCGCCTGATGCAATTTTTTGCAGGGGTTTTAGCTCCTCCCCCGGATTTGCAGAAATTAAAAACTCCACATGGTCACAGCCAAGCGGCGTATACCGGATGGTTCCGTCGGCATTTTCCAACGGCTGTACACATACCGAAAACCGCATTTTCTGCATATCTAGATCAGATAGTTCCTCCATAATCCGTGTCTGCAAAGAAATGGCCGCTTCTTCCCGGGCAGCCGAAAGGGCCAACCCCTTTTCGTGCAGTACTTTCTGCTCCTTTTCTAATTCCGCACGCAGGCTTTCCCGCGCCGCATCACTATTTTCTATCTCATCCAGTTCCGCCTGGGCTTCCTCACAATACTTTAAAACCGCTTCGGCCGAACCGCCGTATTTTCTTTTTAACGTGGCATATACCTCCAGCCGCTCCTCAACCTGATTTAGTTCTCCCGGCTGATAATCAATATCCTCCGCATAAGACTTTAAATCATGAGTTACGTCCTCCAGTTCTGCCAAAACCGATGTTAATATTTCATGAAAGCCAGCAATTCGGGTATCATATGATACGACCGATTCCAAATCCCGAACTGCTGCCCCAATCTGATCATAGGCCGCCGCTTGACTTTCGTCACCATAAAGCGCCGCATATGCGCTTTCTGTATTCTCAGCAATTTGCTCAATATGCGCAAGATAACTGCGCCTCTCTTCCAGTTCCTCTTCTTCATCCGATTTTAGCTGTGCTGCTCTAATTTCATTAACCTGATAAGAAAGAAGGTCAATCTTCCGCAGCCGTTCCGTTTCGTCTACCAATAGTTTGGTTAGTTTCCGGTTGATTTCAGATACTTTTTGATATTGCTTTCCATATTCCTGAAGAAGCGCATCATAATTTCCATAATCGTCCACAAAATGAATGTGTGTTTTGGGGGACAAAATACTTTGATTGTCATTTTGACCATGAATTGTCAAAAGACAAGCAGAGGCTTCCCGCAGGACACTAAGCGGAACCAAGTGCCCATTTATGCGGCATTTGCTTTTACCGTCAACCCCGATCTGCCGGCTGATATACAACAGGTCATCCTCCGTTTCAATCCCCAATTCCAAAAGTTTTTCTGCCGCTGCAGGCGATGGCTCAAACACAACATCCACTTCTGCTTTTTCAGCTCCGGTACGAATCAGATCTTTCGCCGAACGCTCACCCAGCGCCATATTGATAGAATCAATCAAAATGGATTTTCCTGCACCCGTTTCACCTGTCAGTACATGAAAGCCATCACCAAAAGAAACTGTCACCTCTTCTATGACTGCTATATTTTTAATATGCAGTTCTCTGAGCATTTTCTGTCACCTCCGGCAACCGTCAATCCGATAATTTTTCACGTAGTACATCGAAGAAATTCCGATTGTTGGCATTAATTAATTTGGTCCTATACTGGGACCGGGTAACTTGTATATATTCTTCCGGCGCCAATACGTGCCGGCGTTTTCCATCTACCATCACCACAGCAGTTGACCGGTACGGAGGGCAAGAAACAATTTCAACCCGGTCATCCCCAGGAACCACCATAGACCGTGCTTTCAGCGTATGAGGACAAATTGGCGTCAGCATAATCGCATCCATCTCCGGATGCATTACCGCTCCTCCGGCCGAAAGAGAATATGCCGTAGACCCTACTGCTGTTGCCGCAATCAATCCATCTGCCGAATAAGTTCCGATACAGGTGCCATTGACCGAAGCAGACAATTTCACCATGCGGGAATATCCATCACCGGATACCACAACGTCATTTAAAGCTACAAATTTTCCAATTTCCCGGTTTTCATGAAAAATACCGCAATCAAGCATCATACAATTCATAACCGTATAATCCCCCCGGAGCAGGACATCAAAAATGGTATAATCTCCTTTTTCTGCCTGTGCCAAAAAGCCAAGATGTCCCAAATTGATCCCCATGAGCGGCAGATCGTATTGTGCTGCCCGAGGAGCGATTTCCAGTATGGTTCCATCACCGCCCAGCACCACTGCCGCCTGTGCGCTTTCCAGCATGGTTTCCATACTGCAGAAACAAACATCGCAAAAGCCGTCAGAAGAAAAGCGTTCTTCCATAAAGACGGTAATTTTGCGCCGCGTCAAAAGGGAAACTACATTTTTTGTCTCCGTCAAGCCAATATCACGCAGTGCGTTCGGAATTACTGCAATTCTTTCCATTTCATCACCCATCCAGCACACCGGATTCTTCCACCACTCTGCGGGCATCCGGCCATTGTTCTTCTCCCTGCAATCCAATGTACATCAAATATTCCACATTCCCCTCCGGTCCCCGGATCGGAGAATAATCCAGTCCTAAAATACAAAATCCCGTTTCCCGGGTAAAGGCAAGTACATTTTCTATCACCTCAAGGCGCACCGCTGCATCACGAACTACACCTTTTTTTCCTACTTTTTCACGTCCCGCTTCAAACTGGGGTTTGATCAGACAAACTCCCCGCCCATTTTCTTGAAGCAGACGACGAATTGCTGGAAGCACCAGCTTAAGAGAGATAAAAGATACGTCCACCGAAAAAAAATCCACCTTTTCCGGCACATTTTCCTCGGTAATATACCGGACATTGGTTCGCTCCAGATTGATCACTCTCGGATCCTGCCGCAATTTCCATGCCAGCTGGCCATAACCCACATCAACAGCATAAACTTTCTTCGCGCCGTTTTGCAACATACAGTCCGTAAACCCGCCGGTAGAAGCACCAATATCCATACAAATTTTATCTTGCAGGTCCAAACCGAAAGCTCCAAAGGCCTTTTCCAGTTTCAATCCGCCGCGGCTGACATATTTCAGTCCCTTGCCACGAATCTCGATTTGCTCCTGCCCAGTCACCATCTCTCCGGCCTTTGCGGCCTTTTGTTGATTCACATAAACTTCTCCGGCCATGATCATGGATTGCGCCATGGAACGGCTTTTCACCAAACCATTTTCTACCAGATATACATCCAAACGCTGTTTAGCCATATCGTCACCTTACCAAACCACTAATTTCATCAATTCCCGGGCAATCTGCTCCGGCGTCAATCCATATTTTTGTTTCAGTTCATTCACGCTTCCCTGCACAATGGGCTCATCCGGATAAGCAAAAATACGAACCCTCTTTTTCAGCAAGACCGTCAACTGCTGTCCAAAACCGCCTGTCACCACATTATCTTCAAGAGAAGCAATCATCTTTTTATTCTCACAATATTTGCAAATATTAATTTCATCCATAGGTTTTATGATACCTACATCCAAAACTGCAACACGGATTCCATGCTTTTCCAGAATATCTGCAACTTTCAATGCATCAAAAACCGTGGTACCTGCTGCCGCAATCAAAATATCATCTCCATCCCGCCGCAGATGTGCCTGCATATCCAAAGTTGGCTGATCCTCCGGCCAGGCTGGATGAAGCACCGTACCCCGCGGATAACGAATTGCCACCGGTCCCGTGCAGATATGAAACGCATATTCTAACATCCGGTCAAAGTCCCGGCTATTTGACGGAGACAAAATGGTAAATCCAGGCAGATGCGATAAATAGGAGATATCAAAGACACCCTGATGGGTCTCCCCGTCCCGCCCTACTGGGCCGCTGCGGTCAATGCAAAAAACGACATGCAATTTTTGCAGCGCCACATCATGCAGCAGTTGATCGTATGCACGCTGAAGAAAAGTAGAATATACTGCCAAACAAGGCAACATTCCGCCTTTCGCCAAACCAGCTGCAAAGGTTACCGCGTGCTGTTCCGCAATACCCACATCAAAGAAACGTGCGGGAAACATTTTCTGAAATTTTGTCAACCCGGTTCCCAACGGCATTGCCGCTGTAATTGCTGTTATTTTGTTGTCCTTCTCAGCCAGACGACAAAGCGTTTGTCCAAAATATTCAGACCAGTCCATTTCTTGTTTGGCGTCCAGCAACTGTCCGGTTTTCGAATCAAAACTTGGAACCCCATGAAACTGTCCCGGATTTTTTTCCGCCGGCAAATATCCCTTGCCCTTTTTGGTATGTACATGCACTAAAACTGGCTCTTGCCTTTTCTTGGCCTGGCGGAGAATGACTCTTAACTCTTCTATATTATGCCCATCTACAGGGCCGAGGTAGGTAAATCCCAGATCTTCAAACAAAACATTATGTACAATCAGTGGTTTTAACGCCTTTTTCAGTGCAGCAACACGTTTTTTCAGCGGAGGTCCTATGAGCGGGATTTTATCCAGCACCGATTTTACATTGGATTTAAATTCAAAATATCGCCGGGTATTTCGGATCCGCTTAAGCCGCTTGGAAAGTCCTCCAACATTTTTGGAAATGGACATTCCGTTATCATTTAAAACCACAATCAGTGGAATTTTCATTGACCCGGCATGGTTCATGGCCTCAAACGCCATGCCGCCAGTTAAAGCCCCGTCACCGATCACAGCCACTGCCGTCCGATTTTCTCCTCGGAGCTTTGCTGCAGCCGCAAAACCCACCGCTGCAGAAATAGAAGTGGAACTATGCCCTGTATTAAAGGTATCGCTTTCGTCCTCTTCGGTTTTCGGAAAACCACTAAGACCGCCAAATTGACGCAAGGTATCAAAGCATGGCCCCCTTCCAGTCAAAATTTTATGGGTGTATGCTTGATGGCCAACGTCCCATATTAACCGGTCATAATGTACATCAAAAACCTGATGCAGCGCAAGGGTCAGTTCTACCACGCCCAAATTAGCTGCCAAATGCCCACCGGTTTTTGCCACATGAGAAATCAAAAAATGTCGAATCTCATCAGCAAGAACCATCAGCTGCCCGTCAGAAAGTTTGCGCAGATCTCCAGAGGTATGAATTTGTTCTAAAATCATAAACTACCCCCTTTCTGCACACAACTTCTTAGTCCTCTTTTGGTTTCTCCTCGGATGAAGATTCTTCATCCTTTTTTTCATCAACAAACTCCCGGTAATTGGTATAGGTATCATACATTCCGGAAGCATAATCCATATCTTTGCTTTCTTCCTCCGATTTCGTCTCCGAAAAAATATCGGATTTCACCGGATCCTCCGTATTGGTCAACATATACTTTTTCATTTTCGGATAAGCATTGAAATTGACCAGAAAAGCCGAAAAGCTCAGTAAAATAAACACTTCCAGCAACAAAATCACAATCAATATCAAAATAGAATAGCTGCCTCCGAAAAATACGGCGGCAAAAACGGAACCCATATGTACTAAGAGCAAAATCAAAAAAACCAGCAAATTTGATGGCAATTTCCCCAAAGCAAACAGCATGGAATTACGGTACAAATCCTTCAATGACAACTGAAAAGTCACCATCAAGGGATAAATATAAAAATGCATCAAAGTATAAACCAGTGTCACAATGATAATGATATACCGCAGCGCCCCAATCAGTCCGGGCATCTGCATATAAAACGTAATGGCAAAATACAAAAGAACAAACACCACAACATCAATAATAAAAACCACAATGGATTGCTTAAAATTGCTTTTGAGCGCATCTTTAAAATCGCTCCAGATCCAGGCATGCTCCTCCCGGGCAAAATTACGCAAAACATAGGTAACACCTGCCGTAGCCGGGCCCATACCCCAAAATACCACAAATAAGTAGGTAATTACAAATCGAACAAACAAGTCAAAAGTCACGATCAGCTGCGCACGCTGGTATTCAGCCAGTCCAGCATCTCCTGCGCTTTCTGCCATCTGCTGCGCTAAACTATTTAGCATTTCTGACATATTCGGAAGGGAAAGAATTCCGTTTGATACAATACCTGCAATCACAAATACTACTACAAATGTGGGAATAAGGGTCAACGCATAAATAAGATTCACCCGTACAAAATGCCAAAATTTTCTGAAAAAAATATCAAAAAACCGGAAAAAGCTCCGTTTTTGCGGAGCGTTCGGGTCAACCCCCTTACCGGGCTTATCAAAAGAACGTGTAAAAAGTCCCATTACAATATTCTCCTATTCTACTGTGACATAATTTTTAATTTGCTCAAACAGCTTATCTCCAATCCCTTGCACCTCATGTAACTGATCAATAGACTGGAAGCCGCCCAATTCTTCTCTTTTTTCTATAATCCGTTTGGATAAAACTTCCCCTATGCCGTCCAAAAGGCACAATTCACTTTCCGTTGCTGTATTGATATTAATTTTGTCCTCAATTTCAGCAAGGGCACGATCTTCCTCTTCCTCCGTGCGAGGCGAAGAGGTTTCTTGTGCCATAGAAGCAGTTTCCGTCGGAGTCAGCGTAGTTTCCGGCGGCACGATTTCGGCACTGCGGTTTTGATACAATCGAAGACCGATCATGTATACCGCAATAAGCAAAATCAAAATAGGGATTCCAAACGCGATCCTTTTCGTTTCCTTTCTCATTTGAATCAAAGAGGCGCGGGACGATTAATCAAATGCAGCACATTGCCATCCGGATCTTCAAAAAACATGGTGCCAATCCCTTTTGCTGATACCGAAGCTTCTGTGAGCACCTTTACCCCTGCCTCCGTCAGCTTGGCAACCATCTCATCAAAATCATCAACAGAAATTGCGATATGCCGAATTCCGGTTGCCTTCATATCATGACTTCCACCGTCAATCTCGCTCTGCACAAACTCAATCATACTTCCATCATCGGCTTTCAAAAAATAAGTTCCCTTGCCATTGTCATATACGATCTTCCAGCCAAACATCTTGATGTACCAATCTTTTAAAGCCGCCGTATCTTTAGAAAAAATTCCCACATGCTCAATACCAATTTTCATATCGCTCTTCTCCTTTTTTCTTATTTTTTATACCGTGACGAAAGTTCTTCAAATACATCATCCCAGGTCAGGCCTTCCTCAACCAAAACCACAGAAAGATGATACAGTAGATCCGCCGTTTCATACTGCACTTCAGACTTTACATAATTTTTAGAAGCAATGATAACCTCAGCAGATTCCTCTCCCACTTTTTTCAGCATTTTATCAATGCCTTTTTCAAATAAATAATTTGTATAGGATCCTTCCTTCGGATTCTTCACACGGTCGACAATGACGTTATATACATCATACAAAATTTTGGGGTTCCGTCCCAATCCCGTAGGCACTTCCACAAGTTTTCCGTCTACCACTCTGCGGTAAAAGCACGAAGGATGACCGGTATGGCAAGCAGCGCCTTCCTGATCGATTTTTAAAACCAGTGCATCGCCGTCACAATCCACCAAAATTTCTTTCACATGCTGAACATGCCCAGAAGTCGCACCTTTTTCCCAAAGTTCCTGTCTGCTACGGCTAAAATAAGTCGCTTTTCCTGTTTTGATGGTTTGTGCAAGACTCTCCTCATTCATGTATGCGCACATTAAAACCTCTCCGCTCAGCGCATCCTGTGCAATCGCTGGGATTAACCCGTTTTCGTCAAACTTCAATTCTTTCATAAACTCCATGATTAACACCTTTCTTTTTTGAAATAAGATACATTTATAAAGTTTTACAAAGCTCCACTGCTTCTGCCGCATCAATGTGACCGGTATACAATGCCTTACCCACAATAGCGCCACCTACACCCACGGCACTCAACTTTTTTAAATCCTCTAACGAAGTCACTCCACCGGAAGCGATAACGTCTACCGAAACATACTCTGCCATTTCCTTCATCGCGGCAAAATTCGGGCCTTTCAGCATACCGTCTGTTGCAATATCCGTATAGATCAAAGTGGATACCCCGATTTGCTCCATGCCTTTTGCAAGAGACAAGGCTGATATCTGGCTTACCTCTTCCCAGCCGCTGACAGCCGCCATACCATCTTTTGCGTCAATGCCTACCGCAATTCGCGAACCGTATTCCTTAACGGCGTTTTTTACAAAATCAGGTGCGTGCAACGCAGCAGTACCGATAATCACACGGCGGACACCCGCTTCCAAATACCTGGAAACTGCCTCCATATCCCGGATTCCGCCCCCCACCTCAATAGGAATATTAAGCTGCTGCGCCATAGCCGCAATCAATTCAAAATTCGGCATGTCTCCACTGCGGGCGCCGTCCAGATCCACCACATGGATCCATTCACACCCGGCATCCTGCCATTTATCCGCAATTTCCAGCGGATTTTCCGCAAACGTGGTTTTACGGTGATAATCACCCTGCACCAACCGCACGCATTTTCCATTAATAATATCAATTGCAGGATACAAACGCATTATTTCAATTCTCCTTTTATTTTTCCAATTAAATCTACCACTGTTTCCCGGTGCAGTTTCATGCTGACACGGTTAACCACCAATCTGGCACTCAACGGACAAATTTCTTCCAATACCTCAAGGCCATTTTCTTTCAAAGTCTTGCCACTTTCCACAATATCCACGATAACCTCGGAAAGTCCAACCAGCGGTCCCAGTTCCACAGACCCGTTCAACTTGATAATATCCACAGTCTGTCCCTTTATCCCATGGAAATAATCTCTGGCAATCCGCGGATATTTGCTGGCCACACGCATAATATTTCGGCCTTCCAACCTGCCTCGCATCTGCGCCGGGCCTGCCACAGCCATCTTGCAAAATCCAAAACCAAGATCCAAAACTTCATAAAGATCTTTTCCGCTCTCCAGCAAGGTATCTTTCCCTACCACTCCGATATCTGCAGCGCCATATTCCACATAAGTCGGTACATCGGATGCCTTGACCAGAATAAATTTAAATTTCCGCTTCTCATCCGTAAAAATCAATTTCCTGGTTTTCGTCTTCATTTCTGCTACATCAAAGCCCAGACGTTCAAAAATCTCTATCGACAATTCAGCCAGCCGCCCTTTTGCTAACGCGACCGTTATGTATTCATCAGAGGCTTTTTCCGCAGTCTCCGCCGCCTTGTCGTCATGGAGTGCCGCCATCAGCCGCTCCACACCCAATGCCGCACCTGTTGCAGGAAGATTCCTTCCGAATTTTCCCATCAAAGTATCATATCTTCCGCCGGAACATATGGGGAAGCCGATTCCATATGTAAAGCCCTTAAAAATCATTCCCGTATAATAATCCAAATGCGGAACCATTCCCAAATCCACAGAAATATATTCCTCAAGCCCTCTGCCTTGAAGGATATGGTAAATCTGTTTTAAGTTCTCCAACGCCAGCTTTGACTTCTCATTCAGGCTTTCCTGTGCCAGAGCCTCATCTGCCACAGAAAGACTTCCAAATCTTGTTGGCATTTTCAAAAATGCTTGCCGTAAGGTATTAGGCATGTCCAGCGTATCCAAAAGCTGTTCGATCGCCACAAAATCTTTATCATTAATTCGTTCCCGGAGACAGTCTGTCTGCTCCGGACTGAGCGCCGCCTGCTCCGCAAGTCCCATAAAATATGCCACTTGGCCAATATCAATCTGAAACCGGCGCATTCCTACCTTTTGCAGTGTTTCTATGGCAATGCCAATCACTTCCGCATCCGCCTCAGCACTGTTTTCTCCAATCAGCTCGATTCCCACCTGAGAAAATTCCCTTTGCCGCGCCTGGCTAAATGCCTCATCATTCTGAAACGCACTGCCGGCATAGCAAAGGCGCAAGGGCAGTTGCTGCCCTACTGATTTCGTCGCCGCAAGTCTTGCAATGGATGTGGTGAAATCTGGACGCAAAGCCAACATTCTTCCGTCCACGTCAAAAAATTTAAACATGCTTTCCGCTTTATTCGGCGTTGCAGCATGATATACATCATAATATTCAAATGTAGGTGGCTGAACCATCTTGTATCCATGCGCCGCAAAAACTCCGCGGGCTGCCGATTCAATCTGATATTTCAGCTCACATTCCTCCCAAAGGATGTCTGTCAGTCCTTTTGGAGTATGCGTGACTTTTTCATTTCTCATTGGCATCACTTCCATACATAAAATTTAACATGTTCTATTTATTATACCACTCCCCATGAATAACGTCAATAAAAATTTATATCTGTTCCTGGCCTTGCAACGTGCAAATACTCTCCTTTTATGATCTAAAAATCCCAGCATCTCTCTTTCGTTTTTTCCATATCGGCCTTTAGACAATCGTTGACAACCCGGGGATAAGGTGTTATAATGTTTGACATAAAATTTTTGATGTGTATGCGCAAAACCACTCCATAAAAAAGACAAAAACCGAGGTGGATAAAAATATGGACAGAGAAACACGCGAAGCACGGCAAATGGCAAAAAATTTACCCTTCAAAGCCAAAATGGCGCATATTTGGACGTACTACAAATGGTGGATTTTGGGCACGATCGCCGCAGTCCTGCTGATTGGCGGAACCATTTATGAAGTCTTGACCCGTCCCAGCTATGATTTAGAAATCGGGTATTACAGCGAAAAATATGTCAGTGATGAAACCCTTCAGGCAATGGAATCATATTTTTCACAATTTGTTGAAGATATTGACGGAGACGGACAAAAAACAGTAAAAATATATTCCGTAAGTGCTTCCATGGCAGGGGAATCTGCCGAAGCGCAAATGGCCATTCAAACCAAATTTATGGCGGAATTATCCGCCGGTTCTTATCCGGTGTTTTTCTTTGATGAAACATTTTACCAAATGTTACAGCAAGATTCCTATCAAGGCACCATGGAAAGCTTTCGAGATATGGCTGAAAACCCAGAAATGCGCCAAGCCTTTGAAATAGAAGACGGTACCCATGTATATTGGGCCACCAGATCGCTTTACCAAAGCGAAGAAGATAAAGAAGAAAAATGCGCCGCGCATGACCTGGCGGTTCGTATGGAATTATCCGCATTTGGAGAACGCGCAGAAAACACCGACAAAGAAACTGACCAGAAATAATTCGTATGAAATAATGCTCCCCCCATAATTGGGAGGAGCATTATTTCATAGCCTGGGGCAGTTACAATTGGCAACTACCCAAATAAAATTTTCTTTTATTAATTTAGTAAAAACCCATTTAAAATCCTACACGGAATTCCTGACGTCCCAAAGACAGGACGTCGCCTTTATGCAATTCGGTTTTTTCTGTTATTTTCTTTGCGTTCACAAAGGTGCCATTAGTAGAACCTTCATCATGTACAAAGACCTTGCCATCTTCTGAAAGAATCGTACAATGCATCCCCGAAACAGTGCTATCTCCCAAAACCAGGTCACAACTGCGGCGCCTTCCTATCGTAACAGATTGCTTCAGCGGCAAAACCTTAAGCTCATTGTCACGGATTCCTATCAGTGTCAATTTGGGATAAACCGTCTCCTCTTCCTGTATCTCGGGTTCCTTCTCTTCCTTCTCATCTGATCCAGAATTCTCTTCAATCGACTCCAATTCCGCTTCATCAGGTTCTGTTGCTATTTCTTCCTGCTCTGTCTGCATCTCATCTGTGGGTACCTCATCCTCTTTTTCCGATTCTGCGCTGTCTTCCAAAGACTCTTCCGCATGCTCAGAAGTTTCTTCCGCATCCAAATTTGCTGAATCTTTCATTTCGTCTGCCTCTTCTTCTCCGCTTTCCGGTGTGTTTATAGCGTCATACTCTTCTGATGCTTCTCCTACTTCCTCTGTTTCCTGTTTCATCTCTTCATCCGGCGGCTCTGATGCATCCCTATCAAAAAAGACTTCCTCTTCCTGCGGTTTCTCTTTTTCAGGCTTCAAAAAAGCAATACATAAAAACAGAATTCCAATTAAGATCAATCCGACAGCAATCAAAAACAAAGAGTCAAGGATCGACAATCCACCGCCCAGCAGATTCAGCGATACCGGCATGGCGAATCCTGATGCCGGAAATAACAGCAAACAACCGATTAAGATCAAAGGCAAACTATATTTTTTCATGATATCCTCCGCTAAATTTTAATTGTAATCGCACTGTAATCATCCATTACTTTAGTATATTTTCCGCGTGCACGGTTGCGGTCCACAATTCTCTGCATCCGATCCAGCCAATCCTGCGCACTTTTCGAGCGCTTCAATGTTTTTTCTATCTGCAGTTCATGAATATTTTCCCAAAAACCATCCGTACATATCAAAAAACTATCGTGCTTCCGCACCACAGTGGGAAGCGCAAAAGTGGGAGCAAAATCCTGTCCAAGCCCCATCAAATGTGTCAAATCCTTGCGCTTTCTATCGGTCCGAATCGCCGGATAGCGAATATCCCCTGCTTCATATCGGTAATATGCCTCACTATGATCCGGTGTGATCTCGTACAAGAGCTTATCCTGCAAATGATAAATACGGCAATCTCCAATATGTGCCCATACTGCCAATTCTCCATCCGTCAACAAAACTGCAGCTGCACAGCCCTCCGGCAAAGCATCTTTTGACTGTACTTCTTCCAATACTTTCTGGGCATGCTCAAAGAAACGAGGCATGGTAGCTGTTGTAATCTCAGACTGCAGCTTAAAATCCTCTAGTATGGTACGCACGGCAATTTCAGAGCTGTCCGGTGTATTTTTACCGTCCGCCGCAGCAAAACAGGCACAGTAATATTCTTCCATAATTCCTACATAATCATGATTCTCTGCCCGTCCGCCCCGTACACATATGGACGCAAAATCCAACATTCTCTCACCTCTGTTTTCCGTATTCGATTTATTATATAATAATTTTTTAAAAAAGTCAACGGGAAACCTTCTTCCGGCAATTGACAGTTCCATAACCAATATGCTACAATAAACGAAATGATTGCAGAAAGGATGCGTAATAATGAAACTTATGATTGCTTCGGATATTCATGGTTCCGCCGTATGCTGCCGACGGCTGATGGATGCCCTTCACCGGGAAAAACCGCAGCGCCTGCTGCTTTTGGGAGATTTGCTCTATCATGGTCCCCGAAATGGTCTTCCTGAAGAATATGATCCACAGCAGGTTGCTGCTATGCTGAATCAGCACCGCAATATACTGCTCTGCGTTCGGGGAAACTGCGACGCCGAAGTGGATCAGATGATGCTGCAATTTCCTATTTTATCCGATTCCTGTCTGCTTTTTCGCCGCGGTAAAACAATTTTGGCAGTACATGGGCATCATGCACAGGAACAACTTCCCGCACTGCAAAAAGGAGACATTTTGCTCAGCGGGCACACGCACATACCTGCCTGCTGTCTGGACGAAAATGGCATTTTACGTTTGAATCCCGGCTCCGTATCTATTCCGAAGGAAAATTCCGCCCCTGGTTATATGATTTTTGAAGAAAATCAGGTTGTTTGGCGAGATCTTGATGGTACCGATTTAAAAATCTATTCTTTACTTTAAAATCTTTCTTGACAATCTAATTTGCTGTGCTATAATAAGCATTGTAAGTTTTTATTAACAAATTTTTACTTATTAAGGAGAAATAAAAATGAGTGAGTTAACCGTTCTTTTTCAAGGCGATAGCATAACAGATGCTGGCCGCACAGCGGATAATCTTGACGGTCTCGGCAATGGTTATCCTCTTTTAATTGATGCCATGTTTCATGCCGAAAATCCTGGCCGGGATGTTACATTTATTAACCGTGGCATCAGCGGGAATCGGGTCAAAGATCTGCGGGCACGCTGGCAGGAAGACTGTATTGATTTAAAACCAGACATTCTTTCTATTTTAATTGGTATCAACGATACCTGGCGCAGATATGATCAAAACGACCCCACTTCTGCCGAAAAATATGAAGAGGATTATCGCTATATTTTGGATAAGACCCGTACAGAACTTCCCGATACAGAATTAGTTATTTTAGAGCCCTTTGTATTGCCATATCCGGCTGACCGGAAAGAATGGCGGGTAGATTTGGATCCAAAAATTCATGTTGCACGCAAGCTGGCAGCGGAATTTGATGCAGTCTTTATCCCTCTCGATGGTATTTTCAACGCAGCTGCCATCGCAGGCGGTCCCACACGTTGGTCCGCAGACGGGGTTCACCCCACCGCCGCTGGACACGCTTTGATTGCTGAACATTGGTTGGATACCGTAATTCTATAAATTTTTTGAACTTTTAAAGCCGCCTTTTTGGCGGCTTTTTTCTTAAACTTTATCTGCTATTCCCAACATTTGAATGGTTTTCCCATCGATTTGATTCATTCTTTTTAAACATAAAAAAAACGGCAGACGCAATGCCTGCCGTTGAGAAAACCTAAGGTTTCCATATATTAGTCCACAAACTCCAGAACTGCCATTTCAGCAGCGTCGCCGCGGCGAGGACCGATCTTAATGATGCGGGTATATCCTCCGTTCCGTTCAGCATACTTAGGCGCAATCTCATCAAAGAGCTTTACCACAACATCACGTCTGGTAAGATAGCCCAGCGCCTGTCTTTTTGTGTGAAGTGTGTTGGCCTTGCCGAGGGTGACCATTTTCTCCGCAATCCGCCGTACTTCCTTTGCTCGGGTCACGGTAGTCTCGATCCGACCATGCTCCAGGAATGATGTCGTCATAGAACGCAGCATTGCCCGTCTTTGGTCTGTCGGTCTGCCAAGTTTTCTCTGGTGTGCCATTTTATCACCTCATTTTCTTTTTTCTTTATCCGGCTCAGTCATCATTTGCCAGAGCCAATCCCATGGCTTCCAGCTTGGAGATGACCTCCTCAAGGGACTTGCGTCCAAGATTTCTGACCTTCATCATATCATTTTCTGATCTGGTGGTCAGATCCTGTACTGTATTGATTCCCGCACGCTTTAAGCAGTTATAAGAACGTACAGACAGATCCAGTTCCTCAATGGTAGTTTCCAGAACCTTCTCCTTCTTACTTTCTTCTTTTTCAATCATGATTTCCGCATTCTTTGCATCATCTGATAAATCAACAAACAAACTCATATGCTCGCTGATGATCTTTGCGGCAAGGCTAACCGCTTCAGATGGAGGAATGGTACCGTTGGTCCACACCTCAAGCGTAAGTTTATCATAATCGGTTACATTGCCTACTCGGGTATTCTCTACGGTATAATTTACCTTCTGTACAGGTGTATAAATTGAATCTGTAGCAATCACTCCAATCACCGGCTGAAGCAATTGCTTATTCCGGTCAGAGGACACATAGCCGCGGCCTCTGTCCAGTGTAATTTCCATAAACAGTCTTGCATCCTCACCTAAGGTAGCAATATGCAGATCCTCATTGATAATTTCTACATCGGAGTCATGCTTAATATCTCCCGCGCAGATTTCACCCGCACCCTCCTGGTTAATATAAACCGTTTTCGGCGCGTCAGAATGCAGCTTAATTGCCAGCTTCTTGATGTTGAGTATAATTTCCGTTACATCCTCTTTCACACCGGGTACGGTGGAAAACTCATGCAGGACTCCATCAATTTTCACCGACGTTGCCGCCACACCCGGCAGGGAGGACAGCAACATTCTTCTCAGAGAGTTTCCGAAGGTCGTTCCATACCCTCTCTCCAGAGGCTCAACAACAAACTTGCCATATTTATTATCTTCGGATGCTTCCACGCATTCAATTCTTGGCTTTTCTATTTCTATCATTGTCAGCCCTCCTAAACATTTTAAACGAACCTACAACCTTCGCTGGGCCTCACGGCAGCTTATTATTTGCTGTAATACTCAACAATCAAATGCTCCTCGATGGGCAGGTCGATATCTTCACGGTCAGCCAAAGCAACTACACGGCCTTCCATGGTCTCACGGTTCATATCCAGCCACTTGGGAACAATTCTACCCTCAGTGGAATTCAGGACAGCTTCAAATTTCGCACTTGATCTGCTTTTTTCCCGAAGTGCTATGACATCCCCCGGTTTTACCAGATACGAAGGAATATTAACCTTCTTTCCGTTTACCGTAAAGTGTGCATGGGAAACCAACTGTCTGGCTTCCGGACGAGAAACCGCCATCCCAAGTTTATATACAACGTTATCAAGACGGCTTTCCAGCAAGCTCAACAGGTTTTCACCAGTTACGCCTTCCTTTTTGTTTGCCATCTCAAAATAATGTTCAAACTGGCCTTCCAAAATACCATAGGCCCGTCTTACCTTTTGCTTCTCACGGAGCTGTGTGCCGTATTCGGAGAGCTTCCGTCTACCCTGACCATGCTGGCCGGGAGCATAAGCACGTCTGGTCAGTGCACACTTATCTGTGTAGCATCTGTCACCCTTTAAGAATAACTTCTGACCTTCCCGTCTGCATATTCTACAAACAGATTCTGTATATCTTGCCATTTACTATTTCACCTCCGTCATTACACACGTCTTCTCTTTGGCGGTCTGCATCCGTTATGGGGAATCGGTGTAACATCCTTGATCATATTTACCTCAAGGCCTGCGACCTGCAGTGCGCGGATCGCTGCCTCACGGCCGGATCCCGGCCCTTTGACATAAACCTCTACATGTTTTAAGCCGTGTTCCATCGCCGCTTTTGCTGCGGTCTCCGCAGCCATCTGCGCCGCAAACGGCGTACTCTTTCTGGAGCCTCTGAACCCCAGTCCGCCGGCGGATGCCCAGGAAATAGCATTTCCGGCTACATCTGTTATGGTAACAATGGTATTGTTGAACGTGGATTTTATATGTGCCGCTCCGCGCTCGATATTCTTTTTCTCTCTGCGGCGGCGTGTTCTTTTCACTGTCTTTGCCATTGTATCTTTCACCTCCTGAATATACGAATATCTATTATGAACATGGTTCATAAAGAAAAATCATTTTGACGCAGGGCACTCTCCCTGCAGTTTTCAGAAATTATTCCTGACTACTGCCAAGCATTATTTCTTCTTATTCGCTATGGTCTTTTTCGGACCTTTGCGGGTTCTGGCATTGGTTTTGGACCGCTGACCGCGAACCGGCAGACTCTTTCTGTGACGAAGTCCTCTGTAGCAGTTAATTTCCATCAAACGCTTGATGTCCAGAGCGATGTCTCTGCGCAGATCACCCTCCACATTGTAGTGGTCAATCTCCGCTCTCAGCTTGGACACTTCGTCCTCCGTCAGGTCACGGACTCTGGTGTCCGGATTAACTCCCGTTGCTGCCAGAATTTTCTTGGAAGTAGAAAGACCAATTCCAAAGATATATGTGAGACCAATCTCAACTCTCTTTTCATTGGGCAAGTCTACACCTGCAATACGTGCCATAAAATTTTTCACCTCCATTGATTTTTTCAGAAAAAAACAGTGGAGCAGAATTTCACCCGTTTTTCACGGCGTCAGCTTATCGCTGAAAGTGGTGAATAAGCCTGACCCTGCTCCTACTTTGGTTCCCTTACGAGTTCCATCAGCCTTGCTTCTGCTTATGCCGCGGATTCTCACAAATCACCATAACTCTGCCTTTTCTTTTGATTATTTTACATTTTTCACAAATAGGTTTTACGGAAGGTTTTACTTTCATTTCCTTCACCTCCTGAATTTGTACTCGCCCGTTTAAAGACACTTTCACCCATTAAACGAACTATTCTATCATATCACACAAGATATAGGTTGTCAAGCTTTTTTTTCTGTGCTCTATCCAAACTTCCATAGAAAAAACGTGCTTTTCTGGTTGATTTTGCCTAAAATTACAGTATCATAGAATCCTTCTGTTCCGGTGATGCATCCTCTTCCATAGGATTTGCTGCCTCTCCTGTTTCCTGATCCTGTGCAAATTTCACCGTAAGCGTCCCTACTTCGTCTGATAGCTGCTGGATCTTTTTCTGGATCCGTTCCTTTTCGCTGCCTTCTGCCGGGGTTGGCTGATAATTATTTCTGTTGCTTTCTGACGAAATAGAACAAGGATAAACCACATAATCCAGTTTGTCCTGCACTTTTCCATCTCTCAAAGTAAAAGTCTGCTGATAAATCATGGTATCCTTATCCCGTGGATTCTGATTTCCGCCAAAGCAAAAGTTTCCCATGCTATAAACGATCATCCGTCCACGATATTCCTCAATCCCCTGCATCACATGGGGGTGATGTCCTATTACCAAATCAGCGCCTGCATCTACCGCCGCATGGGCCAAAGCAATCTGACTCTGTTCCGGCACAGTACTGCCTTCAACTCCCCAGTGTACCTGTACCACGATCAGCTCAGCCCCTTCCTGCTTGACCTGCTCCATCGCCTTGGGAAGATTGGATTCCGCTGTGCCATTGAGTGCATAAAGCCCAATCAATCCAACTTTGACCCCTTTTACCTCTTTTACGGCCGTATTCAGATTTTCAAACCAGGTGATTCCTGCTTCCTCCAAATATTTTTTGGTATCGGTAAAGCTTATCTCACCGTAATCCCGGCTGTGGTTATTGGCCAGCGTTACCGCTTCCACACTGCCTTTGGTCAAAATGTTCACATAGGCCGGGTCGCCCCGAAAAGCAAAGGTTTTATCTTCCCGACTGCCGCCGGTTGTCAGCGTCCCTTCCATATTCACAATAGTAAGGTCATCTGATGCAAAAATGGGTTTCACATTACGGAAAAACCAGCTGTAATCATTTCCCTGGGCTTCCGCCTCCACCGGAAGCGTTCTGCCGCCAAAGGAGACATCTGTTCCCAAGGTACAGTCACCTGCACAGGATATGGTGATCTGTCTTTGCGTATTTTCCGCCTGTGCTTCCTGCCGGGTCTGCATATCCATATCACCGGAAGCAGGGATCTCCCCACCACATCCGGAAAGCATCACCAACAGCAATACAGCCAAACCAGCAATTCCTATTTTTCGCATCTGTTCTCCCTCCTGCTTTTCGGACCTTAACCTTTTGCCACCTTATTTAGCGCGCCATGTGATCCGCCCCTTGGTCAGATCATAGGGGGAGATCTCTACCGTCACTTTATCTCCGGGCAGAATTCGGATAAAATGCATACGCAGTTTTCCCGAAATATGCGCCAGTATTTGATGGCCATTTTCCAGTTCTACCTTAAACATGGCATTGGGCAACGCTTCCAACACGGTACCCTCTACCTCCAAAACATCTTCCTTGGACATACTTTTTCACCTCCCTGACGCAAACTCGGTTTCCTGTTTCCGCAATAAATCCCGAATCGCACGGCGCACCGACGTATTGTTCACACGTTCTGGTTCCGTATCGATCCAGCCGCAGATCAGACCTGTGCTTATCACATGTTTTTCTTTTTTCTTTTTTAAATGGTTCACCTTTCTGCGTTTTCCATCACACAGGAAAACATACGGCTTCTGCACCGAAAGCACCAGAAAATATTCTCTCTTGTCGTGACCGGCCAGCACCTGCACCAGCTCCCCTCGGCAAAGTCTCCCAGAGCTTTTCATCTCCGGTTTGCCTCCGGCAAAGTCAGTAGATATGGATCACCGCTTGTAATCAATACACTATTTTCATAATGGGCGGCCATCTTGCCATCCCGTGTACACACGGTCCATTCATTTCCACTGACATAATATTCCTTGGCGCCTTGGCAAACCATGGGTTCAATTGCCAGACACATTCCTGCACGAAGCCGTATTCCGCGCATATGGGTGACATAATTAGGCACCTCGGGATCCTCATGAAGATCAGCACCTACACCATGCCCGCAATAATTTCTTAAAACAGAATATCCGTTTTTTTCTACATACTCCTGCACGGCCCGGGATATATCTGAAATTCTGTATCCTTCCCTTGCAAAAGCCAGAGCTTCAAAAAAGCTCTGCTTGGTTACATCCAGAAGGCGCTGGGTCTCCGGTGCGATTTTCCCCACTGCAAAGGTTCTGCAAGCGTCTCCATGATACCCTTTATAACACGCTCCCACATCTACGCTTACAATGTCGCCTTCCTCAAGCACGCGCTCACCGGGGAAGCCATGAATAATTTCATCGTTAACACTGGCGCAGATACTGCCTGGGAAACCTCCGTATCCTTTAAAAGAGGCTGTACACCCCTGAGATCGGATGTAATTTTCCGCCACCCGGTCAAGCTCCATGGTTGTAACCCCTGGCTTCACCGCTTTCCGAACCGCTTCCAACGTTTCATAGGTGATACGTCCGGCAACTTTCATCTTTTCTATCTCTGACTTTGATTTGATTGCTACCATATTAGTCCTCCAGCGCTTTCAGTACTTCCGCTGTAGTATCTGCAATTTCTTCCTGTCCATGTGCTGTCCGCAGCATTCCCTTATCAGAATAATACTTCAAAAGGGGTTCTGTCTGGGTATGATATACAGCCAGCCGGCTCTTCACAGTCTCTGGCTTATCATCTGCACGAGTTACCAGCTTCCCGCCGCAATTATCACATACACCCTCTACCTTTGGCTTCCGGTATTCTGTATGGAAGGTTGCCGCACACTGGCTGCACTCTAAACGTCCGGAAAGACGGGCAATGATTTTTTCATCTGGCACTTCAATATTAAGTACCTTATCAATTTGAATGCTGGAAGCATCCAATGCTTCCGCCTGCGCCAGCGTCCGGGGAAAACCATCTAAGATAAATCCGTTTTTACAATCCTCTTTGGAAAGCCGGTCATCCATGACCTGAATCATGATATCATCCGGTATCAGATTGCCGCCATCTATGTATGTCTTTGCCAGCTTGCCAAGTTCAGTTCCCTCTTGAATATTATGACGCAAAATTGCGCCGGTAGAAATGGTAGGGATACCGAAATGCTCGCTCAGCTTTTCCGCCTGCGTTCCTTTTCCGGCGCCCGGCGCTGCCAATAATATAAGTCTCATCTGATCCATATCCTTTCCTTGGCTGAAACTTCTGTCCGTCTTATAAATGGTACAGTCCAGCCCGCTGTAAAATCCGCCTTGCGGCGGCTTTCTTTTGTTTTTTTGTAATAAACACGGATAGAGCAGACCCCGCTTGTGCTATGCATAACCGGTTTCTACTCTTCCGTAAGCCGCACCTTAAGTGCGCCATATTCTTTTTTATTCCAAAAATCCCTTGTAGTGCCGCATGAGCATCTGAGATTCCAGATCCTTTACCGTTTCCAGCGCAACACCAACCACGATCAGGATAGAAGTGCCGCCGATGGCAAAGTTGGAAATATTGAGTCCCAGGTTCATGAAAATAGGCAGAACCGCGATCACCGCCAGGAATACAGCACCCGCCAGAGTAATTCTGGAAAGTACCTTAGAAATATATTCCGAAGTGGGCCGTCCCGGACGGATACCAGGAATAAATCCGCCATTTTTCTTCATATTGTTCGACATTTCAATTGGATTAAACTGAATGGCCGTATAGAAATAGGTGAAGAAAATGATCAGCAGGAAGTACAGAACAGCATAAATCCAGGACTGGGTGGAAAATGCCCACAAAAAGCTGCCCCAGAAACCTTCCTGTCCCGGCTGAACACCGAAGAAACTGGCAATGGTTCCCGGAAATGCCATAATGGACATGGCAAAGATGATCGGAATAACACCTGCAGCCGCAACCTTAATCGGAATATGGGTGCTCTGCCCGCCATACATTTTTCTGCCTACCACACGCTTTGCATACTGTACCGGAATCCGACGCTCTGCTTCATTCATGGTTACAACAACACCAACCACAACCAGCGCCAGTATCAACAGTGCAACAACGCCCAGCCAATTCAGGCTTCCACTCTGCACATATGCCCAAAGCGAGGTAAACATGCTTGGAAGTCTCGATACAATACCCGCAAAGATGATTAGAGAAATACCGTTACCAACACCTTTTTCGGTAATCTGTTCGCCCAACCACATCAGGAACGCCGTTCCTGCTGTAAAGGTTGTAATAACCACAACCGCACTTGTCCAGCCCGGGTTGGTTACCGCATTGTAAGAATCCAGCAGGAAATAAAGTCCCACTGCCTGAATCAGCGCCAAAATCACCGTTCCATAACGCATCATCTGTGCAATCTTTTTTCTGCCGTCTTCGCCTTCCTTTTGCATCCGCTCAAGAGCAGGAATTGCAACGCACAGCAGCTGCATGATAATGGACGAGTTGATGTACGGGGTAATGCTCATCGCAAAAATCGTGGCGTTCTGAAACGCACCGCCGGACACCAAATCAATAAATCCAAACATGGAATTTTCTGTACTGAATAATGCTTTCATCTGTTCCGGATCAAGCAGCGGAACAGGAATACAGGATCCCAGACGGAAAATCACCAGCAAAACAAAGGTGTATATCAATTTTTTTCTTAAATCGATGATCTTCCATGCATTTCTGATCGTTTCGAACATGCTTATACCACCTCTGCCTTTCCGCCTGCAGCCGCAATCTTTTCAGCAGCGCTCTTGCTGAATCTCTTAGCCTTTACGGTAAGATTCTTATTGAGCTCGCCGCGGCCCAGAATGACTACGCCGTCACAAATCTTAGAGATGATGCCGGCTTCTTTCAGCGTTTCCGCCGTAACTTCTGCACCGTCTTCCAGCTTGTTCAGCGCTTCTACATTGACGGATACATACTGCTTTGCAAAAATATTGGTAAATCCGCGTTTCGGAAGTCTGCGGTAAATCGGCATCTGTCCGCCTTCAAATCCGGGACGTACACCGCCGCCGCTGCGGGCATTCTGGCCTTTGTGTCCTTTACCAGCCGTTTTCCCATTGCCGCTTCCGTGACCTCTTCCTACACGGAACGCCTTTTTCTTAGAGCCTTCGCTCGGAGATAATTCATGGAGTTTCATTGTGTCCACCTCCTCCTTTTTGTTCAAAATTCTTTCTGAAACCCTTGGGGATTCCTCCCCTGTTTCCGCTTCGGCCTATACCGCTGCGGTTTTTACTCGGATACCTCTACCAGATGCTTTACTTTAAAGACCATGCCGCGAATTTGCGGAGTGTCATTTTTCTCTACTGTCTGGCCAATTTTCTTCAGTCCCAGAGCAGCTACTGTTGCAATCTGGTCTTTTTTGCATCCGATGGTACTCTTTTTCAGTGTGACCTTGATCGTATTCGCCATGGATAAACCCTCCTGTCTTTCTTTCTATAATTACCCGAGGATCTCTTCCGGCTTTTTACCTCTGAGCTGTGCAACCTCTTCTACACTCTTGAGAGATGCCAGACCCTCTATGGTCGCCGCAACAACATTCTTCGGATTGTTGCTGCGCAAACATTTTGTACGAATATCTCTAATTCCTGCCAGTTCCAATACCGCACGCGCCGGACCGCCGGCAATAACACCGGTACCTTCTGCAGCCGGCTTCAACAGTACACGTCCTGCGCCATACTCACCGATGATCTCGTGAGGAATGGTGGTCTTGACCATAGGAACCGTTATCATATTTTTCTTTGCGTCATCAATACCCTTGCGGATCGCGTCAGGAATTTCTGCCGCTTTTCCCATGCCGCAGCCTACGTGACCATTTCCGTCACCAACTACAACCAATGCGCTGAACCGGAAGGTTCGTCCGCCTTTTACAACCTTTGCGACACGGTTCAGATGTACAACCTTTTCCTGAAGGTCCAATACGTCTGCGTCAATCCGCGGCTGCTTTTTGGTTCTTTCGCCTTTTTCTGCCATTTATGTTTCACCTCTTTCTCATCGATTAGAATTTCAGGCCGCCCTCACGCGCTGCCTCAGCGAGTTCCTGTACTCTGCCGTGGTATACATATCCGCCTCTGTCAAAGACAACTTCACTGATACCCTTTTCCGCCGCTTTTTTTGCGATCAGCGCTCCAACCGCTTTTGCAGCTTCCTTGTTGCCGCCGTAATTCGCTTTCAGCTCTGCATCCAGAGTCGATGCGGAAACCAGAGTATTGCCCGCTGTGTCGTCAATGATTTGTGCGTATATGTTCTGCCGACTCCGGTACACGCACAGTCTGGGGCATTCGGGCGTTCCGGATACCTTTTTCCGGACTCTCGCGTGTCTGGCAAGTCTTGCTACATTACTGTTTATCTTCTTAATCATTCCGTTTGCACCTCCTTGCGGTTATTACTTCTTGGAACCGGTCTTACCTTCCTTACGTCTGATATGCTCATCAACGTACTTAATACCTTTGCCCTTATATGGCTCAGGCGGTCTCTTTTCACGGACGTTTGCCGCAAACTGACCAACTTTCTGCTTATCCGGCCCGGAAATAATGATCTGGTTCGGCTGCGGAACCTCAATGCTGATTCCGTCAATCTCCTCCATCTCTACCTGATGAGAATAACCCAGGTTCATCACCAGTTTATTACCCTGCTTCGCCGCTCTGTAACCAACACCGTTGATTTCCAGCTGCTTTTTGAACCCTTCTGTCACACCCACAATCATATTATGGAGCAGGCTCCGGGTAAGGCCGTGCAGCGATCTATGCTCTTTATTGTCCGTCGGACGTTTTACTTCTATCGTATCACCGTTTTGCTCTATCATCATATCCGGGGCAAACTGCTGTTTCAGCTCGCCTTTGGGACCTTTTACGGTTACTTCGTTATTTGCCCCGACCGTAACGGTTACCCCAGCGGGAACCCCGATCGGCATCTTTCCTATACGAGACAATGCTTTCTCCTCCTTTCTTACCAAATAAATGCCAGCACTTCACCGCCTACGTTCTGACGGCGTGCCTCCTTATCAGTCATTACGCCCTTGGACGTGGATATAATCGCAATTCCCAGGCCTTTGAGTACCTTGGGCAGCTCATCCTTTGACGCATATGATCTCAAACCGGGCTTGCTGACTCTTTTCAGTCCGGTAAGCACCTTTTGCTTGTTCTCTCCGTATTTCAAAGTAATACGGATAATGCCCTGAAGATTATCATCAATCACTTCTACGTTCTTGACATACCCTTCATTTAGCAGGATATTTGCGATTGCCTTTTTCATATTTGAAGCCGGAATGTCAACACTGGTGTGTCTTGCGTTGTTGGCATTTCTGATTCTTGTCAGCATATCTGCGATCGGATCTGTAATATGCATGAGTTCTAACCTCCTTCTTATCGGGATCAAGAGGCCGGTTTGGTTTTCCGTATCTGTTGTTTAAACCACCTGTCCTCTTTGTTCTTCATTCTTGTGCCGCTTACCAGGACGCCTTTTTTACGCCCGGAATCTGGCCTTTGTATGCAAGCTCGCGGAAGCAAATTCTGCAAATACCAAACTTACGAAGATAGGCATGGGGTCTGCCGCAAATCTTACATCTGTTATATTCGCGGGTCGGGTATTTCTGCTTTCTCTGCTGCTTGACTATCATTGACTTTTTCGCCATGAGCTTTTCATCCTCCTTATCCGGTACTTATTTCGTAAACGGCGCGCCCATCAGACTCAGAAGCTCTCTTGCTTCCTCATCCGTCTGTGCGGTGGTTACAAAAATGATATCCATACCACGGATCTTATCGATTTTATCATAATCTATTTCAGGGAAGATAAGCTGTTCCTTTACGCCCAGGGCATAGTTGCCGCGGCCGTCAAAGGAGTTGGGGTTAATCCCGCGAAAGTCACGTACACGCGGAAGTGCCGCGTTAAACAGACGGTCTACAAATTCATACATCTTTGAGCCCCGCAGGGTTACCTTACAGCCGATGTTCATTCCCTCTCTTACTTTAAAGGTCGCAACAGATTTCTTCGCTTTGGTGATTACCGCCCTCTGGCCTGCAATCATAGTCAGATCATTGGCAGCGCTCTCTACGGCCTTGGAATTTTCTCTCGCATCACCTACGCCCATGTTGATGACAACTTTATCCAGCTTCGGAATCTGCATTACGCTTTTATAGTTGTACTTTTTCATCAGAGCGTCCTTGATTTCTTTTGTGTACTTCTCTTCCAGTCTCATTTAGAGTGTAACCTCCTTCCTTTTCAAATTAGAATGTTTCGCCGCACTTCTTACAGTAACGAACATGGGTTCCGTCCTCCAGAACCTTACGCCCAACTCTGCTGGGTGCGCCGCACTTGCCGCAAACATTCATAACCTTGCTTGCGTAAATCGGGGTTTCCTGCTTGATGATTCCACCCGTTTCACCCATTCTTCTGGGTTTTTTATGTTTGGTGGCCATGGAAACACCTTCAACGATAACCATGCGCTTTTCCGGGTTTACAGACAAAACCTTACCTTTTTTGCCCTTGTCCTTGCCGGACAAAACCACGACTTCATCGCCGGTTCTCACGTGCATTTTCGCCATTGTCTTTCCTCCTTTTCCTACTTAAAAGGCTCACGCATGCCGTTTTCAACACGGCTGCGGTCTATTCTTACAGAACTTCCGGCGCCAGGGACAGGATCTTCATATAATCCTTATCTCTCAGCTCTCTTGCCACCGGACCGAATATACGGGTTCCACGAGGGGTCTTGTCATCTCTGATGATTACCGCCGCATTTTCGTCAAACCGGATCTTGGATCCATCCGGACGCTTTACGCCGTTTACACTGCGCACGATAACCGCCTTGACAACGTCTCCTTTTTTAACAGCACCGCCGGGCGTTGCTTTTTTTACAGAAGCAATGATCACGTCGCCGATGTTGCCGTAACGCCGGAAAGATCCGCCCATTACACGAATGCAGAGGATTTCTTTTGCTCCGCTGTTGTCCGCGACCTTCAATATTGTCTGCTGTTGAATCATATCGGACTTCCTCCTATCTTATATATTAGGAAATTGCCTGTGCAATCTTCTATACCGGAGCCTAGGCTCCCAGGTACCACGCTTTGCGAAAATATTTTCCGCAAACAGCGTTTTATTTTGCTTTCTCTACGATCTCGACCAGACGCCATCTCTTGTCCTTGGACAACGGGCGGGTTTCCATTACCTTTACTCTGTCGCCGATTCCGCAGATGTTGTTCTCGTCATGCGCTTTCAGCTTATAGGTTCTCTTCATAACCTTGCTGTAAAGTGGGTGCTTTTCGTGCTCCTTGATCGCCACAACGATGGTTTTATCCATTTTATCGCTTACGACCTCACCGATCCGGGTCTTACGGTAATTACGTTCACTCATTCTTTACACCTCCTACGCATTCAAGCTTGTGTTGATTCCAAGCTCTTTTTCCTTCAGCACGGTTTTGACTCTTGCAATGTCCTTCTTGACGCTAACAATTCTCATGGGATTATCCAGCTGGTTGGTAGCGTTCTGGAAACGAAGGTTAAAAAGCTCTTCCTTTAAGTCCTTGATCTTATCTTCAAGCTCCTGCGTTGAAAGGTCTCTTATATCCTGAATTTTCATTAACTATCACCTTCCGTTTCTTGGTCAGCCTTTCTGACAAACTTACACTTGAGCGGAAGCTTGTGCATGGCAAGACGCAATGCTTCCCGCGCAACTTCTTCGCTCACTCCGCCGATCTCAAACATCACTCTGCCGGGCTTTACCACAGCTACCCAATACTCAGGCGAACCTTTACCACTACCCATACGGGTTTCAGCCGGTTTCGCCGTTACAGGCTTGTCAGGGAAGATCTTGATCCATACCTGACCACCTCTCTTGGTATAACGGGTCATAGCAACACGGGCAGCCTCAATCTGATTGCTGGTTACCCATGCCGGGCTCATGGCCTGCAAGCCATACTCGCCGTATACCACTTTATTGCCGCGGTGTGCAGCGCCTTTCATTCTTCCGCGCTGTACCTTTCTGCGTTTAACTCTCTTCGGTGATAACATTATTTTCTGCCTCCTTCTCTGCGTCTGGGAGCAGGTTTTCTCTCCTCGGTTCTGGAAGCGTTTTTGCTTTCAGCCAAAATCTCGCCTTTATAGATCCAGACCTTGACACCCAACTTGCCGTAGGTGGTATTTGCCTCGGTAAAGCCATAGTCAATGTCCGCTCTCAGCGTCTGCAGCGGGATGGTTCCCTCATGATACTGCTCTACTCTTGCGATTTCTGCACCGCCAACACGTCCGGCCACGCAGGTCTTAATTCCCTTTGCACCCATCTTCATGGTGCGGCCCATACACTGTTTCATTGCCTTTCTGAAGGAAATACGGCGCTCTAACTGAGACGCAATGTTTTCGGCAACCAACTGTGCACTCATATCGGGAACTTTCACTTCGATTACGTTTAAGATGATGGTCTTGCCCGTCATCTTTTCCAATTCCTTCTTCAGCTTTTCAATCTCACTGCCGCCTTTACCAATTACGATACCCGGTTTTCCTGCATGAATGGAAATACGGATTTTATTGGCAAACTTCTCGATTTCTATTTTATCAACTCCGGCCAGGAATAATTTCTTTTTGAGGAAAACTCTGAGGTTATAGTCCTCTACAAGACTGTCACCGAAGTGTTTTTTGTCAGCAAACCAACGAGAGTCCCAGTCCTTAATAATCCCGACTCTGAGACCGTGCGGATTAACTTTCTGACCCATATTTTTACCTCCTATCTTATTCCTTCTCCCGAAGTTTTAATGTGATATGACTTGTCTTTTTATTAATACGGAACGCGCGTCCCTGTGCTCTGGCCTGAATCCGCTTCAGCGTGGGGCCCTGATCCGCATAGATCTCTGCAACATAGAGATTTTCCACATTCATCTTGTGGTTGTTCTCCGCGTTGGCCATGGCGGATTTGAGCAGCTTCTCCACAACCGGACTTGCGGCCTTGGGGGTATTTCTTAAAATCCCCAGCGCTTCGCCGACAGACTTGTTTCTGATCAGGTCAATGACGATGCGGACTTTTCTGGGCGCAATACGTACATGCGTAACTTTTGCTACTGCTTCCATGTTCTGTTGAGCTCCTTTCATCTATCTGTTTCCTCGGTGCGATTATTTCGAGGTTTTCGCACCGGCATGACCTCTGTACGTTCTGGTGGGTGCAAATTCGCCCAGCTTGTGGCCGACCATATCCTCACTCACATAGACCGGAACGTGCTTTCTTCCATCATAAACCGCAATGGTGTGTCCGACCATATCCGGGAATATAGTAGAAGCTCTTGACCAGGTCTTTAAAACGGTTTTTTCGTTCTTTTCGTTCATAGCGACAATTCTGGCGAGCAGTTTCGCATCAACGAAAGGTCCTTTTTTAATACTTCTTCCCATTTCATTCCCTCCTTACTTACTGTTGCGTCTCTTCACAATAAATTTATTGGACTGCTTCTTCTTGTTTCGGGTCTTGTATCCCAGTGCAGGCTTACCCCACGGAGTAACCGGGCTCGGCATACCGATCGGAGACTTACCTTCACCACCGCCGTGCGGATGGTCGTTCGGGTTCATAACAACACCGCGGACCGTCGGACGGAAGCCCATGTGACGTTTTCTTCCTGCTTTACCGATATTGATATTGGAATAATCCGTATTACCCACCTGACCGATAGTAGCACGGCAATTCAGCCGAATCATACGAACCTCGCCAGAGGGAAGACGCAGCTGTGCATAGCCATTCTCCTTTGCCAGGAGCTGTGCGGTGGTACCCGCGGAACGAACCAGCTGACCGCCTTTTCCAGGATTCATTTCGATGTTGTATACCAGAGTACCAACCGGGATGTCTTTCAGTTCCATAGCGTTACCTGGCTTAATATCTGCACCTTCACCGGAAACAACAACATCGCCCTTTTTCAGTCCCAGCGGCGCTACGATGTAATTTCTCACGCCGTCTTCGTATTCGATCAGTGCAATGTTTGCACTTCTGTTTGGATCGTATTCAATGGAAAGTACGGTTGCATTCATACCGTCTTTGTATCTCTTGAAATCGATCACTCTGTATTTTCTCTTGGTACCGCAACCACGGTGACGAACGGTAATCTTCCCCTGCGCATTGCGCCCTGCCTTGCTGGACAGCGGACGGAGAAGAGCCTTTTCCGGTGCCACCTTGTCAATCTCTTCAAAGGTGGAAACCGTCATATGACGCCGTGACGGGGTCGTAGGCTTATACTTTTTAATACCCATTTTTCATTCTCCTTATCTGCAAATTTTTTCGCGCGCAGCGCATCAAGACTCAAACAGCTCAATGGTTTTGCTTCCCTCTTTGAGCTTGACAACCGCTTTCTTCCAGTCAGCACGCTTACCGGAAAACACACCCTGTCTTTTGGGTTTGCCGATATAGTTCATGGTGGTAACCTTCTCCACTTCCACTTTGAAGATTTCCTCTACCGCTTTTTTTATCTCGATCTTGTTTGCGCCCTTTGCAACCTGAAAAGTGTACTTCCGGTCCGCAACCTGATCCATACTCTTTTCGGTAATGATCGGTCTAATAATGATATCATGTGCCAGCATTAGGCGTACACCTCCTCAAGCTTCGTTACCGCATCCTTTAAGATGATGCATTTGGTATACTTCAATACTTCATAGGTGTTGATTGCTCCCACATAAGTAGTAGCTACTCCCTTAATATTTCTTGCCGAAAGAACGGTATTCTTGTCGTTTTCCGGAAGTACAATCAACGCCTTTTCATTTACGTTCAGGTTCTTGAGCAGTTCAACAACCTTTTTGGTCTTAATCTCATCGCAAGAGAAAGAATCCAGAACAATCAGTTCATTCTCCTCTACTTTCGATGACAGTGCCGACTTCAGCGCCAGCCGTCTTACCTTTTTATTCAGCGTATATCTGTAATCTCTGGGCTTGGGGCCAAGAGCTACGCCGCCGCCAACCCACTGAGGAGCACGGATGCTTCCCTGACGGGCACGTCCGGTTCCCTTCTGACGCCAGGGCTTGATACCGCCGCCGCGAACCTCGGTCCGGGTTTTGGTGCTCTGCGTACCCTGTCTCTGATTGGCTAAGTAGTTTACCACTACCTCGTGCATAACATCGGGACGAACCGCAACGCCAAACACGTTTTCATTCAAATCCATACTGCCGACAACCTTGCCGTCTGCATTATAAATATCTACTGTAGGCATTCTCTATTTCCTCCTCTCTCTGCGGGTTAAGCGTTTGCCTTAACTGCGTTTTTCACAACCAGCAATCCGCCCTTGGGTCCGGGTACCGAACCCTTTACCAGCAGAAGATTGCGCTCTGTATCTACCTTTACCAGGTCAAGATTCTGAATGGTAACCGTATCCACACCATAGTGACCAGGCAGCTTCTTTCCTTTGAACACACGGGACGGATCCGAACATGCTCCCAAAGAACCAGGGCCTCTGTGATAGTGAGAACCGTGGGTCATAGGGCCTCTGTGTGTCCCCCATCTCTTGATGGTGCCTGCATAACCATGACCTTTGCTGGTGCCAGTTACATCAAGTACATCGCCGTCCTGGAACTGTTCTACACTCAGAACATCTCCCACATTCATTTCTTCCGCACCGTCAAGTTTGAACTCCTTGAGGTATTTCTTCACCGGAACGCCAGCCTTTGCAAAATGGCCTTTCTCCGGCTTGTTGCTGCGGTTTTCCTTTTTGTCCTCAAACCCGAGCTGTACGGCGCTGTAGCCGTCTACTTCTACGGTTTTCTTCTGGACAACAGGACAAGGACCAGCCTGAATTACCGTTACCGGAACCAGATTGCCGTCCTCTGTGAAGATTTGGGTCATACCAATTTTTTTACCCAAGATCGCCTTTTTCATTTTTCTTTCCTCCTGTTTGACACAGGCAGCGGTTTCTTTCAAAACATACCTGCGGGTTATTGGTTGACTTTCGCCAACGTGACCTAAATTTTTATTGTTTCCCCATTCAGGGGCTGCTTAAGCAGAGCATTTTCGCCCTGCGTGAGGCCGTAAACTAAATTTTCAACTCGATGTCCACGCCTGCCGGCAAATCCAGATGCTTTAACGCTTCAATGGTTTTATTGGTGGGACCCAAAACATCGATCAGTCTCTTGTGCGTTCTCATTTCGAACTGCTCACGGCTGTCCTTATACTTATGAACCGCTCTTAAAATGGTAACAACCTCTTTCCGAGTCGGAAGCGGAATCGGTCCTGATACCTTAGATCCCGTTCTGCGTGCGGTTTCTACAATTTTTGCCGCACTCTGATCAATAAGATTGTGGTCATAAGCTTTTAATCTGATTCTGATTTTCTCTGCTGCCATGCTATACCCTCCTTAAAGAATAAATAATTTACACCGTGCCGGGCGTTTCGCACGAGCTTAAAATGAAACCCGAATCCGACAAGTCCTTTCGTGGACAACGGCTTCGGGACGTACAGACGCAACTTAACCAAACTGCGGTATCAGCATACTACCGCACGGCATTGTCTTCTGTATTCGCAATAGAAAGTGTGACCTTTCCGCCCGTTTTTGTCAACCGGACAATCTCCTCCGAAATTTCCAAAAGTGCCGTAAACACGGCCTTTTGCCACCTCCGGAATCATCGTATGTCTTTGTCACGCCTAAATATTATACTACTCCTACCTTTTACTGTCAAGTTTTTTTTTCTATTTTGCCTGCTTTTTGAAACTTTTGTCTATTTTGTCCTGTTTTAACAAATAAAATACTACTATCATAGCATTTATATACAAACAGATATTATTTCTCTTTTTTTTGCTTCCAAACGTACATTTTTGCTGTCAAAGGCGGCAGGGTCAATTTTATCTCTTCCTGTCTTCCTTCCAAAATTTCCTTTGCTCCGCCACAGCATTCCCGCATTACCATTCCTTCCGCCTCCGGAAGCGCAAATACCGCAGTCTGTTCTTCAAATCCGCGGTTTACAGCGCAAAGGGCCAGACTGCCCCCGTCTTTGTCACCGAACACGTTCCGGCCGCCGCGGAAACGGCGCAGATAGGCATATACGTCATTCCTGGCATACACAGGCTCAAAATACCCCCGGCGCAGACAGGATAGCCGATTCCTAAGCGCTCCCAGTTTTTTGTACCAGGAAAGCAACTGAGGATCCACTGCACGCCACGGGAAAGTACCTCGATTAAAGGGATCCTTCCCGCCCTGCATTCCCACTTCATCACCGTAATAGATGCAGGGTACACCGTAAAAGGTCATCTGCATAAACACCCCCAGCATCAATCTTTGGGAGGCCAGTTCCTCCATGCCGGAGCTAAGGCGGCTGGCACCACAGTCCTCATTCATTCCACCCAACAAAGATTTTACCCGCATGGTATCATGAGTACCTAAAATATTCATCAGGGAATACGCTGTTTCTATGGGGTAATTTTCAAGCTGCGACATAATTCTGCGGCTCATGGCTGCGGCATCCCACCATCCCATCAAAAAACCCAGGACCTGCTCTTTAAAAGGATAGTTCATTACACTGTCCAATTCCTCGCCCAGCAAATATTCCCGTTCTTTCCCGTATGCTGTCTTATGAGAAGCGTCCTCCCATACCTCACCAATCAGTACAGCCTCGGGATTTTCTTTTTTCAGTTCTTTCCGGCACATTTTAATAAACTCGTCCGGAAGCTCATCTGCCACATCCAATCTCCAGCCGGATGCACCCCGGTGTATCCAGCGTTTAATGACCGCATCTTTATCCCGCAGGATATAATCAAGATAGGAAGGTTCCATCTCGTTGACATTAGGCAGATTGCTACACCCCCACCAACTGTTGTAATTGGGATAATCGGTAAACTGATACCACGGCCGATATGGTGAATTCGGATCCCGCCATGCCCCCGTATGTTCCCCATAGCTGCCGTACTTATTGAAATAAATACTGTCCGCACCGGTATGACTGAAAACACCATCCAATATGATCCCAATGCCATACTTCTCTGCTTCTTTACAAAGCAACGCAAAATCCTCTTCCGTTCCGAACATAGGGTCAATGGTTTTATAATCTGCCGTATCGTATTTATGATTGGAATACGCATCAAAAATCGGGTTCAGATACAGAACTCCCACACCCAGCCTTTTTAAATAAGGAAGCTTTTGCATAATCCCCCGAAGATTTCCGCCATAAAAATCATTACAGGCCGGCCCATCCTCATAAGGATGCCGCTGAAAAGAAAGTGGTTCATGCCAGTCATAATGTATCATGTAATCTTCTCTTTTGCGGGGAATTCCCTCCGGTCCGTGCACCCCAAAAAAGCGATCTGGAAAGATCTGATACATGATTCTTTCCCGGAACCAGGCAGGAGTATGATATTGGGGGGCATAAACGGTAATCTGGTAGCTATTGGCCGCCGGCGAGGACGCCATCTGCCCTACACCACCCAGTCCATCAGCGTTGTTAAAATAATACAGGGTTTCTTCCTTCCCTTCTACAATAAAATCATACCAGAGCAGCTGTGGTGTATTGCCAGTAAAAAGTTCTGTTTCATAAAGCCGTTTATGCCCACCATCCTCTACAATTTCCATGGGGAACTGCGCCTGCCCGTCTTTTCCAAACACCCGAAGCCATACCTTCTGCGGTTCCTTCTCCGAAATCACCTGCATCCGTAAAACAACCGTAGTTCCTGCCGGAACTGCCCCAAAAGGCGTCCGATATCGCAAATCCTGTGAATTATGAAAAAGCTTCATAATATTCCTCCATTCTACCCGCGTACCTTTTTCTTACTTTAGTATAATATGTAAATTCATATCTTTCAACCATGATTCTTACCAAAAATTTTTCCTATTGTAGTTTTTCTCTTTGTTTTGTTTAAATCCACAAAACCAATTTACGGTTTTTGTATGTTTTATCCAAGCATTGTTTATTTTTTAACAATTTCTACAAAACGAAAACACCTCTTGAGAAAATATTTGTAAATCCTCCCAAAAAAACATTGAAATTCTATAAAGACTGCGGTATAATAAAATGAAAAAAAGGGAAATGCGGCCATCGGATCTACATACTCTCATTCAGGAATCCTACAGGGCGCACGGAAAAGGAGATGAAAACATGGAAGGAAATTTTGAACAGGATAACGTAAGAGAAATTACCCGCCGCATTGCAGAACTCCGGGACGCCTGCGGTTACAGCCAAGATGAATTTGCGCAAAAGCTGGGGATTGATCCACAAGTATATCACGCTTATGAGCAAAACGCAAGCGCCATCCCCGTCAGTCTGATTTGTAACATTGCCAATCTCTGCGGAGTGGAACTTTCAGAAATTATGACCGGCATTAGTGCCAAGCTTCACACGCTGCAAATTGTCCGATCCGGCGAGGCCAAAAGTATGAAACGTTACCCCGGATACCGGCTGGAGGATCTGGCACACCGTTTTGCCAACAAAACCATGCAGCCCATTATGGTTACCATTCTTCCCAATGACCCGCCGGCGCCGCTGGTATCACACGGTGGCCAGGAATTTAACTATGTACTGGAAGGCAGCATTGAACTGCGCTGGGGTGAAAAATCCTTTGTACTGGAGGCCGGTGACAGTGTTTATTTTGACCCGGTGCACGAACACGGTCAACGCTGTGTAGGTGAAAAGCCTGCCCGGTTCCTAACTATTATTGCTGAATAAGTTTGTTATATATGTTATATATAAGGAAGCTTTTGCTTTTGCAAAAGCACATGATATTTAGAAAAAGGAGCGCATGCTGATGTTATTGGATCGTTTTTTGCCCAGGATGGATTTTGACTCTTATGAGGATTTCAAAACCAATTACCGGGTTAATGTCCCGGAGTATTTCAACTTTGGCTTTGACATTGTTGACGCCTGGGCAGAACAGGAAAAAGATAAAAAAGCCCTCGTTTGGTGTGATGATCACGGTACAGAAAAGATTTTTACCTTTTCTGATATAAAACGGCTGTCAAACCAAGCAGCCAACTTCTTTCTTTCCATCGGAATTAAAAAAGGGGATGCGGTCATGCTGATTCTCCGTCGCAGATGGGAATACTGGATTTTGGCTACAGCCTTACATAAACTGGGTGCCATTTTGATTCCGGGCACACTGCAGCTGACCACAAAAGATATTGTTTACCGGGCGACAGCCGCAGATGTAAAATGCATTGTCTGTCTGAATGACGATTTTGTTATTGAACAGGTGGAAGGCGCACAGCCCAAAACGCCCTGCCTGAAACATAAAATATTGCTGGAACGGCACAGAGACGGCTGGCTTAATTACGAAGACTGTATGCAGGGTATGTCTGAAGAACTGACACCGCCTGTCGGAGACCAACGTACCCGCTGGGATGATTTGATGCTGGTATTTTTCACCTCCGGAACTACTGGAATGCCCAAAATGGTACAGCATAACTGTGCCTATCCGCTGGGACATATTGTTACCGCAAAATACTGGCAGCAGGTGCAGGAAAATAAACTGCATATGACGGTTTCTGATTCCGGATGGGCAAAATTTGCCTGGGGGAAAATATATGGGCAATGGATTTGCGGCGCAGTGATTTTTGCCTATGATATGGACAAGTTTGTACCTCTTCGCCTTCTTGAAACCATTACCAAATATCAGGTAACCACTTTCTGTGCACCGCCTACCATGTTTCGATTTATGCTTCAAGAAGACCTTTCTAAATTTGACTTGTCTTGCATCAAACACTGCTGCACCGCAGGCGAGCCGTTGAACCCGGAAGTTTATAACCGCTGGCTGGAATGGACTGGCCTACATTTATGTGAAGGTTTTGGACAGACAGAATCTACCGTATTGCTTGCCAATTTCCCTTGGTTCACTCCCAAGATTGGATCGATGGGGAAACCCTCTCCCCTCTACGACATATGCCTGCTGAACAACCAGGATGAACTTACTGCTGACGGTGAAGAAGGCCGTATTGTTGTACGGGGTATCAAAGAAAATCCGCCGCCAGGCCTTTTAACCGGTTATTACAAAGATCCGGAACTGACCCAAAAAGCAGTAGGAGGTCCGTGGTATGATACCAATGATGTAGCATGGCGTGACGAAGACGGATATTACTGGTTTGTAGGCCGGGATGACGACGTTATCAAATGCTCCGGTTACCGCATTGGCCCCTTTGAAGTAGAAAGTGCTCTTATGGAGCACCCATCTGTGGTGGAATGTGCCATTACTGGCGCGCCTGACCCCATTCGGGGCCAAGTGGTCAAGGCCACTATTGTTTTGGCCCGGGGCTGGGAGCCTTCTCCCGAATTAATCAAAGAGCTTCAAAATCATGTGAAGCATACTACCGCACCGTACAAATATCCCCGCGTTGTGGAATTTGTGGATGAACTCCCCAAAACATTAGGAGGCAAAATCAAACGGGCACAAATCCGCCGTGAGGATATGCAGCGGCACGAAAACAACTGATGTATCTTCTGCCGCCGGAAGCAAAATCTCTGCTTTCGGCGGTATTTTTGTTTGTCTTCTTTCTGTAACATTAGTGTAACCTTTCTATTACACAACCGTAAGGGTAAAATCCTTTTTTTGGCGTAAAATCACTTATTTGGAGGCTTTTTACCTTTGACAAAGCCCTTTTACTGTGGTATACTGACCACAAAGTAATAATTTATTTTTTAGGAATCGAGGTACAAAAAAATGAGCTTAAGAAAGAAAGTACTTTCCGGCGTCATTGCCGCAGCTATGTTGGGAACTGCCGTTATTCCAGCAATGGCAAGAGAGTTTCCCGATACAGCATCCCATTGGGGTAAAGACGCTGTTAGCGTATGGAGCGACCGCGGCGTGGTCAAAGGAGACGATCAAGGGAATTTCCGCCCCGATGATTCTGTGACCCGGGCTGAAACCGCAACCATTTTGGACAATTTGATCGGATATCAGAAGCAGAGCAACAAGGTCTTTTCCGATGTAGCCAAGGAAGACTGGTATGCCGGCGCTATTTCCCGCCTGTACGAAGCACAGGTCATGACCGGATATGAGGACGGTACCGTTCGTCCCTCTGCCGCTATTTCCCGGCAGGAAGCCTCTGTCATGATTGCCAGAGCCTTTGGCCTTGAGACAGACAGCGCCAATGTATCCTCTCTTGACGTTTTTGGTGACCGGAATCTGGTGGGCGATTGGGCACAAAACGCTGTAGCACTGATGGCAGAACGGGGATATATCCAAGGAAGCGATGGTCTTTTCCGTCCCACAGACCCCATTACCCGTGCGGAGATTGTTACCATTCTTAATAATATGGTGGCCATTTATGCAGACGGTACCCAATCCGTTTACACCGGCGGCGATTACAGCAACAAAATCGCTGTTATCAAAGCCGATGTGACTTTTAACGGGGTTACCATTGGTGGTGCTGTTATTAGTCCTGCTGTTAGCGGACGCGTTAACTTTAACAGCGGTACAGTCATTAACGGCCGGCTTTTAGATTTAACCACCGATGCTACCATCGGGACTTCCGGTGCCACCATCGGCTCCCAATCATCACCCAACAAGTCGGATGATGAAACCAATAATAACTATAACGGCGGGAGTTCCATCATTAATGGCGGCGGCTCCTGGGGCGGCGGCAGCAGCGGCGGTTCTTCGGGCGGAAGTTCTAGTTCCACAAGCTACACCGTAACCTTTAATCCCAACGGCGGTATGTTCGGCGGCTCCTCTCAGTCATTCAGCGTTTCTTACATCCGTCGTTCTGCACTAAAAACACGTCAGCCCAACAATCCTTCTAGGACGGATTATACCTTCAAAGGCTGGTATTATACTAAATCAGCAGCAGACGATCTGGATGAATCCAAGCTGGTTGACATGGAAACTTTGGTCACCACCAATCTAACTCTATATGCCGGCTGGGAACGCAATTATAGCAAATACGGCTATGTTGAACCTGCCAAAGGCACTGATATTTGCGGCTATGGCAAGGATGCAGATGAGTTAATGGAAAACGTGAAAGTAGTTAGTACGCAAAACGAAAATGAATTTCGCGCTACCGGCGAGTTGCTCTATGTGCATGACTACAGCGGATTCCAGGGGTCTTTGGGACAAGAAAAGCAGGGATACTTCCTGGCACTGACTTATACTCTGCCTTCCAATCTGGCAAAACCGGAAAATGCTGAGCTGAAAGTAAAACACTTAAGCGAAACCACATACTCCCGCTTTACAGAAGACAATCTGACCTATACTCACGTCTTCAAGATAGACAACAGCAACAAGACCACCGACATTGTCTTTACCATTGATTTAGATGGAGAAGATAGCGACAGATATCTGCCCACAGAACTGGTGATCGACATTTCTACCATTTCCTTTGGCGAAGTGACCGTTGTTTCCAAAGACGTCACCACCGAAGCTGAACTGGTCGAAGCGCTGGCAACTCCCAATGTAACTGATATTGTTGTGAAAAATGCCATTACATTGGGCAAGGATAAAACCTATGAGTCTACCGGAAAACGCAAAACGGTTACCGTCAATGCACCTCTCACACTGGCGGACGAATCCACAGTAACCATAAAGAACCTTGACTTTAAGACACCGGACAAGACCATCGTTTCCAATCTGATTGTCAGCAACGCAAGCAAAGCCAAGAACTTCACCTTTGAAGGCAATACCGTAACCGGTGCGTTTGCCTGTGTTCTGCCGGACATTCTTTCTGGTAATGTAACCATCAAAGACAATGTATTTACCAACACTTATACGGAAGACGGCGGCTTTGAAGGTGATATTGGCAACAACACCTGTCTGACCACCCGGGAACACGAGGGAACCTATGTTGTGACGGGCAATACCTTTGATCAATACAGTACCGCAGTTACTTACTATGTTACTTCGCCGATTGAATTTACCAAAAACAAATTCCTGGATAACGATAAAGATATTTTGGGTGGAAGCAATGAAAGCATTTCTGATTACAGCTATAATTACTTCAAAGACGGTCCGGTCATCGTGGATGCTTTCTATGTAATCGACCCGGTATATACCGATGAAGCCTGCAAGACTTTAAGTGAAAACACCAGCAATGACGCTTACCTTAAAGTAACCAGCAAAAATGCGGCAGCTACTTATATTCGGACACTCAGCCTTTCCGATACGCTGTATCTGAAAGACGATACCGATGAACTGACCATCACCGTAGTTCCCAAAGACGTCCGTGACACTGTTACAATTACCGGCGGAACCGCTGTAGAGGATCAGGAAAACACTGTAAGCGCAAATAAGGATGTCACTGCGCTTTCCATCACCATTGGCGATGGAGAAGCCAAATCGGTAGCCATTGCACAAAGCGCCGCATCTGTGGAAGCAGATATTTACATCTCCACCGACAAAGCTGCGGTTATCGGAAAGAACGAAACCGCTCTGTTGAAATTAACTGCGCAAGATCCCGATACAAGCTGGCCAACTTATATAGCAGAAAAATCTTTGAGCGGTTTGAAAGACAGCGATACGCTTTATGTGGGCATTTATCCGAAAGACCAATATCAAAAAGTGAATGAGATTGGCTTCCAAAACAGCAAAGGCATCTTTTCCTTCGCTCTTGAAAACAACGTAACCGCCATTCCCGGCAGTGTTCTCAATGCCGTCTATGGCGAATATGACTACATGAACTTTGCTTTATCCACCCAGACACCACAAAAAACAGCTTCTTATAGAATCAGCTTTATTGAAGCAACCGCAAACGATGCTTTGGTTTGGAATCCGGAAGACATTGTTGGAACGTATGCTTCGGACAGTGTTGCTGGAATTTCCATTGAAATTACTAAGGATGGAGAAAATGTTGTAAGCCGGATTGTGGAAGAGGTTACCACTGCGGGCGATCCCACAACACCGGGCAGCTTAAATGTCTCCCATTTTTATAACGCCAATGGGGAAAAACAGTTTACACAGATCAAGGCTGGATACGGCGTTAATCTCTATATGACCGTAGGTGCTGATACTTTAACTACAACCGAAGCCAAAAGCGTTAAAATTGAAGGCGGCAGCGTTGAAATTCCTGCCGGAACCGTTTTTGGTAAGAAAGTAATGCCAGCAGCTTAAAACAACGTTTATAAAACTCGAAAGGGGGTTACGGCCATTGGCCGTAACCCCCTCAGTTTTTTGCAACCACCAGCATTGCCGGTGGTCATGACTTTATCCAATCATTTGTTTAATATCTTTCCGCACGAGATTTGCCAGCTGCTCTGCCTCTTCGGGTGTCCTGCCCTTGAGCAGGCAGTATAGTTTAATCTTCGGCTCTGTGCCAGATGGACGAATAATAAAGTTATTCTGATCCTCCAGCTCCAAATATATCACATTGGATACCGGCAACAATATCTTTTCTGTTTTTCCCGTGTCCACCTCAGTACGAATAGAAGTCTGATAATCCCGTACTGCCAACACCTTTTTCCCAGCCACGCTCTTCGGCGGGTTTTTACGGATGGCTTCCATAATAGCCCGGATTTTGTCAAGCCCCTCAATACCTTCCATGGTGACCGATTCTACCTGCTCCCGGTAATATCCATATTTTTGATACAGCTTCTCCAGCTGTTCCAGCAAAGAACTGCCCTTTTCCTGATAATAAAGCGCCATTTCTGCGATCAGCATCGTGGCAACCACCGCATCCTTATCACGGGCATAGGTACCTTTCAAGTATCCGTAGCTCTCTTCAAAGCCAAAGAGATAAGTTCCCTTACCAGTTTCTTCCGACTCTTTGATCTTTTCGCCGATAAATTTAAAGCCGGTCAACACCTCTTTCATTTCTACACCGTAATAGTCACAGATCGCCTGAATAATATTGGTGGTAACAATGGTTTTTACCACATATCCGTCCCTTGGCAGTTGCCCTCTCTCCTTAAGACTGCTCAAAATGTACTCTGTAAGCAATGCACCCACTTGATTCCCGGTAAACGGAATATATTCTCCCTGCTGATCCCGCACCAAGATCCCCACACGATCAGAATCCGGATCCGTTCCTACAATTAAATCCGCTCCACAATCACGAGCATAGCCAATGGCAAGGGTAAATCCTTCCTTATTTTCCGGATTGGGAGAAGCCACCGTAGGAAAGTCTCCATCCGGCTTTTCCTGTTCTTTGACCACAACCACATTATCAAAGCCAATCCGTTTTAAAATCTTGCGTACCGGTTTGTTTCCCGCTCCATGGAAAGGAGTATAAACAAACTTTAAGGTATGTCCTTTTTCTTTCGCCAACTCCGGATTGATACACTGGGCCTGTACACAATCAAGGTATGCGTCTTCGACCTCATCGCCCATCCACTCAATCATGCCATTTTGAACCGCCTGCTCAAAATCACAGCGTTTGATTCCGGTAAACATATCCGTCTGATTGATTTCTTCCAGTACAATATCCGCAAGCTCCGGATTCAACTGAGCGCCGTCTGCCCCATATACTTTATAACCGTTGTATTTAGCGGGATTATGGCTTGCGGTTACCGCTATGCCTGCCGTTGCCTTTTTATATCGAACCGCAAAAGAAAGCTCCGGCACGGGCTTGAGTTCCCGAAACAAATAGGCCTTGATTCCGTTGGCAGCCAGAATCATTGCCGCTTCACGGGCAAATACATCTGATTTGTGCCGGCTGTCATAGGCAATGGCCACACTGCAAGCTGTTCCCTTTGGGTTGGTACGCAAAAGCTGATTGGCAAGTCCCTGGGTCGCCTGTCCTACCACATAAGTATTCATCCGGTTAGGTCCGGCACCAATCACACCCCGAAGCCCCGCCGTGCCAAATTCTAACGTTCGGTAAAACCGATCCCGAATTTCCTCTTCATCACCGCGAATTGCCTCCAATTCCTGTACCGTTGCCGCGTCGGCATGGTCCAGCCAATTTTGATATTCTTGCATGTAATCCATAGGGGATCGCCTCCTGTATTATTTCTAAAACATAAGTTTTAGCTGATATTTTTATTATACTATGAAACTTGTCCAAATACAACCCAGAGACCAAAATAATTTTAGCAGAGATTTTTGGAAAATTAGATTGCTTTTATCATTATGATTTGATATGATAAGATATGACAGAATTTGATAAAAGACAAATACTGGAGGGAAACTAATATGTTAAAAATTGGCATTGGAAGTGATCACGGCGGCGTGGAACACAAGGCATATTTGAAAGAAGAACTGGAAAAGCAAGGCTATACAGTCATTGACTATGGCACCCAAGCCGGCGTACCGGCCGATTATCCAGATGTGGCAAACACCGTCTGCTCTGCATACCTAAACGGGGATTTTGATCTTGGAATATTGATCTGCGGCACCGGTATCGGCATGAGTATTTCCGCCAACAAAATCCACGGTATCCGGGCTGCCCACGTCACCGACTGCTTCAGCGCTCGTATGGCAAGAGAACACAATCATGCGCAAATTCTCTGTCTGGGACAGCGTATTACCGGCAACGCACTGGCGCTTGAAATCACGAACGCCTTTTTAAATGCCCAGCCCCAAGATGGCCGGCACGCAATGCGGGTGGAAAAAATCATGCGGTTGGAGTCTTAAATTGGCAAAACTGACAAAAGACGACAAACTTCTTTCCGGATATTTTTCTTGCATAATTTTGAATTTGTGATATAATTAACATAATGGGCGAATTTGCCGATTGATATGAAAGGAGCAGAGAAATGAAGTATTCAAGCGAAGTAGAAAAAATGTGTCCGCTTGCCAAGGGCGCATATCACGGCCCGGCGCCGATTCCTCAGGAGGGAAAATGGACGCAGGCAAAAGAAATTAAGGACATATCGGGTCTGACCCATGGTGTGGGCTGGTGTGCACCCCAGCAGGGTACCTGTAAACTGACTCTTAATGTAAAGGAAGGCATCATCCAGGAAGCCCTGGTTGAAACCATTGGCTGCAGTGGTATGACCCATTCTGCCGCTATGGCATCAGAAATTTTGATCGGAAAAACCATTCTGGAGGCGCTCAATACCGACTTGGTTTGTGACGCTATCAACACCGCTATGCGGGAGCTGTTCCTCCAGATTGTATATGGTCGTACCCAGACGGCATTCTCCGAAGACGGCCTGCCCATCGGCGCCGGCTTGGAAGATTTGGGCAAAGGTCTGAGAAGTCAGGTAGGTACCACCTATGCTACCCTGAAAAAAGGCCCCAGATACTTAGAGCTTGCAGAAGGATATATTACCAAAGTGGCTGTAGATGACAAAGACCAGATTATAGGGTATAAGTTTGTTCACTTAGGTAAGATGATGGAAATGATCGGCAAAGGCATGGATGCCAACGAGGCACTCGAAAAAGCCAGCGGTCAGTACGGAAGAGTAGACGATGCGGCTAAGCTGATTGACCCGCGTCACGAATAAGATAGGAGGTATTGAGAATGGCTTTATTTGAGAGTTATGAAAGAAGAATCGATCAAATCAATGCAGAACTGGCAAAACACGGCATCTCTTCCATTGAGGAAGCCAAGCAGATCTGCGATGACAAGGGTATCGATGTATATAAAATGGTCAAGGAGATTCAGCCCATCTGTTTTGAAAACGCTTGCTGGGCTTACATTGTTGGTGCTGCCATCGCAATTAAAGACGGCGTAACCAACGCTGCTGACGCGGCAGAAAAGATTGGTCTGGGGCTGCAGTCCTTCTGTATCCCCGGTTCCGTTGCTGATGATAGAAAAGTAGGCCTTGGCCACGGTAACCTGGGCGCAAGACTTCTGCGTGAGGAAACCAAATGTTTTGCTTTCCTTGCTGGTCACGAGTCCTTTGCGGCGGCAGAAGGCGCTATTGGTCTTGCAAAGAGCGCTAACAAGGCAAGAAAGGAAGATCTGCGGGTTATCCTGAACGGTCTTGGAAAAGATGCGGCACAGATTATCTCCCGTATCAACGGCTTTACCTATGTACAGACCAAATTTGACTATTATACCGGCAAGGTAGAAATTGTAAACGAAACCGCATATTCAAACGGCGAGCGTGCTAAGGTTCGTTGCTATGGCGCGGACGATGTACGTGAAGGCGTTGCTATTATGCACCTTGAGGGCGTGGATGTTTCAATTACCGGTAACTCCACAAACCCAACCCGGTTCCAGCATCCTGTAGCCGGCACTTATAAGAAGGAATGTATTGAACAGGGCAAAAAGTACTTCTCGGTGGCTTCCGGCGGCGGTACCGGAAGAACACTGCATCCTGACAATATGGCGGCAGGTCCTGCTTCTTACGGCATGACCGACACCATGGGCAGAATGCACTCCGATGCACAGTTTGCAGGTTCCTCCTCTGTTCCCGCTCACGTTGAGATGATGGGACTGATCGGCGCGGGCAACAACCCTATGGTAGGTATGACAGTTGCTGTAGCTGTTGCGGTTGCTGAAGCAATGAACAAATAATTCTATCTAAAATGCCAAAAGGCCGTGCGGACTTAAAACAGTCCGCACGGCTCAGACTGTCGAAAAAGTCGTTATACCGCAAGCGAGACGATAAAAATAAAATGCACCTCCTTTTCATAAACTTTATGTTGTCGTATAATATGACGCCGGATTCATCGAGAAACCGGCGTCATTGCTTGCCTTTCCCGCAATCGCTCTCTACCGTACCTTTGTACGCCGACGAAAGCGATTGCGGAAAATCTAACTTCCTTTTTCGGCATCTGCCAGCGTGTCGATACTTTATCGACACGCTGGGCCGTGCGGACTTAAAACAGTCCGCACGGCTTTTTTGTTCGTCAATTATTCCTTCTTTATGCGCGCCCAGCACATCCAAAAATCTTCATTTTTTCTTTGGTTGCCTTTGCAACAGCATTTTTTATTTTAGGCATCAACTCTGTCATACCAAGCCCTTTTTGATAGGCCGTATAAGCCGCATCCGCCGCGGCCTGATTGATATCTGTAAAAATGTTGACCTTGGCAATTCCATTTTGAATGCAGTTTTGAAAATCTTCATCAGAAAGTCCTGAGCCGCCGTGCAGAACCAGCGGGACATCCACTGTCTGGGCAATCTGCTTTAATAACCCAATATTTAGCTGCGGTTTTGCCTGATAGGTACCATGCGCCGTTCCAATGGCTACCGCCAACGCATCCACCTGGGTGCGCTCCGCAAAGACTGCCGCATTTTCCGGATTGGTATATATAGATTGATCTCCTTCCGGCGTTTCCGCACTGCCCACGTGTCCAAGCTCCGCCTCCACAGTAATCCCTGCCGCATGAGCCGCTCGGGTCAGTTCCGCCGTTTCCCGGCAATTCTCTTCAAACGACAGGGCAGAACAATCATACATGACCGAAGAAAATCCCAAATCCATGGCTCTGCGCACCTTTTCTATACTGAGTCCATGGTCAAAATGCAGAACCACAGGCACCTTTGCTCTTTTTGCCATGTCAGAAAGCAACGGCGCCAGTTCTTCCAAAGAGGCACAAGGCAGCAGTATTTCCGCCGTACCAATTATGACCGGTGCACAAAGTTCCTCTGCGGCACAGATAACCCCCTGTGCCATTTCCAAATTAACTGTATTGAACAAACCAACTGCATAGTGTTTTTTCTGTGCGTCCCGAAGCACCTCATTTAAAGTAACTAACATTTCCATTCCTCCCTAAGCAAGCCGATCAATTCGTGGATCAGTAAAAATATCATATTCATCATGGCTGGCAGTGCTGAATTCAGAGACCACAGCTCCTTCTTTCCCGCCTTGAAACCAATGCCGTGTATTTGGATAAATGGTATATTGCTCTCCGGGATGAAGAATCACCTCGTGCCATGCCGTATACCATTCTTCACTTCCCTCCGGAACCACCGCTTTGGGATTGGGTGTTTTTTCCCCCTCTACATACAAATATACTTCTCCATAACGACAGCGAAAGGTTTCTTCTTTTCCTGTGTAACTAGTCCCCGCAACCGGCGCATGCCGATGTTCCGGACAGGTCTGCCCGGGCAAAAGCACCATTTCTTTGGCACAACACTTTTCCGTATTCACATAGGTAACAATAATTAATCCGCTGATACGAGTTTGATGCAAACCAAACCCCGTGATTTCCATCTCTTCTTTTTCCTTTTCCGTCAAAACAATATGGGCGGCATCATATAGCTTCAAAGCCTCTTGTTTTAACTCTTCATATTCTTTTTGGCTCATAAAGAACCCTCCTTTTCTATCCCGTAGGATGCAATAAATTCTTCTATTTGTTTCAGCGGCGGTATACCTGCGGAAGCGCCGAGTTCCATAACGCAGTGTGCTCCCGCCGCATTGGCAAGAATACCACACCGATAAAAATCCTCTCCCCGGGCGATTCCTGTCAAAAATCCCGCGCAAAACGCATCTCCTGCACCTGTAGTATCTTTCACTGTCAATCCGGAAAAAGCGGGAAGCACCTGTGCTTCGCCATGCTGTGGAGAAAGATAGGCGCCATCCTTTCCCATTTTAATTACCAAATTTTTTGCACCACATTTCTTAAAAAAACGAACCATTTCTGATACTTCTGTACAACCACTGAGCTTAACGGCTTCGTCATAGCTTGGCATAAACAAATCCAAATGCGGCAGAACATCCTTTAACTTAGGCAGCCAAATATCTTCAAAATCCCAGCCGGTATCCAATGCCGTATACTTGCCTGCCTCTTGCATCTTCTGTAAAAATGTACCGCAAGGATTTCCGTCAAATCCACTAAGAAGCATTGCGCCAGCAACAAATACAATTTCACATCCATCTGCGGCAGATTCGGGTATATCCTCTGTACAAAACGCTCCGGCTGAACCGGGATAATAAAGAAAACTTCTTTCCCCGTTGCTTTGAACGCATACCACAGATACGGTGGTCTGCGGCGCATCTCTCTGAACCACTGCTGAAATATCCACTCCTGCTTCCTGTGCAGTCTCCTTTACAAAATCGCCAAACCGGTCATTGCCCAATCGGCAGCAAAGCCGTACTGGTACACCAATTTTTGCTAAATCCATCGCCGCATTTGACGCACATCCACCTGTATGGACAGAAATGGATTCTACACTTTGCAAAGTCCCCGGCTCTGGAATGCTGTCTGCCGGCTTTACCATTACGTCAGCCGTCACACTTCCCACACATAAAATTTTTTTCATTCTGCTCCTCCAAAATTTAATTGTAAATTGACTTTACTATTAGTTTTATTATATAATAAAAAAGAAAAATGTCAAGATAAAAATTTTGCTGAATGAAAAGGGGAAAATTATGCAAACAGCCGGCGTCAATGGATTGAATATTAAAAAGAAAAACCGAGGGCTTTTGCTGCGGCTGCTGTCCTGCGGGATCGCAGATTCCCGCGCTGGATTAACCAAAATCAGCGGTTTAACTAAAATGACGGTATCTAATATTATTTCTGAATTTCTACAAGAAGGATATGTGGTTGAAACAGAAATTGAAAAAAATAAAAACCGGGGCTGTAATCCCATGGGGCTGATGATTTCTAAGCGGGCTCCCAAAGCTGTTGCGGTCGCAATTAGCCGGGATAAAGTTGCCGCATGTATCATTGATTTGACCGGAAAGCCGTGCAGTGATATTTATGCACAAATTCTGGCAGAAGAAAGCCCAAAAACATTAGAGCAAAAGCTGATTTCTGTCATCCGTGATGCGCTTGCACAGACCAAAGATAGAATTTTAGGCATTGGCGCCGCCTCCATTGGTCCGGTACACGCGGGCAGCGGTGTAATACTTAATCCAGTAAACTTTTTTGGAATTACCAACTTTCCCCTAAAGCATCTTCTGGAGCAGACCTTTCAGCTTCCTGTTATGGTAAATAATGATATGAACGCCGCCGCCTTGGCGGAAAAACTTTACGGCGCCGGAGCGGCATATGAGAACTTTGTCTATTTGGGCATGACCAACGGTATTGGGGCAGGCGTGATTGCAGACGGCCGCCTTTATTACAACCAAAGCGGCTTTTCCGGAGAAGCTGGGCATATGAGCGTTCAGGCGGACGGCGGCATTTGCTTCTGCGGAAACCGCGGATGCCTGGAACTTTATGCTTCCATTCCAGTTATTACAAAACAGCTCAAACAGGCACTGTCTCTGGAAAGAACGCCAAACCCACATGAATTTTCTACTTTATACCAAATGCCGGCCGGAAAAGAGATTTTTCAAAAAATGGAACATTATTTAACAGCCGGACTGGTCAATCTGGCAAATCTTTTTTCACCGCAGGTAATCATTATTGGACATGACGGCTATTATTTCCCGGAGGAAATGCTTGAGCGCATGGAAAAAAATATAAACCGCCGCGTTTTATTTACAGGCTGGCAAACGGTTCGCCTGCTGCGTTCCTCCTTTGAAAATCAAGCCGCCCTGACTGGCGCGGCCTGCTGTGTATTTCATTCCATATTTGAAGGCTGATGATGGATCTGAAAAAACAATCTGAAAAAAAGATTGCCGCAAACGATAAAATCGTTTGCGGCAGTCTCTTTTTTCTCACGACAATTCAAACATACCAGTATAAAGCTGATAATATTTTCCGCGCTGTGCAATCAATTGATCATGGCTTCCTCTTTCAATAATGACACCATGCTCCAAAACCATGATTGCATGCGAATTTCGAACCGTAGAAAGGCGATGCGCAATTACAAATACTGTCCGGCCTTCCATAAGCCGATCCATTCCCTTTTCAATTAAGGCTTCCGTTCTTGTGTCAATAGAACTGGTAGCTTCATCCAAAATTAATACCGGCGGGTCTGCCACTGCAGCTCGCGCAATGGCCAGCAGCTGACGCTGTCCCTGGCTCAAATTACTACCATCGCCAGTCAATACCGTATCATACCCTTGGGGAAGGTGTCTGATAAACCAATCCGCATTTGCCAGCTTTGCCGCTGCAATCACTTCTTCATCCGTGGCCTGCAAATTACCGTATCGTATATTATCCATTACCGTTCCGGTAAACAAATGCGTATCCTGCAAAACCATGGACAAAGAACGGCGCAAATCTGCTTTTTTTATTTTATTAATATTAATACCATCGTACCGGATTTTACCGTCCGGCACATCATAAAACCGGTTGATCAAATTCGTAATCGTAGTTTTTCCAGCTCCGGTAGATCCTACAAAAGCAATCTTCTGACCGGGTTTGGCATAAAGGGAAATGCCATGCAATACCACTTTATCTGGTTCATAGCCAAATTCCACATTTTCAAATTCCACTGCGCCCCGAACCGGCGTATAAGTTAGCGTCCCATCACTGTGAGGGTGTTTCCAAGCCCACTGACCAGTATGGTGATCCGCTTCATGCACAGTACCGTCTTCATCAATGACTGCATCAACCAAAGTTACATATCCATCATCCACTTCCGGCTTCTCATCCAGAAGAGCAAAAATACGTTCCGCGCCTGCAAGGGCATTTAATATTACATTAAACTGCTGTGACACCTGCGTAATGGGCTGGGCAAACGAGCGGGTATACTGCAGGAAGGAAATCAATGCCCCCAAACCCAAGCTAAAAAATCCCAAATCCCGCTGTCCGGATAAAATTGCCAAACTGGCGCCTATCACTGCGGTTAAGGCATAGTGTACATACGAAAGGTTGTTCATAATCGGCATCAGAATGCTTGCAAAGGTATTGGCACGGGTAGATGCCGTACAAAGATCTTCATTAATCACATCAAAATTCTTTTTACTCTCTTCCTCGTGACAGAATACCTTTACCACTCTCTGGCCCTCAATCATTTCTTCGATATAGCCGTTTACAACACCAATGGCACTTTGCTGACTGCGGTAATACATAGAGCTCTTTCCGCCAACTTTCTTAATTACCCAAAAAATGGTCAGCATCATTAATACAACCAAGATAGTCAAAGGTACGCTTAAAATCAGCATCATGACAAACACACCAATGACCGTTATCGCAGAAGAAATCAGTTGCGGCACACTCTGGCTCATCATATTCCGCAGGGTATCAATATCGTTGGTATAGCGGCTCATAATTTCGCCATGTGTCCGCGTATCAAAATACCGAATCGGTAATTTTTGCATATGAGTAAACATATCCATCCGCATCCGGTACAGGGAGCCCGCTGCTACATTCACCATAACCCGGTTATAAATATAGGTACAAGCTGCACCTGCCACATATATAATCGCAAGCAGCAAAACAATGTGTAACAGACCGGAAAAATTCGGGTTTTGTGCACCAATCAGCGGGACAATATAATCGTCTACAATCGGCTTTAAAAAATAGGTGCCCGCTACCCCCGCACCGGAACTGATTATTACGGCAATGACAACAATAATCAGCTGCCATTTATAAGGACTTAAATAGCTTAAAATTCGAAAAAGTGTTCCCTTTGCATTTTTGGGCTTTTTCATGCCCATGTTTTTATGTGCCGGAGGCATTTACGCCACCCCCTTCTGCTGAGATTCATAGACTTCACGATAAATTTCATTGTTTTTCATCAGCTCTTCATGTGTTCCCACAGCATTGATCCTGCCGTTATCCAGCACAATAATCTTATCTGCATCACTGATAGATGAAATTCTTTGTGCAATAATAATCGTTGTGGTATCCGCCAGTTCGCGACGAAAGGCTTCCCGGATTTTGCTGTCAGTCGCGGTATCCACCGCACTGGTACTGTCATCCAAAATAACAATTTTCGGCTTTTTCAACAGAGCACGGGCAATGCATAACCGTTGCTTTTGTCCACCGGAAACATTCACACCGCCTTGCCCCATTTCGGTATCATAACCCCTTGGGAATGACATAATAAAGTCATGGGCCTGGGCAGCTTTACATGCCTCGATAATTTCTTCATCAGTAGCATCTTTGTTGCCCCATTTCAAATTATCTCGAATCGTTCCGGTAAACAAAACATTTTTCTGTAATACCATTGCAACCTCATTGCGCAATGTTTCCTGTTTATATTCCCGTACGTCCCGACCTCCTACCTTGACGCTTCCAGAGGTAACATCATAAAGCCGGGGAATCAAATGTACCAGCGTAGATTTGGAACTTCCCGTTCCGCCGATAATCCCCACTGTCTCTCCAGAAGCAATTTTCAGATTGATATCTCTAAGCGCACAGCTTGACAAGTCGCCTTTATAACTGAAACATACCTTATCAAATTCAATAGAGCCATCTGCAACCTGAGGATCTCCTTCTGCATCATCCGGAATATCCGGCGTTTCATGCAGAACTTCCACAATACGGCTGACCGATGCCTTAGATATGACCAGCATGGTAAAGGACATTGCCACCATCATCAGCGACATCAAAATCTGATTTACATAGCTGATAAAGCTGACCAAATCACCGGTTCCCATATCTCCGACAACAATCATTTTGCCGCCCAGCCACAATACTGCCAGAATACAGCTGTATACCATCAACTGCATAATGGGCATATTCAGCACCACCAAACGCTCTGCCCTTTTTTGGGTATCCCGCACTGCTGCCGCAGCCTTTTCAAAACCTTCGTTTTCGTAATCACCCCGTACAAAAGCCTTTACCACGCGAATACCAATCAGGTTTTCCTGAATTTTGGCATTCAGAAAATCAAACCGTTTTAGCATGCTCTGAAACCGAGGATAAGCTTCTTTAATGATCAGCGCCAGAACAACACCCAAAATTGGCACAGCAATCAAAAAAATCAACGATAATTCACCGTTGAGTGTGATAGCCATAATAGATGCGGACACGAACATAATTGGCGCCCGAACCATCATACGGATGACCATCATAAAAGCGTTTTGTGTATTTGTAATATCCGTTGTCATTCTGGTAATCAGCGATGACGGACTGAATCTGTCTACATTGGAAAAAGAAAAATCCTGAATCCGGTAAAACATTTTTTTCCGGACTTCCTTACCAAATCCCATGCCGGCAATAGATGCCGTCCAGCCGGCAAAGGCACCGAAACACAAGGACAACAAGGCCATAACCACCATTAGTCCACCCCGGGTAGCCACATAACCGATATCCTTATTTCCGATACCGACATTCACGATATCCGCCATTAACCGGGGGATTGAAACTTCCATGATAACCTCGCCTATAATCAAAATCGGGGTCAAAATTGTCATCCACAAGTATTTTCCGCGAAGCAGTTTTAACAATTCTCTCATACAAATCTCCTATCCGCCGCTGTGCACCGGCACACACCATTTTATAAAAATCTCCTATCCGCACAGCAGGAAATGATAAGAGATTTTATTACCCATGCCTGACACATAAAAAGCTCCAACATGGGCTTTTATTCCGTTATTACAGACTATGTATTGCTTAGATCCGTTTCTGACACCCTTTTTTCTTGCTGTCTTTCATCGCTTCTTTTGTCTGGGTGTCCCTCATCCATGACCTGCCGCATTAAAGAAGAAATAATTTTAAAGTTAATCTCATTTGTTTTCTCACCGGTTATATTCATCGTAATCCTGTCCAAATACGATTGAAAAATCTTAAGTTCTTCTTCCGTCATACCCCGAAACATATTTTGGTCAAACCGATCAAAAATTTCCCGGCTTTTTTCACAGACTTTCCGCCCCGTTTCCGTCAGACGGAGACGTTTTCGCCGCAGGTTATTTTCATCTGCTCTTTTTTCTAAAAGTTTTTCCTGCTGCATTCGTTTCGTAGCCAGGGCGATAGCGGCTGGTGTCAAGGCAAGATCCTCAGATATTTCAACCTGCGTACATTCTTCATGACGGTTAATATATTCCAATATGGGAAGCTGACTCGGATGTAGCTTCAATGCTTCCAATTGCTGCTGCAAATATCTGCGCCGCAAAAGCTGTATCTTTTTCAAGCTTTGGTTAATATGAAAACAGGTTATAGCCAACACTTCACCCCCTTAACAGTTTTGCACTTAACAATTAAGCGTATAACTATTATACGCAGATTTTGATGCTCTGTCAAGTAAAATATCTGGCATTGCTTTGCTGCTTTTTTGGGCATTTTGATAAGTATGGGAAAGAAAAGGTTGCTATCAACAATATAGAAACAGCTCGCCTCAGTCTAATCTGAACGAGCTGTTTGGTTGTCCTCTATTCAAGGATTATTTTGTTTCCTGAATCTCATAGCCGCTGCTGTATCCACCGTTTCCGCTTTCTCTATTTTCTCTTTCTTCTTTGCTTCCTCCACGGTTCTTTTTGCCACTTCTGCGTCTGGATCTTGACCGTTTTTTATTTTTTGAAGCAGTATCTTTGTTTTCTTTATTTCCGTCATCTTCCTTTTTGGTCTCTTGCCCGGAGCCTTCACGTTCTCCAGACAGGAGTTCACTTCCGGCAACCTCCTTTAATTCCGCCACCAATTCTGGAGTCAACTCCTCATAACCTTCATTGCGCAACTCTTCCAAAACTTCTTCAGACCGAAACTCTTCTTTTTTGCTATTCTTTCCTCTTTTTTGTTTGTCCAGCAAACGAAAGTCTCCTAAAGCATAGGTTTCAAATTTCACGAGATCGCCATGTTCATCTGTAAATTTCACTTTCACTTTGCCTTTCAGCGTAGCAGTATCCACTACTGTTCCAATTCCGTCCGCAGTTTCTACCCGATCTCCCTTTTTCGGCATTTTGGCCAGCATATCATCATAAGCATTTTGCTCATACTGCAAACAACACATTAGTCTGCCGCAAACGCCTGAAATCTTAGTAGGATTTAAGGACAATCCCTGCTCCTTTGCCATTTTAATGGACACTGGATGGAAATCGTTCAAAAATGTACTGCAACAAAGCGGCCGCCCACAAATACCAATACTTCCTAACTGCCGCGCTTCATCCCGAACGCCGATCTGGCGCAGCTCTATACGGGTACGAAACACGCTTGCCAGAGATTTGACCAGTTCACGAAAATCAATCCGGCCGTCTGCCGTGAAATAAAACAGAATTTTACTCCGGTCAAAGGTATATTCTGCGCCCACCAGCTTCATTTCCAGCTTGTGCTCTGCAATCTTTGCAGCAGCAATCTCAAAAGCTTCTTTTTCTTTTTGCTTGTTTTCCTCTGCCTGCTTAAAATCAGCCTCACTTGCCCGGCGAATAATAGGCTTGAGCGGCGGTACAATTTCCTGCTCTTCTACCATACGATTGGGAATAACCACCTTTCCCATTTCCACGCCTCGGGCTGTTTCGACCAGCACCTGAACGCCTACATCCAGCTTTTCACCTTTGGGGTCAAAATAATATGCCTTTCCAGTGCCGTTAAATTTAACTCCTATGATTTCTACCATGGATTTCCTCCCAATATTCCAGAGCCATACAATGTACAGCCGCCGGATAATTTACATTCTGACCAATCATACTGCGATACAGCATGGTAATCTCGCAAAACCGAGCCGCAGCCTTTCGGCTGAGCCTTCTGCTAAACGCTTCAATTACTTCTGCCTGATCCGCGTTGACAATTTCTGCCTTGTTTCCACACAGCTTTCTGTGGGCAATGTCCCTGCTAAAAGACAACAACACTTCCAAAATAAATGCTGCATCTGCTTTATGCTGTTTTAAAAATCGGACAAATTCATACAAATCCCGTGCGTTTCCCTCTGCCATTGCCGCCATTTTTTTCATGGCTTCTTCCCTAAGGGCGATCACGCTATCATCCTGCGCCAGCTGAATTGCTTTTCCAATGACGCCACCACTCATGACCGCCAGCTGTCCGGCCCGGGCCGAATCCATTCCCTTTTGCTCTTTCAAATATTCCTCGGTCAGCTGCCGGCCTGCGGGATGCAACCGCAGTATTTGTGCCCGGGAAAGAATGGTTGGCAAAAAAGCATTTGCATTTTCTGCCAACAGGAGAATAGTACAATATTCCGGCGGTTCTTCAAAAACTTTCAGCAAGCTATTTTGTGCCGGAGCCTGCATAGTATCGGCACGGGGCACCACGTAGACCTTGCGTTCTCCCGCATAGGGCCGTATATAAACATCCCGTTTCATACTCCGTATGGTATCTACCAACACATTTTCCTGTTTCTTAGACGGATCGTAAAGCTGATTGGTGACCACCGCAAAATCCGGATGGGATTCCGGATGCTCTGTGTGCAGAATACCGGCGGCAAAAGCCTTTGCTGTCATCATTTTGCCGGAACCTCTTATGCCCTCAAAAATATAAGCATGCCCAATCCGGCCTGTTTCCAGCGTATGCCGCAGCCTCGTTTTTACCGCTTCGTTTCCCTTCAGTTCTTCCAGTGACACCAATCCACCTTCTTCCCAAGCTACCGTTTTATAATTTCTACAGATTCTTCCTCACTATGCCGAAGCAAATACGAAACTGCCGCAGGATCAATTTTTTGTCCGGGAATCAAAACTGCTGCTCCAGGTGGACAAACCGAAACAATCCCTGCAGAAACTTCACCTGATGCATCTCGTATTGGTATCCGTTTCTTTTGCGCATTCCATGCCGCCTTTGGTTCCATTGTCATGACAACCTTCGACAGAGGTTCCGGCGCAAGCGCTGGAACGGAATCTAACCGTGTTCGCGATATCCGTATCAGCGCTTGCTTCAAAAATTCTATTTCCTGCCGTGTATTCGCTGTCGTAATCACAAATACAACATGAAACGCATCCGCCATTTCCGGATAAATATGAAATGTTTCCTGCAATAACCGCTGCATACAATAACCGCTGACGCCCGTTTTTCTGAAATCAACAACCAGCCGCAGGGCATCCTGAGGACAATTTAGCCCTTTGCTGTCCAAAAACTCCAAAACACCGTATTTTCTCACAGTTGCTTTTAGCTCCGCTGTCTGCCGAATACACCGATCCAGCTCCCGAACGCCGTGCCGCTCCATATACATGACCGCCTCATCCAAGGAGGTCATTAACAGATAAGAGGGGCTGGTGCTCCGTACCAGCCGCAGAGCCTGCGCCACTGCGTCCCGGTCAATCAGAGAACCCCGTCCCACATGCAAAAATGCGGTTTGTCCCAAAGCAGGCAAGGTCTTGTGCGCACTCTGCACACAGATATCTGCCCCAAGAGAAAGCGCTGTTGCCGGCAACTCCTCATGAAACGCGAAATGCGCGCCATGCGCTTCATCTACAATCAAAAACTTTCCGCTGTTATGCAGGCACATGGCAATCCCCCATATATCGGAGCATATACCATAATAGGTGGGGCTGGTGATCACAGCCCCTGTAATATCCGGATTTTCATCAATTGCAGATTTTACCATTGCCGCCGTAATTCCAGTATAAACGCCCAGTTCCGGGTCAAAGCCGGGATACACAAACACGGGGCGAAGTCCTGCCAGAACCAACGCCGCAATCACCGCCTGATGACAGCTTCGGTCTACCAAAATTTGATCGCCGGCCTTGCAGGCAGCCAGCACTGCGGCATGCAGTCCGCCGCTGGATCCGTTGGTCAGGTAAAAGCTGGTGCCGGCACCAAATGCTCGTGCAGCCCGCAGCTGTGCTTGCCGAAGAATTCCAGTTGGGTTTTGCAGATCATCCGTTTCAGAAAATTCGGTCACATCCAGCAAAAAGCCATCCCGTTTCAATCTTTCGCTCAGTCCTTTGCCGTTTTTGTGTCCGGGAATATGAAAACTCACCTGATCCTTTTGATGAAATTTTTTTAATTCATGATACAGTGACATAGCACACCCCGTTTTTTTATTTAAAAGCGGATTCCTTTGCGGATATACTCCACCAAATCATCAATTTTAACTCTTTCCTGCTCCATGCTGTCCCGATGTCGTATGGTCACACTGCCGTCTTCCTCGGAATCAAAATCATAAGTAATGCAAAACGGCGTGCCAATCTCGTCCTGGCGGCGATACCGTTTTCCAATACTTCCCGCTTCATCGTATTCACACATAAATTCTGCGGCCAGCATATGATAGACTTCTTGCGCTTTTTCCGAAAGTTTTTTAGACAATGGCAAAACCGCCGCCTTAATTGGCGCCAGCGCCGGATGAAAATGCATTACAGTACGCACATCATTACGTTCTGCATCAATGACCTCTTCATCATATGCCTCTACCAAAAACGCCAAAGCCACACGATCTGCGCCAAGTGACGGTTCAATGCAGTACGGCACATACTTTTCCCCGGTTTCGGGATCGTTGTACTCCATCTTCTCGCCGCTGTGCTGGCTGTGCTGTTTTAAATCAAAGTCCGTCCGGTCGGCAATGCCCCACAACTCGCCCCAGCCAAAGGGGAACATAAACTCAATATCTGTGGTAGCATTGCTGTAATGGGACAGTTCTTCCTTTTCATGATCCCGAAGCTTGATATTCTCTTCGCTGATACCCAGCGAGAGCAGAAAATGCTTGCAGTAATCCTTCCAGTAACTGAACCATTCTAAATCGGTGCCCGGCTTACAGAAAAACTCCAGTTCCATCTGCTCAAACTCTCTGGTGCGGAAGGTAAAATTTCCAGGGGTGATTTCATTACGGAAAGATTTCCCGATCTGTCCAATACCAAACGGTATTTTTTTTCTGGAAGTCCGCTGTACATTCTTAAAGTTCACAAAAATGCCCTGTGCTGTCTCTGGACGAAGGAAAATTTCATTTTTGCTGTCTTCGGTAACACCCTGAAAGGTTTTAAACATCAGGTTGAATTTGCGGATATCTGTAAAATTATGCTTGCCGCAATTGGGGCATGCAATTTGATTTTCTTCAATAAATTGCAGCATTTTTTCGTCTGACCATCCATCCGCCGACTGCCCCGTAGCATCTTCAATCAGCTTGTCTGCCCGAAACCGGCTTTTACACTCCTTACAATCCATCAGCGGATCGGAAAAACCACCCACATGGCCGGAAGCCACCCAGGTCTGCGGATTCATCAAAATAGCTGCATCCAGCCCCACATTATACGGGCTCTCCTGCACAAATTTTTTCCACCAGGCCCGTTTTACGTTATTTTTAAACTCAACTCCCAAAGGGCCGTAATCCCATGTATTTGCCAACCCTCCGTAAATCTCGGAGCCCGCGTATACAAACCCGCGGCCTTTGCAAAGCGCAACTATTTTATCCATGGTTTTTTCCGTATTTTTCATCATCATCAACCTTTCCGAACGCGGCTGGCTGCCGCGCCCCGCATCGTAATTTTATGTCTCTATAGACTATTACTTTTTATTATAATATATTTTCAAGCGAAATTCAAGCATTATTCAAGGAAAGGGCAAATTTTTCCCCTTTCCCTGTTTTTCCTAAAAAACGGGCTATTTTGCAGACAACCTGCATAGAATATACAAAAACGAAAAAGGTGAAAAATATGCTCAATTACATATGGGGCGGCATGATCCTGCTTTCCCTGATTGTCTCTTTGTTTACCGGCCGGATAGAAGAAACTGCCGCGGCAGCTGTAACCGGCGCAAGCAGTGCGGTAGAAATCAGCCTGACTCTTCTTGGTATCATGTGTCTTTGGGGTGGGCTTGCCAAAATTGGCGAGCGCGCGGGGCTGATCGACCTGCTGGCGCGCTTGCTTCACCCGCTTCTTCGCCTTTTATTCCCGGATCTTGACAAGCAAAGTCCTGCCCGCGGGAAAATTATTTTAAACATAACAGCCAATCTGCTGGGCATGGGAAACGCAGCCACTCCTTTGGGCATTGACGCGATCCGAGAATTAAACCGGATCAGTCCAAAGCCCGGCTCAGCTACCAATGCCATGTGCATGCTGGTGGTGTTAAACACGGCTTCTATACAGCTCTTACCCACCACACTGCTCTCCCTGCGGCAAACCTTTGGTTCCTCTGCTCCGGCAGAAATTATCATTCCCATCTGGCTGACCAGCATCTGTGCCCTGATTGCCGGAATTACCGCGGCAAAATTACTGGAAAGGAGATATCCGTTGTGACCCAAATTTCTGCCATGGCTGTTCCAGCTGTCATTGCCCTTTTTATTGGAATGGGGCTATATAAAAAAGTAGGGGTGTACGACTGTTTTACCGAGGGCGCCGGTTCCGCTCTCAAAAGCATGACCGGTATCCTTCCGTCTTTGGTTGGGCTCATGGCGGCCATTCATATGTTCCGGGCCAGCGGCGCGCCGGAGCTTCTGGCCGATTTCCTTTCCCCCCTGCTCAGCCGGCTGGGAATGCCGGCCGACGTGCTTCCCCTGGCTCTGCTTCGGCCCATTTCCGGCAGCGCTTCCACTGCCATGGTGACGGACATCTTTCAAACACTGGGGCCGGATTCCCTGGCTGGAAAAATTGCATCTGTCATGATGGGCTCCACCGAAACCACCTTTTACACCGTAGCCGTCTATTTCGGCGCAGTGGGGGTTAAAAACACACGACACACCTTGATTGCCGCACTGACAGCCGATATCACGGGCATCATTATGTCTGTCTTGATTACCCAATGGCTTTTATAACTTATCTGGCTTAAAAGACGTGTTTCTTTTCCTAATCAAAAAAGAAATTTTTATTTTTTTTAAATTATTGCTTGCATTTTTCAGAAAAATAGTGTATACTATTTTTTGCGCAGAAAAGCAAGTGCCTTTTGGGCAGATTTTTTCTAATATTTTTAAAAATCAAATCGGGGTGTGGCTCAGTTTGGTAGAGTACCTGAATGGGGTTCAGGTGGCCGCTGGTTCGAATCCAGTCACTCCGACCACATCGGAATGGACTTTGCTCCATTCCGATTTTTATTGGTACAAAAAAAGGCACATCTGAATTATCATTCAGGTGTGCCTCAGCGTGTCGATAAAGTATCGACACGCTGACAGATGTTGAAAAAGGAAGTTAGATTTTTCGTAATCGCTTTCGTCGGCGTACAAAGGTACGGTAGAGAGCGATTGCGGAAAAAGCAAGCAATGACGCCGGTTTCTCGATGAATCAGGCGTCATTTTTGCGGAAAGGAAAAGCAATTTTGCGGTCAACATAAATGCCCGGGGAGCCTTCGGGTACAGGGCTCCCGCAAAACTGCTGGTTTTGCGGGAAAGAGGAGCGGCAGCCGATAACGTGAAGCCGTATTTTCAAAAAAATGCGGCAAACCAAGAGGCTTGCCGCGACGAAGATTGCGGTATAACGACTTTTTCGACAGTCTGAGGCACATCTGAATTTATCATTCAGGTGTGCCTTTCTTGACATCTTAAGATACCAATGATGTATTTACCCGCTTTACCAAAATTTTTTCTTCTTCATAATCCACAGGCAAAAAGCAACAATAACCAGACTAATCACAATAACAGCGGGATAGCCATACTTCCAACTCAGTTCAGGCATTCCCTTAAAATTCATTCCATACCATCCTGCCACCAGTGACAAAGGCAAGCAAAGCGTGGTCACTACTGTAAGAATCTTCATAATTCGGTTTTGCCGAATATCCACCTCTGCCTGAAACAACTCCCGTATCTGAAGGCAATATTCCCGGAGCAGCTGTGATTCGTCCCGCAGCCGTTTTAAACGTTTTTCCAACATATGCATCAATCGCCGTTCACTGCTGGAAAAAACCCCGTTTTCCTCTTCTTCTAGTTCACTTATCATAACGCCGAGCTGAGAATAATAGCGAAACCAGGCCATTGTTTTTTTGCGCATAGAAGTCAGGAGCACACCAAAACGATTCAGGTCCCCGGCCAGGATTTGATCTTCCAGCTGTCCAAGCCGGTCTTCCAACTCTTCTAAGTGGTGCGGATCTTTAATCAGTAAAAAATCCAGCAGCTCATAAAAAAATCTGCCCGGCCCATTTTCCTGCCGCTGCCTTTCCTGGGCCAGCCGTTTCACAGCAGAACGAATCACGCCGCAGTCATCGCAAAGCACCAAATGCGTTTTGGTCAGCAGATAACCAAAAGCAATCCGCTCTCCCTCCTTGGTATGCCGCGGGGTAAACACCGTGCCGCAAAGGCAGTCCCGGCGGCCTTCGGCCTTGCAGTCCATGACATCTCTTGCAAGGGGTGTATGATGAAGCACCGTCTCCAGTCCAGGCAAAGATCGAGTATGAACCAGTTCATCACTGGTCAGAATCACCAATATCTGCGTCTCTGCCTGTGATAAGCCATCTAACCGTTTCATAATATGGTCCAGTGCATACACCTCCATGATAATACCTCCTTACAAAATGAAAAGCCTTTATGATACAATAATTGTATCATAAAGGCCGAAAAATAACAAGACTTCTTTTTGTCCACTGCCCAATAACCACTGCCTTGGGCAAGCATTCCATTTTCTATTTTCCGCCTAACAAAGTGCAAAGCCGGCGGGCGGCCTCTTTGGTATCCTCTGGACTTCCAAAAGTAGAAAATCGAAAATACCCCTCTCCGCAAGCACCAAAGCCTTCTCCCGGCGTGCCCACCACCTGGATTTCCCGCAGCAGATAATCAAAGAATTCCCAGCTGCCCATCCCTTTTGGGCACTGCATCCAAATATAAGGGGCATTTTTTCCACCACAGTACCAAATACCACATTGGTCAAGGGCTTCCATCAATACTGCGGCATTCTTTTTATACACCTGAATGTTGGCACGCACTTCCTGCTGGCCGCGGGGTGTAAACACAGCCGCACCGCCCTTTTGCAAAATGTAAGATACGCCGTTTGTCTTGGTGGTTCGGTTCCGCACCCACATACTGTTGATATTTAATCCGCCCCGCTCCAATTCCTTAGGAATGATGGTATAGCCCAAACGGGTTCCTGTAAAGCCTGCCGTTTTGGAAAGAGAACAAATTTCTATAGCACAGGTGCGGGCCCCATCCAGTTCAAAAATGCTATGGGGCAAATCAGGCTCTTCGATAAACGCCTCATATGCCGCATCAAACAGGATAATGGCTCCTTTTTGATTGGCATAATCTACCCATTTTTGCAGCTGTTCCCGGCTGAAAACGGCACCCGTTGGGTTGTTGGGGGAACAAAGATAGATTAAGTCCGCCTTAAGATTCTCATCCGGCTCCGGCAAAAATCCGTTTTCCTTGCTGGAGGCCAAATGAATGATTTTTCTGCCTTCCATGATATTGGCGTCCACATACGCAGGATATGCCGGTTCGATCACCAAAGCATTGCTCTCGGGACAGAATAAATCCAGAATGTCTCCCAGCTCGTCACTTGCACCACTGGATACAAACACCTCCTGGTCAGAGATGGTCACCCCCCGTTTGCCGTAATACTCCGCCACAGTCTGGCGCAAAACAGGCGCACCGCACTCTGGCATATAGCCGTGAAAACTCTCCTTTTTTCCCTGATCCTCCACCGCTTCCCGAAGCGCCTCGATCACTGCACCGCACAGCGGCAGAGATACATCGCCGATGCCCATGCGGTAAAGGTGCTGATCTGGATTCTCTTCCAGATATGCTTTTGTCTTTTGTGCAATATTATAAAACAAATAAGATTCTTTCAGATCCGCATAATGAGTATTTAATTTTATCATAGGTCAGCCTCTCCTTCGTATATGGTTTCTGCCGGGCCGGTCATGCGCACTGCCGCATCAGACCCAACCTGGATTTTCAGTATGCCTCCGTCCAGCTGCACCGATATGGGCGAGTCAAAGCGACAAAATCCCTTTTTCACTGCTGCGGCCGCACTGGCACAGGCCCCGGTGCCGCAGGCCATGGTAATGCCGCTTCCTCTCTCCCACACCCGCATCCGCAGGCTGTCTTGTCCCAGCACCTCAACAAACTCTACATTTACGCCGCCGGGAAAATCAGGATGATGCTCTATCTTTGGCCCAATTTCAGCCAGCGGCACCTGGCTGACATCTTCCGTAAAAATGACCGCATGAGGATTCCCTACCGACACCGGAAGGTATGTTATCTCCTGTCCGTCTATACATAGTTTTTTTTCTTCCTCTGCTATGGCCTTTCCCATATCCACCGAAACGCTTTTCACCTTTCCTCCGCTGACCTGCAAATCAAGAGTACGGATTCCGGACAGGGTTTCTACGGTCAGCCGCTTTTTATCGGTATATCCTTTGTCATAGACATATTTTCCTACGCACCGAATCCCATTGCCGCACATTTTTGCCTCGCTGCCGTCTGCATTAAAAATCCGCATTTTGAAATCAGCAACCGTCGACGGTGAAATCCAGATCATGCCATCCGAACCGGCTCCAAAATGCCGATCTGACAGCTTGATCGAAAGGGCTTCCGGGTCTTTCGGCTCTCCATAAACATACAAATAATCATTGCCCAATCCATGCATTTTTGTAAAGCGCATATTTAATCCTCCTGTTCATTGATGGCAGAAACGCCAATGGTTACTTCCTCCAGTACGTCCAAAAGAACCCGAACCGTATCTAATGAGGTAAGCATGGTGATATTATTTTGGCTGGCACACCGCCGTATTGCGGCACCGTCCTCATAGTGCACCCCGGAAAATACCGCCCGGGTATTGACCACGTAACTCACATAACCTGCACGAATGGAATCAAGAATTTCCTCGCTTCCCTCACTGAGTTTTCGCCGCACCCGTGCCTTGATGCCGTGCTTCTGCAAAAACGCTGCAGTGCCTGCAGTGGCTTCCAACCGGAAACCCATCTTGTAAAACCTCTGTACCAGTGGAAGAGCCTCTTCCTTATCCTCATCGGCCAGAGTCACTACCACTGTCCCATAATTTTGCAGCTTGATCCCCGATGCCAGCATAGCCTTGTACATGGCCCGGTGCAGCTTTTTATCATAGCCGATCGCCTCCCCAGTGGATTTCATCTCCGGTGACAAATAGGAATCCATGCCGCTGAGCTTGGAGAAGGAAAAGGCGGGCGCCTTGACATAATACCGTTTGGGTTTTTTCGGCGGGGCTTGGGTCAGCCCCTGTTCCTTCAGGCTTTTTCCCAAAATTACTAGGGTTGCAATATCTGCCAGAGCATAACCGCTGGCCTTGGAAAGAAAGGGTACCGTTCTGGAAGACCGAGGATTGACCTCTATGATATACACATCATCCTTATCATCCACAATAAACTGGATGTTAAACAATCCCACAATTCCTATGCCAAGCCCCAGCTTTTTGGTATAATCATAGATGGTGTTTTTCACCTTTTCTGAAATGCTGTACGGCGGAAATACGCTGATGGAATCGCCGGAATGGATTCCGGTTCGCTCTACCAGTTCCATGATGCCCGGCAAAAAAACATCTTTTCCATCACAAACCGCATCCACTTCAACCTCTTTACCCCGAATATATTTATCCACCAGCACGGGACGGTCCTCATCAATGGCAACCGCGGTTTTTAGGTAATGCCGCAGTTGATCCGGCTTCGCCACAATCTGCATAGCCCGCCCCCCCAGTACGAAACTGGGACGAACCAATACCGGATAGCCAATTTCCTCCGCCGCTCGAATTCCCTCCTCGATGTCTGTGACCGCCCGGCCTTTAGGCTGAGGGATATTCAGCTCGGAAAGCAGTTTTTCAAAGGCTTCCCGGTTTTCCGCTTTTTCAATAGCGGCACAATCAGTCCCAATGATTTTTACGCCCCGCCGGCGCAGGGGCTCTGCCAAGTTCACCGCCGTCTGTCCGCCCAATGCCGCAATGACGCCTATAGGCTGTTCCAGTTCAATAATATTAATGACATCCTCGGCACACAGGGGTTCAAAATACAGCTTATCAGAACAGGTATAGTCCGTAGAGACCGTCTCAGGATTGTTGTTGATGACAATGGCCTCATATCCGGCGGCTCGAATTGTTTTGACTGCATGAACGGTAGAATAGTCAAATTCCACCCCTTGCCCAATCCGTATCGGCCCGGAACCCAGCACCACTACCTTCTGTCTGTCTGAGCGCTTTGATTCGTTTTCTTCTTCATAGGTGGAGTAAAAATAGGGGATATAGCTGGCAAACTCCGAAGCACAGGTATCCATCATCTTGTATACTGGGAAAATTCCTGCCTGCTTTCGCATGGCAAAGATTTCCGTTTCCTCCCGATTCCAAAGCCAGCCGATGGCCCCGTCTGAAAAGCCCATACGCTTGGCTGCCCGCAAAACCGAAAGGCTATCTGGATTTTTTTTCACTTCCTGCTCCATAACAACAATATTCTTCATTGCTTCAATAAAAAACCGGTCAATGGACGAAGCCGCCATAATTTCCTCCACCGGACAGTCCAGACGCAGTAACTGAGCAATAGCAAAAATACGGTCTTCTGTTCCGTCCTTGATGTATGAAAGGAGCGCCTCCTTGGTCATGGAATCAAACCGAGAATGATACAGATGATTCACCCCAGTTTCCAGAGACCGCACCGCCTTGAGCAGGCTTTCTTCCATCGTTCTGCCTATGCTCATAACCTCGCCGGTGGCTTTCATCTGGGTACCCAGCACATTGTCCGCATCGGTAAATTTGTCAAAGGGAAACCGAGGGATTTTAGTCACCACATAGTCAAGAGCCGGTTCAAAGGAGGCCGGTGTATTGGCAATGGGAATCTCATCAAGCGTCATACCAATGCCGATCTTTGCCGATACCCGGGCAATGGGATAGCCGCTGGCCTTGGAAGCAAGAGCAGAGGACCGAGACACCCTTGGGTTGACCTCGATCAGATAATACTGAAAGGAATGAGGATCCAGCGCAAACTGTACATTACATCCTCCTTCAATTTTCAGCGCCCGAATCACCTTGAGCGCACTATTTCGCAGCATCTGGTATTCCCGGTCCGTAAGCGTCTGTGACGGGCAGACAACAATAGAATCCCCGGTGTGTACGCCGACAGGATCCAGATTTTCCATATTACAAATAGTGATTGCCGTGTCGTTACTGTCACGGATCACCTCATATTCAATTTCCTTATATCCTTTAATGCTTTTTTCAATCAACACCTGACTGACCGGCGAACATTTCAGCGCATTTTTCATCAGCGGCAGAAATTCCTTTTCACAATCCGCAAAACCGCCGCCGGTACCACCCAGGGTAAAGGCTGGCCGAAGCACCACTGGGTAGCCAATTTCCTCCACGGCAGCTAAGCCCTCTTCCATAGATTCTGCAATACAGGAAGGCAAAACCGGCTCTCCCAGGCTTTGACACAGTTCCTTAAACAACTCCCTGTCCTCCGCCTGTTCAATACTGCTGCTTTTGGTTCCCAAAAGCTCTGTACCACACTCTTTTAAAACACCTTTTTTCTCCAGCTGCATGGCAAGGTTGAGTCCTGTTTGACCACCAATGCCGGGCAAAATGGCGTCAGGGCGTTCATAGCGGACAATTTTTGCCGCATACTCCAGATTCAGTGGCTCCATATACACCTTATCCGCCACCGACGTATCGGTCATGATGGTTGCGGGGTTGGAGTTGCACAAAATGACCTCATAGCCCTCCTCTTTCAGGGCAAGACAGGCCTGCGTCCCCGCATAGTCAAATTCGGCCGCCTGACCAATCACAATGGGACCGGAGCCAATTACCATTACCTTTTTGATGTCTGTCCGCTTAGCCATTGTTCTTTCCCTCCTCCATCAGTTTCATAAAACGGTCGAACAAATATCCGCTGTCCTGCGGACCCGGGGCGCTCTCCGGGTGATACTGTACGCCAAACACTCTATCCTCTTCACAGCAAACACCCTCCAGCGTCTGATCCAGCAGGTTGACATGGGTGGCCCGCAGCGGTGTTGCCGCAAGGCTGTCGGCCTTTACCGCATAGGAATGGTTCTGGGAGGTGATTTCAATTTTGCCTGTTGCCAAATCCCGTACCGGATGGTTCCCTCCATGATGGCCAAATTTCAATTTATAGGTCTTTGCCCCATAAGCCAAAGCAATCATCTGAAAACCAAGACATATTCCAAAAATAGGATATCTGCCCCGGAGTGCCTTTACTGTTTGGATGGTTTCCGGTACATCCTCCGGATCCCCGGGACCATTAGACAGGAAAATGCCGTCCGGACCAAGAGCCGCGATCTCCTCCGGCGGCGTGTCATACGGTACCACAGTGACCCTGCATCCTCTTTGGGTAAGCCCGGCTAAAATCCTTTGCTTCATCCCGCAGTCAATGGCGGCCACATGGTATTTTTCTTCTGTGCCCGGCAATACATATTTCTCTTTACAGCTAACTCTGCTGACCGCATCATGAGGCCGGCTGTACCCCTTCAGCAGGGCAAGCCCCTGCTCTTTTGAAGTGGAGATTCCTGTAATCAGTGCCTGACAACTGCCCTCATCACGAATCACCCTGGTTAATTTTCGGGTATCAATTCCGGAGATTCCCGGAATCTGATACCGCTTCATCACCTCAGACAGGGTGGCGGTACTTCTGAAATTAGACGGCACATCCCTGTAATCCCGCACTGCAAGCGCACCAATTGCCGGGATCTTAGATTCATAATCCTCCTCCGCCATTCCGTAATTTCCAATCAAAGGATAGGTCATAACCACAGTCTGGTCTGCATAAGATAAATCCGATAAAATTTCCTGATAACCAACCATGGAGGTATTAAATACCAATTCACATATCCGCTCTGTTTCCGCACCGAAGCCGTATCCGCAATATTCCTGTCCGTTTTCCAAAATTAATTTCCTGTTTTGCTCCATCACCATATTCCCACCTCGTATGCCTTTTCCATTTTCTCTGTTTCTATTTTCTTCCAAATCCTGCATTCCATACCCTACTTTGTTGCAATCGTTTTTTCACAAGCAGCCTGAATAAATCCCAAAAACAATGGATGGGGCTTATTGGGCCGGCTTTTGAATTCTGGGTGATACTGAACACCCACATAAAAAGGCCGATCAGAAAGTTCTACCGTCTCCACAAGCCGCCCGTCAGGTGAAATACCGCTTATGGTCAGCCCCTTGCTCTCAAGCAGTTCCCGGTACTCATTCTGAAATTCGTACCGATGCCGGTGCCGCTCCCAAATGAGCGGCTTGCCGTAACAACGATCCATTGTGGTGCCTTCTTTGATTTTGCACGGGTATGCACCCAGACGCAGAGTTCCGCCCTTGTCCACGGTATCACTCTGCCCAGGCATAAAATCAATCACCTTATGCGGGCTGTCCGGCCGAAATTCCCCCGAGTCCGCATCGGAAATCCCCGCCTGATTGCGGGCATACTCAATAACCGCCACCTGCATTCCAAGGCAGATGCCAAAATAGGGCAGCTGATTCTCCCGGGCATAGGCGGCAGCAAGGATCATGCCCTCTATCCCACGGCTTCCAAATCCACCGGGAATCAAGATACCGTCAAGACCTGACAGTTTATCTCCACAGTTTTGCTCTGTCAGTCCTTCTGCATCAATCCAATGGATTTCTACATAGGCATGATGGACATAGCCGGCATGACGCAGGGCCTCTGCCACCGATAAATAAGCATCGTGCAGTCCCACATATTTCCCTACTAAACCAATATGAACCGTGTTTTTCCGTTCTGCGGCCGACGCCACCATCTGCCGCCACTGCTCCAGTTCTGGCGGCGGCGCCTTGATGCCCAATTCACGGCAAACCACGGCAGAAAAATTTGCCTTCTCCAGCATGAGCGGTGCTTCATACAGATTAGGCAAAGTAAGATTCTCTATCACACAGTCCGGCTTGACATTACAAAACATAGAGATTTTCTCAAAAATAGATTTTTCAATGGGGCGGTCACTGCGCAGGACAATGATATCCGGGTGAATGCCCATCCCCTGCAGTTCCTTGACCGAATGCTGGGTGGGCTTTGACTTATGTTCTTTTGAACCGTCCAAAAAAGGGACCAGGGTAACATGAAGAAACAGGCTATTCTCCCTGCCCACTTCCAGGGAGATTTGCCTTACTGCTTCAATAAACGGCTGAGATTCAATATCCCCGATGGTCCCGCCGATCTCAGTAATTACCACATCGGCCTCCGCCGTTTTTCCTACATTATAGATAAATTCTTTTATTTCGTTGGTAATATGGGGAATTACCTGTACAGTGGATCCCAGATACGCCCCCTGCCGCTCTTTGTTCAGAACATTCCAGTACACCTTTCCAGCTGTCAGGTTAGAATACCGGTTTAAATCCTCATCAATAAACCGTTCATAGTGACCAAGATCCAGATCCGTTTCCGCCCCATCCTCGGTGACAAAGACCTCGCCGTGCTGATAAGGGCTCATGGTTCCGGGATCCACATTGATATATGGATCCAGCTTCTGGGCGGCCACCTTAAGGCCTCTGGCCTTAAGGAGCCGTCCCAACGACGCCGCCGTAATTCCTTTTCCCAAACCGGAAACCACACCGCCTGTTACAAAAATATACTTTGTCATACCAATTTCTCCTTTTCCGCTGCCTGTTTTTTATTTTCCACTGTCGCCATAGTTCGACAACACTCTGGCCGACGGATCCTTCACATCACAGCCCTCCCAGTTGGGGTTGGGCATCCAGAAATCCACGATCATCTGTCCCTGGCCGGGATAGTATTTTTCAAAAATCTCCCGATAGAGCAGCGATTCCTTGGTGAAAGGCCTTGCATGGGTGTATTTTTTGCATTTTTCTTCAAATTCTTCCTGGGTGTAATATTCCTCCGCATAGGCTTTTAAATCATCTACCATGGAATGACCCACTGCATCCGAAAACGCTGCTTTTTCCCGCCAGAGAATTTCTTCCGGCAAATATCCGCCTTCTTTGAACGCCGCCCGGAGCAAATACTTTCCTTTTCCATACCGGTTAAGCTTCAACTCCGGATCTACCGCCATCACATATTTTACAAAATCCAAATCTCCAAACGGTACTCTAGCCTCCAGGGAATTGACAGAAATACAGCGATCCGCCCGGAGCACATCGTACATATGCAACTCCCGCAGCCGTTTTTCCGCTTCCGCTTGAAAAGCCGCCGCATCCGGCGCAAAGTCCGTATATTTATAGCCAAACAATTCATCTGAAATTTCTCCGGTCAGCAAAACCCGGATATCGGTTTGTTCATGAATGGCCTTACAGACCAGGTACATTCCCATACTAGCACGAATGGTCGTAATATCAAAGGTGCCAAGCAGTTCTATCACGGTTTCCAGTGCATTAATCACGTCGTCTCTGGTAATGATCACCTCGGTATGTATGCTTCCAATATAATCCGCCACCTGCTTGGCGTATTTCAAGTCGATGGCATCTTTCTCCATCCCCACAGCAAAGGTGCGGATGGGGGTTTTGCTTTTCTTTGCCGCAATGGCGCACACCAAAGAGGAATCCAAACCTCCGGAGAGAAGAAATCCCACCTTTGCGTCTGCCACCAGCCGTTTTTCCACCCCGGCCACCAGCTTATCATGAATTTTTTTACAAACGGTTTCCAAATCGTCATGACAAACCTTTTCTACCTTGGAAATATCACAGTAGCAAATAAATTTTCCATCTTTATAATAGTGTCCCGGCGGGAAAGGCCATATTTTATCCGTAAGCCCCACCAGGTTCTTTGCCTCGCTGGCAAATAAAATCACTCCATCACTATCATAACCATAGTATAGCGGCCGGATCCCAATGGGATCCCTTGCCGCTATATACTTTTCTTCGTTTCCGTCATAAATCACACAGGCAAATTCCGCATCCAGCATGGCAAACATATCGGTGCCATACTCTCGGTACATGGGAAGCAAAAGCTCGCAATCAGAACCGCTTGCAAAGGTATATTTGTCAGAGAGCTTTTCTTTGAGCTTTTCAAAACCGTAAATCTCGCCGTTACAGACCACGTAACTGCCGTCCATCTCAAAGGGCTGCATTCCAGCCGGTGTCAAACCCATAATGGCAAGGCGATGAAAAGCCATCACGCCGTTTCCAGTATCCACAATCCGGCTGTCATCAGGTCCCCGGGACACGGTGCGGTCAAATCCTTTCTGAAACTTATCCATATCTGCATTTTTGCCGCAGTAAGCCATAATGGAACACATACCATATACCTCCAATCACATTCTGTCAGCCGGACACATAACCACTGCTCTATTCCACATCCTGCAAAGCTGCATAGCCTTCTTCTCCAGTACGTACCTTAACCACATTTTCCACATCATATACAAAGATCTTGCCGTCACCGATGTGTCCCGTATAAAGCACTTTCTTGGCCGTTTCAATTACAGTACGAACTGGCACTTTGCTGACCACGATCTCTACCTGAATCTTTGGCAGAAGGTTCGCCTCCACAGGAACACCACGATAATATTCCGGCTTACCCTTCTGAATACCACATCCTAATACATGGGAAACAGTCATGCCCGTAATACCAATTTGCATCATTGCTGCTTTCAGATGCTCAAATCGAGATTCCTTACACACAATCTCTATCTTAGTAAATTTCACACCCTCATCACTAAAGGCAGGAACTTTTTTCACCTCTACTGCCTCCGCTGGAGGAACATCTCCAACTACAGCCTCCGCATTTTCATATCCATAAGGAAGACTTTCCACGGCTGGCACAAAGTCCGCATACGCACTGGGCAGTCCATGTTCTGTACTGTCAAGACCCTGTATTTCTTCTTCCGGTGAAACCCGAAGGCCAATGGTCTTTTTGATTAAGAAGAAAGCAAGCGTCATCATCACACCCGTCCAAACCAATACCGCCACAATTCCCACGATCTGAATACCAAGCAAAGACGGATTTCCCGTATAGAAAAGACCTTCCAAGCCTGCAGGGGCATTGGGGTTTGCCAATAAGCCAACCGCCAAGGTTCCCCAGACGCCGTTTGCCAAATGGACGCCCACTGCACCGACCGGGTCGTCAATATGTAATTTCAGATCCAAAAATTCTACAACCACTACCACCAAAATACCAGAAACAATACCCACAATCGCTGCGCCCAGCGCATCTAAAGCGTCACATCCGGCTGTCACACCAACCAGACCCGCAAGAGAGGCATTTAAACACATGGAAACATCTGGCTTGCCATTTTTAATCCAAGTAAACACCATAGTGGTGCACGCCGCCACTGCCGGCGCAATGGTTGTGGTCAGGAAAATAGAGGCCAGTGAAGCCTGATCCCATGCCGCCGCACCGTTAAAACCATACCAGCCAAACCAAAGGATAAAACAACCTAACGCACCCAAGGTAATGGAATGTCCCGGAATAGCATTGACCTTTTCTATCTTTCCCGCTTTATCCTTCACATATTTTCCCAAACGGGGACCCACCATAATAGCACCGATCAACGCCGTCAAGCCGCCTACCGAGTGGATGGCCGCCGAACCTGCGAAATCATGAAATCCCAGCTGTGCCAGCCAGCCCTGGCTGTTCCAAATCCAGCCTGCTTCCACCGGATACACAAAGAGAGAAATCACACCCGAGTAAACACAATAAGCAAGGAATTTCGTTCTCTCTGCCATAGATCCAGATACAATGGTCGCCGCTGTCGCACAGAATACCAAGTTAAACACAAAGCTCGACGCATTTTCTTGAACAAAGTTTCCAAAATCAGTAAATATTCTTAAGTTTGGAATACCGATGATACCAAAAACATAGTCTTCTGCCATCATCAAGCTAAAGCCAAGCAGAACAAATACCACCGTTCCAATACAGAAATCCATCATGTTTTTCATAATGATATTCCCGGCATTTTTTGCCCGGGTAAATCCCGTTTCCACCATAGCAAACCCTGCCTGCATGAAAAACACTAATGCCGCACCAATCAAATACCAGATACCAAAAACCTCTGTCGACACCGCTTCTCCCAGCAATCTGCTGATTTCTTCCATTGCCATATGACTCCACTCCTTTTTCTATCAAATTTTTTTACCTTACACTAAACAACATATCTCCATAAGATGGATACGGCCAATATTGTTTCGCCGTTAATATTTCCGCCTCATCGCAAGCAAGCCGCAGCTCGCTCATTTTTACCAGAACCGTATCCCTTATTGCCTCAGACTGTGGGATAATTCCATCAATGTGATGCATCGCCATCAGGGCTTTTTCCAGTTCGTCCGTTTTGACTGCAATCCGATCAGTCAGATCAGAAAGTTTCTGTACCAGTTTACATTCATAGCTGCAGGCAATGGAGGGATCCAATGCCTTTTTTCTGGCGGCATTCTTTGCCACATCTCCTGCATAAGCCTCAATGGCCGGCGCAATCTGCGTTTTTGCCATATCCACCATGGTATTGGCCTCTATCAACACCGTCTTGCAATAATTGTCCAGCATGATCTCACATCTGGATTCCAACTCCGCTTTCGAATAAATTCCATGAGCTGTCAGCATATCTACATTTTTCTTATCCAGCAAATGCGGCATGCAATCCGGTGTGGTGCGATAATTCAGCAAACCCCGCTTTTCAGTAGCTTCCTTAATCCATTCCTCGTCATACCCGTTGCCGTTAAAAATAATCCGCTTATGATCCTTAATGGTTTTGCGAATCATTTCATGCAGCATGGTTTCAAAATCATCGGCCTTTTCCAGACGATCCGCATAGATTTTCAAACTTTCTGCTACCGCCCCATTTAACATGATGTTTGCACAGGCAATGCTGTTAGAGGAACCCAGCATACGGAATTCAAATTTATTTCCAGTAAACGCAAAGGGCGAGGTGCGGTTCCGGTCTGTGGTATCCCGGTTAAATTTGGGAAGCACATCAACACCCAGCTTCATTTGTGTTCTTTCGGTACCACTGTATGGTGTATCGTTTTCAATGGCTTCTAAAACAGCGTTTAATTCATCACCCAAGAAGACCGATACCACTGCCGGCGGAGCTTCATTGGCTCCCAGCCGATGGTCATTTCCGGCCGTTGCCACCGAAAGCCGCAAAAGATCCTGATAATCGTCCACTGCTTTGAGCACTGCGCAAAGGAACAACAGGAATTGGGCATTTTCATAAGGTGTTTCTCCTGGAGAAAGCAAATTTACACCAGTATCGGTAGCCATAGACCAGTTGTTATGCTTACCACTACCGTTAACGCCTGCAAAAGGCTTTTCATGAAGCAGACATACCAATCCATGCTTTGCCGCAACCTTCTGCATAATTTCCATGGTCAACTGGTTATGATCGGTTGCGATATTGGTGGTAGTATAAATCGGAGCCAATTCGTGCTGCGCAGGCGCCACTTCGTTATGCTCTGTTTTGGCCAGAACACCCAGCTTCCACAATTCCTCATTAAGCTCTTCCATATAAGCTTCTACTCTGGGCTTAATAATACCGAAATAGTGATCGTCCATTTCCTGTCCCTTGGGGGATTTTGCACCAAAAAGGGTTCGTCCGGTATAACGGAGGTCAGGGCGCTTATCATACATCTCCTTAGTAATTAAAAAATATTCTTGCTCTGGTCCTACCGAAGTGCGGACACATTTTACATTTTGGTTCCCAAACAGCCGGAGGATTCGCAGGGCTTGACGATTTAAAGCCTCCATAGACCGCAGCAGCGGTGTTTTCTTATCCAGCGCTTCCCCGCCGTACGAACAAAAAGCAGTAGGAATACATAGGGTCTTTCCTTTAATAAATGCATAAGAGGTCGGATCCCACGCGGTATAGCCCCGCGCCTCAAAGGTAGCCCTAAGACCGCCCGACGGAAAAGATGATGCATCTGGCTCACCCTTGATCAGCTCTTTTCCGGAAAACTCCATAATCACACCGCCATCCGGCGAAGGGGAAATAAAGCTGTCATGCTTTTCTGCCGTGATTCCCGTCAGCGGCTGGAACCAATGGGTATAGTGGGTCGCGCCGTGTGCCACCGCCCAATCCTTCATTGCCTCTGCCACTGCGTTGGCAACGCCGATATCCAGCTGCGCACCTTCATCAATGGTCTTGCGCAGTGTTTGATACACCTTGGCTGGCAGATTTGCTTTCATCACCCTGTCATCAAAAACCAAACTTCCAAAATACTCTGATACCGTTCCCATCATCATCTCTCCTTTTCCATAATATTGTTAAAACAAAAGACAAAGACGCCTGTTAATTAGGAAGAACTCCATGAAAGACGCCTTTGCCTTTTTCTTTATTTTCGCTTTTTTAATTCCTCGTCTTTTTCAACTGGGAAATCAATAAAAAAAGCGTCTTCGAGTATCAAACTCAAAGACGCCCTTGCCTTTTACAACCCGTATTGTACACCCATCGGAAGGATTTGTCAACCCCTTTTTTCAAATTTTTTTCTTTTTTTTTCAAAAAATCCATTTTTCGGCTTGACAAATAACATGGAAAGGTGTATAATGCCTGCAAATGAGCAAAGGCGTTCATTTTGGTACGGAGTCGCTTCCGCACCAAAATGAACGTCTTTTTCTGTTGAGTTTTATTGAGAAAGGAAGAAGCCATATGAAAACAGAAGGTCAAATACGCATCCCCTCCGGCTGTGCCATTGCCGCGGTCATCTCCAAAGAGGGAAACCGAATGTCCGGTGAGAGCATTACGCAGGCCATGAAGCCCATGCATGACCGGTCCAACGGACTGGGCGGCGGCTTTGCGGGTTATGGTATTTATCCTGAATATAAGGATTTTTATGCCCTGCATATGTTTTTTGACGAACGGGCGGTGCGCAAAAACTGTGAAGTATTTTTAAAAGAACGGTTTGAGATTGTAAAATCCGAAATTATTCCCACTCGCCAGATTCCTGAGATTACTGACGCGCCGATTATATGGCGCTACTTCGTTTCTCCTTTAAAATCTGTTCTATCCGCCATGCAACTGAGTGAAAAGGAATTTGTAGCAAGAACCGTCATGAAAATCAACGCCGAAATGCCAGGAGCCTATGTTTTTTCCAGCGGCAAAAACATGGGCGCTTTCAAAGCGGTTGGCTTTCCGGAGGATGTAGGCGTATTTTACAAACTGGAAACCTATGAAGGTTACTCTTGGACTGCCCACGGACGCTATCCCACTAATACGCCAGGATGGTGGGGCGGTGCCCACCCCTTCACCCTGCTGGATTATTCTATTGTTCATAACGGAGAAATTTCATCCTATGATGCCAATCGCCGTTATATTGAAATGTTTGGTTATCAATGTACGCTGCAAACCGATACCGAAGTTATCACCTATATCATGGATTATCTTCTCCGGGTACAAGGACTGACTGTGAAAGAGGCTGCCAATGTCATTGCGGCTCCGTTTTGGAGTACCATTGCAGGAAAACCTGACGTCGAAAGGGAAAAACTGACCTATCTTCGGACCGTATTTTCCAATCTATTGATTACTGGGCCTTTTTCCATTGTTTTTGGCTTTAACGGCGGACTTATGGCGTTAAACGACCGGTTGAAGCTGCGTTCCATGGTAGTCGGAGAAAAAGATGATAAAGTACTGATTGCCAGCGAAGAAGCTGCCATTCGTGTCATGGAACCAGAAGCCGAAAACATCTATGCTCCAAGCGGCGGTGAGCCGGTTATTGTTAAGGTAAAGGAGGGTGCATACTGATGCAAAACATCTATATCAATCCGGAATTTGAAGTAATCAGAAATGAGAACCGATGCATAAAATGCCGCGTTTGCGAACGGCAATGCGCCAATGAAGTCCACAGCTATGACGCAGACTTGAACCTTCTTATCAGTGACGAAACAAAATGCGTCAACTGTCAAAGATGCGTTTCTCTGTGTCCTACCAAAGCCCTGAAAATTGTAAAAAACGACTGCAGGCTTCGGGAAAATGCCAACTGGTCCGATTCTACCATTAAAGAAATATACAAACAAGCCAGCAGCGGCGGCGTACTGCTTTCCTCTATGGGAAATCCAAATCCGCTGCCGGTATACTGGGACAAAATTCTTATCAACGCCTCCCAGGTGACCAATCCACCCATTGACCCTCTGCGGGAACCGATGGAAACCAAGGTCTTTTTGGGAAAAAAGCCAGAAAAAGTGCAGCGGGACAAAAACGGAAACCTGATCTGCAATACCCCACCCCAATTGGAGCTTTCCATGCCGGTCATGTTTTCCGCCATGAGCTACGGATCCATCAGCTATAACGCCCATGCAAGCCTTGCAAGAGCTGCCACAGAGCTGGGTATCTTATATAATACAGGCGAGGGCGGCCTGCACGAGGATTTTTATTGCTATGGCAAAAACACCATTGTACAGGTGGCTTCGGGACGGTTTGGCGTGCATAAAGATTATCTGGAAGCCGGCGCAGCCGTAGAGATTAAAATGGGACAGGGAGCAAAGCCGGGTATTGGCGGCCATCTGCCCGGTGCGAAAATCGTGGGAGACGTTTCTCGGACAAGAATGATTCCCGAGGGTTCTGACGCAATTTCTCCGGCGCCTCATCACGACATTTACTCCATAGAGGATTTAAGACAGCTGGTATTTTCATTGAAAGAAGCAACGGAATATCAAAAGCCCATTATTGTAAAAGTTGCCGCTGTGCATAACATTGCTGCCATCGCAAGCGGCATTGCAAGAAGCGGTGCAGACATCATTGCCATTGACGGCTTCCGCGGCGGCACAGGGGCCGCTCCTACCCGTATTCGGGATAATGTGGGCATTCCCATTGAACTGGCGCTGGCATCGGTTGACAGCAGGCTTCGTGAAGAAGGAATTAGAAATAATGTGTCACTTGTAGTAGGCGGAAGCATTCGCAGTGCCTCCGATGTGGTAAAAGCCATTGCACTTGGAGCAGACGCCTGCTATATTGCCACTGCTGCAGTCCTCGCCCTGGGCTGTCACCTATGCCGCACATGCCAAACCGGAAAATGCAACTGGGGCATCGCCACTCAAAACCCTGAACTGGTCAAACGACTCAATCCGGATATCGGGAGCCAACACCTTATCAACCTGATGACGGCCTGGAAACATGAAATTAAAGAACTGATGGGCGGCATGGGCATCAATTCCATTGAAGCCCTGAAGGGTAATCGGCTTATGCTGCGCGGTGTCGGCTTAAACGATCGGGAACTTTCTATTCTTGGTATTTCGCATGCAGGAGAGTGATAATAATGAAAAAAGTTTATGTAGATGAAAAATGGTGCCTGGGTTGTCATTTGTGTGAATATAACTGTGCCTTTGCCAATTCTGGCATATCCAATATGGTCAAGGCGCTGAAAAATAAACCCATTTATCCAAGGGTACATATTGAAGAAAGTGATAAAATTACCTATGCGGTTTCCTGCCGTCATTGTGAAGACCCCATATGTGTAAAAAGCTGCATTTCCGGAGCACTTAGCATCAAAGATGGAGTAATTTGCATTGACCATGACAAGTGCATTGGATGCCTTACCTGCATTTTAGTATGTCCGTACGGTGCGGTGGCACAAGGAGAAAACGGCGTTGTTCAAAAATGCGAGCTCTGTCTGGAAAATTCCTGCGGGTCCCCTGCCTGTGTAGCCGGATGCCCCAACAATGCTATTATTTATGAGGAGAGGTGAGCTGCTGTGAAAAAATATGTGATTATTGGCAACGGTGTTGCCGCAGCCGGTTGTATTGAAGGAATCAGAACACAGGATACTGCATCAGAGATAACCGTCATATCTGAAGAAAACCATCCTGTCTACTGCCGGCCTCTGATTTCTTATTGCCTTGAAGGTAAAACTACAATAGAAAAAATGAACTACAGAGAAAAGGATTATTACTTAAACAACGGCTGCAATGTTCTATATGGAAAACAGGCCATAAAAATCGATGACAAACATAAGCTGGTTATCACCAATAGTGGGGACGAGATTCCATATGACGAGTTATGTATTGCCACAGGCTCTTCCCCCTTTGTTCCGCCCTTTCCCGGCCTGGAGACGGTGGACAAAAAATTTTCTTTTATGACAATAGATGATATGCAGGCTTTAGAGCATGCCATAAATAAAAACACCAGGGTTTTCATTGTGGGTGCCGGGCTGATCGGACTGAAATGCGCCGAAGGGCTTGCAGACAGAGTATCTGAAATCACCGTATGCGACTTGGCAGACCGTATTCTCTCCAGTATCTTAGACGAAGAATGCGCCGCTTTGATGCAGAAGCACCTTGAAAAACATGGAATCAAATTTCTTCTGGGGGACAGCGTTGCCACCTTTGACAAAAACACCGCAAAGATGAACAGCGGTACAGACGTTGCCTTTGATGTACTTGTTCTGGCTGTCGGGGTAAGAGCAAACACTGCCCTGCTCAAGGAGATTGGCGGCGAGGTGAACCGTGGTATTCTTATTAATGATAAAATGCAAACTTCCATAGCCCACATTTATGCCGCAGGAGACTGTACCGAAGGAGACGATATTTCATCTGGACAGAAAAAAGTCCTTGCCATTCTTCCCAATGCATATATCCAGGGCAAATGCGCCGGCATTAATATGGCAGGAGGTGAAGCGGTCTTTGACAATGCGATCCCCATGAATTCCATCGGTTTCTTTGGACTCCATGCCATGACTGCAGGCAGTTATCCCACCAAGCAGGACGGTGGTGAAGTGTATGAGGAAAAAGGGGATTCCTTTATCAAAAGACTTTATATGAAAGACGGTTTTCTCGCGGGATATATTCTGATTGGAAAGGTTGACCGGGCAGGCATATACACTTCTTTGATACGGGAAAAAATGCCTCTGACGGATATTGATGCTGCAATGCTAAAAAAATCTCCCTCTCTTGCAATATTTTTGCCCGAAACCCGTAGAAAAAAACTTGGAGGTGTGTTATAATGAATATAAGCGCAAGAAACACCGATTATAAAGAACTAAATGCTGCTTTACGCGATGCAAAAGGCGACTGCAGTATTACGGATTGCCTGGGTCAACGTTTTATTGCTGCCGGTATGTCTGATAAAAATATAAAGATTACGGGGATTCCCGGTAATGCACTGGGAGCTTATCTTAACGGCGCAGTCTTAGAGGTTATGGGCAATGCGCAGGATGCTGTAGGCGATACCATGAATGACGGGAAAATTATTGTCCACGGAAATATTGGCGATGCCGCAGGATACGCTATGCGAGGCGGCAAAATCTTTGTAAAAGGCAATGCGGGCTACCGAGCCGGTATTCATATGAAAGCCTACAAAGAAAAGCAGCCAATCATGGTAATCGGCGGCAAATGCGGAAGTTTTTTAGGCGAATACCAGGCAGGCGGCACTATTATTGTCCTTGGCCTGAGCAACGATCGCAAAAATATTGTGGGCAACTACCCATCTACAGGTATGCATGGTGGTAAAATTTATCTCCGAAGCGACTGCCATGGCATTAAATTCCCGTCCCAGGTTACGGCTCATGCCGCCGATGCAACCGATATAGAACAAATTCGCCCTGCTGTTTCGGAGTTTGCCGAATTATTTGGCCTAAATGCGGAAGAAATTCTTAGCGCCCCTTTTACCGTAGTCACTCCGGACAGTAAAAATCCTTACAAACAGATGTATGTTGCAAACTAAAAGAAAGCAGGTAAAAGATTATGAAGTATTCAAAACAAGAGGTATTGCAGTATGTACAGGAGGACGATGTAAAATTTATTCGGCTTGCCTTTTGTGATGTGTTCGGCAGGCAGAAAAATATCTCTATTATGCCAGAAGAGCTTCCCCGGGCCTTTGAATACGGAATTGCATTCGACGCCTCCGCCATCAAGGGCTTTGGAGACGAAACCCATTCCGACCTGTTGCTCCACCCGGATCCAGAGACGCTGATGCAGCTTCCATGGCGGCCAGAGCACGGTAAGGTAGTACGCATGTTTTCCACCATTTCTTATCCTGATGGCCACCCTTTTGAGCGAGATACTCGTCAACTTTTAATTCAGGCAACAAAGGAAGCAGAAAAAGCCGGCTGCCGCTTTGCTTTCGGCGCAGAGCAGGAATTTTATCTTTTCCGGCTGGATGAAAACGGCAACCCCACCAAGATACCCTATGACTATGCCGGATATATGGATATTGCACCAGATGACAAAGGGGAAAATATCCGCCGGGAGATCTGTCTTACCTTGGAACAAATGGGAATTCGCCCTGAGAGCTCTCATCACGAGGAAGGACCGGGACAAAACGAGATCGACTTTCGGTATTCCGACCCGGTTTCCGCCGCAGATAATGTAATGACATTCCAAACGGTGGTGCGAACGGTTGCCCAGCGCAACGGTCTGTTTGCGGATTTCAGTCCCAAGCCCTTGCGGGATAAACCAGGAAACGGCTTTCATATTAATATGTCAGTTAAGGCCGACCATTGTCCCGATGCTCTTTGCTATATGATTGCCGGCGTTCTTGATAAAGTCAAAGATATGACTGCCTTTTTAAACCCCGCTGAGAATTCTTATGAACGTTTTGGCAGCAACAAAGCGCCGGAATATATTTCCTGGTCCAGTGAAAACCGCTCGCAGCTGATGCGGATTCCTGCCGCCGCCGGCGAATACCGCCGGGCAGAACTCCGTTCGCCTGATCCTTCCGCCAATCCCTATTTGGCTCTGACTTTGATTATTTATGCGGGTCTAAATGGAATTGAAAAAAAGCTTGACCTACCCATGGTGGCGGATTTTAACCTTTATAAAGCCGATCCAGCTGTGCTCCGTCGTTTTCAGAAGCTGCCGGCCGACCTGAATAGTGCCTGCAAGACGGCTTCGGACAGCGCCTTTATCAAAAAATATGTCGCCGAAGAGATCCTGCATATTTATTGTGGCTAAAACAAGCATACCTATATAACAAACCTGCTTTTGCCAGGGAAAAAGAGGGAGGAAGCACAATGAGTTTAAAAGAACATGGCTACAGCGTTCTTGTAGTCTCTGCGGCGGAGAAATTCAATGCCGCCTGTTCCGTGCTGCTTCCGGAAACCAAATACGATCCCGTTCAAATAGTACTTAGCGTCAACGCCGCAAGGCGTGCCTTTGCAGAGCGGGATTTTGATTTTGTCATTGTCAACGCACCCCTCCCGGACGATACTGGGGTTCGTTTTGCCATGGATGCCAGTATGGCAAAGGGAACAGCTGTCTTGCTTCTGGTAAGGTCAGAGGTGTACGGTGAAATCTATGATAAAGTAACAGAAAATGGTATTTTTACCCTTCCAAAGCCTCTTTCACGCTCAGCCTTGGCCATGGGGCTATGCTGGATGGCTGCCGCCCGGGAACGTCTTCGCCGTTTTGAAAAAAAGACCTTATCCATTGAAGAAAAAATGGCGGAAATCCGCCTGGTGAACAGGGCAAAATGGCTATTGATCAGCCAATTAAAAATGGATGAACCCTATGCCCACCACTATATCGAAAAACAAGCCATGGACCGCTGTGTTTCCAAACGGGAAATTGCGGAAGAAATTATTAAGACATATTCCTGATGATACAACATATTTCTGTTTTACTCTTGACAATCGCGGGTGTTGGTGGTATAGTAAGAGTAACTACATAATACAAACCGTTGATGCGGAGATAACGGCGGCCATGCCTTTACAGAGAGTCTGCGATGCTGAGAATCAGGCAAGAAACAAACCGTCAAATGGACCGCGGAGGGTGCAGTCAAATGCAAAACATGGTTTTGCAAAGTATTCTGCAACGCAGAGGCATGCGTCAGTTGCCGGGGATATGTTGGTATCCTGCTAAGTGCACGGGTTTTCCGTGAATGCAAGGTGGCACCGCGGATAATATTGATTATTCGTCCTTGACAGATACTATCTTTCTGTCAAGGATTTTTTTATTTTTGACAGGACGATCCGCAAAGGGGGTAGGCGTGGGACATCTCACGGCAAATTATGTTTCTTCTTATAAAACGATGACGGAAAACAACGCTGTTCCAAATTTAAGTACAGAATTTTTTGATATACGGAGGAATAAAAAATGAATTTTAATGGAATTGATTTTGATACTTATTTTAAAAATTATCCGGACGAAAAAGGCTATTTTGGAAAATATGGCGGTTCTTATATTCCACCCGAACTGCAAAAAGCCCTGGAAGAAATCACCCAGAGCTATTTTACCATTTGTAAATCCAGCAAATTTGTAAGCGAACTGCGCAGAATCCGCAGAGAATTTCAGGGCAGACCCACCCCGGTTTCCTATCTGGAAAGGCTGTCCGGCAAACTTGGCAACGTCCAGCTGTATGTCAAGCGTGAGGACCTAAACCATACCGGCGCCCATAAGCTGAACCACTGTATGGGGGAAGCGCTGCTTGCAAAATATATGGGCAAGAAAAAGGTCATTGCGGAAACCGGCGCGGGTCAGCACGGTGTTGCTCTTGCCACTGCCGCCGCTTACTTTGGTCTGGAATGTGACATTTACATGGGCTCTGTAGACATCAAAAAACAAGCCCCCAACGTGGCCAGGATGAAAATCCTGGGCGCCAACGTCATTGAAGTCACCGACGGTCTTGCCACTCTGAAAGAAGCTGTTGACGCCGCTTTTGCCGCCTATAGCAGAGATTATGAAAACTGTATTTACTGCATCGGCTCTGTGGTTGGTCCTCATCCCTTCCCACTCATGGTCCGTGATTTTCAGAGCGTTGTTGGGATTGAAGCCAGAGAACAGTTTCTTGACATGACCGGAGAACTGCCGGACGCGGTGGTTGCCTGTGTGGGCGGCGGATCCAACGCCATGGGAATGTTTGCAGGCTTCCTCAATGATCCGGTGGATATTTATGGTGTAGAGCCCCTGGGCCGGGGCGCCACTTTGGGCGATCATGCCGCCAGCCTGCAATACGGAAGCGAAGGCATTATGCACGGCTTTAACAGTCTAATGCTCAAAGACGAAAACGGCGATCCTGCCCCGGTTTACTCGGTTGCAAGCGGTCTTGACTATCCCTCCTCCGGCCCGGAACACGCGTTTTTGCATGACCTTGGGCGGGTAAAATACGATGTTGTGGATGACGAGGAAACCATTGACGCTTTCTTCACCCTTTCCAGACTGGAAGGCATTATCCCGGCGATTGAAAGCGCCCATGCAGTGGCTTATGCCATGAAGCTGGCAAAGAAGATGGGTAAAGGCTCTATCCTCATCAACCTCTCCGGCAGAGGCGACAAGGATATGGATTATATTATTGAAAAATATGGCATTCGCTAATGGAAGGTTTTAACAAAAAAGAAAGCGCAGCAAAAACCGCGCTTTCTTTTTTGGCATGATATGTACTATGTTTCAAACATACTGATCCTAAAGAATTACAAGACCGTCCCTGTCCTGTTTTGCGTGTTCAAAACCTATTTTTAAAAATTTTACTTTTTTGAATTTTTCATCTATACACAAAACATCCTTTACTTTCCATTGTTATTTTGTTGACTTTTAATAAAAAATATGGTATTGTTTTAAAAAGAACTTTTTGCGAAAATGTAGTAAAAATGCAAAGAAAGGGTGATCAGAATGAGCAAAAAGTTAACTTGGGTTTCAAAGATTAGTTTTGGTCTTGGCGCCTTTGGTAAAGACGCCGTCTATGCAATCGTTTCTACCTTCCTCTTGTATTTTCTGACCGATATCAAAGGGGTTGCGCCCGCATTTGTCGGCACCTTGTTCTTGGTGGCCCGCATTTTTGATGCGGTCAACGATCCGATCATGGGAGTCATTGTGGACAATACCCGCTCCAAATTCGGCAAGTTCCGGCCTTGGATCATGCTGGGAACCGTTTTAAACGCCATTGTCCTGATCTTTCTTTATTGGAACACCTCCCTTTCCGGCACAGCATATGCTACATATATTGCCGTGTTGTACATTCTGTGGGGAATGACTTATACCATCGAGGATATTCCATACTGGTCCATGGTCCCAGCTCTGACTGATGATCCAAAGGAGAGAGACCAGATTTCGTCCATTCCCAGATTCTTTGCCTCTCTTGCCTGGCTGGTAGTGGGTTCCGGCGGCTTTGCTATTATTGGTTTTCTAGGCAAAGGCGACAGTGCCGACGGTTTTTCCAAATTTGCCATGATCATTTCGGTGGTGTTTATCATTGCTTCTACCCTCACCTGTCTCAAATGCCGTGAAGCACATGAAACCCCTAAAAACACTGAAAAAACCTCACTGAAACAGATGGTAAAAATCCTTTTTACCAACGATCAGGTACTGGTGGTATTGGGTATCGCCGCATTCTTCAATCTGGGCTATCAGCTGGAAAACAGCTTTGCAACCTTCTATTTTAAATACGTGACCGGAAGCGCAGACGGAACATTATTCTCTGTTTACACCGGGGTTGCCGGCATTGCCCAAATGGCCACCCTTGCCTTGTTCCCCTCCATTTCCGCCAAAATAGGCCGGCCGGTTGCCTATCTGATTGCAGCAATCACGCAGATATTTGGTTTTGCCGCTCTGATGGCCTGCGGCTTTATTGCCCCAAGCAATATTATTTTGGTCGGCATATGCTCTGCTATCATCAACATCGGCATCGGCTTTATGCTTGTGCTGGTCACGGTCTCTCTGGCGGACGTTGTGGACTATGGGGAATACAAATTTGGAACCAGGAATGAATCGGTCATTTTCTCCACCCAGACCTTTGTGGTGAAGCTGGCCGGCGCCGTTTCCGGTTTCATTTCCGGAATAGGCCTTGAGCTGATCGGATTTGTGGAAAATACCGCCCAAAGTCCTCAAACCATTACCGGTATGCGGGTTCTCATGTTTGTCATTCCTGGTATTTTTGCCATTATTACATATATTATTTATAAGCGTTTTTACAAAATCAGGGGCACATTCTTTGAAAATATGAAAGCCGAACTGGAAAAAAGAAGGTAGGGAACAATGATGTTACTAGGTGTAGATTATTATCCAGAGCAGTGGGATGTCTCTATGATGGATGCCGATCTTGACACCATCAAGGAGCTGGGCTGCAACGTTATTCGTATCGGAGAATTTTGCTGGCATATGATGGAAAAAACCGAGGGAAATTATGATTTTTCCTTTTTTGACACGGTCATTGCCAAGGCAAAAGCCAAAGGCTTGAAGGTGATTATGGGGACGCCCACTGCCACCATTCCCGCCTGGCTTGCCAAAAAGCACCCCGATATTTTATCCGAATTTGAAAACGGCCGCAAGCGCACCTTTGGCGGCAGGCACGTGTACTGCTTTAACAGCCCGGTGATGTATGAATATTCTGAAAAGATCATTCGTGCGGAACTGGAGCACTTTAAAAACGAAGACGCCATTGTTGCCTGGCAGATCGACAACGAGCTGGGACATGAATCCAGCGACGTCTGCTATTGCGGGCAGTGTCAAAACGCCTTCCGAGATTATCTCAGAAAAAAATTTCATGATGATATTGATGCGCTGAACGAAACCTATGGAACCACCTTCTGGTCACAGGAGTACAACGATTTTGACGAGATCCCAACGCCCATGGCCACCATCACCACCCATAATCCGGCCCTGCGGCTGGACTGGGAGCGTTTCCGCAAAAAAAGCATTACGGACTTTGCCGCATTTCAGGCAAAACTCATCAAAGAGATCCAGCCAAATGCGGTGGTCATGCACGATTTTTCGGGCGGCGGTCTGGAAAAACACTGTGACTTTTCCGAAATCGCAAAGCACCTGGACCAGGTTGCCTATAACAACTATCCAGTGTGGGGAGGCCAAAAAGAACCAATCCCCCCACACGAAATTGCATTTGGACTGGATTACATTCGCGGACTGAAACAGGAGAACTTCTGGATCACAGAGGCGATCATGGGCGCCCAGGGACATGATGTCACCGGCTTTCTTCCCCGCCCCAATCAGGCGAAGATGTGGTCCTGCCAGGGTATGGCAAGGGGCTGTTCCTCTTTGATGTACTTCCGCTATCGGGGAAACACCAAAGGAGCCGAACAGTTTTGCTATGGCATTTTGGATTCGGATAACATAAAACGTCGGAAATTCTATGAGGTGCAAAGCTTTTTTGCGGACATCTCTCAATATGAAAAACAGCTTGCAACACCGGTAGTCAGCAAGGTCGCCATGGCCTATGACTATGACTCTCTTGCAGCCTTTCGGATTCAGCGGCAAAGCATTCTTCTTGACTGCGTGAAGGAGATGCAAAAGCTCTATAAGCCGTTCTATGACCAAAACATTATGGTGGATATCATTCCGCAGGACGCTTCTTTTGACAATTACAAAATTCTGATACTGCCGCTGATGATTATCGGCAAGCCGGAACTGCAGGCCAGGGTAAAAGCCTTTGCCCAAAACGGCGGCATTGTCATTTTGACCTATCGCAGTGCTGTAAAGAATGCAGACAACAATCTGACCCTTGGCAAAGTACTTCCGGTAGGCTATGATGATCTGACCGGCATAGAAGTCATTGAAACCGAAAGTTTGCAGGATCTTAACGCCTTTCCTCTTGCAGGACAGGGGAAAATGGAAGGAAAGTCCGGCTATGGCGGCATTTTCAGAGATATGATTGTGGCAAAGGACGCCGACGTTCTCTACCGCTATGCTGACACCTTCTATCAAGAGTTTGCGGCAGTGACCAGAAAGCAGTATGGCAAGGGCACAGCCTATTATCTTGGCTGTTCGGTAGATGAAACAACATTGGGTGAACTGATTGCCTCTGTTTTGCAGGAGGCCGCCCTCCAGGGCATCGTATCTCCGGACGGAGTAGAAGTGGTGCACCGGGGTACAGACACCGATAAAATCTGCATTACCATGAACCATAATGCGTATACGGTAGAAACAAACGGCTTAAAGTTAGCCCCCTTTGGGTATCACATTGCACCGGCGAAGGGTTAATGTATTTTAACTTTTATGAGAAATGGCACCGGATTTTTGATAAATCCGGTGCCATTTTATGATTGCATAATTGTTATTGGACTGTTGTTATACTTCCTCTTCTTCCTGCGGGTTTTGCTTCAAATGCCGTTTCAGCACCAAATTGATATACTGGGATAAGGAACGGTCACAATTTTCTGCCCGAATCTTCAGCTGTTCTATAACATCTTCATCTAAAGTAATACTCACACTTTTCTTAAGTGGTTTCATCTTGACCCTCCTGTTTTTCTATTTTGCCGTATCTGTGCTTATCTTTGAGAATATTATAAAACAATGTATCAAATATGTCAATTTCAAATGCTTCCTAGTTTGTACCTATTGCAATCTCAAGGCAACCGACACGATTTTGAATAAACTGATAGAAAAAGGTTTGGCACCTCTGTTTATCACAGAGATGCCAAACCTTTTTGCCTTTATCACCATTGAATCCGATACGTAACGGGTTTCTCTCCGCTCTCCGCCGTCCATTGGGTTACACCATTTTGGCAGCAAACCTTAACCGGTACCTCTTCACAAAATACCGCCGCCTGCTCTGATGGAAAGACCGCCCGAAAGCTCCGGCTGGGCTGAGGATATCCGCCCTCCGGCGGGAACAGGGTTAGCTCCGCTGTTCCGTCTCCCTTGTCCTCAAATGCCATTTTCGTCACCGCATAGATATCCTTTTGATATTCCATGGTATCTCCATCGTCTTCATACAGCAAAAAGCTTCCGCTTCCGCCGGGATACATACGAATATACAAAGGTTCTTCTGTTTCTTCATCCAAATAGTCCTTGGGCGTTTGGGTCACAAACACTGCCCCTGGCTTGACAAAAAGCGCACCGCCCTTTCCGGCAGGAGGCTCATACGTAATCTCTCCGCTGTAGATCACATTGGTAAAATAGTCAATCCATTTTCCTTCCGGAAGGGACAGGTTCATATCAAAGGCGCCCACCAGCAAAGAATCCCCCAGCATATACAAATTGGTTGTTTGATCGTATCTTTCATCCTGCGGATATTCCAGCTGCATGGGCCGGATGATAGGGATCCCGGTCAGCCATGCGGCATAAGCAAAGGAATAAAGATAGGGAAACAAAGACGACCGCAGTCTTGCGTAATCCCGAATGATTGCTTCCTGCTTTCTGCCAAGCAGCCACGGATGATGCCAGTTCCGCCATGCCAAAATCTGCGACCACGGAAGCAAAAAACCGTAATGCAGACTTTTGACATTGCTAGGGTCAATATCACAGGTGGTATTGGTATGTCCGCAAAAAGCATAGTTCAAAATCGAAACCAGCGTTGCCGGCCCCCCGCCGGTGTCCCCGGCCCAGGTGGCGGCATACCGCTGGGTACCCGCATACAGAGCTGAGGTATAGATCATGGCTCTTCTTCCGGTATATTCCGAAAAGCCCCGGCTCATCTGCTTGGCCAGCAGTACCGGATACAGATTGTGTATTTCATCATCCGTATACCGGCACGCCCAAAGCCGGTCAGGATGCTCCAGCACCTGATTGGCGCCGTCCATCTTAAAGGCGCTGACGCCCTGATCTACAAACCGTTTCAGGTGGGTAAACCAGCTCTCCCCCGGAACAGTAATCTTATCCATAATAGACCCATGTCCAAAATGATCGTCCATGATCTCTGCGCCCTCATAGGAATTGGCACGGCAATCCAACTGTTCCTGTTCTTCCTCCCAGAGCAGGTCATAGTCACAGCACAGCCAAAGACTGAGCCGAAAACCCATCTGTTTTACATTATAGAGAAAAGACCAGGTGCCCGCATAATTCTTTTCCACCCAGGTTGGAAAATAGAACCGCTCCGGATGCCATTCTTTTTTGGTGGTAAAGTCATAATGCGTCTCCATCCAGCCCGGCTCCAGACCCACCATATCGCAGGGGATCTCCTCCCGGCGAAACTGAAAACAATCGTTCACCACATCATGGGCGCCCTCTTCTTCGTTGCATACAAAGGTAAATCCATAGCCCGCTCTTGGCAGCAGCAGAGGTCTGCCAGTCACCTTGGTATACTTGCCGATCAACGATTTCATGTCTTCACCCAAAAACAGATAACAATCAAGGATTCCTTTTTCCGCAGTAATATGTACCTGATTTCTCCCCTGACTATCCAGATCAAACCGCATTCGGTAGGTACAGTTGACAAAAAGCGCCCAATTTTCAGAGCTGATCAAAAACGGAACCGGGCCGTAACATACCGCATTTCTGACCCAGAGATCGGCAATTCTGCCCCGTTTCATCACGGTTTCCCGGCTTTCGTCTCCCAATCCAAACAGCCTTTCACGGTCGGACAAAAAAACGGTCAGGGAAAACCCATCGGCTTTCTGTACGGGCAGAATGCTTCGGCTAAAGTCCTGCCATATATAGGTCAGCTTTTCCTCTCCTTCTACCATTCCGCCGCCTTCCGCGGGGACCGACGTCACCACTTGGTACCGTGTCAGCAAGGAAGCGCTTTCTCCGCCCCCAACAAGATGCAATACTCCCTCATCTGTTTCTTCATACCAGATATTCTTTTTCCATAGTTGCATAACTTCCTCCTTTATATCTCAACCCAGCATTCCGGCAAGGCGCTTTCCGGAATTTTTGCCTTCCTGTTTTGATGGATGGTAATATGATACATCTTTCCCCGGAACCGGCGGTGCACCGTTACCGGCAAAAGAGCCGCAGGCAGACAAGGATCGACAATCAAACCGTCCCAATCTGGACGGATGCCCAAAAGATACTGGGTAGCCGCAATGTACATCCACGCCGCCGTCCCGGTCAGCCAGCTGACATTGGCAAGGCCGAACTTGTCACTCTCCGGCCCGAAAATGTTGGAGGCGTATACATACGGCTCTGCCTTATACCGCCACTGACCGGCATACTTCTGGGCATTGGCGGGGATCAGCTGGGTATAATACTCCCACGCCCGATCCGCATGCTTCAATTTTGCCTCTGCAATGACCGCCCAGGTATTGGCGTGACAAAATACACTTCCGTTTTCTCCGCAACCCTTGTTATAGCAGGTCAGCGCCTCTTCTTTGCTGGGATAGTCGGTCGTCATGGCAGGATGAATCTTTTTGATGCCAAGCGGAGTGTTAAGCAAGCGGTACACGCTGTCCATGGCAGTTTTTTGCTGGTTTGGCGTTCCCATGCCGGAAATCACCGACCAGCTTTGGGTATTGAGCCAAATCTTGGCCTGGGGTTCTTTTTCAGAGCCGATCATCCGTCCCGTATCCGTAATACAGCGCCGGAACCATGCCCCATCCCATGCCGTCTCCGTGACCAACCGATTCTGCGCTTCATATATCTCCCGATAGAGTCTGCCGTCCTCTCCCCGGCGCTCTGCCAAAGCTTCCATCATGGGAAGCACCGTCCCAAACTGCATACTTGTCCAGATACTCTCCCCCTTGCCTTTGGTGCAGACACGATAGAGCATATCGTTCCAATCTGACGCAAGCATCAGCGGAAAGCCCCTCTCTCCCAGATGCGATACTGTAAAGGCAATGGACTTTTTCATATGTTCCCATACCGTCCCACGGCCGCTGTCATAAAATTCTACCTGCGTGTCCAAATAGGAAAGTTCTCCCTCCTCCAGACAGATATGATATGCCGCCATCACCAGCCATAGATGATTATCCGAATGGGTTCTGGTCACCGGATCCCAGCCCTCTGTGGGAAAGCAATAATGATTACAGTGCCCGTCCTGATACTGCTGGGTAAACAGCAGATTCAGTTTTTCTCTTGCTCTTTTTGTGTCAAAGGGAATCATGGCCAAAATATCCTGCGCCGTATCCCGCACCCCTACGCCCCGGAATGTACCTGTGGCATAATAGCTGATATTTCTGGAAAACTGAAAGTTCCGCTCCGCCTGATAGGGATTCCAGATATTAATCATCCGCTCTGCTGTCTTATCTTTCATCTCACAGGAAAACCGGGACAAATAGGTATCCCAATGCTGTTTGAGCCCATCAAAGGAACGCTTGACAAAATCCTGCTCCCGGCAATGCTGTACCGCAGATATAACCGCCTGCTCTGTCATGGCTGTGCCCAAAAATATGGTTACTTCCTGCTCCTGTCCCGCCTTAAGCTCTATGGGAATTTCCAGTGCAAAACAGGGATCGCCCCCATACAGCGTAGAACCGCTGCAATGCCCTTCCTCCACTCTTTTGGGATTTTCCTCACTGCGGTAACTTCCCACAAATTCGTCTCGGTCACAGTCAAAGCCCGCCGCCGGAAGGGTAGCCGCAAAATATACCAGCGGCGTCTCATCCGGCTTTGGCTGATTCTCCACCGCATAATGATAGATAAGAATATCCTCTCGGTTATAGCAGGAGAGCTGATGCTTGTTATAGCACTGCCATTGCAGTTCCCGCATAAATTCCATCATGCCAAGCTCCACATAGGGAAACAGAGTAATTTTTTTATCCGTGTCACTTTTCAGCTGAAGGTGCATGATCAGGCAATTTTCCAATTCCCCCACAAAGTAAAGGGCATTTACAGCAAGACCCTCTCTCTTTGCCTCATAACGGGTATATCCCATACCATGGGCCGCCTGCCACTGTTCCGGTTTTGCGGCACATGGTTCACTGGTAGGACACCAAACCGTTTCCCCATCCCGGATATAGGTATAAAATCCGCTTCGATCGGTGGGCAGATGGAAAAACCGATAGTGGTTAATCCGCCATATCTGCGGACTTTTATAAAAAGCTACCCCGCCGCCTGCCTGACTGAGCATGGTATGAAAGGTGCCGTTTGATAAATAGTTCATCCATGGTGTCGGCGTGTCATATTTGTTAATCTGTATTTCTTTTTCCGCATCACAAAATGTATACTGCTCTTTTTGACTCATTTTCCTGCCTCCATTCTTTTTCTATATTTCAACCGCCTTTTTGACTGATCATTGCTATCGCCGGCATACGCATCTGCACTTTTGTACCCTTTCCCGGCTTTGAAAAAATCTGCACCCCGTATTTTTCTCCAAAGGTAAGCCGAATTCTAAGATGCACATTCAGCAATCCAATATGCTGGTTTTCCGCAATCTCATCCTGCTGCATCTGCTGACGCAGCCGTTCCAGCACAACGCCTTCAATTCCCAATCCATTATCGGTAACCGTAATCACCACATCGTCCCCCATTTTCCGGATCCGCACATGAATCCGGCAGTTTTGGCTGTTATAGTCAAACGCATGATTGACCGCATTCTCTAAAATGGGTTGAAGGATCATCTTCACCGTCTTTAAATTCTCGGTCTGAGGGTCTACTTCCCACACCACATGGAACATATTTTCGTATTTGATATTTTGGATCTCCATATACTTTCTGGCATACTCCACCTCAAGAGATATGGGAACAATATGATCTTTGGTATTTAACGTAATTCGCAAAAATTCCGACAAAAGCGTAATAATCCGTACTGCCTCATTATCCTTCCCCATATGATTCATTACAAACAAATTGACCGCCTGAAGGGTATTAAAAATAAAATGCGGATTGATCTGGGTTTGCAGCGCCACCTTCCGCGCCTGCTGAAGGGATTTTAGCTCCCGGGTCAGCTGCTGTTCTACAGCGGAATAATCTTTAATGATCCGCATAATATTATTGGAAATAAATAATGTTTCGTTCCAGTTATCCTGATCCGGCCCGCTTGCTTCCGACCCCTGCACATGAAACAGGGCTATGATCTCTACGATAGATTGATATATTTTTTCTGTCACATAAAATGCTAAAATGACCAGGGCAATCAGAAGTCCTGCTGCCCCCAGCACGATAACCGTACCAATGCCCTTTGTGTCCATCAGCTGTTTTTCGGGAATGACCGTCACATAGGACAAGTCATATTCTGACCGGGTCAGGGCATACAAAAAACCGTTTTTCTGGATTTCATCCGTGTCCGCTTCGGGGCAGAATCCGGCAATGATCCGTTTTGCCTCCTCCTCGTCAGTTTCCCTCTGCCCGCTGGACACTGTGTAAAGCATTTCCTGGTTCTGATCTAAAATATAAAAGTCCGCCTGGTACTGCTGGTTCATGCGCAGCAATTCATCCTCGATCCGATCCAGCTCCACTTGCACACACAAAAAACCTATGTTATCCAGTTTCCAGCAAACACTCAGATACTCCTCTTTGCCCGTCATCGGCTCTAAAGAACTCATCATATAAAACGTTTCTCCCGTCTGCCGATACCGCTTCAGCCAATCCCTGTCCTCAAATACTTCCATCTTGCCGCTTACAGTATTGGAATAGACATATTGGCTCTTAAAACTGCAGAGATAGACATTGGCAATCCAATCGCTTTTATTTACCTGGGAAAAAAAGGTATACACCACTGGATGCAGGGTTGACTGATACTCGCTGCTGCTGATCGGAATCCCTTCTTTACTTAACAAAAGATTGATATACTCGCTTGAGGCTGCCGATTCATAGATCCCCAGCACCTCACCCATGACATGGTCTACATAATTCCCTGATTTCATGCTGATTTCTCGGGACAGAAATTTTAAATCCCTATTCTGACTGTAATGATAATATGCGGACAAAATCACCGTATATACCAGGAAAAAAATCAGCATCACAGTCAGCAGCATCCGGAAATATCGAAAAAACACACTTTTAAACTTATATTTGCGCAGAATATCTAAGGTCGGCTTGATCATTTCTCTTCCTCCCGCATTTTATGCTTGCTGCGGTATTCCAGCGGTGTTTCCCCGGTCACCGCCTTAAAGGTCTTATAAAAATGCTGTACATTGCGGTATCCTACCATTTCTCCGATTTCATACGCCTTTCGCTCCGATCCGGTTAGCAGTTCCATGGCGTGCCGGATCCTAACGTTCATCAAATAGTCAATAAACCGCTCTCCTGTTTCCTTTTTAAACATACGGCTGAAATACGCAGGGTTCAATCCTACATACTCTGCCACTTCGTCCAGAAAAATATCTTTTTGATAATTTTGCTGAATATACTGTATCGCCTGCTTCAGCGCAGACTCCGTGCCGGAGGACTGTATGCGGTATAACGTCTGCAATAAAAACTGCTTAAGCTGTTCCCGGTTCATTTTTTCCAGATTCTTGGGTTTCTCAAGGTCCAAACACTCCAGCACCCGGCCGGCAAACCGCCGTATCTCATGCAGTTCGGTCAAATAATCCATAACCATAGCTGCGATGTTTGCCGCACGGGCATTGTCATGCTCTTTGACATGATACTGAATGCTTTCAAGCAGACCGGTTTCTATTTTCCCCCGGTCCGAAAACCGCATAAAATATTCTGTCACCAGATGCTCCACATCCTCTACCACGTTCCCTGCCATGCAGTTGGGCTTCACATCCAGCACATCCTGCATTTCCCGGGAAAAGCAATCCAGTCCGTCATGGAACGCTTTTGCGGTAAATTTCTCTTTCTCTCCCATGGCAAGCAGTAAGCTTTCCTTGCTGCTATGCCGCAAAATATAAAAACAAATGTCCCCAGAACAAAAACTCAGAATATTTTCCAGGGTAGTAAAAAATCCGTTCTTGCCGTAGAAATATTTTTGTGATAAATACTGCTCTAAATTTTCCCATTGGATACCAATTAAGCAATACCGCCGATGAGAGCTTAAGTCAATCCCCGCACTCCGGAGGCTTTTCTCCAATTCTTCCTCGCTGCGGTATCCGCCGGTAACCATATCCAAAAGCACCTGCCGGCAATCCTCCTGGTTCTTGCGCCGCTCCTGTTCTAACTGGTCTCGTATCTTTTTAAAACAGCAATAAAGATCCTGATACGAGGTTGGTTTGGTTAAATATTCCTCCACCTTATAGATAATCGCCTGCCGGGCATACTCAAACTCCTGATACCCGCTGACCAAAATCACTTTGATATCCAGTTTCTGTTCCGCCACGTACTGAGCGATCTCAATGCCCGAGACATACTTCATCCGAATATCTGAAAGCACCACATCCACCGGATGTCTCTTAATATATTCCAAAACCTCCCGGCCGTCCAAAAACTCGCCCACAATTTCAAAGCCCAGGCTCTTCCAATCCAGAAGCTTTTTCAGCTCACGCAGAATAAACCGCTCGTCATCTGCCAGCACCAATTTAAACATATTGTCCCCCTCCAACGTCTTTTTTCCGCAATAGCAGGAAATGGCATAAAATTCAGAACCTCTGAATCCTATACCATTTCTTTTCACGAAAACGCCATCTGCAAAGTGTCCAAAAACTTTGCATCGGTTTCTGTATCAAAAGGCACTTCATCCCCAACTAAAATCATGCCGCTTTCATGCCAAAACACCAATTGTCCCATGGATTCTGAAACCAGACGCAAAGGAACCATAGTAATATCCTCCTGCAAAAACGGCGCAAACGGCATTTCATAAGTTTCTCCATTTTTGGTATACTCTGAACTTCCTATCGTAAACAAAAGTGTAGTATCTCCTGACTGCATGAAAATCTTCTGATGCTGTCCATCCCATTCCACCGAATATCCCAGACCCTCTGACAGGATTCTCAAGGGAACCCAAGTGGTATCCTCTATCAAGACCGGTGGCTGTACCTGAATTTTCCGGCTATTTTGGAACAAAACCGGACTGTTAATCTTCATGGCGGCAAGATTGGGATTTCTTTGAAACATCAATGCCGTCATGGCTTCATAACCATCAATGATATTCAGCCGCACAGCACTTGCCAGTACTTTGCCGCTTGTTCCAGCAATATGCACGGTCAGTTTACCGTCGCTGAGCTGTATCATACCAAGCTCCAGCCAGCCGCTGACCCCTTGGTTCTGCGGCAATTCATATTTCTGCTCGATTTCCGCAGACTTTAATGTCAGGGTTGCCGCGGGACAGCCCGCGTCACTGATGGCATTCCACCAGCTTACATAATAGGCGCCCGGCTGGGTTTCTATCTTCCACGTTCCAGCCGCGCCGGATGCCCCTTTGCCTTCCATTACCGCAGTTCCGCCAAAACCGGTCAAGGTTCCTGCCTGCCACAGAGCCGGGTCCTCCGGCTCCATAGCATCAATCTGATATACACTTTCTGCCCCAAACACAGCGGATGGACACAGCAAAAATATAATCAGCAATACAAAAACAATCTTTTTTATTCCTGTCTGCTTCATCTTTTTGTCCTCCTCTTATTACTGCTCCATATTCCGCAAAACAATCATATGCCGCGGTTCTCCGCCTGTCATGGCAACCAAAACTTTGGAACAATTTGCTCCAAACTCCGTATAGGGACGGATATCGTCCGCACTGCCCGAGGTTACCCGCAATTCTCTTCCTCCATATTCCACAACGTCTATCGGAAAGATATTCAGCGGCACACGGGTGTTGATATAAATTCCCGTTAAGTTCCCCTGCAAATCTTCCGTTTCCGGAATGCCGCTTGGGCTATATTTTTCTACCGTAATATCCTGGGTGGTTATGGTTGCAATGCCGCCGCTGACCTGGTATACATAACCCAAAAATGTTTTTCCGCTCTTTTCACTCCATGTGGAAAAACGGTGGGCATAATTCTGCAAATCCGAACCAAATCCACCTTGAAAAGGATTGCCGTCCAGTCCGGTGGTGAGTCCTCCCACAAATAAATTGGTAGTATCGTTCGCCCGGTCAACCGCTTCCTGAGAAATGTAATAACGATATTTCATCTCCGGCACAAATCCATCGCTTCCCCCCGATGGATTGGGGATTCCCGGTTTGTATACAATATAAATCTTGCTGACATTACCATCCGTATCGGTGGCATAACGGAAAATATCGCCTTTTTCCAATTGGTATTCTCCTGTGCCAAACGGAGATGTGGCATACTCATATTCCTCGGCCAGTGTAAGTTCTACGGTCTTGCCATCCTGGTAAGCCAAAATCTTCTGTACTTCATTATAATCCTTGTCAAGGCTGGTCATCAAATCAAGGGCAATGGTCATGGTCTTGCGGTCCTTCCAGCTGGAAAGCGCCCCAGTGGAGGCATCTACACCAGAAATCACAATATCCGCCATAGGCGAAGCCGGATCTGTACCGTAACCGATTACCTCATATCTGCCGTCTACCTGAAACATATTGTAATTGGTTTTAATGTATTTGTCCGCCTCGGTAATATCTGCCGGAACACACAAAACCTTTGTGGAAGAATCCACATAAATCGCACCACCAAAGGTTTTCAACCACCCCTGAAATGCCATATTATCTTTGGTCTGGCTGGTTACCTCGCCAATTTTATACAGCTTTCTGGTTCCGGGGATCGGTTTGTCAGCCGGAAGAATCAACCGTTTTATTTCATTGTCTTCATTGATCTGATATTCAATCAGACCGCTGACCCCTTGCATTTTGTCATAAACCTCACTGCCGGAGCAGGTAACCTCGTTACCGTTTTTATCCTCAAACCGAACACGGGATGCACATTTATACACTTCATCTGTCCCGTTTAAGGCGTAGATCCGGAACATACAGGTGGCAGAAAATCCATCATCCTTGGCCATTTGCATAATATATCCGTAATTGGTCCCGCCTCCGAAAGAGGATTCCATCCAGCCAATCTTTCCCTCCGCATTTAAATACATGGTCACCTGATCCCCAGGGGAAAATTCCATGCGCTGGTTTGAATTGAGATATTCTGCCGCCAGTTGATACTGAACCTGATCGACAATATATATGGGTCCATCTTCTTCCGAACGCTCTTCTTCTATCTTGCCGGAAACCTGCCGGTTCGAAAGCACCACTTCCTTGACGTGCTCGTTTTCAGCTACCATCAAAACCTGCCCCTTTGCTATCTCCGCAAACGAGCTTTCTCCGCCTTCTGCGTTAAGAATGGTAATCCTCATGTCCTCATCCGCGGTATCTAAGACAAGTCCTTCTGTTCTTCCAAGTTTATCATACACTATAGATTCTTCCGTGTCAACGCTGGCAACATATATCGTCTGATAATCTTTGACCAGCACCACTGTTTTGCCTTTATTGTTGATAACCGTCACGTTTCCGCTCTTTGGCGTCAGTGTTTGGCCGTTCCATTCTCCAGCTGCAAGGCCATTATAGATCACCGTGGCATCCTCAGGAATCCGCAGACTGCTATTTTTTCCGTTCCGCTCATATACGATCTGACCATCTGCATACCCTATGATTTCCTTGCCTGTAACCGTTCTGATGTTATTGGATCCCAAAAGATAGCTATGCAGAATGTTTTTATCCGTCTTTTTATCGTGTTTATAGTATGCTTCCACCTGATATGCCAAATATTTTCCTATATCAGCGGCATCCCCTGTTTGCAGCAATACATTGTCGATTTTTACTTCCCCTCTGCGCAGCGTACTCGGCCCCCACATGGAAGTAATATCATTTTCTTCCACAATTCCGGTAATTTCTGTCAGCTGCATAATCTCTGTCAATAAGGTTTCATCCTTATGGGTTTCATAGGACCGGGTTTCTCCATAAGAAACACACTGAAGAATCTCGGTATCCAATGCGGCACTGAGCATATGCGCCAAATCCAACCGGGTAATGGGCTTGCCTGCCGTACCGGAAAGCTCTCTTAAAAGCCCCAAATCCCTAGCCGTTGCTATGTATCCCTGGGGGTATCCGCCTGCCATTTGGGAAGGAAGCCGATAACCCAAAATAATGATCATGGTTTTGACCGCTTCTTCGTACAGCATTTCTCGGTCCGGTTCAAAATTACCGGCGCCGTCACCCACCATAATTCCATACTGGCAAATGGTTTCAATGACACCAGAAGCCCAGTGATCCGACGGTACGTCCAGGAAGCTCCCCGCATCGGCGGCAGGCGCTTCCGTCTCGCCAAGCTCTACCTGCTCATCGCTGTAAAACGCATCATACCAAGCGCCGTTTACCGGCTCCACATTAAGAACCGTACACAAAATCTGCGCCATCTGCGCCCGGGTCAGCGCATCATCAGGATGAAACAGACCGTCTTCATAACCCTCCATAATTTCAAGTGCCATCATACGGCGCACCGCATAAGGAAGCTCCTCCTGTACCGGCGGGGTTTGTTCCGCCTGCTCTGTTTCCACAGTTTCTGCCGTATCTGCCGCCTGCCCATATGCGGGAAGAATACAAAACGCAGTGATTAATAACCATATCATCCATTTTTTCATGATTCTCTTCCCTCCAATACTCTATACAGCATAACCGCAGCTTCTGCCCGGGTCAACGACGCATCCGGCAGGAAATATCCCTGGTCATTCCCCTGAAGAATGGAAGCCCCGGATAAAACCCCTACCGCTTCTGCCGCATAACCGCTGATGCTTTCTTGGTCTACAAAGCTGTGAACCTGTGTCTGTTCCATCTCCAATGCCTGATTCTGCATGGCACGGTATATCAAAACCGCAGCATCTTCCCGGCGGATCCACTGTCCTACGCCAAACTCTGTATCAGAAATTCCATATACCAGTCCATGCTTGACACCAGCGCCCACATAAGCCGCATACCATGCGTCAGGCTCTACATCCGCAAACGTCGCTTCTCCTTCTACCGAAAGTCCAAATCCCGCAATCAGCATCTTGACAAACTCTTCACGGCATACCGGGCGCTCCGGTTCGAATTTTCCGTCTCCCGTTCCGTTTAAAATTCCTCTCTTCGCAAGGCTCACAATCTGCACTTGTGCCCACGGATAATCCGTAAGATCCGAAAAAACAGGCTGATTCTGTTCTTGTTCCATAGCGTCAATGTCATTTTGGTCAATTTCATAGATTCCAGTGGTGCCGCCGCCGATGCCGGAAGGTCTTCCGCCTCCGCCGCCACCGCCGGTTCCGCTACCGCCAGTTCCGCCGCCCTGTGCGGAAACCTCACTGACCGCAGTTTTCAATGCACTCCGAAGTGTTTCCGGTGTCGTTGGCGCCGCCTTCACCAGCTTTGCGTCCACCGTATTTTTCTGCGTATCCGATAAACGCCCATACGCCGTCAAATCCAAATCCAGCAAAGCGGCATATTTCTCTAAAATACCGCGCACATGCCCATAGCCATTGTTTTTGTAATAGCCGACCGCAAATACTGCTGTCTGCTTTTCAAAATCCGCTTGAAGGTCTGCTATGTCTGCAAAGTTTTTGCCCTGCATACTCTCTGCCAAAGCCTGTTTTGCCCCAGCCTTGATCCCATCGGCAAACAAAGCATAAGCCTCTTCTTTTTCGCTGAGCTTTAAAATGTCTTCATGCAAAAACACGCCGTTTTCCATCACCGTTTTTCTCTGATTAAAAGCCTCTACCACAGCAATTTCTTTCAGCGCCGCCTGCAGTTGCTTGATGCCCTCTGTTACCGACGGATCCGCTTTGGCTTTCTCCAAAAGAGCCTTTGCAACCGGCGTCTTGTTTAAATCCGCATAAGCAGTATCCTGCAGTCCTGCGGCATTTTCATACTGCTCCAGAACCTGCGCCAGCTTTGCCGCATCCTCTTCCTGCACACAAGCAATGACCGCATTTAAAAACGCTTCTGTTTCCTGTGTATTCGGAAGGTAAAAGGAAAAACTCTGATCCTTTTCCTCCTGGGCAGAAATCACACCTCGATAATCTCCGCCGGCGTTTATCAAGGTGAAAACGAAGGAATATGCACCGTTTTCTGTCGTTTTGATCTGATCCACATGCGCAACGCCGTTCTGTCCGTCATATACCCGAATCGTGACATTCCGGTTTTTCTTTGCCTGCTCTGTCACACCGGAAACAGAAATTTCTCCCGTTTCGATATCTACCTTGCATACCGGTTCGGCCGCCAGCGCCGAAACTGCCCACAGCAGGCACAGTAATAAACAGATTCCTATTTTTCGTTTCATCATGATACCCCTCTTTCTGCAGCCAGTTCTAATCCGCTGCCGCTATGATCATATACCGCAAAATATCCCGCCTGCGAAAGTGCGTAAGGATCTTCATAAGCGATACATTCCTTGCCGTCCACGAAAACCGTCAATAACGTCCCGTTCACCTGCTGATTGGATGTTATTTTCACATCATGCCACTGGCCGTTACCCAGCAAAGCATTGGGTACAATGGCAAGAAACTCCTTCTTTCCGCCGCGGCATCTCACAAGTTCCATTCTGTCTTTTCGCATGACCAAAAGATACCCTTCTGTTTCCCAAGGTGAGCAGGTTCCATCTGCCATATGAAAGCCCAGCGCCTGCCAGGCATCTCCTTCACCCGGCGCGGCTTTTATGGAAAAGGCCGTTTCAAAATTCAACGGCAATTTCTCCTTGGTGGCGTTTTGCTCACCAGAAAACCGCAAGAGGCCTGCTTGTTCTTCCGCGGGCTGCTGCCAGTCCCCGGCCGCAAAAAGATTTTCTGCTTTTTTGATCTCACTGACACCGGCCTTGCCCAGCAAACTGTCATCTGCTGTTTCTTCCACACCGGACAGCTGAATATATCCGCCGCCGCTGGGATTATACAGCGCCATATTGCCTGCCTCATAAAATGGATGGTTCATATCCACATAATCAAAAACAGTTTCGTTATTGACCCGTACCAGGATCCGCACACCGCTTTCCACATCAATGGCGCTGAAATCCAGCCGGCACGGTTCTCCATTTTTGATATATTTGTTCTCCAAGGTGTCAAGAAATTCTGAATACCCCAGCGTAAATTTCTGAAATTCTATGACATCCTCCTTAATTACCATCAAATAACAATTCCCCGCTGTGTTGTAAACATAGTTGCTGGTATCGTTCTGCCGGAGGGCAATGGCCACCCAGCTTCCCTTTGTTTCCACCTCCAGCATAGCGCTGATGCCTTCGCAGTTTTGCATGGGCCGTACCGTATTGGCAATGACATCGCTTTCACACCGCACAGTATTTCCTTCAATTGAAACGCCGCCGTTGCCGCCCCAGGATTTTTTATCTCCCACAAACTCAGAAAAATTAACAAAGCCGCGGTTCTGCCGCTTTTGCACCTGGTTCATAACATTAGAGAGATTCGCAGAAACACTGTCAATTTCACTTTGCCGGGGATGTTCCTCTGACAGCACATCTCTGGCGCCGGTTAACGCATCCTGAAGCATCTGTTTGCTGCCCGGCAAATATTGACCAATTTCCTCACCTTCCTGCATTTGTGCAATAATCTGTTCTGCCTGCACTGCTGTCTGCTCCAATGCCGAAGAAGTCACCTGGGCATCGTACTGCGTTGTAGTAAAACGATAGGGCTTTCCTCTATTATATTGCTGCGTCTTCAGCTGACGCCCCATAGCATAAGCCGTTACATCCCAATAATAAACCATTTCATTTGCCTGTAAGTTTTTCACTTCCAGATAGGCATAAGGCGTCTTTTTCTCATATACAATCTGTTTCATTTCGGGATCAATCGCAATTCTAAGAATATAATAATCTGCCCCCTCGGCCGCTTCCCACCGGAACAGATTAGAAAGGTTTTGCTGTTCTTCCTCTCCGGTTTTGGGGAAGCTCTTTTTAAACTGTAATTGCGGCGGTGTAATTTCTGTACGATATTCATTGGTATAAATTCCAAAATCGTCCATATTAAATTCCATATTCGGCAATTTCTGCTTCAGTTCCGAATCCGCCCGGAACGCAAACTGATGTTCTGCCGCGTTCTCAAAATCTTTGGTGCCTTCGATATTAATATTATTTTCCAGCCTCTCCGCATATTTAATCACACTGTCCTGCAAATAAAACGGCTTAGTATTGACTACCAGATTATCATAAAGCAAATTATATTTTGGAACCCATTGTTCATCCGACAAAATTGTAGAAAGATTGGGATATTTACTATAGGTCTGGCTTTGATAGGGAACCTTTTGCAGGCTCTGATAACATTCTCCGCCTTCTACCGCCATGGATTTTCCCCAGCCTTCGCCACGGCTGTCAAAGGTGATGCTTTCACGTCCGTTGATAATCAAATTATCATGCACAATATGATCCCGGCCGCCGCCAAGCAGCATCCCCAAAGCAGTGTTTTCAATAATGTTATGATGAATGTGATTGCCGCAAAGCATATCATCCATATAAATCCCAACCGTCAGCGCCGCCGCGGAACCGTCTTCCACATATTGAATGTCATGCAGGTAATTATAAGCAATTTCCGTGCCCCGGTCTACAAAGGACCGTCCTGCATAAATCGCTCCTGCGTCCAAAGATTCCTTGACCACGTTATAAATTTCGTTATAACGGATCTTGTGGTCATTTCCGGAATAAGAGATAGCATAATGCGGTGCCTCGTGCATGACACAATGTTCCACACTGTTTCCCACACCGGTCATATAAACTGCGGCGCCATAGGTTTTCTGGTTCAGTCCAAAATCATAAAATTCACAGTTGGTCACACTGTTTTCCCCCGGGGTCAGCGTCTGCTGATCTCCTCCCCGAAGATACACGCCTGTTGAACCAAAACTGATAAAATTGCTGTCTGTAACCGCAACCCGCTTGCCATTGGTAAGGGAAATACATTCTTTTCCAATGTTTTTAAAGGTACACCCACGGATCTGCACATCCGTACAATTATCCATTTCCATTACGGTATCCATGGTTCTCTCAAACCGAAGTCCCTCAAACCGCACATTGGATACACCGTTTAACCAAAACATCACATCTGACATGACCGAAAGTTCCAAACTGGTATCTGTCAGCGTATAAGGGGGATAAAAATAGAGTTTCACCTCTTCTCTGTCAATATAAAATTCCCCTGGCATATCCAGTTCTTCCAACAAATTATTAACAATATACCGAGCGCCGTCCACCACACCGAAGGTGCTGACACTTTCCTTGGTCGTGATGGTGTTTGCTTTGGGATCTACACTTCCAATTTTCATACGGTCATAGGCATAATCATACTTGAAAAAACCTTCCAGCAAAGCATCCGGCGCCGTTTTCCACCGATCTGCCCTCTCATTCGTATATTCAATTACCGCCGGAACACTTGCCGTCTCATGCCGTGCGCCCGCTTCATACCTTTGCCCAGGATTGATCACTTTGTCCACATTGGCATATCCCACATTGGGCCAGCGCGCAATGGTCTGCCTTTTATCATTGACATACAGCATCGGCAAATCGGTTGCGGTATAGAAAAAATATGCCGGAAGCACATACGGTACCAAAGAATCAATTCCCTGAGATTTTAAATCAATAACGCCAATTTTATCTACCACTTCCGGCTGTATCCGTTCTCTGATTTTTTTGTCCGTAACCGGCAGAAATGCTGCGGGATTCAAAGAACGGCTGCCTGAAAAGGTAACTTCCGCCCCCTCTGCCGCCCGGTAAACGACTGGAGCCGCCGTTGTACCAGAATCGTCTGATGTAAAATTGACAGTATGATCTATCTGATATTCCCCCGAAGCAAAGATGACCGCAATTTCTCCGGCGGCAGATGCCCGCTTTTTCTGCACCATCGCCTTCGCTCCTTCTATGGTTCGAAGAGGCGCATCCTTCTCTCCGGTAGCAGAGTCAGATCCATCAGGCGATACATAAATCTCTACTGCCGCTGCTGTGCCGGCACAGATCTGCGGACAGAATCCCATCATCATGATCATTGCTATTGAAAATGCTGTTATCTTCCTTCTCATTTTGTTCCTCCTAATCATGCACCGATTCAGCCAGCGGCTTTAAGCCATCCTGGCTATCCCAAAAATAAACCTCCACTACCGTATTCTGCGGCAGTTCTTTGGGAACCGCAAGAGATACGGTAACTTTCTTTGTTGCCTGCGGTTCCAGCGTAACCGGCTTTGATGAAAGTGCCAGCAAAAGATCCTCTGCCTTGAGGTGAACCCATATTTCTCCGCTGACGATCTCCTGATACTCACTGATAAGCTGTGTGCTAATCAGCGCCATATCGCCTTGCAGCTGGCTGAGATCCGCTGCTTCACCCCAAACATCGGCCACCTCCGGCGGCAGGATTTGGATCTGCTCTTCCCGCCGGAAATGGAAAATCTCACTGGTTTCTCTTCTGTCTATGCAGGCAGATAAGTTGACTGCCTCTACCTGCCAGTAAAAATCACCGGTTTCGCCGCCCGGCAAGATAAACCGTGTATCTCGGCCATACCAATTAACCGTTTGGTCAATCAGCGGATCTGACATATCCGCATTGCGTGAAACACGGATTCGGTACTCGTCCGCACTCCGTGCCGGCGCCCAAACCAACTCGGTGTCCTCTGTGCCAAGCACAGCTCCGTTTTGCGGATACATGGGCCGGGATTTTAATTCTCCGCGGCCGGCTTTGTTGATAAACCCCATAGAATCCATGGGAAGTGCACCGGCTTTTTCCACTGCCGGGGATCCCGCCTTCAAAGAATAGTGCAAACCGTTTTCGCTTTCCTGTACGCCGGCTGAGGTTTTGCTGTAGGTTTCATAATCCCCTTCATGCTGTACCGCCTCGGTATCCTGCACTTTATCCCGGCTGTCATGCCAAAACAAAACATAAACCATCGCATTATTCCCTGCATAGGATCGCCACGGCCGTCCCATATCATACTGCCGATACTCGTCATAATGCTTCTGAAATGTACCGTCACCGCTGTAGGCCACATGCCGGCTCATGCCATCACACAATATCTTTAAACCAGGATATTTTTCATACCATACGGCTGTGTCTGTCTGCGCATTTTGAAGCCGTGCCTGCATTTCTTCATAAACCTGTCCTCCCGGCAGAGTAAAGGCAGAGGCCCACTGACCAAACGACATGCGTTGGTCAAAGGTATACCCCATCTTACAATCCACAATTACATTATTCCGAAAACTCAGGTCATGCCCGCCGCCAAGCAACGCACCGCGGCTGCACCGGGATATCAGATTATGATGCACCGATATACCGCTTTGGCCATCATCGATATAAATGCCCTGATTATCCACATAACCATCTTTGGAAAAGGGGGTCTGTACCGGCTTCTGCGGCAAATCGTGAATATAATTATACTGAATTTCTGTTCCCAAGTCCACCCAGCTTCTTCCGGAATATATGGCGCCCGCATCCAGCGCCTCTAACACCACGTGATGAATCTCATTTTTTTCAATCTTATGATCATTTCCCGTAAAACGAATTCCCGACTGCGTGCACTGATGAATCAAATTATTTCGAACCACATTTCCCGTGCCTTCTATACATACCGCTCCGGAGGCGGTGCGGAAAGTTTTTAACACATTGGAAATTTCACAATCTTCCATACAGTTGTTTTGATGTTCCAAACTATACTTATAGTCCATGCCGTAAATACCAACACCATTGCCTCCGATAAAGGAGATGTCAGAGCTTTTGAGGGTATTGTCTGTTCCGCCCAGAATTTCTACGCCTCTCTTTCCGGCATGTCGAATATCACACGCAAGAAGGGTCACATGACTGCTGTCCTCTATCAGCACCCCATTTTCACGATTACCCCGCACAGAGACATTTTTAAGGGTTACGTTTTGCGCGTCGCAGAACCATACTGCCGCACCGGTATCCACTGCCAACTCCACATTGCTCATATCCCCCATGGGATAATAATACAATATCAGGGTTTCAATATCAAGATACCATTCTCCGGGACTGTCCAGTTCCTCCAGAAGATTGCAGACAAAAAATGGTTTATCCCCCTCTGTCAAATCATGCATATAATCGTTTCTTGGCAGCAGCTGTATTTGATTGTCCAAGATGTTTTTAACATAAAACTGGTCAAAAGCATACATATAAGACCAATACCCGCCTGCAATCAGTTCTCCTTTTTTCGCAGCGGCTTTCCAGCGCTGCTCCATATCCACTCCATCAAAGGAAAATGCCGCTTCTCTGCTCTGTCCGCCTACCTTCACCGGCGCTGCCCAGGCAAATTCATTGCCGTTTGGGTATCTGGCCAGGGTACAAGGTGCATCTTCCTCTGTGAGGATATAATAACTCTTTCCCGAATACGCTCCCGATCCTATATCAATGGGATAAGGAAGCACCCCAGATGCAAACAGTCCGCTGACATCTGCCTGATACACCCTGCTTTTGACCGTCTGTCCAATACGGGAATCCTGTGCCGGCACAAAAGCTTCTCTTGGCACCTGCACCGTGTCTGCAAAAGTGACCTCGCCGTCTCCAAAGGGCCGAATCACCGTTCCATGCAAATCTCCGGTAATATATTGCTGTCCCCGGTAGACACCACCGTGCAAATAAATGACAGGCGAAATGCCATACTGGGAAAACAAACTGCTCTGTGCTAGTTCAGCCGCCTTGGTAAGACTTAAAACCGGTGCGGAGGGATATCCCATCCCTCCCGCATCGGTACCGCTTGGGGAAGCATAGACACCAAACAGCCGAATCAGCACCGGATCATAACTACTGCGGCAGCTTCCGCCTATGACCACGTACCGGTAATCCCAGGAGGTATAGTACTCCACATCCAGCCAGAAAAAAAGCAAAACATTAACCTGCACTCTCCCGTTTTTCACCTGTACGGGCGTCCGTATGCTCACGGTTCCGCCGTCCACCAGCACCTGATCACTCCCTGCACTGCCGCTTGCTTCACAACCCGCCAAGTGCAGACTGAACCGCTCTCCGTCAAAGGAACAGGAACCGCCCAGCGCCCCGGCGGCAGTCTGAAGATCTACTGTCACTTCGCCGTTTTGAAAGGACGGCGGCGCATCGTATTCCTGTATCTGCCCGCCGGAAAGGTATATCATGCTGTTTTCTGCCATAATCACTGCGTTTTCCAGCAGGGCGGCAATCGAATTATCCTCTTCCGCTCTTACCGGAATGCACATCAAAGCAAAAACCAGTATTGTACACCACGCACAAATTTTCCTTTTCACAGCGGTTCTCCCTCCTTAGCTGATTTCGACCACCTTTCGGTCCGTAATGGGACATCCGTTTTCCATAGATTCCCAAACAAAAATCCGAACTTCGTACTTGCTGCTGTCTGCTTCCGGCATCTTTAAGGTCTGGGACACGCTTTCTGTGGCGCCGGAGGCCAAAACGCCTTCCACCACTTTCATATCCGCCATCGCATTGCCATCCTTTTGATACAGGCATACCACACAGGCATACTCTTTTTCTCCTGCCGGAACCTTGGTATTTTTCAGTTTCACTCTGACCGTTACCTCGCTGTTTACCGCAATAGCCGTACCTTCTGTTGCATACACAATATCCGGGCTCATGGTAGTAAATGAAATCTGCACCGGTTTCTGCATGGGCTTGATTTCCGCATCGGAAGAAGCTACGCCGCTGATTTCCAGTACATATTCCGTGCCCAGTTCCAACTCCTCCAAAACCGTAATTCTGGCCTTTTTGCTGCTGCCTTCTACGCCGGTCACCGCATAGGCTCCCGACGGCACCGGACTGCCGTCTGCTTTTTTCATTAACTTAAATTTCTCACTGTTTAAGTCTTTTGCCGCAACATCACTGCTGAATTCCACATCAAACTGCGGCGTCAAAGAGGTTCTTTCCGGCTCGGTCAGGCTATTGCCTGTCACCCTCATCTCCTCTTTGTTTTCCACACTGACTTTTACATAATCGACGGTTACGTCAAAATCTTTTTCCAATGTACTCTGCGCCTTATCTCCGCCAAAAGATAAGTAATTAATGCTCTTGATGGCGTCCTTATTGCCATAGGTATAATAGGTGCCTTTGGATTCGCCATTGACAAACACCTCAAAGGCCGCCGCTTTCATATCTACCCTGTACTGAATGGTAGTATATTCATTTTCTTTTAACGTTCCAAATGTTCCAAAAAGCCATGAAAGAGGGGTTTCGCACGCCGTTAAAGCGCCGCCGCTGGCTTTCAAATACACATGGAAAGAATAATTCTTCTCTTCTCCCGTTTCGGTTACCGCTTTGCCGCCCAGCAAACCAAATACCCACTCTTTGGGAAATCCGGTCGCCTTCACCCGATACTCAATGGTATAGATATCGCCTTCTGCCATCTCCGGGAAATTGATTCTGGAATACGGAACCTGGCTGCTGCTCCCAGTTGGAAAATGAATCAGCAAGTTGCCGTCTTGCGGCGTCGCAGTAACCAATCCTTGCGGCTGTGCGCTGTAACTTCCTTCTGCGGGAGTAAAGGTACTGTTGGTCCATTCCGTTGGAAGCTCTTCCTCCGGTAACTCATCCATCGATGTAATCTTAATATAATCAACAATAATACTGTACTCGCCGGTGATATCCTTGGGGGCTTTGCCGCCAAATGTCAAATAATCCGTGATCCGGGTGATTGGATTGGTCTGCTGATACTGGTAATAGGTGCCCATATTGATACCGTCTGCCCAAACAGTAACACGATCCACGTCCATATCAACCAAATATTTTATGGTTACAAACTGCGCAGGATCCCCGATCTTTCCATAATTGCTGGTCCAATCTGCCGCTTTTTGGCACGCCGCCAAACTACCGTCTTTGCTCAGATAATGATGGAAGGTCCCGGCGCCTCCTGTGGTTTCGGTCCCAAAGGAACCAAACAGCATGGTATCCTGCGGATTTTCTGCTTTGGCACGAAATTCGATTTCATAGTATTTCCCTGCCTGTATCTCACTGAATCCCATGGCCGCACGTGCCCAGATTCCTGTGCCCATTCCGGCTTCCGGAGTAAAGCGGAATTTTAAATTCTGCTCCGTATCGGTCTCCACAATGCAATACTGACCCTGATAGGCCGCTTCACCATCGGCTGTGGTGAAATTGGTCTTTTCCCATGTTCTGGGCTTGTCTGACCCTGGGTCTTCTGGTTTGGTATCAGAAGATTTTACCCGAATGTAGTCTATGGTTACAACAGTGTCCCCATTTAACTTTTTGGGCGGCTGTGTCCCAAAATTTAAATAGCTGCTGATGGTATCCCAGGCATTGCTCACCTGATTTGCATAAAACGTCCCTTGTTTTATGTCATTGACCCAAACTTCCACAGACGCATTCTTTTTGTCAACAACATAGCGTATTTTGGAAAATTCTCCTATGGAAATTTTGCCGCCGTATTGTGATACCCATTCCGAAACCGATATACAGGCAGAAAGCTTTCCGTCAGCACCGACATAATGATGAAAGGTTCCTTTTTGCCCGCCTTCTGCTGTTAAACCCAAACCACCAAGCAAAAAGTTATCCGCTGGATTTTCCACCTTGACCTGATATTCAATATCATAATAGTTTTTGGATTCTACTTTATCAACGCCAAGAGGTGCATGGGCCCATATTCCTGTATCCATTGGCTCGTCTGCCTTTGCCTTGAACGTAAAGCGCAGATTATGATCTCCATCTGTATCCACCATACAATACTGACCCTGATAAGCCGCTTCTCCGTCCCCTGCCGTAAAGTCTATCTGTTCCCATACATCAGACAACGGCTCTCCCGGTTTGGCATCAGAGGATTTTACGCTCACATAATCAAGCGTTATGCTGAATCCCCCCGCCGGAAAATCCTGCGGCTTGACTTCTCCAAAGGTCATATATTCCGTCAGGCTCTTCACCGGATCTGTTACGCCGTTGATCGCATAACTTCCCATGTCTGTCCCGTCAAGGAAAATATTTACCGATGCATTTTCCATGTCCACCACATATTTGACCGTGAAATACCGGCTCAAATCATTGACCTTTCCGTACGTTGTTGTCCACTCCTGCTGCGTCTTGCAGGCCAGCACACTTCCGTCCGCATTCATGTAATGATGAAAGGTAAAGGACGCATCCTTTTCTGTCTTTCCGAAAATCGCCCCAAACAAAGTATTATTCGGACAGTTTTCTGCCTTGACTCGGTATTCAATCTCATAAAACTTGCCCGGCGCTACCTGTGATATTTTCAGCGGTGCACGAGCCCAGATTCCCCATGGCTCATTGGCACCCTCCTGGGCCTCAAACCGAAACCGCAGATTATTTTCCTCATCAAGTTCAATAAACGCATATTGATTCTGATAAGCCGCTTCTGCATCCTCTACGCTGAAGCTGTCCATCCGCCATTCATTGGTTGGTTCTGCCGATACCGGCACCACTAAGGTTCCGGTAATCAGCGTTAGCGCCAATAATAACATACAAATTCTTCTCATCTTCTCCTTCCTTTCTGTGCCTGATATTATGATTTTTTAGTGATCAATCCATCTATCTGCACACGATATCCTGAAGCCGCATCATTCTTCTCGCCAAGCACTTCTACTACCGCGGTATGCGGTCCGTCCGTAAGCTCAAAGGTGCTGAACGGAAGTACTTTCTGTGAATTGATTCCTGTATAATACTGATCCAGTATTGCCTTCTGCTCACCGTCAATGCTCACTTTTATTTTTCCGTATTTGGTTCCCAATCTTGCTTCAAAAGCAAAGATAGGACCTTCAAAACTTAGCGTCAGTTTTGCGCCCTTTTCATCAGAATAAAGGGATGTCCCCTCTGCCGTCCAGGTTCCGGTCTTCTCCGCCTTTTCCGGCAAAATTCTCTGACCCATATACGGATAATAATTCTGCATCAGCGGATTTTCCTGAGAAACAGGCAGTTTCAGATATTTTTCCGGCTGATTCAGGCAGTTTTCTACCAAAGCCGCATAAAGCGCATGTCCACTGTCGTTGGGGTGTACGTCATCTGCCCAGTAATTACTGAATGAAATTTCTCCGGTCAGGCATCTCTCCTGCACCATACTTTGTAGATCAATGGAAGGGATACCATAATAGTCCGCAACCTGCTGATGCACCTTGGCACAAGCATCAAACTGCCGGGATGCCGTATACACAAAGATGATATAGGGCGTTTTGGGAAGGGCAAGCAGATTTCTTACAATTCCTTCCATCTGCTGTTTCACCTTGCCCGGAGAAGCATATCGGTCATTTACCGCAAATTCCACAAATACCACATCCGGATCTTTCACTGCCACATCATCATACAGCCGCAGCAAACCATAATCCGAACCAGTTCCGCCAACGCCTGCGTTAAAATTCTGCACATTGGATGCAGGAAATGCTTCTGTAAACAGCTTGGAGGTTATTCCCGCCCAACTCTTGTTTTGCGTATCCGTAGATGCGGCGCCTTCCGTAATGGATCCGCCAAGGTACACAACATTGATGTTTTCTTTTTCTTTCAGTCCCGCAAAATCCGCAAGCTTGGTGCCTGCTCCAAAACCAGCCGTATCTGCCTGAACTGCCGGCTTCATGCTCTCCAAACTTCCCTGCCAGAGCATTGCCTTTGCATACCATCCCTTTTTGGCGCCGGAAACATCGCAGGCCAACGCATCAAACACTCTGACCGTTCCTGCACCAGCCGGGACTTTTGCGCTTTCCAAAGCCGTTTGGACTAATGCACCGGTATCGGAATAAAGCGCAATGACTGCCGTCAGCAGATATTCCTGCCAGCTGTTATTGGTCACAACCGCTCTGACCCCGACATTCTGCTGTCCTTCCAAATCGAGCAGCTTTAGCCCCTGCGCATCACAAAGATAAAAACTGTCTACAGACGCTTCTCCTTCCGGCGGCTGAGGATCTGCCGGTTTTTCCGCAGAAGAAGCAATTTTGACATAGTCTATGGTGATGCTGTAATCACTGCTGAGAGAATTGGGGCCCTTTTCTCCAAAGGTGAGATAATTGGTAAATTTGGTGATGGCAGAGGTATTCTGATACATATAAAAAGTTCCCATTCGTATCTGGTTGATCCAGATTTCTACTGTACCGCTTTGTGTATCTACCACATACCGCACGGTTCCAAAGGTTCCCGGTGAAATTATGCCGCCGTATTTTTCTGTCCAGCTGCTGGCCTGTTTACAGGCCGCCAGGCTGCCGTCAGAATTCATATAGTGATGGAAGGTTCCCGCTCCGCTTGCTGTGGTGACCGGCAATGCCCCAAACAGCAGCGTATCCGGCGGATTTTCCACCTTGGCTCTATATTCAATCTCATAATACCGCTCCTGTGCAATTTCATTGACACCGGTAAAAACTCTGCCCCAAATGCCTGTGCTTTGTCCCTGATCTGCCTTAAACCGGAAGACCAAGTTATTTTCCGCATCGGTTTCGACAAACGCATACTGCCATTTATAGGCCGCATCGCCGTCTTCCGTTGTAAAATCGGTCTTTTCCCACGTATGGGGCAGGGGCTTTTGATCCATAGACTCCAATCTGATATAATCGATCGTAATGCTGTAATCCCCGTTGATCTGCTGTGGTTTTTTTCCGCCGAAACTTAAATAGTCGCTGATGCTGACCAAGGGGGTGGAAACCTGATACAGATAATAGGTTCCCTGCTTGCTTCCGTCAATGGAAATATCAACCGTGGAATTTTTCATGTCAACCAAATATTGTATCATGACAAATTCTTCTGGATTTTCAATTTTCCCGTAATTGCTGGTCCATTGCTCCTTCGCTTTGCAGGCCGCTACTGCACCGTCAGAATTCATATAATGATGGAAGGTAGCCGCCCCGCCTTCTGCCTGGCTTCCAAATGTTCCATACAGCATGGTATCCTGCGGATTTTCTGTCTTGACACGAAATTCTATGGTATAATAATCCCCCGAGGCGATCTCTCCCATTCCAATATTGGCCCGTGCCCAAATATCACTTGACACCGTGCTGTCCTTGTCCGCCTTAAACCGGAATTTCAGGTTATTCTCCTCGTCCGTTTCCACAAAGGCATACTGATTTTGATAGGCCGCCGAGCCATCTTCTGCGGTAAAACTGGTTTTTTCCCAAACCCTTGGTTTTTCCGGTTCGGGCTCTTCCGGCTTGGTATCAGAGGATTTTACGCTCACATAATCAAGCGTTATGCTGAATCCCCCCGCCGGAAAATCCTGCGGCTTGACTTCTCCAAAGGTCATATATTCCGTCAGGCTCTTCACCGGATCTGTGACGCCATTGATCGCATAGCTTCCCATATCCGTCCCGTCAAGGAATATATTTACCGACGCATTTTCCATATCCACCACATATTTGACGGTAAAATACCGACTCAAATCACTGACCTTTCCGTACGTTGTTGTCCACTCCTGCGGCGTCTTGCAGGCCAGCAAACTTCCGTCCGCATTCATGTAATGATGAAAAGTAAAGGACGCATCCTTTTCTGTCTTTCCGAAAATCGCCCCAAACAAGGTATTGTTCGGACAGTTTTCCGCTTTTACCCGATATTCGATCTCATAAAACTTGCCCGGCGTTACCTGAGAAATCTTCAGCGGCGCACGTGCCCAGATCCCCCACGATTCACTGGCTCCCGCCTGGGCCTCAAACCGAAACCGCAGGTTGTTCTCCTCATCCAGTTCTATAAACGCATATTGATTCTGATAAGCCGCTTCTGCGTCCTCTACGCTGAAGCTATCCATTCGCCATTCATTGGTCGGCTCTGCCGATACCGGCACGGTTTCCCAAAAAGTCATACAAAATACAATCAAACAAACTGCTGCTGTAATCCGATTTTTTATTTTCATTCTGATACCCTCTTTCTGATATCTATTTTTGCGGTATTACTTTTTGTTTTTGACCCATTCATCAATCTGACGCTGTACTTCCTGAAGCACCTTTTCCTGCCCCGCATCATAAAGCTTTTTCAACATTTCATTATAAGTCGCTTCGCTTGCATCACTGCCGTTGCTGACCGCCTTATATTCCTTTGAAACGGTTGCAATCTGCGAAAGCTCTGTCTTAATTGGCTCGGTGTCCAAAATAAATCCGGCAAGCGGCGAAACCTTTGCCTCGTCATTCATTTTTTTAGTCTGCTCCCAAACATCGGCATCCTGGCCTTCCATACAAAAGGCGTTAAACTGATTTCCAAACATCCATGCCACATTGGGTTGATAACCGCTGTCCGGCGTTAACCGAATATGGTCTTCATCCACCCAGGTATAATGTTTTCCTTCTAACCCAAAACAAAGCATATTATAAAGCTCTTTATTGGTATTGACTTCCTGTATAATTTGAAGTGCTTGCGTTGGATATTTACTGGTACGTCCAATCGCTGTCATGGTGGTAATTCCGGCATTGGCAATCAAATACGGCTCCTCAATGGGAATAATAATGCTGTCCTTGCCATATTTCAGTTTGATTTCCGATTCCGCTCCGGGCTTGATCCTGGCTTGATATACACCGTATTTTCCCGCTTTTAGATCCGTTTCGTTCTCCAGCACACTATTGACATCTTCGCGGATATATCCCTTTTGATACCAATCTCCCAGCGTTTTTACCCCCTCTTTATATTCCGGAGTTTCCACCAGGATCTCTGCTTTGTAATCCGTAGAATCCTTGCGGATGACCACGCCGGTCTGCGGGATAACTTCTTCATACACCGGAGAGGAAAACATGCTGGCTGTCCATTCCACGCAATACGGAATCAAACCCGGTTCCTTATCTTTTAAGATTTTTAGGTAAGGTTCTATGTCCTGCACTTTTTTTACTGTGCTGAAATCAAACTGATACTTGTCTGCGTAATCCTTAAAAACAATTAGTCCCAGCTGATTAAACAACACTTGAATATTGGGTATTGCATAGAGCTTTCCATCTACTTTGACTGCATCATACAGATAATCCGGAATGCTTTCCTTCAGCTTGGGCGCCTCTGTTTCCAGCATATCATCCAGCTGCAAAAAAGCCCCCTTCTGTGCATTCTGGATATACTTGTTGGTCCAGTCCGCAGTAAAGCACAAATCTACTTCTTTACCAGACGCCAGCATCATGGTCATTTTATCGTTATAGGATCCCGCATCAATAAACTGCAAGTCCAGCCGCGCCCCAACATTTTTCTCTAAAATCTTATTGACCTCATCAACTACTGTTTGTTTGTCACTTTGGTTTTCCTGTGCCAAATACCAAGTCAGGGTAGGCACACCGGCATTTGCGGACTCCTCTGTTTTGCCCCCGCAGCCTACCAATCCCCCCAATGCCATAGCTGCTCCCATCATTACCGCTAACGTTCTTTTCCAAGTTTTCATGTTCTCTCCTCCTTATATATGAGATTTTAATTTTTTCTGTTTTTAACCTTTGACAGATCCAACGGTCAGACCTCTTACAAAATACTTTTGGAAAAACGGGAAAACCAAAAGCATCGGCCCGGCCGCAATCACCGCCATTGCCATACGAACCGTCTCAGACGGCATTTCCGATACACTGATACCATTTGCTGACATACTTCCTTGCTGCTGTAACAGCTGAATATTCATCAAAATTCGCTGCAGCAGATACTGAAGGGTCAGCAGTTTTTCATCATTGATATAAAGCATGGCGGTAAACCAGTCATTCCACCGAATTAGCGCCCCCAGCAGCGCCACCGTGGCCAGTACAGGCTTGGAAAGAGGCAGAATCATGGTGAAAAAAATACGGTATTCACTGGCACCGTCCAAAAGCGCCGACTCAATTAATTCAACAGGAATACCCGCAAAAAAAGTGCGAAGCAGAAATACATGCCATACATTGATCAGCCCCGGAAGAATAAAAACCCATATGGTATCGTTAAGATGCAAATACTGAGTAATCAAAATATAGCTTGGAACCATTCCCCCGGCAAACAACATAGTGAAAAATAAATAAAAAGAAATAAAACGTCTTCCCTCCATATCCCGCTTGGACAGCGGATATGCCACCATTGCCATTAAAATTACACTGAGAAAGGTTCCCACTACTGTTGTAAATGTAGTTACCTTGTACGCATCAATGATACTCTGCGGATTTTTAAACACAAAACGATATGCTGACAAATCAAAATGCTTAGGAATCAGCTTATACCCCTCCAAGGCAACATCCTTTTCATTAGAAAAGGAAATAGCCACAATCAGCAAAAAAGGATACAGCACAAGGATACAAAGCAGAATAAATATCAAATGAAACAGCAGTTCTGTATTAAAAAATTTTTTTCTTTTTTTCATGATCCGCCGCCTCCTTAAAACAATGCGTTATCCGGTTCGATCCGGTTTACAATATAGTTGGTCAGCAGCACCAGAACAAACCCGACGATCGACTGCAAAAAGCCTACCGCTGTTGACATGGGAATATCGCCTATGCTTCGCATAACCCGATAAATATATGTATCCATCACATCTGTGGTAGAATACAGCGCTCCCACATCACGGGTCAGCTGGTAAAACAGGCCAAAGTCCGCACGGAAGATATTTCCAATGGACAAAATTGTTAAAATGGTCATCAAAGGTACCAGCGAGGGTATGGTAATATACCGTGTCACCTGCCATTTATTTGCCCCGTCTATTTCCGCCGCTTCAAAATAAGAATGGTCAATCCCCATAAGTGCGGCATAATACATCACACAGTTAATGCCCATATTCTTCCATGTATTTGCAATGGTAAGAATGGCCGGCCAATACACTGGTTCTCCATACCAATCCACCTTATTTAGGCCAAACATCTGCAGCATGGAATTGATCGTTCCATAAGCTGGATTCAACATGGCATATGTCATATAACCTACAATAACCCACGAGAGATAATACGGAATAATCAAAATGGTTTGATATGTTTTTACAAAGATCCGGCGCTTTACATCATAAAGCATAATTGCCAGTGCCACTGCCACAATCAATCCTACTATAATAAACAGCGCATTTAATACAATGGTGTTTCTTGCAATGCGGAAAAAATCATTAGAACGTAATACAAAATTAAAATTTTTCATTCCAACCCAGGAACTGCCGAAAATTCCAAGGTCATAACGATAATCTTTAAATGCCAACACCAAGCCCCCCATAGGCAAATACTGAAATACAAAAACCAGCAGCATGGGGATAGTACACATGGATAATAACTGAAGCTTGTTTTTATGCCACCGCCTGCGCCTTCGTCGTTCTTTTTTCTTTGTCACAGGCATTTTTTTCATTGTTGCACTGTCCACAATTTTTCACCCCCATAAAAATTACTCTTTGTATCATTATACCATCAGTCTTGGGAGAAAAACATTCACGATATTCTACTTTTCATTCATCTTTTTTGACTTGCCGACAATTCTAGATCTGCCCCCATACAAAAAAATTCTTGAAACTGCTGTTTTTCCCTGCGAAACCACTACAAAACCCTATTTTTCGGCATAAGAAGTTTTGTCTATGATTGCTGTTTACATTCTTCTTTATGTGTGCTATACTAAATCTGTATGCACAAAAGGAGTGAAACCATGAAAAGAGAAGATTTGAGAAATGTCGCTATTATTGCCCACGTTGACCATGGGAAGACCACCCTGGTAGACGAAATGCTCAAGCAGGGCGGTATTTACCGAGAAAACCAGGTGGTAGAAGAACGAGTCATGGACAACAACGACCTGGAACGGGAACGCGGCATTACCATACTGGCAAAAAATACTTCTGTCTATTATCATGACATTAAAATTAACATTATTGACACCCCAGGACACGCTGATTTCAGCGGTGAGGTGGAACGAATCTTAAAAATGGTCAACGGCGTTATCCTGCTGATTGACGCCGCGGAAGGTCCTATGCCACAGACACGGTTTGTGTTGCAAAAGGCACTGGAGATGCACCATAAGGTCATTATTGTGGTAAATAAAATCGACCGTCCCGACGCCCGTCTGGATGAAATTCCCGATGAAATTCTGGATCTTCTGATTGATCTTGAGGCAAGCGATGAACAGCTGGAAAGCCCTATCATTTTCTGTTCGGGCCGCAGCGGAACTGCTTCCCTCTCTCAATATGAACCGGGAAAAGATTTGACCGTACTGTTTGAAACAATCAAAAACTACATTCCCGCACCGGAAGGGGACGAAAACGGCCCCCTGCAAATGCTGGTATCTTCCATTGATTATAACGACTATGTAGGCCGAATCGCCATTGGTCGGATCGAACGGGGTGAAATTCACCAAAATCAGGAAGTGGTCATTTGCGACTATCACGAAAAACACCAGCCCTATAAATCCAAAATTGTCAACATCTATCAGATCGACGGTCTGGGCCGCACTCCGGTAACCTCCGCCAAAGTGGGAGATATTATCTGTATTTCAGGCGTGACCGATATTACCATTGGTGACACCATCACCGCACCGGATACCCCGGAGGCACTGCCATTTGTGAAAATCAGTGAGCCCACCATTGAAATGACCTTTTCGGTTAACGATAGTCCCTTTGCAGGACGGGAAGGCAAGTTTGTTACCTCACGGCAATTGCGTGCACGGCTGATGCGAGAATTATTAAAGGATGTTTCCCTGCGGGTTGAAGACGGCGAAACAACAGACAGCTTTAAGGTGGCCGGCAGAGGCGAAATGCACATTTCGATTCTGATTGAAACCATGCGCCGAGAAGGTTATGAATTTTCTGTCAGTACCCCAAAGGTGTTAATGAAGGAAATTGACGGAAAACAATGTGAGCCCATGGAACGGTTGATCATTGACGTTCCCGAAGATTCTATGGGCCCGGTCATGGAAAAAATGGGAAGCCGCAAAGGCGAGCTTCTTCAAATGGCCCCCCAGGGAAGCCGGATGCGGCTGGAATATCTCATTCCCGCCCGGGGCCTGCTGGGATACCGCAGTGAATTTTTGACTGATACCAGAGGGGAAGGTATTATGAATTCTGTCTTTGACAGCTATCAGCCTTTCAAAGGCGAAATCAACCGCCGCCACACCGGCTCGCTGGTCTCTTTTGAAACCGGCGAGGCTGTGGGCTATGGCATATTCAAAGTTCAAGACCGCGGCACCATGTTTATCTCCCCTGGAACCGCAGTGTACGAAGGTATGATTGTGGGTTATTCACCCAAAAGCGAAGATATTAATGTTAACGTCTGCAAAAAGAAACAGTTAACCAATACCCGGGCTTCCGGCAGCGATGAAGCCCTGCGGCTGACGCCGCCTCAGCAAATGAGCCTGGAGGCCTGTCTGGAGTTTCTAGCAGATGATGAATTATTAGAGGTTACGCCTCAAAACCTGCGGCTGAGAAAGCGAATTTTGAACAACCAGCTCCGCGCCAAAGCCAATGCCAGAAATAAAAATGCTTAAAAAAGGAGGTCCAAGCTGTTGGACCTCCTTTTTTATAACCGAACCGGAACCTCCCGCACCGCCCGGATGGAATCCGGCGTTACAGCACATTCCAGTGCAAATATACGAACTCCTTTTTCCGCCGCACGCCGCAGTGCCGCACCAAAAGCAAGATGGGTTTGATCATTAGGGGCAAAATACATAACATTCTCCATTTGAATGATAAAAACAGCCCACGCCTCATATCCGCACTCTATACACCGGCAAAGCGTGTTTAAATGCTTGATTCCCCGTTCCGTAGGGGCATCAGGAAACAAAGCCACACCTTCCATCTCTAAGGTTACCCCTTTGATTTCCGCAAAAATTTTCTTTTCACCCGCTTCCAGATAAAAATCCAGCCGGGAATCTATGAAGGTTTGCTCTGCCTTGATTTTTTGAAGGCCAGGAATTCCGCCGTTTTCTGCCCATTCTTCAAATACCCGGTTAGGGATCTGGCTGTCTATATTTACAAGTTTATCTCCTCGGTTCACCGCAATCAGATCAAAGGCCGTTTTCCTCCCGCCGCCAAAGGCTCTCTGCAGATACACCTCCGTGCCGGGAATCAACAATTCCCGGCACCGCCCTGTTGTCTTAACATGACAAAACTCTGTTTTACCGTCTATTTCTATATAGGCCGTAAAACGATTTGGCCGTGACAGAAACCTTCCGGACACAACTCCATCATACTGCATTAGCCACAGTTCTCCTGTGCAAACCCCAATTCCCGGGCTGTAATTGCCGCCGCGCAGCCTACCAGCTCAACACACGGCCGTTTTTTATAATAGCCTTCCGTCCGGGGCTGGGGCACGGGATCATCCGGCCCTGATGCCAACCCCAACAACTCCCTGCATACAATGGAAGGGTTCTCCTTCTTAAATTCTTCAGCCAGATGCTGGATCAAGGCATAGTGCTTCTTTTTTCCTTCCTGATCCTTGGGGCCAGTATATCCACATTTCAGTCCCGCCACCATGAACATACCGCTGACCGCGCCACAAACCTCCCGCAAACGGCCCATACCGCCGCCAAAAGATGAGGACATCATTAAAGCCGTTTTCCGGTCAAGGCCTAAATCATCGCAAAAGGTCAGTACCAGTGCCTGGGAACAGTTATAACCCTCTTTAAACAATGCCATAGCAGTTTTACGGTATTCTTCTTCAGTTTTTTTCATCATACACACTCCTTTTCAAAACAGGGACAGAACAGTTGCCCGTTCTGCCCCTCAAAACTACATAATCATGGATGCAGGCTTGTCCTCCTCTTCCACCGTCTCATAGTATTTGATCTGATCCAGACGATAAAATTCATAACCTGCACTCTTTAAATATTCAATAATGGATGGCAGCGCCTGAGCAGTACTCTTTTTTGCGGCAGCATCATGCATTAATACTACAATATGATCCTTTCCTGCCGTTTCTTTCATTCTGGCCAGCAATTGTTCGGCTGTACGGGAAGAGCTCTCCGCATCGCCATTTAAGGCATTCCAATCCACATAGTAATAGCCTTTCTCCTGAAGCAGTGTTTTATACTTCTGCTTTTCTGCCGCATGATCTCCTGCATTATAACTGCCCCCAGGGAAACGCACCAGCTTAAATGGTTCCTCTCCTGTCACTTCGCGGATCAGCCCCTCTGTTTTTTCTACCTCGCCTATAAAGCTCTCCCCCGTGGCATACAACGCCTTATAATCATGGCTATAAGTATGATTTGCCAAAAGATGTCCCTCATCATAAACACGTCTGGCAATGTCTTTGTTTTTTTCAATCATATTGCCCAGCATAAAAAAGGTTGCCTTAACATTATATTGCTTGAGCACATCTAATATTGCCGGCGTGACTGTATTTGTAGGACCATCGTCAAACGTCAGATAACAGGCCTTGCCTTCCCGTCCTGCGGCATCTTCTGCAATTTTCAGCAGATTATTTTGTTCCGAAGCTGGTGGAATCTGTGGTGCCGGCTTTGGCGTAGCTGCCGGAACTGCATCTGCCGAAGCTTCCTCCTGCTCTGTCTGCCCATTTTTCACTGAAGAAACAGAAATTCCTACTACAACCGCAATTACAGCAACCACTGCTGCACATATTATCAAAAAACGAAACCGTTTCCTGCGCAGCATCAGCTGATAACGCCGGCCGCTTTGACGGCTTATGTTACCATAAGACATTTTCCTTTCCATATGATCTCTCCTTTGTTCCTTGAAACACTTAAAAAGTTTGTTTTATCTTCGTATCTTCCTATTCATTATACCTATCTTAACCCAAAAGTCAAGTTTTTTTACACAATCTCTAAATTGTAAGCAATTTGTAATAACGTGTTGATTTATGGTCTTTTTCAGATCAAAATAAAAAAAGGCCCAGCATGCCAAAACTCGGCACGCCAAGCCACACATTATTATGCAGGTATTTTCCGACAAATCTTCAGTTGCTGTCCCGGCACAATTAAGTCCCCTTCAATATGATTCAACCGCCGCAGCTCTTCCACTGTGGTATGATACCGCTTGGCAATATTCCAAAGCGTATCCCCTTTCTGCACAAAATACAAAACAATGCATGGACAGGGTTTTTCTTCCTTTTCTTCGCATTCTTTCATATCTTCGACCAAAACTGTCCCGCCAGTTTTCAGTGATTTTACCGTTAGTCCGATTACAAACCGCAGTTCCAGGCTGTCATCTCCGCTAAGGGTATAGCTGACATGTTCCATCAATGCCCGCGCATCACACGCAGTATCGCTTCCTGCGCCTGGTACAGCAAAGCTCTGAGAAAACTCTGAATTATGATCAAAGCCGGAAATTGGGACCATTTCATCTTCCGGAAGATAAAGGACAGAAGTATGAACGGTTCCATAAGCCGTCACCTGTCCGTTTTCTGCTGTAATCCGGTCTATTCTAGCCTGAGCGTTGACATCATAAACCTGCTTAATTTTTGGAAGCATAGACGGTACTCTTGCCTGGTCCTTGTGCGAAATCTCAGCCGTGCTATTATCCAAAAGCTGCTCTAAATCATATCTTTTTTCCATAAGATCTAAACCGCCGCTTAAGGAATACGCATCGGTCACCGCCTCTGCTTCCACAATTTCACTGCCCCGGACTTGGGCGCCCAACACAATTTCTATCCCCAGTTCCCGGGCCTCACCGTCTGCATCATCTCTCACCTCATAATACATGTCCTGAACTGAATATTCTACTTCACCTTCCATACCTTCCGCCGCGCCTTCTATATCCAAAATCTCAGTAAACGGCAGGATATGCTCTGCAAACTGTATCGATTCATTTTCATCCTCTCCGGTATACAAAGCGCAAACCCGCACCTGCCCTTTGGCCACCGCCTTATTCTCCATCATACACAGCTCCGTAGATGATGGAACTGCCGTAACCTTAAGCATTTCATTGACCGGTGGCTTGCCAGCCGGTAAAGCTACCTGCTCTCTTATAATAATTCTACACTCTTTACCCTCTGTACTGCTTACAACCCGCAGCTTTTCCCGGCGCATAGCAATATTGTCTCCGTTTTCCGCACCGGTGGTCAGTGATAAAACAACCGGGCGCACCACCTTAACACCAAGCCCAGCCACACAACGCAGATTCAGTTTTCGACTGTTAATCAGCGTGTGGTCAAAGCTAACTGCTTCTGCCTCAGCCAAAAGCTGCATATCCGGCATTGCCCCGCGGCAGTCCACCGTATGTTCAAACTCCTGCGCAGCAGAAAGACTTTTTAACCGGCCAGACCCTTCTCCTTCAGGAATATAAAGCACGGTGATCCGCACAATCCCTCGAAGCAAAACCTTGTCCTGCTGCATCAGCTTTTCTGTAATACAGATATTCCCGCTAACCTCCAAAACTTTTTTGATGTCCGGCTTGATGTCCGGAACAATGACATCGCTTTCCACCATGGTCTGACTATACTTTTCTCCTACCACCTCACTGGTTTTGATATCCTGCTTCAATAATTGAATCGCCATTATGTATTACCCCATTTCGTAACAGTATAAATTCTTTGTTCATATATATGAACAAACCTTTGCATTTATGATAAAGAATTCTGTATACTACCGGCAAAAACTTTTTGCCGTTGACGAACCGGGGAAAATGTTCTATAATTGAATCGACAAAAATTTGCAAAATGCAGGAGATGAGATGCATCATGAAAAAACGAATCCTACTGATTGTATTATGTCTTGCTGTCGCTGCCGCAGGCACAGTTTTTTTGATAGAAAAGCTGAAAAGCAAGCCGGAAGACAGTCTGATGGCATACACTGCCATGATAACAGCGCGCAACTATGAAGAGATGTACAATCGGCTTTCTGATGACAGCCGCAGTACTGTTGATCACGACACTTTTGTCAGCCGGAACAAAAATATCTATGAAGGCATCGACGCTCAAAACATTACGGTCCAAATTGACGAAATCACAAAGGAGGGGCGCAACCGCCGGCTTTCCTATACCATTTCTATGGATACCGTAGGGGGAAACGTCTCCTTTTCCTGCAGTACGATTTTTAGTAAAAACAAGGAATTTGGCTGGGGTCCTGATTGGGATGACAGCATGATTTTTCCTGACTTGACCGCAGAAGACAAGGTGCGGGTCACCACCTCCAAGGGCAAAAGGGGCAGTATTTTAGACCGCGATGGAAGTCCACTGGCCTCCGATGGCACAGCCGATTCTGTTGGTCTAGTACCCGGTAAAATCACCGACAAAGAAACAACTTTAAAATCCATGGCAGAGCTTCTTCAAATCACCCCGGAAGACATTGAAAACAAATTGTCCGCATCCTGGGTCAAAGACGATTCCTTTGTCCCGGTCCGCACCATTACTGCCGGTAATTCCACTTTGAAAGAACAGCTTCTGGCTTTGCCCGGTGTCATGATTACCAGCACGGATGCGCGGGTATATCCTCAGGGAGAAGCCTTTGCTCACTTGACCGGATATGTCCAGGCTGTTACCGCAGAAGACCTTGAAAAAAATCCGGACAAAAACTATACCACACAAAACGTTATCGGCCGCACCGGACTGGAAGCGCTTTACGAGGACACCCTGCGGGCGGAAGACGGCTGTGAAATCTACATTGCTGACAAAAATGGAAAACGCAAAAGTAACATTATTGCCCGTCCTGCCAAGGACGGAACCGATGTGAAGCTGACCATCGATACCGGACTACAAAGCGCTCTGTATGACCGCATGAAACAGGATAAGGGATGCGCCGTAGTGATTGATCCTACCAACGGAGAAACGCTGGCGCTAGTAAGCACGCCATCCTATGACCCCAATGCCTTTGTCAACGGCATGACCGAATCGCAGTGGCAGGGACTGAACGAAGATCCTGCCATGCCCATGTACAACCGCTTCAAGGCCGCTCATTGTCCCGGTTCTTCTTTCAAGCCCGTCACCGGTGCAGTTGGCCTTACCTCCGGCAAGCTTAGCGCCCAGGAGGATATGGGACACAGCGGTCTTGCATGGCAGAAAGACACCAGCTGGGGTGATTATAAAGTAACCACCCTAACCGAATATTCTGGTGCAGCCAACCTTACAAATGCACTGATTTATTCAGATAACATTTATTTTGCTAAGGCTGCGCTGAAAATCGGTGCCGACACTATGGCACAGGGGCTCAGCAGTTTAGGCTTTGGTCAAACCATGCCATACACTTTCAGCTTAACCGCCTCTTCCTTTGGCAAAGACGGCGCTTTTTCCGGAGAGATTGATCTTGCAGACAGCGGCTTTGGACAAGGCGCAGTACTGGTTAACCCCATTCATATGGCATCCATATACTCTGCCTTTGTCAATCAGGGATCCATGATCCAGCCCTGGCTGGTCTATGGTGAAGAACCCGAAACACCTTATTTGAAAGAACAGGCCTTCTCCCCTGATGCCGCCCAGGCCATTCAGGACGCCTTGGTTCAAGTTATTGAAAATCCTGGCGGTACCGGACATTCCGCCGCGATTTCCGGCGTGAAACTGGCAGGTAAAACCGGAACCGCAGAAATCAAACAGTCTCAGGATGACCAAACCGGCACGGAGCTTGGCTGGTTCAACGCCTTTAACCTTGACAGCGACACTCCCCGGCTTGCTGTTGCCATGATCGAAGATGTCAAAAACCGCGGCGGCAGCCACTATGTAATTCCCATTGTCAGATCCATTTTTGAATAAGGAACACGCCTTCGCTTTGCCTTTGACACTGCCCCCCTCCGCTACAGAATTTTTAAAAATGCCGGACAAACAAGGACTGCGCCCAACGGTTAAACATAGTAAATGTTTAACCGTTGGGCGCGGTTTGTTTTTTTATATATATTATTTCTTTTAAAAATCCAATTCCTCCGCATAGGGAATGGAAATACTGGAACCCTTTCGGCTGACCGTGACCGCAGAAACTTTTCCCGCATATTTTACGGCATCAGACAGATCCGCACCATCCGTCAATTTGACACACAACGCCCCAATAAAGCTATCTCCTGCCGATGTAGTATCCACCGCATGAACCTTTTCCGCCGGGCAAAACATGACGTTATCCCCTATATTATAAGCACACCCCTGTTCTCCCCGGGTAATAATCACCGTTTCCGCGCCCCGCCCTCTTAACTGCTGTATGGCAGATACACAGCCTTCTTCCGAATCGGTACAAATTCCGGTTAAGGACTCTGCTTCATGCTCATTGGGCACCAAGACATCTGTCATACCAAGCAAGGTATCGGGCAGTTCCCGGGCGGGTGCCGGATTTAAAAACACCATCGTCCCATGCGCCGCAGCAATTTCCGCGGCCCGTATCACCGATTCCAGCGGAATCTCCAGCTGCATCACCACACAGTCGGCCTCCGCAATGAGCGACTCTTTCTGTTCAATCAACGCAGGAGTAACCAAATTGTTAGCGCCAGGGCTGAGTATAATAAAATTATCTCCGCCGGCAACCGTAACCAAGGCGATGCCCGTAGCCTCCTCTTTGCTTTCCATTCCCTGAAATGAAATTCCATACTCCTGCAGGGTATGAAGCAGCAACTGCCCATGGGTGTCACAACCCACTGCTCCCAAAAAGGAAACCTCTCCGCCCAGCTTAGCCACTGCCGCCGCCTGATTCAGTCCCTTACCACCGGCTGCAGTGGAAAACTCATTTCCCGGTATGGTTTCTCCCAGTTTAGGCATCCGGGAGGTATGTATGGTCAAATCCGCATTTGCACTGCCAACTACAAGAATCTTTTTCATTCTTTTTTCTCCTTAATATGTTTCATTGTCATTTTAACTTTATCTTTAATGGATACCGTTCCAATCCCAAAAATGGACGTGTGAAGCGTATCACCAATGGGGTTTCTCCAATACGCAGGAATATTTTGAATTCCCCTTGCCATTCCTAAAACAGACCCGGCCGTTGCACCGTTACAGTCCGTATCAAAGCCGGTTTGCACCGCCATGCAGATGGTTTTTCCATAATCGCCGCCACCATATAAAAGAGAAGCAGCAACGATTTCCGCATTGGAGATCGTATGACACCAGTCATGCGCCGAAAATTCATCAAATCTTTGATGGATCTTGTCAAAGCATTCCTTCTCTGTCACTCCGCCATGAAAATCCTCCAAAACGGAAACAATTCCCTCATACAACCGGGAGGTGTGCGGGATCTGACCAAGACCGCCCCAAATAATGTGCTCTAAATTATCGTCCACGGCGGCAAAAGCCAACATTGCAGCAGCAAACATTTCGCCGTATATTCCATTTTTGGTATGGGAAATGGAGGCATCCCGCCAAGCCATTTCCGCCGCGGTTTCCGGATCACCCGGATTGATATAACCAAAATAATCTCCCCGGATTTGAGCCCCTATCCACTCCCGATACGGATTTTTATACATAGCTGACTCCGGCGGCGCATATCCCTTGACAAAATTGCAAAAGGCCACCCGTTCCGCCGTACAATAAGCATCCTTGCTCTGGCTTTCCAGCCAAACCCGGGACATATCATATGGGGTGAAATCTCTGCCGCATTGCTCTATGGTCTTTTGCGCCAGAATGACATAATTGGTGTCGTCATCCACAGGCATACCGTCGATTTCATCCGCATACGCCCGAAGCTCCAGAGGAAAACTGTATTTTTTACAGATTTCTTCATTAATATCACTGCGGTAAATATACCGGTGCATGGGATAGTTTCTCGTTTCTTTCAAGAAGGGGATTAGTTCATCCGTCCTCATACCCTCTACCGTTTTCCCCAGCATACAGCCGCAGATCCTTCCCATCCAGGCTCCGTAAATTTTTTCTTCTGTAACCGGCGCTCCAGATGAAACCGCAAAAGACGGTTTTTTCTGCAACGCTTGAATCTCTTCTAGTCCGGACGGTTCTATATAAGCATAATCCGACCTTTGCGCCGCATTTAATACAATGTGGAACAGAATATCTCCAAATTGTTCCCGAATCGTTCCCTTCGGCAATTTTGCCACCGCTTCAAACAGATCTTTATAATTTTTAATATCCAGTCCTTCCTCTATAGACTGCTGGTATTCCGTCAAAAGATCCGAGGTGTATACCTCCCATTCATGCAGGTTCCCATATTCAGGCTTGATGGTCTTATTTCCCATTTCTCCAGCAATTCTGGCATCGTTTCCCAAAACCAGCGCATCCAAAGAAAGGTTAAAATAACGGGAAATTTTTATAATATGCTCCAGATCCGGTACGGTACTACCATTTTCCCATTTCTGTACCGCCTGTCTTGACACCCCAAACAGCTCCGCAAATCCCTCCTGAGACATTTTTGCATCTGTTCTCAGCTTATAAATCATCTTCTGAATTTTCATACAACAGCACCTCCTGTAAAATACTGCTTTTATCATACAAAATAAAGCAGCATTTCTCAACCAAGGCCAAAATACATTTTATGCAACTTAAAGTTGCGTCGTTTTATAAAAACAGGAGTGTACCATGATTGGCACACTCCTGGCTTCTACCGCCTGATTTGCAAAAAATGCTCCACGGAAGCAACAGCATTGGCACCATCGGAAGCGGCGGTAATAATTTGGCGCAGTTTTTTTGTCCGCAGATCCCCTGCCGCAAAGAATCCGGGCACAGAGGTAACACCGGTTTCGTCGGCCTTGATAAAGCCGCCTTCATCCTTGCTCACCGTACTAGGAATCCACTCACTGTTAGGCCGAACGCCTACGGCAATAAATACGCCATCCAAAATCAGTTCCTCCTCAGTGTTAAGCAAAATCCGCTCCACCCGGTTTTCTCCGTCAATTTCCAACACCTGGCTGTTCCAAACTGGTTGGATCTTTGGGTTGTTCAAAACCCGTTCCGCCAACGCGCGCCCAGCACGAAGGTTGTCTCTGCGGTGAACCAGATAGACTTTTTCGCATAGGTTGGCAAGATAGAGTGCATCCTCAGCCGCCGTATTGCCACCACCCACTACGGCTACCGTCCGACCGCGGAAAAAGGCTCCATCGCAAGTAGCACAATAACTAACGCCTTTGCCGGCCAGCCGATCTTCACCGGCCACCCCCAGTTTTCTATGCCGGGCACCCGAGGCAGCAATGACCGTTTTTGTCAGATATTCCCCTTGCTCGCCTATCAACAAAAAATTCTGCTCCTGCCGCTTCACTTCCTGAATATGGTCAGTTATAAATCCTGCACCCAAGCTTTCTGCATGCTCCCGCATTTTGGCAGAAAGAGAAAACCCATCCGCCGACGCAAAGCCAGGGTAATTATCGATCTCAGAGGTATTCATCATCTGGCCGCCAGACACTGCCGCCTGCTCGATTACTGCAAAATCCAACATGGCACGGCTGGCATAAACCGCCGCCGCCAGTCCCGCCGGCCCCGAACCTATAATTAGGGTATCATATATTTTCATGGATCTATCCTACAGCGCCACATCGGCCAATTCTGCCAACTGCGCCTTGGTAATCACGCCTACGCTGGAATTAACCAACATACCGTTTTTAAACACCAGTACGGTAGGCACTGACATAATGTCATACTGGCGGGCCAAGGGCATCTGCTCATCAATATCCACCTTGCAGACCTTAACCTTTCCCTCTGCACTCTTTGCAAAATCCTCTAAAATCGGACCAAACATTTTACAGGGGCCGCACCAGGTTGCCCAGAAATCCACAACAACCGGAAGTTCCGACTGTAAAACCTCTTTTTCAAACGTATCTACTGTAACATTCAACATAATTTTTCCTCCTTTTTCAACTTATATTATTAGAGTCCCTTTTTTATTCCAATTCTATTCCGTGTAAAGCTTTTTCAACATCGTAAACGCAGGCTCCAACCACTTTTCCGCATCTAAATTCTCTACCTGCCCCGCATCGCAGGCGGCTGCCGTTTCCGGATCAATGGGCAGCTGACCCAAAACCGAAAGGCCATAAGTATCCGCAACCTCCTGAAGCCGGCTTTCTCCAAACACAGCAATTTTCTCACCGCATTTGGGACAAACCGCATAGCTCATATTTTCTACCAAACCCAGAATGGGAATATCCATCATCTGTGCCATTTTTACCGCTTTTCCTACTATCATAGAGACCAGTTCCTGCGGCGAGGTCACCACTACGATTCCATCAACCGGCAGGGACTGGAAGACGGTAAGAGGCACATCGCCGGTACCTGGCGGCATATCCACAAACATAAAATCAATATCGTCCCAAACCACATCCGTCCAAAACTGCTTCACCGTACCAGCAATCACTGGCCCTCTCCAGATTACCGGATCCGTATCGTCGGGCAACAGAAGATTGACCGACATTACGGATACTCCACCGCCGCTCACCTGGGGCAATATCCCGTATTCACTGCCTTTGGCCTTTTCGGTGATTCCAAATACCTTAGGGATAGACGGCCCGGTTACATCCGCATCCAGAATGCCGCAGCGGTAACCTGCTTTTTGCATTCCAGAAGCCAGAAGAGAGGTGATCAAGGATTTTCCCACTCCACCCTTACCGCTGATAACACCTATCACTTTTTTTATAGAACTCATTTGATTGGGAGCCGCCGCAAAGCTTTGGGGCTCCGTCCTATCCCCGCAATTTTCAGAGCAGGAAGAACAGTCATGTGTACATTCACTCATTTTTACTACCTCGGTTCTCTTTGATTTGGCACCATTTTGGGCCGTCTTGTATTTCCTCTATATTATAGCCTTCCGTCGCCTTACTGTCAACCGTCTATTTGCTATCTTTTCCGATCCGCCGGACTAAATCTGCATAGATGTCTGCAGACTGTTTTTTCAAGATACCGGCAGCTCTTTCTGCCTCGGCTCGGGAACCGGCAAAAATCTGAAGTTCCAAAAGCGGCTCATTTGCATCCAGCATCTGCAAAGACGCCATATACTGATACGGCGCAACCGGTAAAATCTCGGTCTTAACCGCGTTAGGGTCTGCCTGTTCGGCAAACTTCATGGCGCCTACCGCCTCCTCAATCCGCCGGCGAATACTCTTTGGTACCCGTTCAAAAAAGAAGGAATTGGTATCTGCACCTTTTTCAGTCAGAGAAAAGCATTGGTCATTGCGATAATACTTACTCTCCACATAGCCGTCCTCAATCAATTCGTTGAGCATCACCGCCAGATCAAAATATCCCATTACCTCTTTTTCCCAGGTCAAAACCTCGGACAGATCTGGCATGTTCATGGGCTCCACATGCCGCTTTAGGGTATATAAAATGGCAAACTTCATTTCATCGTGCTCTAAAAACATCTTCCCACCGCCTTTTACTTATTTTCATAATCAGTATACGGCTTTTGGTGCGGAAAATAAATACCCACCAGACCAAGTCCCGCATGGGAAGTGATGATCGGCCCAATTTTCATTACTTTAATTTCAGCAGGCTTCACCTTTTCCTCTACCATTTTGGAAAGGATCTCTACCTTATCCTCTGCATCGGAATGAAGAATATATACCGTATTCTTTTCTGGTGATTCCATGCGTTCCTGGGCATATTGTACCAGCACTGACATGGCTTTTTTCAAGCCTCGCACCTTGCGGTATGCCTCCACAAGGCCACCGTTAATATTTAAAATCGGCTTAATATCAAGCATGGTACTGATGGCCATGGTAGTAGCCTTAATTCTTCCGCCCTTTTTCAAAAAAGTCAGATCATCCACTACAAAATACGCTGTATCCCTTGTATAGCACATATGAAGGAAAGTGAGTATTTCCTCCTTGCTTTTTCCTTCCGCTGCCATCTGCGCCGCTGTCACCACAGGATAGCCGATCACATAGGCAAACATCCGGGAATCCACTACTGTAATATCAAAACCTTCTTCCTTGAGTTGCTCTGCCACCAGACAGGAGGTATTATAGATTCCGCTTCCGTTTGAGGAAATGGTCACATGGATAATCGAATCTCCGTCCGCGCCCAAGCGGCGATAAACCGACTCCACATCTGCTGGGCTCATTTGGCAGGTGGTAGGAATCTCATCCGTCTGCCGAAGCAGGTCATAATATTCCTCCGGGGTAAAATCCCGATCCGCACAAATAGTTTTATCCCCCAGATAAATCATAAACGGCAGGATTTCAATATTTAATTCTTTGGCTGTGGCCGCCGGAATATCCGCCGCGGCGTCCGTCATGATTCTGAGCATGGCAATACCCCCTGTTTTTCTAAATTTTCAAATCCAAACTGGCGTAGCACCTCATAGGCAATCACTGCTACCGAATTGGATAAATTCAGCGAACGCTTGTGCACCTTCATGGGAATCCGGATGCACTTTTCAATATGCTCCAAAAGCAAATCTTCTGGCAACCCTTTGGTCTCCTTACCAAACACCAGGAAAATTTCCTTCCCACCATTGTCACAATAGTTTACCCCTGCATAATCCCGAGGCGCTTTGGTAGTACAATAATAAAAATCACCATTGGGATACGCTTTTAACACCTCGTCAAAGCAGGCATATTCATGAAGTTCCAGTTCATCCCAGTAATCTAGTCCGGCCCGCCGCACCTGCTTTTCGCTAATATCAAACCCCAAAGGATGCACCAGATGTAAAGGCGCACCAATGACCGAACAGGTCCTTGAAATATTGCCGGTGTTAGCGGGAATTTCCGGTTCCACCAGCACAATATGCAGCCGCATCACGACCGCTCCTTTCTATGTCCAAAATTTACGGTCCAACGACCGATACTGTATCGCTTCTGCCAAATGGGACGCTTCGATGCACTCGCTTCCGTCCAGATCGGCAATGGTCCGCGCCACTTTTAAAATCCGATTATGGGCCCGGGCGCTCAATCCAAGTCGCTCATAGGATTCTTTCAACAAAGCAGCTCCGTCCGGCTTTAGTGCACAAAATTCCTCCATCATGGCCGGTGTCAGCCGGGCATTGGAATAGACTCCGCTCCCCTGATAACGCCGATGCTGCAATTCCCGTGCACGATCCACTCTTTTTTTGATCTCTGCCGACGTTTCCGCCGCATCACTTTTCTGTTCCAGTTCCTCATAAGGTACCGCCCGTACTTCAACCTGGAGGTCGATCCTATCAAGCAGAGGACCACTGACCCGGCTGAGATACCTCTTGATCTGTGCCGGCGAACAGTTGCATTCATGGGCAGGATCACCGTAATAACCACAGGGGCAAGGATTCATAGAAGCCACCAACATAATATTACATGGATAGGAATAAGCCCCGCTGGCCCGCGTGATGGTCACCATTCCATCCTCCAACGGCTGACGCAGGATCTCCAGCGCCTGCTTTTGAAACTCCGGCAGTTCGTCCAAAAATAAAACGCCATGGTGCGCCAAGCTAATTTCTCCAGGGCGTGGCATGCTTCCACCGCCAGTAAGCCCCGCGGCTGAAACCGTATGATGCGGGCTCCGAAACGGCCGGGTCAAAACCATAGGCTGATTCTGCGGCAGTTTCCCAGCGATGGAGTGTACCTTGGTGACCTCCAGCGCCTCTTCAAACCGCAAATCCGGCAAAATAGAAGGAATACGCTGGGCTAGCATGGTCTTGCCCGATCCCGGAGGGCCGATCAGTAAAAGATTATGTCCGCCGGCAGCTGCCACCTCAATGGCACGCTTCACGTTCTGCTGGCCTTTGACCTCAGCAAAGTCCGGCCCGTTCTGGGCAGCTTGCCGCAAAAGCGCCTCAACATCCACCTTGCAAGGCTGTATCTGCTTTTCTCCCATAAGGTGCGCTGTCAGTTCTTTCAAACTTTCTACACCATAAACTTCTGCCTCAGCAACCACTGCCGCTTCCCGGGCATTGGCGCCGGGAAGATACACCCTGTGTACTCCACTTTGATAAGCCGTAATCGTCATAGGCAAAGCGCCCCGCACTGGCCGCAAATGGCCATCCAAGGACAGTTCTCCCAAGAAGGCTGCATTCTCTGCCACAGCAGCAGGAAGTTGACCAGTGCTGATTAAAATTCCCAACGCAATGGGCAAATCCAGGCATGCTCCTTCTTTTTTCACGTCCGCCGGAGCGAGGTTGACCACTATCCGCTTTCCTGGTATCTGAAATCCTGCCTGTTTGACCGCAGACCGAATCCGCTCTTTTGATTCCCGCACCGCGGCATCCGGCAGTCCCACAATCTCCCAGGATGGAAGTCCCGGACTGACATCGGTTTCCACTTGAATCCAGTGCCCCTGCATACCGCTAAGTCCTACACTATTGATTCTGGCTATCATAGGTCTTACTCCTCTGTTTTTTATATTTCCACATACCGCTGTTCCCGCTCTGCCCGGGCAAAATAACCGGAGGCCAGCACTGGCTCAAACAACACCCCTTCCCGGATCTTGATCTCGGGATGCGCCACAGTGCGCGAAATGGCACGGTAAACAAAATCCGCTGCCAAATTAGCTGCATCAATCAACGGCATTCCCTTAACCAGGCCACCGGTTAATACACTGGTATACACATCTCCCGTGCCGTGAAACGGTCGATTAATATAACCACAATTTATCTTATAATATTTCTTAGTTTGGGGATCACAAACTGCCACACACATAGAATTTTCTGAATCCATCACACTGGTAATCACTGCCGCGCCGGCGCCCATGTCACAAAGGCCCCGGAGCATCTCCCGGATCTCTGCATTGCACAGTGGATGATTGGGATATGGTATATCCAAAAGCAGGCACGCCTCTGTCACATTTGGTGTAATAATATCTGCCATAGCAGACAACTGTTTCATGCCGCCAATCAGGTTTTTCATTCTATCACTGTACACAGTCTGTACATCCAAAAGGGCATTGTCCCCCATAACCGGATCCACCACGGCCAAAGCTCCCTTTGTTCTCTGCTCCGTCATAAACTCAGCGGTAATATCAATCTGCCTCTCTGAACTCATATATCCACTATAAACCGCATCAAAGCTAAGGCCGATCTGCCGCCAATGGGCAATAATCTTAGGCATTTCCTCTGTCAGGTCACAGAGAGTATAATTCTGAAATTCATAGGTATGCGTAGATAGCACCGCCGTGGGCAAAGGGCAAACTTCCACCCCCATGGCAGACAGAATGGGAATCGCCTCGGTCAATGATACCTTTCCAAATCCCGACAGGTCATGGATGGCCGCCACCCGGGGTATTACTCTATTGTTTTGCATATACAACCCTCTTTTTAAAAATATTCACTGTCTATCTGTCTAAGTTCCTCTATGGTAAGCTCCCGCAGCTGACCAGGCAAAAGCGCTTCATCCAGCAGGACGCCGTTAATCGCCGTCCTTTTCAAATAGATCACCCTTTTCCCGGCCGCCGCAAACATTCGCTTAATTTGATGGTACTTTCCCTCCATAATAGTAACCTCTGTCTCCGACACCGCTCCAGAGGTCAAAATTTTTAATTCTGCCGGGCGGGTCACATACCCATCCTCCAGCAGGACGCCACGAGCAAACAGAGCTACATCTTCTTCCGTGACATTCCCCTCCACCCGGGCAAAATAACGCTTTGGCACATGATGCGCCGGACTGAGAAGCCGGTGTGCCAGAATACCATCGTTCGTCAGCAGACAAAAGCCCTCTGTATCCAGATCCAGCCTTCCCACTGGAAACAAATCAAAATGCTGATATTCCTCCGGCACCAGATCCAGCACCGTTTTATGATGCTTATCCCAGGTGGCAGAGAGATAGCCTCCGGGCTTATGAAGCATCAGATATACATATTTCCGATACTGCATTCGGGTATCCCTTAAAAAAACCTGTGCCGTTTCCGGCACCACCTGTGTTTCTGGCCGGGGCTTCGGCACACCCTCCACCCGCACCAATCCACTTTTAATCAGCTTTTTAATCTCGCTTCGGGTGCCGGCACCACAGTCTGCCAAATATTTATCAAGACGCATCTTCCACCTCATATTTTTCTCATTTTCCGCATAGGCTTTACAAAGAAATGGAGGAAAAACCTATGATCAATTTTTTTAAAACCCGGAAAATCCTTCTGCTGACCCTGCTCGCCGCCGCGGTGACAGTAGGGATTATTTTTCTGCTTTTTGGTGCCGATTCGGAAGTCAATCAAAAAAATCTGGATTTTATCCGTTCTTATGGCTGGGAAGTAGAGGAAAATCCGACAGAGATTGCCCGGCTGACCATTCCAGAAGAATTTGACACTGTTTTTAATGCTTATAACGAACTGGCACAAAACGCCGGTTTTGACCTGACCCCATATAAGGGTGTTAAAGCCACCCGATATTCCTACCGGGTCTTAAACCACCAGGATTCTGATTCGGGCTTGATCCGTGCTAATATTTTTGTCACCAAGGACGGCATTGCCGCCGCTGACATTTCCTCCCTGGAACTGGGTGGATTTTTAATACCTATCAGTGACACCTCCGGACAGATCCCAGCACAATAAAATTATTATACCATATCTTTTTCATAAATTCCATACATATTGTTAAATTTTTATTGAAATCCGGGGGAAAATATACTATAATGGTTGCAAAACTGATTATAGATATGCATGAGGAGGTACATTATGAAAATTGAAACAAAATGTATTCAATCCGGCTATACCCCAAAAAACGGGGAGCCCCGGGTTCTGCCCATTTATCAAAGTACTACCTGGAAATACAGTTCCACTGAACAGATGGGTCGTTTGTTTGACCTGGAGGAGAGCGGATATTTCTATACCCGTCTTGCCAATCCCACCAACGATGCGGTAGCGGCCAAGATTGCCGATCTGGAGGGTGGCGTTGCAGGCATGCTTACTTCATCAGGACAAGCCGCCTGTTTCTATTCTATTTTCAACATCTGTCAGGCGGGAGATCACTTTGTCTGCTCCTCCACCGTATATGGCGGCACCTTTAACCTGTTTGGTGTAACCATGAAAAAGATGGGCATTGAGGTAACCTTTGTAGACCCCAACGCCAGCGAGGAGGAGCTCTCTGCCGCATTTAAAGACAATACCAAAGCTATGTTTGGCGAAACCATTGCAAACCCTGCGTTGGTGGTACTGGATATCGAAAAATGGGCTAAAGTAGCACACGCGCATCAGGTGCCACTGATTATTGACAACACCTTCGCTACCCCCATCAACTGCCGGCCTTTTGAATGGGGCGCAGATATTGTGGTGCATTCCACCACCAAATATATGGACGGCCACGCTACCAGCGTAGGCGGCGCCATTATTGACAGTGGAAATTTTGACTGGGAAGCCTCCGGCAAATTCCCCTGTCTGACCACACCGGATGCATCCTATCATGGGATCACCTATACCCAAAAATTTGGCAAGGCCGCTTATATTACCAAGGCCACTGCCCAAGTAATGCGGGATCTGGGTTCGATTCCCTCACCGCAGAACGCCTTTTTGCTGAATTTGGGTCTTGAAACCCTTGCTTTGCGGGTAAGACAGCACTGTAAAAATGCGATGGCAGTGGCGGAATTCCTGTCTCATCACGAAAAAATATCCTGGGTCAATTACTGCTCTCTCCCCGGTGACAAATATTATGATCTGGCGCAGAAATACCTGCCAAACGGTTCCTGCGGCGTCATCTCTTTTGGGGTCAAGGGCGGGCGCAGTGCGGCTGTGACCTTTATGGACAGTCTGAAGCTGGCGGCTATTGTCACCCATGTGGCAGACGCCCGCACTTCCGTTCTGCACCCTGCCAGCCATACGCACCGCCAACTCAATGATGAAGAACTGAAAGCGGCTGGCGTCACACCAGACCTGATTCGTTTTTCTGTGGGTATTGAAGATCAAGAGGATATTATTGAAGATATCCGTCAGGCGCTGGAAAAAATATAAAAATGCAAAAAACCGGAGCACATCACATTGTGCCCCGATTTTTTTATTCTTCCATCAAACCATATTTTGTTTTGATACGATCCAATTTTTCTATCATAGGCGCAGACAAAAACCACAGAAAAAACACGGTGGAAATGGCATGGATCAGATCAAAGGGGATTCCCATCAAATAAGCGGACAAAAACGCCTCTTTGGTGGGCCGAGCCTGACCAAGTAGAACCGTTGCGGTGTTCATGATCCCCCCATAAACCACAAATGCCGCAATGGCGCCAAACACCGCCAAGGATCCCTTGGTTTTTTGCAACAACCCCTTTTGAAAAAGCACGCCTGCTAAAAACCCAATGATGCCAAAAGCAAACATCTGCCACGGCGTCCACGGTCCCTGACCGAAAAAGAAACCAGAAACAAAGCCAGTAACCGCCCCAACCAAAAATCCGGTTTCGCCTCCGAAACAGACTCCGGCAAGGATCACTAACGCCACCACCGGCTTAAACTGAGGCAGCATAAAAAATGCCGTTCTGCCCGCCACCGCAATGGCACACAGCACACTGATAACCACCAGTTCCCGGGCTTTGGGTCTTCGCTGTTCAAACACCATGGCAAAGGGAAGCATGGTCTCTAAAATGATCAGCAAGCTGATAAAATAATATTTCCGGTCACCCAAATAGTACATACCCACAAAAATGGTAAGAGGTACCGCAATCAAAATGAGTCCAGCCGCCGCCCAAAGCCGTCGGGACAGCCGCCGCTTTCCTCCAGGCATCTGCCGGGATGAAGCTGGCAGATCCAGTCTTTTTTGCGGGATCAGCGCCGCCAAGCAAAGCGCCAGTTCAAAAACAGAGGCCGCCTGCACCAAATAATCCCGCCAGTCCGTATACCGATTGTAAAACAAAATTAAAGTCGCAAGAAATGCCGCACCAAAAAAAACGCCAAAGGCAACCCTTTTCCAGGTCAGCTTTTCCCGCACCGGTTTTTGGGGCGCTTCCGCTTTCTTCCGCTGTTCCTCAGAGGGATACAGGGTGTCATCGACTTCCTCAGCTTCCGGCGGCTGGCTGACCACTCCGCCGCAGGCGGTAATCACATCCTCCGGCAGAACCGCCTGTGGCAATACTGTTCTTGCCATCCGGTTGGCGGCGGTGGTATAAAAGCGTTTTCCGACAAAAAATTCCCGGGGTGTACCGCTGCTAACCACGTTCCCATCAAAAAACAATCCGCACCTGTCCGCATACCGGGCGCAAAATTCAATATCATGAGAAACCATAATCACCGTCACACCCCGCCGTTTGAGTCCAGCCAAAAGTGCCGCCAACTTTTCCTTAAAACAGGCATCCAGTCCCTTAGTGGGCTCGTCCAGCAGTAAAATTTCCGGATCATTCAGCAAAATCTTGGCAAGCGCCGCCTTTTGCTGTTCTCCTCCTGACAAATCATAGGGGTGCTGGGAAAGCAGCGCTTCGATCCCGCAGAGCCGGGCGGTCTTTTTCACCTTTTCCGCCTTTTCGGCCGCAGACAGCCTGCTCTCTTTCAGCATCTCATATAAATCAAGCTCCACTGTCTTTTTCACAAACAGAGATTGCGGGTTCTGGGGAAGTACTCCCAAAAGGCCGGTATACCGATCTCCAATCTCTTCTACCGGCTTATCTTGTACCAGCACCTTTCCCCTGTACGGAGTCCGCAGGCCGCTAATTAAGGATAAAGTAGTTGTTTTTCCGGTTCCGTTTCCGCCCACCAGAGCATAAAACTCGCCTTTTGCAATTTTCAGAGAAAGGCCTTTGACTACATCTGCCCCGTCTTTTTCATACCGAAACCATACGTCCCGCATATGGATCAGCGGATGCTCCGGCGGCGGATTCTGCACCGCTTTGGAAATGCGGCTGGGGTCGATCTCCCGCTCTGTGGCAAGAGTCTCCAGCCAGGTGCGCCCCTCCCGCACAGTGAGCGGACAGGACAAAGAATTGGGCACATCCGCATAAATCCGCATAGGAGTAGGCAGAGCCCGATACATGGTATGCCCCTGCTCCCGCAGGGTCTTTTCCACCTCCCGGGGACTGCCGTTTGCAATCACTTTGCCGCCGTCCATAACCACCACCCTGTCCGCCAACGGAACAGCCTCCTCCAGCCGATGCTCCGAAAGGATCACCGTCGTCCCAATTTCCCGGTTGATTTTGGCAAGTGTCCACAAAAAGTCCTGCGCCGCAATGGGATCTAACTGGCTGGTGGGTTCATCTAAAATCAATACCTCCGGCTGCATGGCCATGACTGCCGCCAAATTGAGAAGCTGTTTCTGGCCGCCCGAAAGCGCATCTACCTTTTGGTAAAACCAGTTCTCAATTCCAAAAAAAGATGCCATTTCTGCCACCCGTGCCCGAATATCAGCGGTGGCATAACCCAGGCTCTCCAGCCCAAAGGCCAGTTCATGCCACACCTTATCTGTTACGATCTGGTTGTCCGGGCTCTGCAAGACAAAACCGATCCTCTCTGTCTGGTTGCGCATATCCACACTGTCTAAAGGCTGATCGCAAAATACCACCTCTCCCGTCCGGCTGCCATGGGGGGCAAGCATCGTTTTGAGCTGCCGCAAAAGAGTAGATTTTCCACAGCCCGACTGGCCGCACAAGACCATAAATTCCCCTCTTTTCACCGTCAGGCTGACATGACAAAGCGCCGGGATCTCCTGCCCTGGATAAAAAAAGGTCAAATCTTTGATTCGATAGCTTTCCATTGATGTGCCTCCCACAATTCTATAACCGCAGGGATCAGGCAAAGGATCCCATATGCAACAAATACACTGCTGTGATAAACCGAAACACCAGCGCCCTTCATGGTCGGAAAATACCGAAACGCATTTCCACCCAGGACGGCACCGATCAAAACATAGATACCAAGCCCGGCAATCACCAAAAAGACTGTCCTATCCCGCCTGTCAAAAGTAAAAACAGAAAATGCGGTGCGGCCCGGCAGTCCATAACCCCGGCTTCGCATACTGTCCGCCGTTTCAATGGCGTTTTCCAGCGCCCAGGTCACCATCACTGACAAAATGGTAAGCCCGTGCCGGGCACGGGCAATCACACTTCCGCAGGAAATGTCCCGGCCGATCCCCCGCTGTGCCTCTGCCACCTTATGTATCTGAGTTCGGAACTTGGGCACAAACCGCAGTACCATAGACAGGATCAGGGACATGGCCGGCATCATCCGGCCAAACAGATAGATAAATTTATCACTTGTCATGACTGCGTGATAACAGGAAAACCAGCTAATGACCGCACCGATCATCACCGCAGCACCAAGGCCAAAGGCCAGCGACTCAAGCGTCAGTGGGTTGCCGCTGGGGAGATAGGTCAAAATGGTAGCTCCCTCATGATTAAAGGCAGGATTCAGCAAAGCAGAAATCAGCATCAGCGGCAAGAGATACAGCAGCTGGAACCGAGCCGCACGCCTGCCGTTAAGCAAAACCGAATAGAAAAAGCCACTGGCCAGGGAAATTCCCAAACACACCGGGTGCATAAAAAACATGGAAAACAAAATCACCGCAGTAAAATAACTGAAATTAACAATGGGATGATACCGTCCAAATCCGCTCATTGACCGCCCTCCGCCGCAGCGTTAAAGCCGCCCACATCTACGCCCAGGGTACAGGTATACACCCATTCCACCCGGTCGCCTTCCTGTAACTGATACCGGGAACAGCCGTAATTGGGGAACCAGCCGTTGACCGAATACAGCCATCCAGACAGCTCGCCGCAGTCAAATTCATATAAATTCCCGATTCCCTCGATATATGCGCTGTTGTGCAGGGGTGTGTTCTCAAATTCCATATGGATCTTATTCTTCTTCATTTCCCGCAAAAGCAGGTTAAAAACACTTTCCCCCTCATAAAAGGTCACGGTCTGCTCCGCAAAAAGAACCCCATCTTTTGGAACCAGCTCCGCTTTCTCCGGATCCAGCCAATCCATATTCTGCAAAATCGTGTCACAGCGCACCGACATGGTACAAGTCAGTTCTTTATCAGTAATCACCGCGTCCTGCGGCTCTATAGGCTGCGGCTTATCTGCCGGCACGGCGCCGGTATCATACCGATCCCGCACGGTGCCTTGGGATCCCGCCGTCGGCGCCTCTGCCCCCTCCTGCGAAGCCGCAGACGCCGGCTGTTCCGGCGACGAAGTCTCTCCCGCTTTTGGCGGCGGCTGATAGGTAATCTCCGGCGTACTGCTCTGTGCCAGCCGTGCCGCCATTTCCACCTTTTCCTCGGCAGTCATGGGCTGGTTCTCTTCTCCTGCTGGACGTTCCCGGACCTCTGCTTTTTCCTTTTCTGCAGTTTCCTGCGGCGCCGATTCCGGCGCTGCTGTCTGCTCGACATTTTCTTCCTCCGTCTGAGGCGCTGTAGGCTCCGGCATATCCGTTTTCACCGACGCTGTCTGTCGGTATTTATTTTCCTCCGGCCAGCCCCGCAGGGACGGCGCATTGCCGCCCCACCAGAACACTGCCGCCAAAACGGCCAAAACCATAACCCCCATCAAGATTTTCTTTCCATGTTTTTTCATCTTTGATCCCTCTTTTTACAGAAGTCTTGCACGCTCCAGCATGGTGTACAGCATCCTGGCGATCTCGCCCCGGCTCACCGCCTCCTGAGGGCGAAGCTCCAAAACGGTATTGTCTAATATGTCCTCCTTGGAGCAAAACGCCAGTGCGCTCACCGCCCAATCGGACGCCTTGACATAATCTATATAGCCTGCCAAAAGATTCCGGGCGGCAAAGGTGTCGATCTCCGTGTTCATGCCACAGAGTTTGGCCGCTCTGGCCACCATCACCGCCGCCTCTTCCCTGGTGATTTTACCTTCGGGATCAAACTCCGTATCCGACACACCGTTGATGATGCCATAGCCCGATGCGGTTTTGATATAGGGATAGTACCACGCAGTTTCCGGCACGTCAGAGAACGTCCTGCCACCTTCTGAAGCAAGGCCCAGACCTCGTGCAATAATGGCCGCAAACTCCGCCCGGCTCATGTTGGCATCCGGCATAAACTCCGTTTCGGTCATGCCGTTGATAATGCCCCGCTCCGCCAGCGCTTCTACTGCTGTTTGTGCCGAATGCCCGGCAATATCGGTAAAAGTTTTGCCTTTGCTTGTGATCTCCATCACATGTACATCTTCTATCTTGCCGGAAAGGCCGATGTAGTTCTCTGTTTCAACCGCTGCGGCATCTTCCATTCTGTAAAGGCTGGATTCCCCCGCCGCAAACCGCTTCACCGCCGCCAGAGCATAGAGTCCCTGCTCCGTAGACATTTGTGCAGAACCGCTTCCGTCTGCGGTATGTACAAAGCCTTTTCCCGCCTGATAATAGGAAAGGAGATGAGAAAACAAGGTATTTCCGCCTTTGACAAACCGGGGATCTTCATAGGAAATCCCCAGCTCACACAAAGCAACCAGCATCTGGGCACAGCTCTCCAAATTTTCCGTCCCGTCCCAGCCGGAAAAGCCCGCATTTTCATTTTGATATGCAGACATACAGGCAAGGGCGCCCTCTATGGCCTCCTTTACCTCCGGCCGGTCCTGGTATTTTGCCAGCGCCTGCAGTGCCATGCCGGTGACATCGGGTTCTGACACGCTGTCTTTGCCCGCAGAATCCGTACCGCTGACCAGAGACCAGCCGCCGTCCGGCAATCTGCTGTCCAGAATTTTTTGAATATACATATCCCGGGTTGCCTGCACGGCCGCCTCCGGATTTTGGGGCATTGCATAATTTTTGCAGTCCAGCGCCAAAAGCGCCCAGATGGGGCCGTTGATCCCCTGCCATGTGGTCTTTTCATAGTCACCCAGGGCAGTCAAAAGATCATACCCCGCCACATTGGTGGGATCCTTGCCAATGGCGCTGAGCGCCACAATGATCCTGGAATACTGGGTCATTTTCTTCTCATCCAGCACTCCGCCGCAGGCTTTGACATAATCTTCGACTCTGTAATAATAATCCTGAAAATAGTCCTCCGGCACTGCATAGCCGCCCCGGGCCAGGCCCAGCACTGCCCACTCGCCGCCAATACTCCCCACCTGGGGCTCCGGCACGGTTTCTAAGACGTATTTTGCCGCATCCTGATAGATATCCTCCGCTTCTGCCGCCGCTGCGGCGGCGGGCAGCAGAATGATGAATGCCACAGCCCCGCTGAGCAGTCTCCTCATTTTGCCGTTCATTCCGTTTGCCTCCTATCTCTTATGCCGCAAGCCCTGCCAGAAAGACGGACAGCACCTTGGCAATCTCTTCCCGGGTGGCATATTCTAACGGCGCAAATAAATTGTCGCCCCGTCCGTTCAAGATTCCCGCCATCTGCAAGCGATAAACCGCATCGCCCGCATAGCTGTCAATCTGGCCGTCATCTGCAAAGGTGGTTTTCTCCATAGTCTGGGGGAAGGTGTAGTTTGCCACATTTGCCGCATACCGATCGATCATTACTGCAATATCCTGCCGGGTAACACTGGCGTTGGGATCAAATTTTCCTTCAAAGCCCTGCACGATCCCCTGTTCTGCCGCCCAGGCAACCGCCCCGGCAAACCAATCCTCGGGAGAGACATCCGAAAAGCTCGAATCAGCCCCTTCGACAAGTTCCGCACCGCTCATTCTTGCCAGCATCGCCGCCAGTTCTGCACGGGTCACCAAATCCTGAGGAGCAAAACTGTCCTCCGTCTTTCCCTGAACGATGCCTCTTTCTACCAGGTCATAAATATATTCTTCCGCCCAGCCGCTGACATCACTGAACCGCTTGGGTTCGGTGACCTCCTGCTGGGTATTATCCACACTGATACCACCGGAAACCGTTGGAAGGCTGCCTCCACCGCTTCCGCCGCCGATTCCGGAAGGCCTGCTGGGCGTGACCGGCTTGCTCTCTTCTTCATCCTCTTCCTTGGTATAATCGTCTGTATAATGGAATATGACCGAATCTCCGTCCTTTAAGGTGCAGGCATTTAACGCCTTTTGAATATGCGTGCCGTTCACCTTATACATCCAGCCGGAAAACGGGCCGTTATCAAATTCTTTCAATCCATTAACGGAAGACACGTAGCTGTCTCCTGACATCTCATATGCAATCCCCGCCGCTTTCAGCGCCGTTTCAAATAAATCTTTCACCGTTGCGCCGCTGTCTAAGGTATAGCTTTTTTCTGCGATCCAGGTTTCAAATTTGTCATGCTCTTCCGGCTTTTCGTGCTTACTGTCCCCAATCAAGGTAAAAGAAACTTGAATTTGATCATCGCCAACGGAGCCGCCACCACCAGAGGTAGTTTCCAGCTTTACCGTGGCATCCGGCGCAAGCCGGACTACAAACGGCAGGAATTTGCCTTCCTTTTCCGTTTCTCCATATTTTTCAATCTGAATGGGATACTCCCCTTTTACAATTTCCAGCGTAACCGCACCATCTTCATCGGTGGTTTTCTCAATTGCCGCATTGCCTTCGCCGATGACAACCTTGGCATCAACAATAGGAACTATTTCGGTCACCGGCGTATAGTCCGGTGCAGGACCATAGGTGGTCTGTTTGGTAGTAAATACCATCTTGGCCTTACCCTTGGCAGGATAGGTAATTTCCGGTTCCAGCGGAATCATGGCGCTCATGCCGCCATAATAAAATACCAGTTCGTCTCCATCCTTTATCTCGCAGTCACTGATCCCTACGCTGGCTGCTTCGTTATTGACCATATACTGCCATCCATCATAATCCTCACCAAAGGTATTTGCGGCTTCTCCGTACAGGCTGTTGATATAAGCCCCATATGCACCGGGCTGAATATCCCGCTGCTCCGCCGGCACTGCCGCCTCCAGGACGGTCAGCGCAGTCACCTTGCTGTCACCCGGCAGGGTCAGCGCCTTTTCGTACAGCTTATTTTCGCTGATCCCCTCTACTCGTACCGAAACGGTCAGGACGTCTTTTTCTGTTGGCTCTCCAAACGTAAAGACAGAATATGGACCGCAGGCCTTTACCATACCGGTCCAGGCGATCAAAGCCCGGAACCCCTGTTCCGTAGACATGGCGTTTTCGCTGACATTATTGGTATAGCCAAATTTATTGGTCTCTGTGCGAAATTTCATCAGGCCGTCTATGGCACTGTTTTCCCCTTTGACAAACCGGGGATCGGTATCCGCATCAATCCCCACAGCGGACAGACCCACAACGATCATTGCGGTGGCATTGGAATTTTCCGCACCGAAATTACCGGTTTCGGTCTGCACCGAAGACAGCCAGGAAACTGCCTTGTCTACCGCTTCTTTCACTTCCGGCCGATCCAGGTAAGGCGCCAGTGCAGGAAGAATCATCCCTGTGGTTTCCGCACCCCATTTTGTGCTCCAGCCGCCGTTTTCTTCCTGCTGATCAAGGAAATAGGTAATCAGTTTTTCCCTATCTGCTGTCCCCTCCGGCACCTCATATTTCCCGCTGTCATAGGCCTGCAAAAGATATGCCGCCGACGTGATATAGGGAATGCTTCCCTTAGAAAGCTCCGCAATCATGTTCCATTTGGAACCATCTTCCTTCATCAGTGCAGTCACATCTTTGCCAAGGGCTGTCAGCGCAATCACGTTTTTCAGGTCTGCGGTTCCTTCTTTGGCAGAAGCGGCAAACGCCTCTTTTTGGGTAAGACTATCCGCCTTGCCAAATGCTGCCATTTCCGCGATCACCCAAGGATCAACAGAGTCTTTGTAATCTGCCGCAATGGTTTCCATCATAGTTTGCGCAATGGAGGCGTTATCCTCTGCTAAAGCCGATTCCTGCGCCTTGACGATCAGATACGGAGGAATGATCTTGTCGCCGTATCCCCCTTCTTCCCCCTGGGCAGAAAGTATATATTCCCCCTCTGCAAGGGTAAGGGTCACTCCGCCGTTTTCATCCGTGACCGCACCGTCAATGGGGGTAAAAGCTCCCTGGGCATCCAGTGTGCCGATCTGAAAGTCTGCCATAGGCTCGGTCAGGTTCTCAATGCTCTCCTCCTCGCACAAACCATACCAGGCCACCCAGTAGCCATCAAGGGACAACTCCGCCTCCTCATTGGCAGGTACTGTGATCTCCTTTGCCTTCTGCCCTCCATAGGTGAACCAGGTATAATAGTCCATGGCATAGGAATCCTGATAAATAAAGAAGTCCAGCTGATCTCCAGGGTTTACCTTGGTCTGGGCAATATTCAGCCCTTCATAGCAATCCGGCATTCCCGCCACAGGCTGTGCCGGTGCATCGGTATGGGGCATCGCTCCGTTGACAGTAAACCCAATGTTCATGGTCTCCATACCAAACATCACGGAAATAGAACCATCCGTCACCTTCAAATAAGTATCTTTGTCTTCTTTCGTAAAAGCACCGCCAAAGATTTCTTCATGTGCCTTGACCAAAACATCCAGCGCACAGACATCGTCTTGACCGATAGCAGGGTCATAGCTATAGCCATATTCTGCCGCAATCCCTGGTTGTACCGCATACTCTCCCGGCGGAAGCACATTTGCCCCTGCCGCTATGCTGCGGACAAAAAAGGTTGCCGGCTCTGCCGCCCATGTCGCCGCCGGGACCAACATGGTCAGCAGCAGACAAAAAGCTGTCAAAAACGCTAAAATTTTGGTGTTTCTCTTTTGGGTCATTTTCTCTCCTCCTGTTCTTTTACACAAAAAACCGCCCCTTAAATGCAGGGACGGCGACACACGCATTGTGATTCGGCAATGCCGATGTGTACACTCCAAGGCCCTGTGGAGTTTTTTGTACGCATTGCCCGGCAGGTCTTCCGACTCAGGGTATCACGCAAGCCTTTCGCCTTCCCGAAAATTTTCAGTGGCGCAAGAAAGGCCGCTTCCTCAATACGGCAGCAGGACTGTCCGGGAGTCTCACCCGGTTCCCTATTCTCGCACAGTGTGCGCACCGGCCAATGTAAAATATATTTATTTTTTTCTTTATCTTACCTTATGTATCCTTTTCTGTCAAGGCTATTTTCCTGCATAAAATTCAGAAACAGCCCCTAACACCGTCACCTATTTTGGCGGAATTTTTTACTAATTTTTTTGCCGCGGCTTTTTTATTTTTTCATCTGTGCCCGCGGACAATCTCTATCTTCACAATCCAGACATTCTGCATCGGAATGTTCTTCTATACAGCATTGGTAATAATCACATTCATCACAACAGCACAGATATTCTCCTTGCTGATTCTGATGATTTCCGTTTCCCAAACAATCTTTTCCGTATTTTCCCGGAGTCAATACCGTCCCCGTGATATCAACAATCATTTTTGCCCCTCCCACATCTATCATTATCCCTATATATGGTTATACTTATATTAATATACTCTAAAATATGAATAATGTCAAACAGGGCTCTACATGATACAATATGGATGAAACTGGGGTGATAAATTTGAAAAGTGTATTAAAAGAACAAAAGGAATTGCAGGAAGTGGATTTTGGAAGCGTCAGGCTGACTTTAAAAGAATTTCTAAAACAGCACCGCTATACCCGATATCAACTCGCCAGGCACACGAGCATCAAATACCAGACCATTGACCGCTATTACAAAAACAACATTGACCGGGTAGATTTGACCCTGCTTGCCAAAATGTGTTTCTCGTTGGAATGTGATTTGTCAGACATTTTACAGTATATACCGCCAAAAACCAACTGAATCTGCCGCTGATTTACCGCAGAAATTTTTCTTGACAATTGAAGCGGTATCTGGTATGATATACAAAATTTGATTTTACAGGAGCCGATCCTATTACTTATGGAAGATAGTACAGACGGGGACAATCCCCGAATATGGTACAAGAGAAAAAGAAGACATAGCCTGATTCTGCGCTTATAGCAGGATGGGTTATGTCTTTTTGTATTTTTTCTGATAAATAAGGAGGATTATTGTGCAAAGTTCGGTTGCAGCTATGATTTTTTTACAAGTGATTTTAATTTTTCTCAATGCGGTTTTTGCCTGTGCAGAAATCGCCGTGATTTCCATGAATGACGCAAAGCTTGCAAAACTGGCAGAAGCCGGCGACAAGAGAGCCGTCCGGCTGGCCCGGCTGACCAGCCAGCCAGCCCGGTTTTTGGCCACCATTCAGGTGGCAATCACCCTGTCCGGCTTCTTGGGCAGTGCTTTTGCGGCGGAAAATTTCTCCGGACTGCTGGTAGACTGGCTGGTCTCTTTGGGCGTCGGCATCAATCCCGCCATGCTGGATACTGCCGCTGTCATTGTGATCACCGTTATTTTGTCCTATTTTACCCTGATTTTTGGTGAGCTTGTCCCCAAACGGCTTGCCATGCGCAAGGCGGAACCGCTGGCACTTGGCATGTCCGCCCTGATCAGCGGCATTGCCGCTCTGTTTTCCCCCATTGTATGGCTTTTGACCGTCTCCACCAACGGAATCCTGCGGCTTTTGGGCATAGACCCCAACGCCGAAGATGAAAATGTAGGCGAGGAAGAAATCCGCATGATGGTTGACGTCAGCACCGAAAAAGGCGCCATTGACCGGGAGGAGAAACAGCTGATTCAGAATGTCTTTGAGTTTGACGATCTGACCGCCGGAGAGATTGCCACCCACCGCACTGAAATTTCCATGCTATGGACAGAAGAATCCATGGCAGACTGGGATCACACCATTCACCACAGCCGCCATACGCTGTATCCGGTCTGTGAGGACTCCGCCGACAATGTCATCGGCATTCTTAATGCCAAAGACTATTTCCGTCTTCAGGACAAAAGCCGGGATTCTGTTATGAAAAACGCCGTCACCCTGCCCTATTTTGTGCCGGAAACGGTGAAGGCGGACGTTCTGTTTCGCAATATGAAGCATACCCGAAGCAAGCTTGCCGTGGTATTGGATGAATACGGCGGCATGACCGGCATCGTGACCATCAATGATCTGGTGGAACAGCTGGTGGGTGACCTGGATCTGGACGAAGAAAAAGAACCGCCCGCGCCCCTAATAGAACAAATTGACTCCAAAACCTGGAAAATCAGTGGCCTGGCTCCACTGGAGGAAATTGCACAGGCGCTTGGCATTGCTCTTCCCGAGGAAGCGTATGAAACCTTCAGTGGCCTGGTATTTGACGCCCTTGGCACCATTCCCCCCGATGGTACCACCGCAGAAACAGAAACGGAAAATCTGATGATTAAGGTGCTCAAAATTCAGGACCATCAAGTCAAAACCGCCGTGGTCTGCCTGAAAGACCCGTCTTACAGCAACGAAAAATTTTAACTTTACACTGTTCTTACAACGCAAATACTGATAATTTTTAGAAAAAAAGGATCAGCCGGCTGGCTGGTCCTTTCTTTATCTTCACATCTCCGACCTGAAAATCGGCACTTATTTCAAATATTCTATGATCTTGTCGCCCATTTCACGGGTACCAAGAAGCTTGCCGTTCTCGTCCATAATATCACTGGTACGCCAGCCCTCATTCAAAACCTGCGCTACCGCGTTTTCAATGGCCACCGCCTCCGCAGTCAGATCAAAGCTGTCCCGCAGCATCATAGCACAAGACAAAATAGTGGCAATGGGGTTTGCCTTATTCTGCCCGGCAATATCCGGCGCACTACCGTGAATCGGCTCATACATTCCTCTTGTGGTACTCCCCAGAGAAGAGGAAGGAAGCATACCGATAGAACCGGTGGTCATGCTGGCTTCATCGGATAAAATATCACCGAACATATTCTCAGTAACAATCACATCAAACTGAGCAGGATTACGCACCAGCTGCATGGCACAATTATCCACCAGCATATCCTCAAACTCCACATCTTCATATTCCTTAGAGAGCGCATGCATGGTTTCTCTCCAGAGCCGTGAGGTTTCAATTACATTGGCCTTATCCACGCTGGTCACCTTTTTCCGCCGCTTCCGCGCCAATTCAAAGGCCACCCGACCAATACGTTCAATCTCCATTTTGGAATATTCCAGCTCGTCAAAGGCCACCTCGCCCAGTTCGCCGCCGTCCTTGCGTCCTCTCTCACCAAAATACAAACCGCCGGTCAGTTCCCGCACGATTACAAGGTCAATTCCATTTTCTGAGATCTCCGGCTTTAAAGGACAGGCATCCGCCAGCGCCCGATACAGCTTGGCAGGCCGCACATTGGCAAACAGCCCCAACTTGCTTCGCAAGCCCAAAAGCGCCTTTTCCGGCCGCATACTCCCCGGAAGGCCATCCCATTTGGGACCGCCCACCGCACCCAACAGAACCGAATCTGATTGAAGCGCGATTTCCACCGACTCCTCCGGCAGAGGAACCCCGGTTGCGTCAATAGCACAGCCGCCGGCCAGAATATCGGTATACACAAAGGTATGGCCATACAGCTCGCCGATCCGGTCAAGGACTTTTTCTGCCTCCGTCACAATTTCAGGGCCAATTCCATCGCCCTTTACCACTGCTAATTTGATATCCATATCCTTACGCTCCTTTGATTGAATTGAGCAGGCCGTTCTTATTGATAATTTCCTTAATAAACTCAGGGAATGGTTCGGCCTGATAGGTCTCGTTTTTGGTCAGGTTGTGAATCTTTCCGGTGTCAAAATCGATCTCCACCTCATCGCCGTCCTCAATCTTCTCCGACGCCTCCCGGCACTCCATAATTGGAAGCCCAATGTTAATGGCATTACGGTAAAAAATCCGGGCAAAGGTAGCAGCAATTACACAAGAGATTTCCGAAGCCTTGATAGCAATGGGCGCATGCTCTCTGGAAGAGCCGCAGCCAAAATTGTTATGTGCCACAATGATATCCCCTGCTTTTACCTTTTTGGTAAATTCCGCGTCAATATCTTCCATACAATGGGCCGCCAGTTCCGCAGGCACAGAGGTATTCAAATACCGCGCCGGAATAATCACATCCGTATCCACATTATCCATATATTTATGAACCTTGCCTTTTGCTTGCATCTTCCTGTCTCCTTTCCTGTCCGCTTACAGTTCTTCCGGCGAAGCGATATATCCCTTCACCGCCGAAGCTGCCGCTACGGCTGGTCCCGAGAGATACACCTCCGATTCCGGATGACCCATTCTACCCACAAAATTACGGTTAGTCGTAGCGATTGCCCGCTCGCCCTTGGCGAGGATCCCCATATGACCGCCCAGGCAGGGTCCGCAGGTGGGGGTGGAAATCACACAGCCGGCGTCCATAAAGATGTCAAACAATCCCTCTTTCATGGCCTGCCGGTAAATCTTCTGGGTTGCAGGGATAATGATCGCCCGAACATGGGAGGCAATATGTCTACCCTCAAACACCTTGGCTGCCGCCCGCAGGTCCCCAATCCTGCCGTTGGTGCAGGAACCAATGACACACTGGTCGATTTTAACTTCACCCACTTCATCGATGGTACGTGTATTCTCCGGCAGATGCGGAAACGCCACGGTCAGCTTGATTTGACTCAGATCAATATCATACACTCTTTCATATTCCGCATCCTCATCCGGCTCGTATACCGTATAGGGACGGCTTACCTTATCTTTCAGATATTCCTTGGTCACATCGTCGACCATAAAGATACCATTCTTTCCGCCTGCCTCAATGGCCATATTCGCCATTGCCAGACGGTCATCCATGGACAGGTACTTAAGCCCCTCTCCCACAAACTCCATGGACTGGTACAAAGCGCCGTCCACGCCGATCATACCGATGATATGCAAAATCACATCTTTACCAGACACCCATTTTTGCGGCTTGCCGGTCAAATTAAATTTGATGGCCGAGGGCACCTTGAACCATGCCTGTCCGGACGCCATACCAGCCGCCATATCGGTGCTTCCCACTCCGGTGGAAAACGCACCCAGCGCACCATATGTACAGGTATGGGAATCTGCGCCAATTACCGCTTCGCCGGGGGCAACCAACCCTTTTTCCGGCAGCAGAGCGTGTTCAATTCCCATTTCGCCCACGTCATAAAAGTTGGTCACATCATGTTTCCCCGCAAATTCACGACAAAATTTACAGTGTTCTGCTGACTTAATATCCTTATTAGGGGTAAAGTGATCCAAAACAATAGAAATTTTATCCTTGTCAAACACTTTATCAAAGCCGTTTGCTTCAAATTCCTTGATGGCCACTGGGGTGGTTACATCGTTGCCCAGAACCATATCCAGATTCGCACGGATCAGCTGCCCCGCCTTAACAGACGGAAGTCCCGCATGGGCCGCAAGAATCTTTTGTGTCATGGTCATTCCCATAGCATATACCTCCTTTTTCTTTTTCTATGCTTTCAACACCGCACCAGTGGACGCAGAGGTCACCAACGCGGAATACTTTCTCAGCACGCCATCCTGAATATTGGGCGTTTTCGGCACAAAATTTTTCCGTCTCTCTGCCAGTTCCTCATCAGATACCAGCATATTTATGGTACCGGCCGGAATATCAATGGCAATAATGTCACCATCACGCACCAGGCCGATATTGCCGCCTTCTGCTGCTTCCGGAGAAACATGACCAATGGCCGCCCCCCGGGTTGCGCCGCTGAACCGTCCGTCGGTAATCAGCGCTACATCCTTGTCAAGACCCATTCCGCAAATAGCCGAAGTGGGGGAGAGCATCTCCCGCATGCCGGGGCCGCCCTTGGGGCCCTCGTACCGAATCACCACTACGTCACCCTTGACAATCTTACCAGCATAAATAGCGGAAATCGCCTCTTCTTCGCTGTCAAACACCTTGGCGGGACCTTGGTGTACCAGCATCTCGTCCGCCACCGCACTGCGCTTGACCACCGAAACATCCGGCGCCAGGTTGCCCTTGAGCACTGCAATACCTCCGGTAGAGGAATAAGGGTTATCAATGGGACGAATCACTTCATAGTCCAAAACCGGATGCCCTGCGATGTTCTCTCCCTGTGTCTTTCCGGTCACTGTCATGGTATCTAACTTCAGCAGGCCCTTTTTGCTCAGTTCATTCATCAGAGCGGTCACACCGCCCGCCGCATACAGATCCTGCACATGATGATCTCCCGCCGGTGCCAAATGGCAGAGGTTGGGGGTATCCGCACTAATCTCGTTTGCATAATCCAAAGTAAAAGCCGCGCCAGCTTCATGTGCGATAGCCGGCAGGTGCAGCATGGAATTGGTGGAACAGCCAAGAGCCATATCCACCCGTAAAGCGTTGTAAATGGCATCCGGGGTCATAATATCTCTCGGCCGGATATTCTTTTCCAGCAGGGTCATGATCTGCATACCCGCCTGTTTGGCAAGACGAACCCTCTCTGAATACACCGCTGGCACCGTACCGTTGCCCGGCAGAGCCATACCCAGAACCTCGGACAGACAGTTCATGCTGTTTGCTGTAAACATACCAGAGCAGGAACCGCAGGTAGGACACGCCGCTTCTTCCAACTCCAAAAGCTGGCTCTGATCAATTTTCTCCGCCTGATAAGCGCCCACCGCTTCCATTCCGGTGTTAAAATCCCGGTAGCAGCCCTTAAACTTCATAGACAGCATGGGACCGCCGCTGATAACAATAGCAGGAATATTCAGCCGTGCCGCCGCCATCAGCATGCCCGGCACCACCTTATCACAGTTGGGAATCAAAACCAGTGCGTCAAACTGATGCGCCTTTGCCATGATCTCTACCGAATCCGCAATGATTTCCCGGGATACCAGGGAATATTTCATTCCCTCGTGGCCCATGGCAATTCCATCACAGACCGCAATCGCCGGCACCTCAATGGGGGTACCGCCTGCAATCCGTACGCCGTCCTTCACCGCTTTGGCAATGGTATCAAGATGAATGTGCCCCGGCACAATCTCGTTTTGGGAATTGACCACACCGATCAACGGACGCCGGATTTCTTCGTCCGTCAGTCCAAGCGCTTTCATCAACGACCGGTGCGGGGTGCGGTTAGCACCGCTTTTTACATTATCACTGTTCATATCTCATTCTCCTTTTGGTACGCCGAAAGGGGCGGAGCGGTCGCTCTGCCCCTTTCTTAAACAGCCGGCCGACGCCGGCCATTTTTTTCGGGTCTATCCGTCTTATTTCTCGTCGTTCCAGGAATACATCTTTCTCAGTTCCTTACCAACCTTTTCAAGCTGATGCTCTGCCTTAATTCTTCTAGTAGCATTAAAGTGCGGACGGTTTACTGCATTCTCTGCAATCCAATTCCGGGCAAAGGTTCCGTCCTGAATCTCAGATAATACCTTTCTCATTTCTTTTTTGGTGTCCTCGGTGATGATCCGCTTTCCGATCTCATAGTCGCCATATTCAGCAGTGTCGGAAATGGACTTTCTCATCTCGGTAAAACCGCCGTGGTAAATCAAGTCAACAATCAGCTTCATCTCATGAATGCACTCAAAATATGCATTCTGAGGATCATATCCAGCTTCTACCAGAGTCTCAAAACCTGCCTGCATCAAAGCACAGACACCACCGCACAGTACTGCCTGCTCGCCGAACAGGTCGGTTTCTGTCTCCATCTTAAAGGTGGTCTCCAGTACACCGGCACGGCTTCCGCCGATACCAGCCGCATAAGCCAGAGCAATATCAAAAGCATTACCAGAAGCATCCTGTGCAACCGCAACCAAACAGGGAACACCCTTGCCTGCCAGATACTCACTGCGAACCGTGTGACCCGGTCCCTTAGGCGCAATCATGATAACGTCCACATCTTTGGGCGGGATGATCTGCTGGAAGTGGATGTTGAATCCGTGCGCAAACGCCAGGATCTTACCAGCGGTCAGGTTCGGCTCAATGCTCTCTGTGTAGAGCTTTGCCTGTTTTTCATCGTTGATCAGGATCATGATAAGATCCGCTCTCTTTGCAGCCTCAGCCGCCGTATAAACCTCAAAGCCAGCCTTTTCCGCTACTGCCCAGGACTTACTTCCTTCATACAGCCCTACAATTACATTAACACCGCTCTCCTTTAAATTCAGAGCGTGGGCATGTCCCTGACTTCCGTAACCGATTACAGCAACGGTTTTATTGTTGAGCAAACCCAGGTTACAATCACCAGCATAGAAAATTTTAGCCATAATAAATTCCTCCAATTTTTTTATGTAAATTTATTTTTTTTCAATTTTATCCGCGTTTCAGCCCGGTCAGTCCGGTCCGAACCAGTCCGCGCACTTCATACTGCTCCATCAAATCAATAAACGCATTGATTTTATTCGGCGCGCCAGTCAGCTCCGCTGTCATGTATTCCGAAGAAATATCCACGATATTCGCCCGGAAAATATCACAAATCTGCATTACACCGCCCCGGTCTTTTGCGCTTACTTTTACCAGCACATGTTCTCTGAGCACAGCACTATCCTTATAAAGTTCAGTAATTTCAAGCACATTCACCAGCTTTGCCAGCTGGTTCTTGATCTGGTTCAGCGTATCCTCATCTGCCTGGGTCACAATGGTCATCCGGGATACATCCGGATTTTCCGTCACACCCACCGACAAGCTGTCAATATTATACATCCTTCTAGAGAAAAGCCCTGACACCCGGCTCAGTACACCGGCATGATTTTCTACCAGAACGGATAACACATGCGTATTGGTCACTGCTTTTCCCTCCTTAATCAATCTCGATTTCCAAAATGGGATCCTCAATAGACTTACCCCCCGGAACCATGGGTAGAACCGTCTGATCCGAGTCAATAATACAGTTGATTACCGTAGGGGTATTGCGGCAGTTGAGCGCCGCTTCCACCGCCTTTAAAAGTTCCGGCTTGGTGGTTACTGTAAAGGCATTGGCCCCTAAACCTCTTGCCACCATATCATAATTGGTTTTCTTATTGAGGGTGGTATTTGAGAACCGCTTGCCGTAAAACAGTCGCTGCCACTGTCGCACCATTCCCAAAACGTTGTTGTTCATAATGACCTCAATAATAGGAAGCTCTTCCTTTGCGGCCGTAGAAAGCTCATTCATATTCATATGGAAACAACCGTCCCCGGTAACATTGATTACCGTGGCTTCAGGATTTGCCACCTGCGCCCCAATAGCGGCGCCCAGGCCAAATCCCATGGTTCCCAGCCCGCCGGAAGATATGAATTGCCGCGGCTTTTCCATACTATAAAACTGCGCCGTCCACATCTGATGCTGTCCCACATCGGTGGCCACAATGGCATCACCGTGCGTATAGTCATACAGCGTCTCCAGTACACACTGCGGTGTCAGTATATCCCCCTCAGAATGCACCAAGGGATATTGTTTCTTCCACTGCGCAATCTGCTGCATCCATTCTGCATGTTCCTGCCGAGACAAAATCTTGACCAATTCCGTCAAGACAGCCTTGGCGTCTCCCACCAAATGGGCGTCTGTTTTGATATTCTTATCAATCTCCGCACGATCCACGTCAATCTGAACAATTTTCGCATTTCGTGCAAAGGTAGCTGTATCACAGGTCACCCTATCCGAAAACCGGGCGCCCACTGCAACCAAAAGGTCACAGTTTTTCACCGCAAGGGAGGTTGTCTTCGTACCATGCATTCCAATCATACCGGTAAACGCCGGATCACTGGCAGGAAATCCGCCAAGTCCCATAATGGAAAGCGTCACTGGTGAATCCAGCAGCTGCTGGAACCGTTTCAGCTCCGCAGAAGCATCTGCCGCAATGATCCCGCCGCCGGCATAGATCAGCGGCCGCTGCGCCTTCTCCAGCATAGAAACCACCGTTTCAAAATCCGCAGCAGGAGATTCCACCTTGTAATTATCAATCTTTTCCGGGATTACCCGGGTATATTCTGTCTGATTGGCAGTAGCATCCTTGGTAATATCCACCAATACCGGTCCCGGCCGTCCGGACATGGCAATCTGAAACGCCCGCCGAATGGTGGGAGCAATGTCCTCCGCCCGCTTTACCAAAAAGTTATGCTTGGTAATCGGCATGGTCACGCCTACAATATCAATCTCCTGGAAGGTGTCTCTGCCAAGGAGAGGGGTTGCCACATTGCAGGTGACCGCCACAATGGGAATGGAATCCATATATGCCGTGGCAATCCCGGTGACCAGGTTGGTTGCCCCCGGTCCCGAAGTGGCAAAAACCACACCCGGCCGGCCACTGCTTCTGGCATAGCCATCTGCCGCATGAGCCGCTCCCTGCTCATGGGCCGTTAGAATATGACGAATTTTGTCTGAATACTTATAAAGGGAATCGTAGATATTTAAAATGGTGCCGCCGGGATAGCCGAAAATGGTATCCACACCCTGCTCCAGCATACATTCCACTACGATATCCGCCCCTGTTAATTTCATAGCCGATACGCTCCTTTACGCTGTAAATCTCTCGACAAAGGCTCAAAAGCGCAGGTCTATTCAAGGAAATATCTGTCTGCTTTCCCCTTAAATATCCTCTTTATCTTATTCTAAATATTATACATGAGGCAAAAAAGATTGTCAATACTTTCACATTGCAACAATCACCAAAAATAGTCCCGTACAAACAAAAAAAATCAACATTTTTGCATTTTTGCATACACGTAACACGAAAAACCGTTCTTATTTTTTTAAATCTTCTTGCCTATCAACCAAGCGTCTTCCGCACCGGTGTGCCGTTACATAGCACCAACCTGGGCCGTGCGTTCATATCCGGAGGCGTACCCTTCCAAACCACCAGGTCTGCATCCTTGCCTGGTTTTAAAGAACCCACCCTGTGATCCAGCCCACAGATTTCCGCGGGAGTCTTGGTCACTGCCCGCAGAGCCGCCCGAGGCGAAAGACCTTCCCGTACTGCCGCACAGGCACAGAGCAACAAATATTTCTGCGGCGTTTCGGGGTGGTCGGTGATCAGGGCTGTTTGGATTCCGGAACCGATCAAAATAGCCGGCGCCGCCTCGGTCTGATTTTTCAATTCCGGCTTGCTGCGGTCGGTAAGAATGGGACCAGAGAGTACTGGCACCTTTTCCTCCGCAATCCGCTCCGCCGCAAGATGTGCCTCTGTTCCGTGCACCAAAACCAGCCGCAGATTAAATTCCCGGGCAATCCGTATGGCAGTAAAAATATCGTCCAGCCGATGGGCATGGGCATACAGCGGAATCTCCCGCAGCAGCAGTGGGAGCAGTGCTTCGCACTTAAAATCCCATTCCGGTTTTTCTTCCTCCTCCGGCGCTTTTTTGTGTTTTTCTGTCTGTTCCAAATAATGCTTTGCCTTATACAACGCCTCCCGCAAAACCGCCGCCGTTCCCATCCGAGTGGAGGGAAGCTGGCCTTTGTCATGATACACGCTCTTCGGATTTTCCCCAAAGGCGGCTTTCATGCCTGCTGGCGCCAGGATTGTCATATGATCAACACAAACACCCCAGGTCTTCATGGCAAGCAGCTGACCCGCAATGGGATTGGTGCTTCCCGGGCCGGTAACCACCGTAGTAATTCCCGCCTGCGCCGCCTCCAAAAATGCTCGATCCATGGGGTTGACTCCGTCAATGGCCCGAATTTGGGGTGTCACAGGATCGGTGTCCTCATTACCATCCGCCCCTTCAAAATCAAGTCCATCTTCCCACATGCCGAGGTGGCTGTGCGCATCCACCAGCCCCGGAGTGATCACTGCGCCCTCTGCATCTAAAATCCCGGCATTCTGGGGAAGTTCCGGCATATCCTCCATCTTTCCCATGGCGGTGATTTTGCCATCTTCCAACGCCAAATATCCGTCCTCAATATCCTCTTCCTCCATGGTGATCAAATTGCCATGAAGAATATAAAGCACATCTTTCATCTTCTCTCTCCTTATTCCCTTTCAAAATAAATCTCTGCGCCGCAGCTCTCTGCCAGCTTTTTTCCATTCTCTTCCCCCAAAACCATGGCGGCGGTGGAAAGGCAATCCGCCAGCAGTGCCGAATCCGCGGCAATGGTAACCGCACTCAGCCCGGTATCTACTGGATATCCGGTTGCGGGATCCAGGATATGGTGATACAGCTTTCCATCGTACCAAAAATTTCGTTGGTAAATACCGCTGGTTACCACCGCCCCGCTGTCTATGGTCAGCGTTCTGCTATATTCCCCATTTTGACCAAATGGTTTTTGGACTCCCACTTGCCACTGGCCGCTTTTTCGTCCCGGATTTTTGCCAAACACCAACACATTGCCGCCCAGATCCAGTACGCCGTATGCCGCGCCACATTCCTGCATAGCTGCGGCAGCACAGTCTGCCGCATAGCCCTTAGCTGCACCGCCCAGGTCAATCATGACTCCGTCCTCTGTTTTGTACGCCATCTGATTCTCCGCGTCCAGCACCACCTTTTCCCAACCCACATGAGAAAGTGCGGCAAGAATGGCTTTATCTTCCGGAGGGACCGCCGTTTCTTCACCGTGAAAAGGCCACAGTCGGGATACCGGAGCAATGGTCACATCAAAGGCGCCACCGGACAGCCGGCTGATCTCCTGTGCTGCCTTTAAGACCGCTGTTGTATCCGCGTCCAACTGAACTCTCTCCCCTTCCGCCGCGCGGTTAAATGCCGCGACCACAGAAGTATCACTGTAAAAATTGACCGCCTCCTGGATTTCCCGAATTCGTTCAAAGGCGGCCTTGACCGCTTGCTCTGCTTGCGGGCCGCCAGCACGAATGGTACAGACGGTATCCAGCAGAAACTGGGTCTCACAGTACTCCTGCTGTCCGCACCCTGGAAGCAACAAGCAAAAGAAGACACTCAACAAACCCATGGCTATTTTTCGTATTTTCATGATCTATCCTCGCAAACTCAAATTTACTTTTTCATTATAGACCATGTGCCGCCAGCGGTCAAGTTTTTCTTGCCCTTTCCCGCAAACTGTGCTATACTCATGACATACTGAAAAAAGGAGCGTACCCCTGTGATAAAACTGATTTCATGGAATGTCAACGGTCTGCGGGCCTGTATGCAGAAAGGGTTTATGGAAAGCTTTAAAGCCCTTGACGCCGATATGTTTTGCCTGCAGGAAACCAAACTGCAGAAAGGGCAGATTGACCTTGATCTGCCGGGCTATTATCAATACTGGAACTATGCCGAAAAAAAAGGATATTCCGGCACCGCTTTGTTTACCAAAGAAAAGCCCTTGTCCGTTTCCTATGGCATGGGGATTGAGGAGCATGACCAAGAAGGACGGCTGATTACTGCGGAGTATCCGGATTTTTATCTGGTGGTCTGCTATACCCCGAATTCCCAGGACGGATTAAAACGCCTTGCCTACCGTATGGAATGGGAGGATACTCTTAGGGCCTATCTTAGCCGTCTGGAAGAGAGCAAACCCATCATCTATTGCGGGGATCTCAACGCGGCACATCAGGAAATTGACCTGAAAAATCCCAAAACTAATAGAAAAAACGCCGGATTCACCGATGAGGAAAGGGAAAAAATAACCCTTTTGCTAGCGGAACATAAAATTGACACCTTCCGCTATTTCCACCCGGACGCCGAAGGAGAATACTCCTGGTGGTCCTACCGCTTCAAGGCTCGGGAAAAGAATGCTGGCTGGCGCATTGACTATTTTATTGTGTCCGAAAGCCTTAAAGATCGGCTGGAAAGCGCCGCTATTCACCAAGAAATTTTTGGCAGTGATCATTGCCCCGTAGAACTTATCCTAAAAGACACAGACTAAAAAAGCTCCCGGTATTCGGCATGAAAACCGAATACCGGGAGTTTTTTATCCTTATTCTGCTGGAAGGAAACGGAGCAAAATACCATATTTCTCTTGAAAATACCGGCGGTTACAGCCTTTATGGCCCACCGCCCGGGACATCTCTCGGGCAGGAACCTTAATTTCCCGCTTTCCCTGCTTTAAAACCATTTCTTCCAGCTTGTCTCGCCAAATTCGACTCTCCACAAGTTCGCCAAAAGCCGGATGAAAGGGACCCGCCGCCACTGTCCCTGGCTGACGCAGATCCTCTCCCGCATGAAGTCCTAACCGAATCACCGGAATATTGCGGCTGCGAAATTCCAGCAAAGCTCCCTTTGCGGTCTCCACTGCCTCCTCCAGAGTCTGAGGCCGATATTTTCCCTGCCGATACAATTGTTCTAAAATCGTATCCTTTAATACCAGTACTGGGTAAATTCGGGCACAGACCGGATCCAATTCTGCAAAAAGGCGGGCGGATCGCAGATCGGTTTCCGCGTCTGAACCGTACATGCCGGTCATCATCTGAATACCAGGCGCAATACCTGCCTGCCGTATTTGTTCCACTGCCCGACAGGTCTCAGAAAAGGTATGCCGCCGCTCGTTTTTCTCCAAAACCGCATCCTCCGCCGACTGCGCCCCCAGTTCTATCACGGTCACACCGTATGATGCAGCCAACTCCAGCACCGGTTCTGTGATATAGTCCGGCCGGGTAGACAGCCGGATCCCACTAATTTGATCACCAAACCGTCGCGCCGCTTCATAAAACTGCCGCTGAAGCGAAAGAGGCAAACCGGTGAAACTGCCGCCGAAAAATGCTGCCTCTGCCTGCCGCTCCCCTTTGGGAAGCCAGGAAAGTCCCTCTTTGATAATTTCCTCCGCCATAGCCGGCGTGACCGAGGTCTGCACACCGGTAATTTTTTTCTGGTTACAAAAAATACAGGCATGAGGACAACCTTCATGAGGGATAAAAACCGGGATATTATAGTGCCTCACAATGCCTCCAGCGCCTGCCGTGCCGCCTGCTGTTCCGCCGCTTTCCGGCTGCCGCCCGTCCCTTTCCCGATCACTTTACCCCGGTAAACTGCCTCCACCGAAAACTCTGGCTTATGATCCGGTCCTTTGCGGCCGGTCATGCGGTAGGTCACTACATCTGTACCCTTATCTCTTTTTTGAAAATAAGTCTGAATCTCTGATTTATAATTGCGAAAATCCATTTTGGAAGAGTGCTCGATAATCTCTCCCAGGTGCTCCAAAATCCACGCCCGTGCTGGTTCCATACCGCCATCTAAATAAATCGCCCCCAGCACTGCCTCAAAGGTATCTGCAAGTATGGACGCCTTATTCTTGCCACCGCAGACCGTTTCTGACTTACCAAACCGAACGCCGCTGCCCAGATCCATCTCTCTTGCCGCAGCTGCCAGCGATTTTTCACACACTGCCGCCGCCCGCATTTCGGTCAGCCTGCCCTCATCCATATTTTTAAATTCGTGATAAATATGCTCTGCTACCACAAACGACAAAATGCTGTCCCCCAAAAACTCCAGTCGCTGATTGCTCTCAATTCCACATTCATTGGCAAGAGAAATGTGGGTCAGCGCCTTTTTCAGCAGGCTCTGATCTCGAAATGTATACCCGATATTCACTGCTTTTCTTCCTTTCACTGCAAAAATACTGAAAAACGCCCTCTCCCATTAGGAAAGCGGCGTTTTATTCTGTCAATCTATGTATTTTTTCAAAACCACTGAAGCATTGTGGCCGCCAAAGCCCAAAGAGTTCGATATGGCATAGGTGATATCCGCCGCCCTGCCCTGGTTGACCACATAGTCAAGATCGCATTCCGGATCCGGTGTCCTGTAATTAACGGTGGCCGGCAAGAATCCGTCCTCAATGGCAAGGGCAGTCAAAATTCCCTCAATGCCGCCGGCTGCGCCCAGCATATGCCCGGTCATAGACTTGGTGGAGCTAACCGCCAGTTTATAGGCGTGCTCTCCAAACACCGTCTTAATTGCCGCCGTTTCGTATTTGTCGTTATACGGAGTAGAGGTTCCATGCGCATTGATATAATCCACATCTTCTGGCCGAATACCGGCATTTTCCACCGCTGCAGCCATACATCTTGCGCCGCCTTCACCTTCTGGCGCAGGTGCAGTCATGTGATATGCATCATTGGTGGATCCATAACCCACCACCTCTGCAATGATATGGGCGCCGCGTGCTTTGGCGTGTTCTAATTCCTCAAGAACCATAATGCCGGAGCCTTCACCCATAACAAAACCGTCACGGTCCTTGTCAAAAGGACTGCAAGCCCCCTTGGGATCATCATTCCGGGTACTCAAGGCCTTCATGGAGGAAAAACCCGCCAACGCCAATTCATTCACCGTGGCCTCTGCACCGCCGGTTAGGATAATATCCGCATCGCCCCGCTGAATGGCCAGCAGCGCCTGACCCATAGCATCGGTTCCGGATGCACAGGCAGATACGGTTGTTAAATTGACTCCTTTGCAGCCAAACATAATAGAAACCTGACCCACAGCCATATTGGAAATCATCATAGGGATCATAAACGGACTAACCTTTCCTGGTCCCTTTTCCAAAAGACGGGCATGCTGTTCACACAGCGTACTGATTCCCCCGATACCACTGCCAATAATACAGCCCACACGGTTCCCATCCTCTTTGTCAAGGGCAAGGCCCGCGTCGTCAACTGCCATTTTGGCGGCCGCCACCGCATACTGCACAAACAGATCCATCCGCTTGGCTTCTTTTTTATCCATAAAATCCTCCGGCTTAAAGTCCTTGACTTCTGCCGCAATCTGGCATGCAAAATCAGAAGGATCAAACCGGGTGATGCGGTCAATGCCGCAAACACCTGCTTTGACATTCTTCCAAACCTCTTCTTTTCCTATTCCCACAGGGGTGACCGCACCCACTCCCGTGATAACTGCTCTCTTCATAGAAAATCTCCTTCCGCCGCCCTGCCTCGGCTGTGTTTTATCGTCTTTTCTCTTATCCGCAGGGCAAAAAAGAATAAGAGTATTTTTGATGTGCCGCCGCTTTGCAGGCACAGCCCCAAAGCCACGGAGTGCGGCGGAACTCTCCCGGGTTCCCGACATTCCTGCCGCCTTGGCAAGATCATAGAGAAATATGCGCCGGGTATCCCAGCGCCCATTTCTGCAGGATCCTGCCTATGCCGCGCGGAGCCTTAGTCCCGCGCGGCCGCAGAGTTTATTACTGTTTGTCTTTGATGTACTCAACAGCGTCACTAACCGTTGCGATCTTTTCAGCATCCTCATCCGGAATTTCAATATCAAATTCCTCTTCCAGAGCCATCATCAGCTCTACAATGTCCAAAGAATCTGCTTCCAAATCATTAATGAAAGAAGCGTCCATTGTAACGGCATCCTCTTCCACTCCCAGCTGTTCTACTGTGATCTCCTTTACTTTTTCAAAAATATCCATGATACATCCTCCTTCAACTAACTTTTAAATAATATATGGATTGATTGTTTTTTCCTTTTTCTGTAGACTATATCACATAACTAATCCGCCGTCAACATTTATTACCTGTCCTGTGATATATTTTGCTTTATCACCAGCCAAAAACAGCACCAAATTGGCAATGTCTTCCACCTGACCAAACCGCTTAAGAGGAATGGACGCAAGATATGTCTCTTTGATATCCTCCTTGAGCTTGTCGGTCATGGCCGTCTGGATAAAACCGGGCGCCACCGCATTACAGCGGATATTTCTTGCCGCCAGTTCTTTTGCCACCGACTTGGTCAGCCCAATCAGCCCTGCCTTGGATGCGGAATAATTGGCCTGTCCGGCATTTCCCATCACCCCGGACACCGACGCCATATTAATGATAACGCCGCTGCGCTGCTTTGTCAGTGTTCTTGCCGCCGATTTGATCACATTAAATGCACCTTTTAAATTCACCGCAAGTACGCTGTCCCAGTCTGATTCACTCATCCGCATAATCAAATTATCACGGGTAATGCCTGCGTTGTTTACAATCACATCTATCTTTTCAAACTTCTCTAAAGCAAACTTAATAAGTGCATCGGTTTCTTCCGGCTTTGATACATCACAGAGCATATACTCCGCTTTGCCGCCGTTTTCCCGGATCTCTGCGCAGGCACTTTCCGCCAGTTCCTTTTGCAAAGGGATGTCAATACCGTTAACTACCACATTGGCCCCCTCTGCACCAAATTTCAGCGCGATCTCTCTGCCGATTCCTTGGGTACTTCCTGTTACAATCACTGTCTTATTTTGAAATTCCATGGGTATTCCCTCCCTTTCCGCCGTTATGCCAACGCCGCTTTCAGCTTCTCAAAACTGGCCATGTCCTCTACGTTGTACACAGCCGCCTCTTTGGTGATCTTCTTTACAAAGCCGCTCAACGCCTTGCCCGGGCCAATTTCCACAAAGGTATCCACCCCGTCTTTTAACATTCTCTCCAGACTGGCCTGAAACAGTACCGAGGAGGAAACCTGACGCACCAGCAAATCCTTGATTTCCGTCTCATCTTTAACATAATCGCCAGTCACATTGGTAATCAGCGGCACTTGAAGAGGAGAAAAAGTGATCTTTTCCAGTTCCTTTGCCAGCTTCTCGCCGGCGCCCTTTAACATACTGCAATGAAACGGCGCACTAACCGGAAGCATCAGCGCCCGCCGGGCGCCTTTTTCCTTTGCAAGCTCGCAGGCATATTCCACCGCTGCCTTCTCACCCGCTACGGTGATCTGTCCTGGACAGTTAAAGTTGGCCGGCTCTGCCACACCTTTTTCAGACGCCGCTGCGCAGACCTCATACACCTGTTCCGGCGCAAGGCCAATCACTGCCGCCATGCCGCCTACGCCAATGGGGACTTCTTCCTGCATGTACTTGCCCCGTTTTTTCACCAACGGCACCGCATCAGCAAATTGCAGGCTTCCTGCCGCTACATGAGCCGTATATTCCCCAAGGCTCAGCCCTGCCACCACATCTGGCTTGATTCCCAGGGTTTCCACCACCCTGAGCGCCGCTGTGGACATGGTCAAAATTGCCGGCTGGGTATTTTCGGTAATCATCAGCGTTTCACTGTCACCGTCAAAAATCATCTTTTTGACATCAAAGCCCAGCGCCTCTGAAGCAGATTCAAAAACATCATCTGCTGCTTTAAAATTCTCGCAAAGCTCTTTTCCCATGCCAATGGCCTGCGCCCCCTGGCCGGAAAATAAAAATGCTGTTTTCATATTCTCTTTCTCCTTCTGTCTGATCAAAACTCTACGCCGTCAAACAAATCAGTCACAATCTGTCTGCACGGCTTAATATCATTTACCAATCCTGCGCTCTGTCCGGCCATCACGCTTCCCATCTGGGTATCGCCGTCCACCACAGCCGCCCGCAGTGCGCCGGCGCCCAATTTTTCAAAGGCTTCAATATCGCCTTCCTTTTCGATCTTATCCATCATCCGAGTTGCTTTGTTCTTCAATGTTCGCACCGGATGTCCGGTAAACCGTCCGGTTACTATGGCATCCCTGTCTTTAGCGGCCGCAACCATATCTTTATAATTTTGATGTACGGTGCATTCGTCTGAACAAATAAACCGGGTCCCCACCTGAACGCCCTCGGCTCCCAAAGCAAAGGCCGCCCGCACACCCCGGCTGTCCGCAATACCGCCTGCAGCAATCACCGGAATATCTACCGCATCCGCCACCATGGGAACCAAGGTCATGGTAGTCAGCTCGCCGATATGACCGCCAGCCTCACAGCCCTCTGCTACCACAGCGTCAGCACCGCTTTTTTGCATTCTAACCGCCAGGGCTACACTGGCAATCACCGGAATCACCACTGTGCCAATTTCCTTAAAAGCCGGAATGTATTTTCCCGGATTTCCTGCTCCTGTAGTAATTACCTTCACCTTTTCCTCAAGGAGCATAGTGAGTACTTCATCCGCATAAGGAGAAAGCAGCATCACATTGACCCCAAAGGGCTTTTGCGTTAAGGTTCTTGCCTTATGTATTTGCTCTCTTACATAGTCTGCCGGCGCGTTTCCCGCCGCAATCAGGCCAATACCGCCGGCATTGGCTACGGCTGCCGCCAGTTCCGCGGTAGCAACCCATGCCATTCCGCCCTGAATCAGGGGGTATTCCGTGCCCAGCAGTTCACATATACGGTTCTTCATTTTGTCTTTACTCCTTTGCATATTCATAATTTTACAGCTCAATCAGCACTGCGCCCCATGTCAAACCACCGCCCATGCTGACAATCACCACCAAGTCTCCTTTTTTCGCCCGGCCTTCTTCCACCGCCTCACACAACGCAATGGGTACACAGGCCGCCGACATATTGCCATACCGCTCGATATTGGAGAACATCTTCTCTTCTCCAATTCCCAGTCGTTTTCTTGCACCTTCTATAATCCGCATATTGGCCTGATGAGGCACCACAAGATGGACATCATCCATGGTCTTGCCTGCGTCCTCCACCACCTTTAATGTGGCAGCGGCCATCATCTTGACCGCAAATTTGAACACCGCACCGCCGTCCATCCAGATGGTGTGCATATTTCCAAAAGGCCGGCGCTCCTTATCGATCTCGTCACAGCGTAGGCCCGGAATGGTCAGGCAATCGCCATGTTCACCGTCCGCGCCCAAGAAACAGGATATCACACCGGTCTCTTCTTCGGTGGCCTGCACCACCGCCGCGCCGGCGCCGTCTCCAAACAGCACACAGGTGGAACGATCCTTATATTCAGTAATCTTGGATAAGGTATCCGCACCAATAACCAGCACATTTTTATACATGCCATTTTCCACATACTGGGCTGCAGTGGTGATGGCAAAGATAAATCCGGGACAGGCGGCATTCACATCAAAAGCCGCCGCATTCACTGCCCCAATCTGCTTCTGCACCAGACAGGAAATAGACGGTGTATACATATCCGGCGAAACCGATGCCGCAATTATCAATTCAATATCCTCTGCCTTCATGTCTGCGTCCTTTAAGGCATTCTCCGCTGCCCGCACTGCTAAATCAGACGCAAAAGTATGTTCATCGCTGATACGGCGTTCCTTGACGCCCACCCGCTTGGTAATCCATTCATCGCTGGTATCTACCATCTGTTCCAGGTCTGCATTGGTCAGCACCTTTTCAGGAAGATATTTTCCCAGGCCAATTATTTTCGCATGTAATTTACTCATCTGCTTCCTCACATTCCCGGGTATCCACCCCATATTTTTGTATATTATCTGTAATGATCTCAATTAAGTGATTTTCTACCAGTTTCTTTGCCTGCAAAATTGCATGATAGAAGGCCTTTCCATTGGAACTGCCATGAGCCTTTACCATCGGCTTTGCCGCGCCCAGAATAGGCGCTCCGCCATATTCGGTATAATCCATGGTCTTTTTTAAGCTTTTGAGCCCGCCGCGGACAATTCCTGCCGCCAGCTTAGAAAACAAATTCTTTAGAAAAATCCCCTTGAGCATATCATAAAATGCCATGCCCATGCCTTCCATAAACTTGAGGATCACATTTCCGGTAAAGCCATCACAGACCACCACGTCCGCGCCGCCTACCGGAATGTCGCGGGCTTCGATATACCCCTCATAACGAACGGGCGTCTTTTTCAGCAGCTTATGGGTTTCCACCACCAACGGCGTTCCTTTTTCTTCTTCTGTACCAATATTGACCAGTTTAACCCGTGGATTTTTACAGCCCATTATCTTTTCCATGTAAATTGAACCCATGATAGCAAACTGCTTCAAAAACGCAGGGGTACACTCGGCATTGGCGCCGGCATCCACCATTAGAAAACATCCGGAAGTAGTGGGCATGATCGGGGCAAGAGCTACCCGGCGCACTCCCCGGATCCTTTTGATCATCAGTGTTGCGCCCGCAATCAGCGCTCCAGTATTCCCGGCGCTAACCACCGCATCTCCCTGGCCATGCCTGAGCAGGGACAAAGCCACCCGCATGGAGGAATCCTTTTTCTGCCGGATTGCGGTCATAGGGTCATCTTCCCCCTCTATGACCTCTTCTGCATTGACTACCTCAATTCTATCCCCATGATAGCCGCAACGTTTCAGCTCTTGCCGAACCGCTGCCTCCCTGCCCACCAGAATAAGATCAACATCCATATCTCTGACCGCCGCAACGCAGCCATCCACTACCGCAGCAGGCGCATCGTCTCCGCCCATTGCGTCAATAATAATCCTCATTCACCATACCTTCTTTATGTTTCGACCACCTGCGGGAAACCATTACCATATTATAGCGGCAATTTTGTCAACCGCGCAAGCTACATTCTGCTTTTTTAACCGTTTTTAATGAATTTGTAACACTTACGTAACACTATTTAAAGTTGATCAGCTTTCGGTTTTTCACAATATAATCCACGCCGGAATACACGGTAAGAATCACCGCTAGAATGACCAGCACCAAAATAACCATTCTTCCATAAATTTCCATCTGAGGAAAATGTGCAGTAACAATCTCAAACAACATCACCGCCACCACCAGCGCAAACTGGGAAACGGTTTTTGCCTTCCCCCACATGCTGGCGGCAATCACCTTGTTTTCGCCCATAGCAATCAGCCGAACGCCGGTAACAATCAGTTCCCGGGCAAGGATAACCATGACAACACCGGCAGTTACATACGGCACATCCCGCTCCACAAAAGAGATCAGCGCCGCCATATTCAGCATCTTATCTGCAAGGGGATCCATCAGCTTGCCAAAGGTGGTGATCTGCCCGTTCTTCCGGGCCAGATAACCGTCCAGATTATCCGTCAGCGTAGCCAGCAGGAAAACAATCAATGCGCCGTATAAACCGGCGGTACCACAGCAAAGGTACAAGACCATATAAACCGGAATCAAAACGACCCGAAGCAGGGTCAGCTTGTTTGGTGTGTTCATGCTCCGCCTCCTGTTATTCCTCTTCCGCCCGGCCAAACAGGTCATACTCCATGGCCTGTTCCACCTTTACATTCACAAATTCGCCTTCCTTTAAAGCACGGTCACAGGTGAAAAACACCTTTCCGTCAATTTCAATGGAATCCGCATAGGTTCTTCCATACCAACGTTTTACAATCTCGTCCCGGCCCTCGGTCAAAACCTGAACCGTACTACCAATCCGGCTCTCTCCCCAGCGGGCGGAGATCTCCGACTGCACCAGCATCAGTGTTTCTTGGCGCCGCTGCTTTTCCTCTTCCTCGATCTGATCCTCCATACCCCATGCCGGTGTATCCTCTTCTCTAGAATAGGCAAATACACCCAGCCGCTCAAATCCAGTTTGTCTCACAAACTCTATCAGTTCCTCAAATTCTGCTTCGGTCTCCCCAGGAAAACCTACAATCAATGAGGTACGCAAAATTGCCCCCGGCACCTGCGCCCTAATTTTTTGAATCAAACTGGTAATCTGTGCCTTGCTGGTTCGGCGGCCCATTCGCTTTAAAATACGGTCACTGATATGCTGAATAGGTATATCAAAATACGAACAAAGTTTCTCTTCCTGTGCAAATACCGAAATCAGTTCATCGGTCACCAACTCCGGATAACAATAATGTACCCGTACCCACTGTACGCCATCAATGGCACAGAGTGCGCGCAGAAGTTCAGGCAGGCAATATCTCCCATAGAGATCATATCCATACCGGGTGGTATCCTGTGCTACCACCACCAACTCCTTTACCCCTTCTGCCGCCATCTGCTCTGCTTCTTTTAAAATATCCTCTCTCTGCCGACTTCGGTACGGACCACGAATGGAAGGAATCACGCAATAAGTACAGTGATTGTCACAACCCTCTGCAATCCGAATATAGGCGGTATAGTCCGGTGTGGTTCGCCGCCGGGACGCCTCACACAGCAACGGCTCTGCCGGGCAGAACACCTGCTGCGTCTTTCCTTGTTCCAGGGACCGCAAAATCTGACCGATCCGGTCAAAGCCATTGGTACCGATCACTGCATCTGCCTCTGGGATTTCCCGGAGAACCTGCTCCCGGTACCGTTCTGCCATACAACCGGTCACCACCAAATATCGGCATTTTCCACTTTTTTTATACTGCGCCAGCTCTAAAATACATTCAATGGATTCCATCTTTGCCGGCTCGATAAAGGTGCAGGTATTCACAATCAGGATCTCTGCATCCTCTTCCTGTTCCACAATTTCGTATCCTTCCTGCTCCAAAAGCCGCAACATCTGCTCGCTGTCAATCAAGTTTTTGGAACAACCCAGGGACACAAGCGCCACCTTGCTCAATCTATCTTACTCCTAACCTATTGTATTCTATTCGTCAAAATTAAAGGAATACTCCTCCAGACACCGGTTAATCTCTTTCATAAAATATCCCCGCCGAAGCAGCCGGGCTTTCAGCTTTTCAAGATCCTTTCGGCTGTGCACCGCCGCACACAAATCCCGTTGGCGCACATAATCTGCAAGAGCGCCAGCAAAATCGGCCTCTGCCTCTTCCATGGCATCGTCGATCACCTTGGCGGCGACCCCTTTCTGCCGCAGCTCCTGCCGGATCCGCGTTTTGCCCTTGGCTCCCAGCGCGGCTGCGTCCGCAATATAACATTGGGCATACCGCGCATCGTTCAAAAACCCCGCCCGGACAAACTCTTCTACTACCTGCTCTGCCAGTTCCTTATCATAGCCCCGGCGAACCAAACGGTCATAAATTTCCCGGCAGGTATACATCCGTCCTGCCAGAAGCGCCGCTGCGACGCCCATGGCCTTCTGCCGCATCTCCATCTTCTGCACTTCCTGTTTTCAATGTATTCCGTATCTTCCTGCCTTATGCACAAAACGGCGGACAACCTCAGCCTTTTTTCGGCTTGCCAGGCTTAGCCACCGGCGTAAACGGTGTGGCTTCCACCTCTCCGTCATCGGCGGCCACCGGAAGACCTACTGCTTCACGAACCTTAAGTTCTATCTCCCGGCATAATTCAGGATTATCCTTTAAAATCTTCTTTACACCTTCCCGGCCTTGTCCCAGACGTTCCCCATTATAAGAGAACCAAGAACCGCTTTTATTGACAATATCCTTCTCCACTGCCATGTCCAGAATATTTCCTTCTTTGGAAATTCCTTCACCGTAAATAATATCAAATTCCGCTTCCTTAAATGGCGGGGCAACTTTATTCTTCACAATTTTAACCTTGGTACGGTTTCCTACCATACCGCCATCATTTTTGATGGTTTCCACCCGGCGCACATCCAATCGTACCGAAGCATAAAACTTCAGCGCGCGTCCACCCGGCGTGGTTTCGGGATTTCCAAACATAACCCCTACCTTTTCCCGCAGCTGATTAATAAAAATTGCCGTTGTATTGGATTTGCTGATGACGCTGGTTAATTTTCGCAAAGCCTGAGACATCAATCTTGCCTGAAGGCCCACATGAGCGTCACCCATTAACCCCTCAATCTCCTGCTTGGGAACCAGCGCCGCAACCGAGTCCACAACGATTACATCAATCGCGCCGGAACGCACCAGCTGCTCGGTAATCTCAAGCGCCTGCTCCCCTGAATCCGGCTGGGATACAATCAAATCGTCAATTCGCACGCCAAGCTGCTCGGCATAAACTGGATCAAGGGCATGCTCCGCATCGATAAACGCTGCCTCGCCGCCCATTTTCTGGGCTTCTGCCACAATGTGCAGTGCAACGGTGGTTTTACCGGAGGATTCCGGCCCATATATTTCGACAATTCTGCCTCTGGGGACACCGCCGATCCCCAGCGCCGCATCCAGCGCCAACGATCCAGTAGGAATGGCCTCCACATTGGTCACCGGTTTTTCGCCCAGGCGCATCACTGCACCCGAACCGTATTGTTTTTCTATATTACCGAACACACTCTCAAGCGCTTTCTTTTTTTGTTCGTCCATAATATCACCTTTTCTGTTTCCTTGTTTAAATTGGCGCAACGCTTCTGCTAAGGCAAACTTCCCGCAGAGTTTGCGACAGATTGCAACCAGCACAGGAAGCATTAGCTCCTCAGGGTTTCAGAGGGAGATGATAATTCCCTCTGAAATCCTGAAATAGACCCCGATGCCTAAGAGGCGGGGGACATCTGTGCTTAGGTTATTTCCTTTCCATTATAGAATACCGCAAGAACAGTGTCAAGCAATTTTTTGTCATATAATCAGAATATCATATTAAGGTATGTTTTCTGCGGCGAAAACAATCCTGTGCAGGTAAAATCCGGGGCACAGCCAAACACTAGTTGCGCAAGATACTTAATATTGACCTCCGAATCATAGCCCTCACATGGCATGACCGTTCCATCCTTGATTAAAATATCCATGTTGTTTTCCGAAATATTTTCATCGGTAATCCGCAACCGCAGTTCCCCTTTAAAATCCACCGTCATGTCCTTCAGTACCCGCAAAGGGTCAACAATTCTGGCCATAGCAAAAGGCTGCACCTTACTCTCATGTTCAATCTCGCAGACGCCACAAACCTCATGCAGCTCAAAACCGCCGGATGCGGTGGTAATCATGGCGTAGCCGTCCTCCTGGTCTCCTGTTTGATGAAAGCGAATAAATCCCTTTGATAAAACCAATAGATCCTCCAAAATCCGCCGCCAGGTTTCCGGCGTCCGCAGAACATAGCCTGTCCGGTTTTTCATCTCCCGGGCATAAATCCGATCCAGGCGGGAGATCAGCTGAGGGCCCAACTGTTTCGCCGTCACTGCACCCCGTCGGCTTACCGTCTGGGCATAGCGGTAGGTCTTTTCGTAACACTGCCGGTATCCAAATTTTTCATAAAACCCATAATCAAAGGGCACAAGCAAACTGATTGGCTGCCGCCGCTGTTTCATCTGGTCAAAGGCAAAGCCAAACATTTCCCGTACCAGTCCCCGCCGCCGAAACTCCGGCAAGGTTGCTACCCCGGATACATAATTGATATCATACTCCATATGCCGCAGACGGATTTTGTGTGGCATCAGCTGCATATTGGATGCCGGAACGCCGTCCACCTCCGCCACAATCGTATCCGAATACGAAAAATTCTGTGTAAAATTCCAGTCAATAAACGATGCCGGATCTTCAAAACACACCTGCCAGGCGTGCTTCAAAAACGGCAGATCCTTTGGTTCTGCAAGGCGCACCATGTTAACACCTCCGTATGAAATCCTTACCTTATTTTGTTATTGTACCCTAATTTTACGAAAAATGCAAGCTGAACTGCTTTGCCACGCAAAAATACAGACAGGGCTTCTTTTCCAAAGCCAGACTGCCTGTTTTTCCGCAAGTCAACGTCCCCGCCTTGACAAAAGCAATGTCGATTTGTTTTATCAAATAAATTAATTTCCCAACATATTTTCCTAAAGAACGCCGAATTCTTCCATACATATCCCTCTTTGGTTTATTATGATTGTAAAAAAATTTTAAAAAAGCACTTGACAAAATCGAAAATTAGATTTATACTAAAATAGTAATGATTATTATTATTATTTAGAGGCGGGGTTTTATGCAACCAACAGGCATAACAAAAAACAGCAAACAGCGTAGTGCCATTTTACTGCTTTTACAAAATACCAAAAGACACCCAACCGCCGATTGGATCTATGCAGAAGTACGGAAAGAACTTCCAAACATCAGTCTGGGAACGGTATATCGGAATTTGGCTTATTTGACAGAACAAGGCTTGATTCAGCGGTTGGATGTAGGCGAAGGAATGGATCGATTTGACGGCAATGTTGCACCTCACTATCATTTGTTTTGTGAACACTGCAAAAGGCTTTTGGATTTGGATCTTCCCTATAATGCGGAACTGAATAAAAAAGCAGGAACGGCATATTCAGGTAGGATTTTGTGGCACAGCTTAGTTTTTCATGGAATATGTCATATTTGCAGCAAATCTGAAAAGGAAAAAGAATAAAAATTATTTATATTTTGGAGGTAATGAAAAATGAAAAAATGGGTATGTACTGTATGTGGTTATGTATATGAAGGAGAAAATCCCCCGGAGGCTTGTCCGCAGTGTAAGGCTCCTGCATCCAAATTTAAAGAGCAAAGCGGAGAAGTTACCTGGGCTTGTGAACATGAAATTGGTGTTGCAAAGGATGTAGATCCCAGAGTAGTAGAAGGATTGCGCGAGAATTTTACTGGCGAATGTACAGAAGTAGGAATGTATCTTGCAATGGCTCGTCAGGCGATCAGAGAAGGCTATCCGGAAATTGGTGCATTTTACCAGCAAGCCGCATTTGAAGAAGCAGAGCATGCGGCAAAATTTGCTGAACTCTTAGGCGAAGTGGTATACGCAGACACCAAGAAAAACCTGCAGCTGAGAATGGAAGCGGAAAACGGCGCTACTGCCGGCAAATTTGAGCTTGCAAAGCTGGCAAAACAATTAAACTATGACGCCATTCATGATACCGTTCACGAAATGGCCAAGGATGAAGCGCGGCACGGTAAAGGCTTCGAGGGACTTTTAAAGAGATATTTTGGTTAATCTAAATATAACTAAATACGAATAGATATACTCTGAAAATGACTTAAAATAAGGCTTTATGATACTTGGTCTTGAAACACGATTAGTAAATTTTCGCTAATCGTGTTTTTTTATATTTTTCTGTATTTTCTTGTTTCGTGGGAAATCCGTGGGAAAAGCCATCGAAATTGACCGTGTTTTAGATTTTTCCCACGAAAACCCCTGAAACCCCAGTGTTTATGCGGCTTTGATGGGTGTCAAAATGTTTTTTTCGTGGGAAAAAATTTTTCTATCAAAACTTAAGATCTCTGCTGCTAATTTGATAAAATTATTTATAAAGACCATGTATAGGAGGTCTTACTATGATAGGAAGTGTACGAAAAAAAGGTGCTACATGGTCATATAGAATTGATTTGGGGGTCATTAATCAAATAGAATGTAGTGGATACAAAACAAAAAAAGAAGCTACCACTGCTATGCATGAGGCTATATATAATTATACCGGTGGACCATAGTCAAAAAGTGGACAAAGGAATGAGAAAAATAAGTAAGGCACAACCCAGGCATGCTCGGAGAACAAAAGTGCAACCTGATTAGAAGTAAGCATGCCAAGTGAGCCACGAGGGCGTCCGGAATTGTAGACGCCCTCAATATATTCAAAAACAGGGAGCTGGAGCTCCTATAGAGAATGGTATGTTCTATGGTTTATTGCTTCTTTCTTAAGATACTTAAAGAAACATTCACAGCAGGCATTATCAAAAGAAAAGCCCTTTTTAGAAAAGGATTGCACAACGTCCAGAGAATCCAGAAGCTGTCGGAAAGCAAAAGCAGTATACTGACTTCCCCGGTAGTCAGCATAAATATGCAGGATCAAAGAAGCAATGTGTTGATTCTCCTTTACACGGGGAGCAGAGGCGGTGGAGAAACGCTTATAGTAAGTACTTCTGTTAACCTGCAGAACCCGGCAAAGCATTTTTATGCTATGCTGGAACCGAAGCTTATGAACAGCGTCTAGTCGTTGTACGAATGTGGCGTAAAGATGGCAATCGCTTTTTTAAAATTGTTTGCAGCCATATGATCTCTCTTTTATTCTATCATATATTCCGTCTTTGTATCTACTTTTTTAGCGTTGATCCTCCTTTTCTAATACCATATTGAGAAAACAAACTTTTTACTATTATTCAGCATATCCATTATTCTCAAGCCATGATTCAATCTGGCTGTCAGTGGTTGAATTCGTTCCGCGGAATCCTTCTGTAACTGTGCTGTCCGGGCACAATTCACGGATTTTAGAAAGACTGCCGCTGATGCCGGTAGAACCGCTGGTACAAAACGGCATAATAGTTTTGCCTGACAGGTCATAATTTTCAAGAAACGTTCTTACCGCCGGCGGACACTGTCCCCACCAGATAGGATATCCCAATACAATTGTGTCGTATTGTTCTATATCAACCGAAAGCGGCTGAATCTGCGGACGTGCGTCCGTATCCAGCTCCTGATTCGCGCGGCAGTCAGAATCATTATAATTCAAATCTTCACTTGTATAAGGCTCTACCGGTATAATTTCAGCAATATCTCCATTTGTAACACCCTGCAGCTTTTCAGCCAGCGATTCCGTATTGCCTGTTGCGGAAAAATATACGATAAGTGTTTTGTTTTCTTCTGCTTCATTTTCATCCGCAGTGCTTTCCGGCTCTGTTATACTTTCCTCAGCAAGTGTGGTTTTTGTAATTGTTACTGTTTCGGTTTCCTGTGTCCAATCTACATTAAATTTAAAGCTTTCAGCAATAAAACGTATCGGCAGCATTGTCCGGTCATTGATAATAGCCGGAGCTGTATCAAGCGTTACCGGTTCTTCGTTTAAATATGCCGTAGTGCTGTCTATTGTAAGGACAATCGTATCCTGTTCGTAAGTTAATGTTACTTCACGAGTTTCATCATTCCATGCAACAGTACCTCCGATTTCTTCCACAATGGCGCGTACCGGAAGCAATGTTCTGTCATTTACAATAACAGGAACAGTACCATCTGCATCAATACCTTTTTCTGCTCCGTTTATTGTCATTGTCGGATTTCCGATCTGCATTGTAATAGTAATACTTTCTGCATTTTCCAATGCTGAATTAACGGCATTTACTATATTGAGCGTTCTTGGGAAACCATTATATGGCGTACACAAATATATAGCCGCAAGCATCATATCCGCTGTATTTCCCGCTGATAAATTTTCTGCAACAACAACCGGAACGTCAGTTTCTCTTCCGCCCTCTGCGCCAAGCAGTATAAGATCAACAAGACTTTGCGCCTGTTCATTGTCTGATGTGACAGCCGCTGTCTGATCAATATAAGCGTTTACTGCATCAAGAACGATTTTTTGCATTTGCGCGTCCAGATTTGCGTCTATATATCCGTCGGCATCATCGGTCTGATAATGTATCATTGTATCTGTTAGCTCCTGAGAATCAGTTGTGTATTCTTCTATATCGATCGCTTCTGCTGCTGTCGGTTCCACAACGCCCTCTGATGGTTCCTGTGTGCTTTCATTTATGGCTTTTAACGCTTCAACTGTCTTTTCCTCACCATTATATTCTTCATTTACCAAAAGAGCAGCGCGGAGCATATCCTTTGAATGACCTACATTCAGATTTCCTGTTATATGCGACGCTACCTGGCTTAAACAAGTGCCGTTTGCAGCAATGGTGCAGAATGTGAGAAACTCTCTTGTGTTAAGAGATAAACCTGCGCGGTTATAGAAATCACCAAAGCATATTCCGGAAAGATACAAGGTCTGCAGTTTCTGACTTTGTGACATATCATCAGTGATGGTACCGATAGACGGTCCGAAAATATGTCTTTGAGCGGCTAATCCATCATCATAGCGTGTTTCCTCATCGGACGTTATACGGCTTTCTGACGGCAGTTCTATATCAAGAGCGGTAAGAGCCGCATCTGCTGCGTCCATTGCCTTTATTGCTCTTGTATATCCGCAGTATGGCGCAGATTGATAAATGGCTTCTTTTATCTGTACCGCAGTTAAACCGTCGCTGATTGATTTTTCTACAGCTTCGGCTATCTGGTCATAGTTTTGATTTGCCGTAAGAGTTACAAGGATTGACATATCCTGCAAAGCTACATCAAGATTTTCGTTTATAAATTCTTCTCGATCACCGTCTGTCATTTGCGTCAGCTCCTGTCTTATAATCGTTTCATCCGCCGAATAAAATTCATCACTTACTGCAAATACATTTGTAAGCGAACTTGCCGTAACTATGCCGGAAAGTAAAATAGATATTAGTTTTTTCATGTTAAAATCCTCCTTAGATTTATTCAATCACTTCATTTGCCCTTAACCAATCTTCAATTTCCTCTCTGTCATAAGAAGAATAAGTAACTGCTAAGCCTTCTTTTATAACGCTGTCCGGCTCAAGCTTTGCAATCATGCTGATGCCTTGCCCGAAACGTCCTCCGCCCATAGAGCAGAAAGGAATGATTGTTTTTCCAGACAAGTCATAATGATCTAAAAAGCTGCTGACAGGAGCGGGTATGGATGCCCACCAGTTACAATAGCCGAGTAAGATGGTATCATATTGATTAATATCAAGACCGGCATCTTCAAGATATGTTTTTAGGTTCGGCAGCTCACCGCTGCGAAGCTCGTCAAGAGCCTCTCCGTACAGAGCTGTTCCGTTATGCGATGAAGAATAAGGCGTTTCTCGTTCGATCCTGAATATATCGGCTCCCGATATGTCAGCAATAATTTTTGCAAGCCCGTCTGTATTGCCTGTCTGCGAGAAGTAGGCAATTAAGGTTTTTCCTGTTGACTGTTCAGCGCTTACGCCATAAACACTTTTAACTTCTCCCGTTGAACCGTCTGCGTTTCTTGCAACCCTCATACCGATGCTGTAAAGTGGAACATCTGCCGGATAAGCGCTGCGATAGGCTGAACGAATGTGTTTCGGAAAATCGTTCCATCCGCCTCCGCGCGCTACTTTATAGCTCCCGCTTTCAGGACCGGTAGGATTTTCAGCCGCGTTTGTATCGTATTCTCCATACCAATCCCAAACCCATTCGGCAACATTTCCATGCATATTGTACAGTCCGAAATGATTGGCGTTATAGCTGTCAACATCAACCGTTTTTCCCAAATATCCGTTTACCCAGCTTCCGCTGGCGTCGTTGTTATAACCGTAAGCATTGTAGCAATTCGCGTCTTCGTCGTAAACGTAGTCACCAAAGGAGAATGGTGTTTGGGTATTTGCACGACACGCATATTCCCACTCTGCTTCTGTGGGAAGTCTGTATCCATTTGCGCTTTTGTCCCAGGAAACAGTCTGCCCGTCAATAGTATAGACCGGATCAAGTCCGTATTTTTCACTTAAAGCATTGCAAAAACAAATCGCATCATACCATGTAATATTTTCTACAGGTAAATTTTCTCCAACGTTTTCACTTGGATTGCTGCCCATGATTTCCTGATATTCTTTCTGTGTCAGTTCTGTTTTGGCTAAATAAAAGCTGTCAACACTCACTGTATGTTCCTTTTCATCTGACACGCGCTCTGCTTCGGAAGGATCGCTTCCCATATTAAATGTGCCTCCGCTAATCAGTAACATATTATCATCCTCTATCTGTTCCGGCTTTGTATTATCTTCTTTTATTATAGTGATCGTTTGCGTTTCTCCTGCCCATTCCACGTCAAAATGAAATCCTTCCGCTATAAACCGGATAGGCAGCATAGTGCGGTCATTTATAGATACCGGAACCACATCAAGTGTTTGCGCCTCATCATTCAGATACGCTGTACTGCTGTTGAGCGTCAAACGAATCTCATCATCACCATAAGTCAATGTCGCCGTTTGAGTCGCTTCGTCCCAGGCAACCGTTCCGCCTATTTCCTCTACAATTGCCCTTACAGGAACCAATGTTCTGTCGTCTGTAATGATAGGGACTGTTCCCCTGCCCGGGTCAATTTCTTTTTCTGTGCCGTTAGCGATCATCATGGGATTATTGATCTGTAAAATAATTTCCTCAGTATCTGCCGCGTATCCAGGCGTCAGTTGTGCTAACAAAACCATACAGACGGTTAAAAACAATGATATTGTTTTTTTCATTTGCTTATCCTCCTTATCTTTTCTATATTTTTAAATAACAACATTTAACCAGTTTGCTATTTCCGCATCAGAAACATGATTCAGTATTCTTCCGGGTTTCCAGTTTGCGTCTTTGCAAAGTCGCTTTAACACATCAGCGGTTTTTCCCATACCACTGCCTCCGGAAGTAGCGAAAGGGATCAGCGTTTTCCCTGAAAAGTCGTAACTTTCCAAAAAAGTGTTGATAATGGTCGGCGCTACATACCACCAAATCGGAAACCCAATAAATACGGTGTCGTATTCTTCCATATTGGATACTGTTTCTGCAATCTCAGGCCGGGAATCCGGATTATTCATCTCAACCGAACTGCGGCTTTTTTTGTTTGTCCAGTCAAGGTCAGAGGGGGTATAGGCAACTGCGGGCTTTATTTCAAATAAATCCGCATTTGCCGCACTTGCTAACCGTTTTGCGGTGTTTTTTGTGGTTCCGCTTGCAGAAAAATATGCAACTAATATTTTATTCATTTTCATTTTCCTCCAATTTGTTATATTTTTCATCGCTTACGGGTTCACACCACTCATTGGAAGTGCTTTCTCCGGGAACCTCTATCGCGATATGTGAAAACCAGCTGTCTTTTTTTGCCCCGTGCCAGTGCTTTATTTCAGGCGGGATGGTAATTACCATTCCGGCATGAAGAGAAACGGGCTTTTTATTTTCTTCCTGATACCAGCCTTCGCCGGCAGTGCAGATTAGAATCTGTCCGCCGCCTTTTTTTGCATGGTGAATATGCCAGTTATTGCGGCAGCCAGGTTCAAAGGTTACGTTTGCAAGAAAAACCGAGGTTTCCTTTGGATTGGTTAAAGGATTCAGATAAGAATTACCAACAAAATATTTTGCGTATGCTTCGTTTAAATCACCTTTTCCAAATATATTTTCTTTTTCAAATTCCTTAAAAGACAAATGTTTTATACCATTTTCTGCCTTTCTATTTAATATTGTTCTTCTCAAGCCAGTCTGTAATATCTTCCGAAAGCTGAGAACCTCCGGAATAGTGAATTGACAGCGCTTCTCCCATTACAGCATTGGGGACCAGTTTGGATATTGCGGTTAAGCTTTGTCCGAAACGTCCGCCGCCATGTGAACAAAATGGGATAATCGTCTTACCCGTAAAATCATATTCTTCAAGGAAAGATGCAACAGGCATTGGTATTGATGCCCACCAGTTCGGGTATCCGAGCATAACGGTGTCATACTCATCCATATTTTCCACATGACTTGCAAGCTCCGGTCGTGCTTGCTCATTTTGATCCTGCTGTGCCTGGTCCAGGACGGTGTTGTAATCGCTGGAATATGGATTTACCATTGTGATTTCAAACAAATCCGCTCCGGTCTGACGCTGAATCTCTTCGGCAGCACCTTTTGTATTACCGCTCCAGGAGAAATAGGCGATAAGCATTTTTCCTCCATCACTGCCGCCGGGAACCTGGGTGGAAGTACCGGATATACTTCCGGCTCCTGCCGCCGCATTCAGAACCAAACGGATACCGATATTAAAGCTTGCTTTGGTTTGTTCCATTGTAGCTCTGTAGGCTGAACGCATATTCTTGGCAAAGTCATTCCATCCGCCGCCGCGATAAACCCTTAGCGTTCCCGATTCAGGCCCATAAGGATCGGTTTGTGCATCTTTGGGATATTCTCCGTAATAATCCCAAACCCATTCTGATACGTTTCCGTGCATATTGTAAAGTCCATAAGGATTTTCAGAAAAGCTGTCCACTGCTACTGTTGTTTGGCGGTATTCTCCCGGCTGTACTTGTAAATTGCCTTGAGAAAAATAGTTATCTTCTATTTCATACGGATAATGTCCGTAATAATTTGCATCGTCTGCACTTGGTGAATTTTCCATGTAAAACGGGGTAGAGGTGCCAGCACGGCAAGCATACTCCCATTCAGCTTCGGTAGGCAGTCGGTATCCGTTTGCGCTTCTATCCCATGAAACAGTCTGACCATCCACTGTATAAGCCGGCGTTAAGCCTTCTTTTTCGCTTTGGGCATTGCAATAAATAATAGCGTCCATCCATGAAATTGTTTCAACTGGCAAATCCTCACCTTGAAAATTACTTGGATTTGTCCCCATAATTTCTTCGTATTCTTTTTGTGTCAGCTCATATTTGCTCATATAGAAGTCACTTACCGTTACTTCGTGTAATGTTTCATCTTCACTGCGCCATGCTTCAGATTCCGGACTGCCCATTTGAAATGATCCGCCTTTTATGAGAACAAAATCATCTGAAATATTTCTGCTGTCTTGATTTGTAACCATATCAGCTGTTTGATTTGCGGGGTCTCCATCCGGAGCTTGCTCTGTGCCGCACGCGGCAAGCACAAATATAAGAAGCAGGGATAACATGAAAGATATATATTTTTTCATGAAACAACCTCCTAATTTGCAGTTTCGATATTCTCTAACCATTCACTGACAGCGCTGTCAGGATTTGAAGCTGATCCGCCGCCAATGTGAAGCCCCTGAGTTACATCGGCGTTTGGCTCAAGTTCTTTTATTTCATTTACAGTATTTGATAATCCGCTGCCTCCACTTGTGCAGAATGGGGCTACCGTTTTACCGGAGAGATCATAGTTATCAAAAAATGTATAAAGAATCATAGGCATATCTCCCCACCAGTTGGGATACCCAACATAGATAACATCATAATCTGCAATATTTTCAATGCTCTCTGAAATAACAGGCCGTGCATTTTGTTGTTGTTCTTCTTGTGCAATATCTAATACAGTATTGTAATCATCACTATACGGTTCGCTCGGAACAATTTCAAAAATATCAGAATCTGTTTGAGATTGAATTGATTTCGCTACATTTTCCGTATTCCCTGACCATGAAAAGTAGACAACCAAAGATTTTGCATCTTCTGCAGGTTCGATTGCATTTTCTCCTGATACCTCTAAAGATGTGTTATCAGCCGGCGTCAAAGAAGGTTCTGTATTTGGCGCATTGTCATTACCGCATGATGCTAATGACATAAGACCAATGATCATTATCATGGATAAAAAGATTTTTTTCATAATAGAGACTCCTTTCAATATTCTTTTTAGTCTTTCATCTGCATACAGTTTCCTATAATTTCTCCTGTACGGAGATACTGATATGTTGGCATTTCAAACAAAACCGGCTTTAATATATCATAGCTTATTCTATCATTCTCATCTAAGACAGAATCCTCTGCATGAACAGCAACGATTTTGCAAATAAAACTCTCAAAGCCGGGTGTTTTATAAATGTCATCAACCATGCACTCCATTACAATTGGTGAATCTTCAATGATTGGTACTCCGGTTTCCGATAATTGGTATTCGAAAACAGAGGATTTATCTACTTTAGCACCGCTTACAGTTCCAACATAGTCCGCTTTTTTAAGCATTGCCTCACTAACAATATTCACGCTTAATGCATTTGTATCGTGAATTCCCTTGTTTGTATAGTGAGTATCGCAAAGACTTATCATAATTCTGTCATGTCCGATAATTCCAAGATGTCCTACCAAAGCATAATTTGGTTTTCCTTTTACCATTGTACCGACCACAACAAGAGGTGTCGGATAAAGCGCTAACTTTGTTCCTAAATTCTTTTTCATTTTGATTCCTCCTTGTAATTTGTTTACTTTTGACTATTCCTTTGCATTTCAAATCGAAGATAATCCAATCGATCTAACTGTTTCTCTTTAAAGTGAATTTCATCAAGAGTGCCGTTCCTTTTTTTGTTAAGCATTTCTATTCGTTCTTTTTGCGTGGAATTTTCCTCCAAAAGCAAACGCATATATTTTTCTACTTCCTCATTCGTAAAGCCAATATCATGAAGTGTCATAATCGTACTCAATCGTTCTATGTCACTTTTATCATACTGCCAGGAACCCATTACTTTTTTTACTTCACCACACAAGCCCCAGCTCTCATATTCCTTCAGAATTTTAATTGGAATATTATATTTCTTGCTTGCTTCATTAATTGTCATTTCAAACTTCCTTTCCGACATAAATAAAAAATAAAGGTATCCGCTGTTAGGATACCTTTATTATACAATCTTTTTTCTGTTATGTCCAATACTTATAATTTATTACCAGTTATGCTTTTTAAGTATCGCGATGCGAAATTGATAAAAGCAGAGGTTGTAGCAGAAAATATCTGCTCTTTTTTCCATGCTAAAGCCGTTGAAACTTCTAAAACAGGGTGCAACGGTATAAAACTCAGATTCTCGTAAGTACAGTTTAATTTTATGCTAAGCATTACGCCTATGTTTTCTTTAGCTAACACGGCTTCGTTATAGGGCAAATTAGCAGTCGCTGTAATTTTTACCTGTTCTCTATAATCACCCAACCACCTTCCGATGCGGCTTTGATTGAAATCACCCGTTGCAGTAACAAGCGACATTCCAACTAAATCTTCAGGTCGTATACTTTTCTTTTCATAAAGTGCAGAATCGTTCTGGACAAAAACACCCCACTGCTCTTTAATCGGCATATTGACAAAGTTATATTTACGCATATCAATAGGTTCTGACATTAGCCCAATATCTAAAAACCCCCTTTCAATATAGTCCCTAATGTTTCCCGCATTTCCACTATATACCTCATATTTTACATTTGGATATTTTTGACGAAATTCTGAAATGATTTTTGCTAAATATTCTGTGGAACGAAATTCCCCGCTGCCTATTGAAATTGTGCCTGAAAGCGTGTCATCTTTTTGCAGAAAATCTCTCTTAGTTTTATCTGCCAAAGATAAAATTTCCTGCGCTCGGCGTTTTAATATCATTCCATCTTCTGTTAAAATGATATTATGATTGCTCCGAACAAACAGCTTAACTCCCAGTTCCTGTTCCAAATCAGCAATTTGCCGTGACAATGTCGGCTGTGTAACATGAAGAATATTTGCAGCTTTTGTAAAGTTTTCTTCTCTTGCAATGGCTAAAAAGTAATTGAGTACACGAAGTTCCATGCCTTATCTCCTTAATTATATTTTTATACATTATATCAAAAATTATATAATTTTCAATATCTATAACTATATTATGCCTTTTATGTATTGAAATCAAATATACATTAGATTAGAGAAATACGGTATATTCTCTGAAGAGAGAGTATACCGTATTAAAAAACATTTGATATGTTTACACTGCTATTTCGTTTTACGGCTTTTTACGACTTTTAATATCCAATGCGCGCTAAACATACACAAAACTGCAATTGCTATAACATCAAGATAGAAATATAATTTTGGCTCCGCGTAATCTAAGAAAACAAATTCACTTTTTAAAAACATATACTGTAAAAAATCTCTTTTAATCAATGCGTATATTCCATACATAGAAGCCGCCGCTGTGCAGATATTAAGTGCAGTACATCGGATATTTGACACAGCTTTTATGTTTCGTTTTTTTCGTATAACACTTAATATTACAGAAATATGCTGTCCTATATGAAAACCCATCAGGATAAATCCCCAATAAGCGCTTAGTATATGTAATTTGCGGGCAAAAGCCATACCTCCGTTTATAGGCAAAAAAGCAAATACATGACGGGAAATAACGATACTGCTGTATATCTGCATAAGCATAATTAAAAACAGAGCAGTATCCGTAATAAGGCTAAAAACCCGCACGGCTGACATTCTGCCTTTGAATAATGTTTTATACCAGTTTCGATTTAAAATATGGTGCAAAAAGTAGAGAATAAACATAGCTGCTCCAAACCATTCATGCGCTGTTTCTCCCCAAAACTGATACCCCATTAAAAGCATCAGAGCAATCGTCATAAAGATGTCTATTACTCTCCTGGCTCTTTGTTTCACGCGCCCACCTCCTTAAATAGTCTGATTTCCAACAGACCAAACGTGTGGGTCCTTTGCGGAAGCCTTTGTGTTTTGCGCCATGACACCCACAAGCCTGTGCGGCACATACGCCTCCTCAAGATAGACTCGTTCTTCCTCGCTCAAGGTCAGTTCCACGGCCTTTATTGCGCCCTCAACATGCGACGGCTTTGTCATACCGACTACCGGAGCGTCAACCTTTGTCAAAAGCCACGCAAGAGAAATTTCTGTCATTGATACTCCGTGCTTTTGTGCCAGCTCTCCCACACGATTGATAATGATGCGGTCCTGTGTTTCGGTCGCGGCATATTTTAGCTTTGCGTAGCTGTCCTCCATCAAGCGTTTGGATGTTTCATCCGGATATTTTGAAAGTCTTCCGCCTGCCAGCGGGCTGTATGGCGTGAGTGCAATATTTTCCTCTTTACAGTAGGGAACCATCTCACGTTCTTCCTCACGGAAAATCAGGTTGTAATGCCCCTGCACAGATATAAACTTTGCAAAACCCTCCTTTTCTGCCAGTGCGTTTGCCTTGGCAATTTGCCATGCAAAACAGTTTGAAATACCGATATACCGCGTTTTTCCTGCTTTTACAACAGCGTTGAGACCTTCCATAATGTCATAGAGTGATGACTGATAGTCCCACATATGATAGATATACAAATCCACATAATCCATGCCAAGATTGGCAAGGCTTCTGTTTATGCTGCGCTCAATATGCTGCTTAGCAGTGATGCCTTTTTCAATTTCTTCTTTTGTCCGCGGCAGAAATTTAGTTGCAATTACAACATCATCACGTTTTGGGGCATAATCCCATAAGGCTCTGCCTAAGTATTTTTCGCTTGTGCCGCTTTGGTATCCGATTGCCGTATCAAAAAAATTGATTCCATGTTTAAGTCCCATGCGTATGATCTCCCGTGAATGTGTTTCGTCAAGTGTCCAGCTGTGCTGACCGTTATTCGCGTCGCCGAACCCCATACAGCCCATACATACGCGGGATATTTTTAAATCTGAATTTCCTAATTTTATATATTTCATAATTTTACACTTCCTGTCTTTCCATTACGCGGCATGGTACTCCGTATGCGACGGAATTATCCGGGATATCGTGTGTAACAACGCTCCCGGCGCCGATCGTAACATTATTTCCTATTCTGACACCGGGAAGAATGATACTTCCGCCGCCGATCCAGGTGTCGCTTCCAATGCTGACCGGTTTTGTGGATGTGACCAGCTTCCCTGACTCGGTGTATCTTTCGGAGCCGTTTTTAGGATGAACCGCGGTGTAAATTTTTACATCCGGCGCAAGCAGTGTCCGGTCGCCAATTATGATTTTATTCGCGTCAAGCAGAGTACAATTCATATTGATAAAACTATCTTTTCCAAGATAAATGTTGCAGCCATAGTCAATACAGAGAGGCTGATTGATGCGCGCTCTTTCGCCCAAAGCTCCAAGCATTTTACAAAGGATATCATGCTGCGATACAATATCATCCGGTTCAATACGGTTAAATTCCCACATCATCCGCTTTCCGCGCATGTGTAAATCTTTGATGTCCGTATCTGCACAATCGTAAGAAAGGCCTGTCATCATTTTTTCTATTTCCGTCATAAATCAAAATCGCCTGCCACTTCAATATATTTCTGCATATATCGTTCCTTCTAAAAATTCTACATATTCCGCTCCTGATTCTATACTGCCTAACGGAACAAGGTCATCTGAATAGCTCCAATTTTGATAGAACAGCGCAAGGTTACCCCACGGTGCGTAAAGCGCAAACGTTCCCGGCTCTGGCTGACAGCCTGCCGCCTCTTCATCTTTTACAAGCTCATTATCGAGATAGGCGATTTTTTCGGTATTGTTATAGTCTTCAAAAACAACCGTCATAGGTAACTTTGAAATAAAATCATCAGCTGTTTTGTTATTTTCCATAGCAATGATTACTTCTTTGTCCTCCCAGGAAAGACGTATTTTACGTTCCTCTGATATTTGAGAGGTTTCGTTTGTTTCATTATTTTCATAACCGTTTTCCGTCATCCATTCTTTCGCCTGTTCCGCCGTTGTCGAGCTTGTTCCGCGTAAGCCTTCTTTTACGTCTGCGTTCGGGCAGGCGCTTTTGATTGCTGAAACGGAGGCGGATATGCCGCTGCCGCCGCTTGTGCAAAACGGCAGAATGGTTTTACCCGATAAATCATATGTCTCTAAAAAAGTATTGATAATTCTCGGCATCGTACCCCACCAAATCGGGTAACCTAAGAATATGGTATCATACGTTTCTATATTTTCTATTGTTTCTGATATTGCCGGGCGGCTTGTTTCGTCCTTCATTTCGATATTAGCACGGCAGTCATCATTGTTATAATTTAAATCTTCTGTTGTGTAAGGTTCCTGAGGGATAATTTCCCACAAGTCGGCGTCTGCCGCCTGGGCTATGGTCTGCGCCAAAGCCTTGGTGTTGCCTGTAGCGGAAAAATGCACCACAATTGCCTGCGATTGCGTGTTTTCCTGTGTATCCGCCGGATTATCAACTGCCGGCTGTGAGGTTGTATCCTCTTTTTCAGCGTTTTTTGTTATGGTAACCGTCTGGGCATCGCCATTCCACTCAACCGCAAACTCAAAACTTTCTGAGATAAACCGGATCGGAAGCATAGTGCGGTCATTGATGGATACCGGCGCGACATCAAGGGTTTGCGCTTGGTCATTGAAATACGCTGTAGCAATGTTTAACGTCAAACGAATTTCATCTTCGCCATAAGTCAATATTGCCGTTTGGGTTTCTTCGTTCCAGCCAACCGTTCCGCCCATTGTTTCAATCAGAGAACGAACGGGGATAAGTGTTCTGTCATTTTCAATAACAGGAGCCGTTCCGCGTCCCGGATCAATTTCTGCTGTACTTCCGTTTACGGTCATGACAGGGTTTCCGATTGTCAAAACGATCACGGTATTATTTTCTTCCTCTATACCCTGTGCGGCGCAGCTGGTTGTAAAGCACATGGTAAAAATACAGCATAGAACCAGTAAAACCGATAACATTTTTTTCATGATAACTTACCTCCTGACTTTAAAAATCAATAGCAGTTTTTTAAGACGGTTAAAATATCATTTTCGTCCATTTGTTTGTATCCGCCGCCCTGTATGGTGGATTTCGCGATAAGAGGCAGCATTTCTTCCGTTGCGCCAAGCTCACGCAGAGACGAAGGAAGTCCAAGCTCTCTGATAAAATTACTAAGTTTTTCAATACCTGCCATTGCCGCTTCCTCTTTGCTTAACGTATCCGTATTGACATCCCATACGTTTTTAGCGAAACGGACAAATTTGTCAATGCCGAATTTATAAATATACTTATAATACGCGGTTGAAATGGCCGCAAGTCCCGCGCCGTGCGCGCAGTCTGTATACGCCCCAAGCTGATGCTCTATCATATGCACTTCCCAGTCCTGCTCCTTTGAAAGCCCTGTAATCGTGTTTAATCCAATGGTGGCGCACCACATGATGTTGCTTCTGGCCTCATAATCCTCTGGATTTTTCAAGGCGGCACGTGCACTGTGTGTTAAAGACCGGAGTACTCCCTCAATCACATAATCGGTGGTATTGTCATCTGTTCCGGAAAAATACTGCTCCAAAAGATGTGAGAAGGTATCAAAAATACCGCTTGCCATCTGATATTTGGGGACAGTGTAAGTGTACTCTGGATTTAGGATTGAGAATTTTGGATAGACGTTGGGCGGATACACTCTGCCGTTTTTCAGCATTTTCTCCTCATTGGTAATCACCGAACCGCCGTTCATTTCAGAACCGGTGCCTGCCATGGTTAGGACAGCCCCTACCGGAACAATTTCATTGTCAACTTCTTCATAATCAATCCAATATCTCTGCCATGGGTCGCCTTTACAATATGCCGAAATGGAAATGGCTTTCGCACAATCAATGACGGAACCGCCGCCTACCGCTAAAATTAAATCCGCATGATTTTCCCGTACAAGCCTTGCGCCCTCCATCATCTGCTTATAGGAAGGATTGGATTTTATTCCCGCAAGCTCTACAATCTTTTTGCCTGCTTCATTTAGGATTTTGATCATTTTATCATAGAGCCCGCTCTTTTTTACAGAACCTTTTCCATACACCAAGAGCACTGTGTCGCCATAATTTGCAAGCTCGGAAGAAAGGTTCTCAAGCGCCGTTTTGCCAAAATAAATTTTGGTGGGGTTAAAGTAGGTAAAATCAAATTTCATGTTTTTCATCCTCCATATATAAATTTAATGTTGTACCATTTTTATAATAAAGATCATACTTATTTATCTATTTATATTATAAGCTGCTTCAGTTGAAATGTCCAATACTTATAATTTATCATGAGATATGCTTTTTAGTAATTTACATTAGAAAAAATTGTTGAGAAAACTGCAAAACTCGTGAAAAGTCTTGAAACAGGCTTCATAAAATAGTATAATACATATAAGGAATAGATCATGGAGGATTGCTGTATGATGGTAAATTATAAGAAATTGTGGATTATGCTTGTAGAAAAAGGCATGTCTAAAGTTTCACTTAGACATGCGGCAGGTTTTTCTTCTTCAACACTGACCAAATTGAACAGAAATGAGCTTGTTGCCTTATCAGTTTTGGTAAATATTTGTCATGTTTTAAAATGTGATATTGGTGATATTATGGAAGTTGTTCCAGAAGAATGAAAAATACAATGATGGAGGTGTAGCATGAAGAAATTATGTTCCCTTTTATTTTCGTTGGTAATTATAGCAGCTATGACAGGATGTGATGCAATATCTATTGGAATGATTGGCGGCTCAGATGGCCCCACAAATGTGATTGTAAGCTCTGGAAAAGAATCAAAGTATCGTTCGGAAAAAGAACCGGTAAAGGTAGTTAAGGTAGGCGGATTCTTGTATTATGAAACAGGTGAAGACAACGATATAAGCGGCAGATGCGGAACTTTGGACGGCCACTTTGCAAAAGCGGCAGAAAAATATGAAATCCCTCAAAATGATAATGAGTCCAATTTTGAACTAAATGATACAAACTGCAGCGGATACCAAATCGGTATGGCAGAAGATACTATCGAAATACCCATTGAGAATGATTGGGAGATTTTTAAGAAGTTATATGATCCGGAAAAGGACCTTTCACAGTATAAATTCATTATGAAAGTTGAAGGCAAAACAGAGTATTCTTTTGGGGATGCGGAATATATTGTACTTACTAATGACTTGGACATTACGGCGAATGATATAGCAAAGTCCTATCTCAGTTCACAGTCCGCAGATGTATTGGATGTTTATATTGTGTCTATGGATACGGATTAAAGCATCATTTAAAACATGGAGGGAAATATGATTGAAACGAAACGCCTTATACTTCGTCCTTTCTTGGAAAGCGACGCAGAAGATGTATTGGAATATTTAAAAAAGCCTGCTGTTAACTGTTTTGTCAGCATGAAACTTGATTCTTTGGAAAAAGCCAAAGAGGAAATGAAAAAACGCGCTGTAGAAACCGAGTATTATTTTGCCATTGTACTAAAAGAAACGGGCAAAGTAATTGGTGAAATAGACGCTTACCCGGAGCGAGGCAAGCCGCATGATACCACCGCTCCTCTTGACGCTTTCAGTCCCTGCTGGATGCTAAACAGAGCTTACCAGGGTAAAGGATATGCATATGAAGCAGCATGCGCTTTCTTCGATTATTTGTTTCGGGAAAAAGGAGCAAGGCGCGTTTATGCCTATACGGAGGATTATAATTTGTCAAGCCAAAAACTGTGTGAAAAACTAGGTATGCGAAAAGAAGGCATGTTTTTGGAATTTATATCTTTTGTGAATAATCCAGACGGCACGCCCCACTATGAAAATACCATTCAGTATGCAATTTTAAAAAAGGAATGGCAAGGCGGTGTAAATAAATGCAAAACAAAATAATTGTTCTATATAAATCTGAGTATGGCTTTACCAAACAGTATGCACAGTGGATTGCGGAGAAACTACAGTGTGATTGTGTAGAGATTAGCGCAGTTGATTTTAATAAAGATTACAAAACTATTATTTTCGGCGGCGGATTATATGCCGGAAAAATCAACGGTATTAAAACGCTGATAAAGAATTACGATAAAATCAAATATAAAAAAATAATTGTGTTTACGGTTGGCGTAGCCGATGTGAACGACGCAGAAAACATTAAGAACATTGTATCTTATGCAAAAAAACAAATGCCCGAAGAAATGTTTTCTAAAATAAAGCTGTTTCACTTTAGAGGCGGTATGGATTATGGGAAAATGTCTTTTATTCATCAGTGTATGATGTGGTTTATGAAAACAATGCTTTCTAAAAAGCCGGAAAATGAGAGAAGCGACTCTGACCAGGCAGTGATAGAAAGCTACGGCGGAAAGTTTGATTTTTCCGATAAGAATACGATTAATGATTTAGTGAGGTATTGTCTATAAAATCAAAAAAATCATAAGTTTAGCATGATACGTATTGGAGGTGTTGGTTTTGAATATAGAATTAAAGAAATGGTCCTTTGAAGATAAGGAAAGCTTAATAAAAATTTGCAATGAAGTTGACAGAACATATTTAGCAAACAGACTGCCCTTCCCATATACAGATGAGTCGGCTGATTGGTGGCTTAATATGGTGAAAAATCATGATGGCGTGGATAGCGTCTTCCGTTTAATAATAGCTGACGGAAGACCCGTCGGAAGCATTTCTGTTGAACCTAAGAATGATGTGTATTGCAGGGATGCTGAAATAGGTTATATGCTGTTGAGCGATGAATGGTCAAAGGGTATTGCTACAGAAGCAGTAAGGCAAATCTGTGAAATAGCTTTCAACAAATTAAATATTATAAGAATCACCGGCTATGTTTACGAACCCAACACTGCTTCAAGACGTGTACTTGAGAAAAATGGTTTTCAACTTGAAGGGATTATGAAACAGGCTGTTTCAAAAAACGATAAAATATATGATCTCTGCATTTATGGGAAACTGAAATAAGCTATATTTAGATACTATAGAAAGGCAATTTATATAATGGAATATTTAATTCGGCCTATGAAACCGGATGAATATGGTTTGCTTGAAGATTTTTTATATCACGCCATATTCATTCCGGATTGGTATAAAGATCCCGTACCCAGATCGGTTATATATGAACCGGAGCTATGGTGCACGATTGAAAATTTCGGGCAGGATAAAGATGATTTCTGTCTTGTTGCAGAAGCGGATGAAAAAATAGTGGGTGCAGTTTGGGTACGTACATCAAAGCAATACGGTCATATTGATGATAAAACTCCTTGCTTTTCTATTTCTTTGTATCCTGAATATCGAAATCAAGGTATTGGTACAGGGCTGATGAAGAAGATGATAAAGTTTTTGACAGACAAAGGATATAAAAGGGCTTCTTTATCCGTACAAAAAGAAAATTATGCCATGGGCTTATACAGTAAATTGGGGTTCGAAACTGTAAAAGAAAATAACGGAGAATGTGTTATGGTAAAAAAACTAAATTCACCGGAGGAATACCATGAATATCAGAGAGCAAAAAATCAGATTATGGTTTGATATGTGGCTTCAAAAAAATGACCTTGGAATTTTAGATTTATTTTCGGATGATGCTGTATATATTGAAAGCTGGGGACCTGAATATAAAGGCGCAAAAAAGATAAAACACTGGTTTGATGAATGGAACACACGCGGAACAGTTTTCGTATGGGACATTAAACAAATGATTCATACCGAGGATAAAACGATTGTAGAGTGGTACTTTGAAAATAAGATGAATGATGGAAAAGTTGAAGCATTTGATGGAGTTTCCCTTGTTCGTTGGTCAAAAGATGATGAAATAGAATTCCTCAAGGAATTCGGATGTAATTGTAATCGCTATGACCCGTACAGAAACGGAGCTACTCCGGAATTTTCAGGAGAATCATCTATGTGGTTTTAAGGAGGAGAAAATGAGCTTTGCGATAGATGAGTGGGTGAAAAAGTACATATCAGCAGTGCAAAAGCAGTTTCACGATAGAATATGGTTTCTTGGGCTTCAGGGAAGCTATGGACGCGGTGAGGCGACAGACCAAAGTGATATTGACATGGCACTGATTTTAGATTCTGTGTCAATAGAAGATTTAGACATCTACAGCAAAATACTTGATGCTCTCCCAAACCGGGATAAGGTATGTGGATTCGTTTCAGGCAAAAATGAATTGCTTTCATGGGAGCCGGCAGACCTGTTCCAGTTTTATTATGACACGACCCCCATACTGGGATCATTGGATGAACTTTTAAATAATATCCATGAGGAAGACATCCGGCGTGCAATTCGGATAGGTGCCTGCAACGTGTATCATATGTGCGTACATAATTTAGTGCACGAGAAGAGCGAAGATATATTAAAAAGCCTGTATAAATCAGCCTCCTTTACCCTGCAGGCAATTGCATTTTTGAATACAGGTCGGTATAAAAAGAAAAAGGCACAGCTTCTTCCTCTTTTGAATGATAAAGAAGAACTTGTTTTAAGAACCGGTATAGAGTTAAAAACAAAGAAAAGCTGTCAGAGCAAGAATTTAGAGATTATTCTAAGTTATTGCTCAACTGGGCATCGAAATGGATTTGTGAGGAGTGATATTATGGCGAAATTAGAACAAACAGTTTATGGTGATTTTGATCAGATACTTAACAAAATTGAAACTGGTATCTTAAACGGCAGTATGTCGGCGTCGCTTGAGGATTCCAGCGATTTTGAAAGCGGCAGCACACGGTGCAGCGTCCGTGTTTTTGAGCGTTACAGCTGGACTGGCTCAAACCGTGTAAGCCTAAGCGTTACCCTGTTTCAAGGTGATGACGGTATGATTCATCTTTCAGCAATTACCGCCGGCGGAAGTCAGGCAATGTTTTTTAAGCTCAATATCTTTGGCGAAGAAGCGTTTTTGGATAAGCTGAGAGAGCTTTTGTAATTTATATGAAGTGAAAAAGGAGTATTACATATGCCGGTTTCAAGTATAAAAGCAACATTTGATTGTGATATTCAAAGAGTGTGGGATATCGTTACAGATGATAGAATCCTGTGTATTTAAAATACCACTTCTCCACCTGTGAGCGTGAATTTTTTTAGGCGTTTCAAGCCATGCGGTGGATATATTCCGAAAAAATCCAGTATAAAATGGGTTTGGAGTGATCTTGGTGGAAATGAAAGAAGTAAAAGAAAACAAAAAACAATATCTATCTCTTCTGCTTTTGGCAGATGAGCAGGAGAACATGATTGACCGTTATATTGAAAAAGGAACCATGTACGTACTTAACGATAACGGCGTAAAAAGCGAGTGTATCGTTACAGATGAGGGATTCGGAATTTTAGAGATTAAAAACATTGCAACAGTCCCGACACATCAAGGAATGGGCTATGGCAAAGCCTTGATATCATTTATTGCAGATCACTATAAATTAAAATATGATGTTTTGCAGGTTGGGACAGGAGACGTTCCGTCTACCATAGGATTTTATAAGGCATGCGGATTCGAGTATTCCCATAGACTCAAAAACTTTTTTACCGATAATTATGATCATCCTATCTATGAAGACGGGGTGCAATTGGTTGATATGATTTATTTAAAAATGAAGCTATAAATCAGAATGATTGGAGGTAAAGTATGGCATCTTACGGTCAAAAACTTCCCGTTAACTATTATGCCTTATCTTTTCACTGGCAGAAATTAAAAAAAGAAAATGCACCGCTTAGAGCTATGGTTAACCGTCAGCTTGTCAATGTTTCAGAAATTTTTATGATTCGTTTATTCAAAGCCTGAAGATCCTTCTTATCACAGAATGCTAAGAAAAACTTCGCGTGCTGAACAACGGCTTAAAGTATAATGGGGTTTCTATTTTGGGATTGTAACCTAATTGATTAAAAGGAGTGTTTGCATTGAAAAAAGTAAAAATAACGGTTTTAAAAACCACTTTGGACTGGATAGCAGATACAAAAGGTTTCTATCAGCCTGTATACTGCTTTGCGTTACAAATAGGTGAACAGGAAACTATGAAAGATTATGTTCTTGCTTTCAAATAACAGCTTAATCTTTTGTTCGTTTTATGGAAAGTATACTTGACATTTCTCCTCTCGCATGATATACTAAGCATACGGAAAGTAAACTTTCCATATGCTTAAAGGGGGGAGAATATGAAAAACCGACTGGAAGAGATCAGAAAAAGGCAGGGTATTAAACAGGAAGAGCTTGCGGCAGCCCTTGAAGTCTCAAGACAAACCATCGGATCACTTGAAAACGGCAGATATAATCCTTCCATAATCTTGGCGTTTAAAATCGCAAGATATTTCAATATGAAAATTGAAGATATTTTCATTTATGAGGAGGATGAGCAATGAACAAGAAGGCAGGAATGTATATAACATCTGTTATAGGCATTATTTTGCTTATAGCAGGGCTGATGGTGTTAAAATTTGTGGAAGAACCAACAGGATTTGTTCGTGTTTTACCATACATATTCATTGGTGTGGGATGCGGTCTTTTCGGACATGGCATGGGTGAAATTGCAAGCGGACGATTGCTTAAAAACAGTCCGGATATTGTAAAACAAATGGAAATAGAAAAAAATGACGAACGGAATATTGTGCTTGCAGCCCGTTCCAAGGCAAAAGCTTTTGATATGATGACCTTCGTATATGGCGCATTGATGCTCTCTTTTGCACTGATGCAGGTAGAGCTTGCGGCGGTGCTGCTGATGGTAGCGACATATTTGTTTGTGGAAGGATATGCAATATTTTGCCGATTTAAGCTTGAAAAGGAGATCTAATCAATGGATAACAATATAAAATTTACCATAGAGCATTTATCAAAAAGTTTTGAGAAAAAAGAGGTTTTAAAGGATATAGATTTTACCTTTGAAAAAGGAAAGATTTATGGTTTGCTGGGACGAAACGGCGCAGGTAAGACCACACTGTTTAACTGCTTAAACCGTGATTTAAAGGCGGACGGCGGAGACTTTTTCTTTGAAGAAAACGGGCAACGCCGAGAGGTAAAGGCAGATGACATCGGATATGTTCTCTCTACCCCTACGGTGCCAGAATTTTTGACCGGGCGGGAATTTTTGAAATTTTTTATAGATATTAATGAAAAGTCAATTACAGATAAAAAGTCTATTGATGAATATTTTGATTATATGAGCATTGCACCTGCTGACCGTGACAAGCTGTTAAAAGATTATTCTCACGGAATGAAAAATAAAATGCAGATGCTTGTAAATATCATAGCAAGACCGAATATTCTGCTTTTGGATGAACCGCTTACTTCTCTTGATGTGGTGGTTGCGGAAGAAATGAAACAATTGCTAAGAAACTTAAAACAAGAGTGTATTATTATTTTTTCTACGCATATTCTCGATTTGGCGCTTGATTTGTGTGATGAAATCGTACTGTTAAGCCATGGAGAACTGGAACTGGTTGAAAAAGTGAATCTTGGTAATAAGGACTTTAAGGATAAGATCATTGAAGCATTGCGGGAGGACGGGAATGAATAAAACACTCAAAATCTCCTTTGCGCTGAAAAATACATACCGTGTAAACAGTATATTATACGCTTTAAAGCAGATGCTGATTTTAAAAAAGATATTGCCTTCTGCATTATACGGTGTAAAGGGTTTAAAAATATTTGCAAATATTCTGTCGGTTATATGGGAATTTCTTTCAGCCTTCCTGGGAAAGCTCATTTATCTTTTCTGTATTTATGGGGTTATCTTCTTCGGATATGACGGATATTTAAATAAAAGCGAATTGTTTTTGCATATGCTTTTGTTTCTCACCGTCATAGGAGCATTTTTAAATACCAATTTATTTAACCCATCAAAGGAAAAATATTATGCGGTATTTTTGATGCGCATGGATACAAAGCAGTATGTTTTAATCAACTACGGCTACGCCATTTTAAAAGTGATAATTGGTTTTTTGCCTTTTATGATTTTAATGCGACCGCTTCTAAATGTTCCGCTATGGCTGAGTATTGTATTGCCCTTTTCCATTGCGGGGCTGAAGCTTTTTGTTGCCGCCTCGTCGCTTTGGGATTATGAAAAACGTGGATTTGCGTATAATGAAAATAGGCTCGGAAAATTTTTATGGGCGTTTGTGGCTTTGATGGTTATTCTTTCTGGCGGACTGCCGGCGGCAGGTTTAGCAATTCCAAAGACTGTAAGCACAATATTGTTTATCGCCTTTGTACCTATGGGGATGATCGGTGCGGTAAAGGTCATAAGATTTGATGAATATAAAGCGGTATTTCAGGATTTATTTTCACAGACGCAGCCGTTTACCGATAAAAAAACACAGGCTTTAAGAAAGCAGTCAGAAAAACATATATCGACTGACACAAGCATAACAAGCAGCCGCAGAGGATTTGAATACTTAAATGAGTTATTTATCAAAAGACATAAGGATATTCTTTGGAGCGCGTCAAAGATGATTACATATGTCTGTATTGTATTAACCGTTGGAGCTGTAATAGCCTCTTATCTGTTCCCTGCGATTAAGGAAACAACGAATCATTTGATTTTAAACTGGCTCCCGTATTTTGTGTTTATTATGTATTTGATAAACCGCGGAACGGGTTTTACACAGGCATTGTTTGTAAACTGCGACCACAGTCTTTTGACATACCCGTTTTATAAACAGCCGGGAATGATTTTGAAATTATTTGCCATTCGCCTAAGAGAAATTATGAAAATCAACGCACTTCCGGCTTTGGTTATCGGTGCGGGACTTGCGCTTTTGCTGTTTGTAACGGGAGGAACGGACAATCCGCTGAATTATGCAGTTATCATTGTATCAATTTTGTGTATGAGCGTCTTTTTCTCGGTACACTACTTAACGATATATTACCTGATGCAGCCATATAATGCCGCAACGGAAATAAAAAATGGTATGTATCAGGTTGTAAAAATTGCAACATATTTTGTTTGCTACTATATGATAAAAATCAGAATGCCTACCATTGTTTTCGGTACGCTTACCATTATATTCTGCGTTTTATATTGTATGATTGCATGTATATTGGTTTACCGCCTTGCACCGAAAACATTCAGGTTAAGACAGTAAAAATCATATAAATATGTTTAGAATAGGAGAGATGAAAATGAAGAAAAAAATGATTTCAATTGCACTTTGTTTGCTTATGCTTGCAAATATGCCGGCAGTATTGGCGCAGGATAACGGTTCATCGAATGATTATGCTTCAAGGGGCGAGGTTGCACAGATGCTTTTAACTGCAGCAGATGACTATAATCCTGATGTTATGAAAGAGGATATTATCAAGGGATATGAGGACGGACAGCTTCATGAAGATTGGTCTGTCACCCGCGCGGAGGCGCTTGTGATGTTAAAGCGTGCATTCGGAGAACTTCCCGAACCCACAGGGTATAACAAAACGGTGGCACTTCCGGCGGAAAGCTTTTCTGATATTCCCGAATGGGCAAAAACAGAGCTTAGCGATGTGTTTGACGCAGGGATAGTTGCAGGAACCTCCGAAGGCATTTTCTCACCTGACGAGAGCGTGACGAAAAAACAAATGGAATTATTTATTGAGCGTGTGTATTCCCTGTTCGGAACAAATTTAAAGGATGACTTTTATGCGGCTGTTAATAAAGATACCTTAAACAGCCTTGAAATACAGCCGGGAAGAGTGATGAGCGGAACGCTGTATGATTTGCAGGATAAGAGTACGGAAGATGTAAATACGATTCTTGCTGAAATGATAGGCAAAACCTTTGAAAAAGGTACAAAAGAGCAGAAAATTGCAGATTTTTATCAGAGTGTTGCCGATATGGATTCAAGAAACAAAGAAGGCATAGAGCCTATTAAGCCATATCTTGAACTGATAGACAGTGCACAAAATATTAATGATTTGATTAAAGTACAAAGCACTGTTTCAAAAGATTTGTTTGTTGCACAGTTTATGGGATTTGGTCTGACGGTAGATTTAAAGGACAGCAACAGCTATATGCTGGTTTTCTCAGTATCTTCTCCGACACTTCCCAAGGATACCTGCCTAAACGGAACCGAGCAGCAGATAAACGCTTATTTAGAATATATTAAGACACTGTATATGCTTGGCGGTGAAACCGAAGAGGATGCTGCAAAAAAAGCAAATCAGTATTTTGAGATGGAAAAGCTGATGGCGCAGTCTATGCTTGATGCCGCAGATTCCGGAAATGTTGACAAGGTATACAATATCTATACCATGGATGAAATAAAGGCAATGTTCCCGGAAGTTGACATGGATACGGTTTTTGCCGATTCAGGTCTTAAATTAGAAGATGATATCATTATCGGGGATACCGGCCTTACAAAAGCATATGCAGAGTATTTTAATAATGATAATATCGACACATTAAAAGCTGCCGCAAAACTTTCGCTTCTTCAAGGCTGGGGAGGGGCGTTTAATCAGGAATTTATAGATGCGTCAGATAAATTCAACCAGGATTTTATGGGCGTATCGGGGAGCTATACACCGGAGGAACGCGCTCTTCTTACGGTACAGAACACCATGCCTGACTATATCGGAGAACTCTATGCCGAAAGGTATTTTACCCAAGAGGCAAAGCAGGATGTTGAAAAAATGGTACAGGATATTATTGCGGTCTACAGAAACCGCATACAAAACCTTACCTGGATGAGCGATACAACCAAAGAAAAAGCGCTGAAAAAGCTTGAGACTATGAATATAAAAATCGGTTATCCCGATGAGTGGGAAACGGCCATAGATAATGCAGAAATAAAATCCACAACTGACGGGGGCAGCTATTTTACAAATATGCTTTCCATACTCGCAGCGCAAAAAGAAGAAGCCTTATCACTCCAGGGTACGGCTGTTGATAAAACACAGTGGATGATGTATCCGTTTACCGTGAATGCCTGCTACAGTGCAACACAAAATGACATTACCTTCCCGGCGGCAATTTTGCAGGCGCCGATGTATGACGTAAATGCCTCCTATGAACAGAATTTAGGCGGAATCGGCTATATCATTGCCCATGAGATTACCCACGCATTTGACAATAACGGTGCAAAGTTTGACGAAAACGGAAACGCCGCCGACTGGTGGACTGAAGAAGATTATGCAGCATTTCATGCGCTTTGCGAAGATATGATTGCATTTTATGACGGTGAAGAAGGCATACCGGGAATACCAATGAACGGAACTCTTACTTTAAGTGAAAATGTTGCGGATAACGGCGCTGTTGCGTGCATTACCGAAATTGTTGCGGGACTTGAAAATCCTGATTTTGAAACCCTTTACAAGAGTATGGCAAACTGCTGGGCATCGGTAGCAAACCGTGCATATTATCAGTATGCGGCGCAGGCAGATGTGCACAGCACAGATAAATTAAGAGTAAACAGAGTTTTGGTAAACTGTGATGAATTTTTTGAAACATTTAATATTGGAGAAACCGACGGAATGTGGGTTGCTCCGGAAGACAGAGTTAAAATCTGGTAAATTAAAAAAAGATAGCAAAATTGTAAGATGAAACATCTTACGGCAAAATCATAAAAGTATAAAAAGCCGATAATTTGAGGTTTGTCCTCAGTTATCGGCTGTTTTCATATACAAAAATTGGTTAAAAGGTACATATACATTAACCTTTTTTTATTGGACACTTTTATCAAGCTAAAAGTGTCCAATAAAAAACAACCCATTTAATCAAAGTAATGGATTGTCTTTATAAAATGATTTACTAATATTAAGCGTTAGAGGTACAATTCACAGTTTTTGCGTTCAGAGCAGACATTCTTCAGCATTACATTAACGGCAGCGAGCATAATATGGCTTATCTTTCTTGCGGACTGCGGACAGATGGATACACATCGCATACATGATATACATGCACTGCGGTTTACTTTTTTGGGATTATCTTTATCAATAGCTAAAACAGGACATTTCTCAGCGCACAAACCGCACTTTATGCAGTGTTTTGATGCCTTTGGGACCATGCCCGAACCACTTCTTTTTTTATATGGGTGGTTTCCGGGAACTGTGGGTTCCGTATCGTTTTCATCAGACAGTTTTGACTGTATTTTTCTGGTAAATTCAACAAGCTGTGCACGGTCTTGCTCATCCGGACGACCTGATGCATATCGGCGCGCAATAGAATGTTCTGCAACAGCAGCAACGGCAGAAATATTGCGAAATCCGGACCGTTTTGCAGTGTCCTGTAATTCAACTAATGTATCTTCGTAAGCACGGTTACCGTAAACACAAACAAGAACAGCTCTGGCTCCGTTTCCTTTTATGGCAGCTATCCGTCTCACCGCAGGTTTCGGCACGCGCCCACCATAAGACGGCACGGCAATAACCGCAACATCGTCTTCTGCGAGCAAAATATCAGAAAATTTATTTTTTCTATCTGTTAAATCAACAAACAGTACATTTTCTCCAATTTCGTTTGCCAAAATATCGGCTGCTTTTTTGGTCCCACCGGTAGGACTAAAACAAATTTCATAAAGTTTCATTATACAATTCCTCCGGTTATTATTTTATCAATTCCAGTATTAAGCATAGTTTACCTCTTTCTTGTCAGTAGTTTGTATTAGTAAAATCTTCATTGCATTTGTATGAGTACTTTACCGTCTGTATGTCCTTGAGCTACAAGCCGGAGAGCATCATTTGCCTGTTCAATGGTAAAAGTATGGGAGTCTATCCTGGGAACAATATGATTTTGTTCCACAATTTTTGTTATTTTCTGAAGTTGTGCACCATCAGAACGAACAAACATAAAACGATATTCTTTTTCCTGATTTTTTGCAGATTTGTCATATTTAGCACCTGCTAATGAAAACAAAATACGTTTGAAAAAAGGAAAATGGTTGCGTACAGCATATTCCTTATTGGGGCTTGTACGCAGGCTCAATAGCCGTCCGCCTGTTTTCAATATAGACAATTCGTGTTCAAATTCTCCGAATCCGAGGGTATCAATAACGTAATCTACATCGGAAAGAAATTCCCAGTAATTCTCTTTTTGGTAATCAAAATATTGATCTACTCCGGCCGAGAGAAATAATTCCTTGGCGCGTTTATTGCCTGAGATGCTGACATGAAGCCCTAACGCCTTTGCAATAGGAACCGCTATCTGGCCAAAACTGCCGGAGCCGCCGGAAATAAAAATGGTTTCCCCCGGCTTTGCTTCCAATTCCTCTGTTATTCCCTGCCATGCAGTTAAAGCGGTTAAAGGTATTGCGGCGGCGGTGGTAAAATCATAACCGGCAGGCATTTTTGAGATAGCAGCTTGATCTATCGCAACATACTCCGCAAAGGCCCCAATTTTAGAAACAGGCAAACGGGCATAAACTGCATCTCCCGCCTTAAAACCGAGCTCACCTTTTAGCAAATCGGTTATCAGCTCATGGGAAAGTGTTGCAGGATACGGCAGATTAAACTCATCATCTCTCTCTTTCTGGTACGATGGCAGGCTAATGTGTCCCGCCATAATGGAATCAACGCCACTGTCAATTAATTCTTGAAACACTCTGCCGGATAGCCTTTTCCATTCTTCCAAAGCTAGAGTATTCTGCGTTGGTACAATATGCTGGTCACGATAATCCAGTCCATCTCCTGGAAAATGCTTTGCACATGCAGCGAGGCCATTTTCCTGCATGCCATGCACAACCCAAGGCAGCAGCCTGACCGCCAATTCGGCATCGTCAGTCATTGCCCTAACGTTGACAAGCGGATTCCTGGGATTAATGTTTCAATCTGCCACTGGCGAAAACGACCAGTTTGCACCTATTGACCTTGCTTCAAGCGCAGTTACTTTGCCGTAGTCATACGCAAGTTTTGGGTCATTTGCAGCACCGAGTCCCATCAGATAGGGAAGCTGTGTCAGCCCCTTTACCATACTGCCGCAGCCGTTTTCAAAATCTGATGTAATCAAAGGAGGGATATCAGCTTCCTCATAAACCTCCTCAACATAATTGCGCAATTCATCAAGTCCTGCATCGTCTGGCTCAGTAATAATCTCCCCAAAGAAAAACGCTGCACCTGGCTTATCAGTCAGCTTTTTTCCCTTTTCTATACGGGCGACTTTGGTCTGCAATATTTTTTGCTCAATTGTTAAAGCATTCATATCTATCATTTTATGTACGCCTCACTTTCAAACAGAAATGTTCGGTCAAGATTTCTTCAAACGGAAACAGCCTTACTGTAAAACAATAATTGCACCGTCCTCTATTTCATCAATTTTTATAGTGCAATTGCTGACCGACAAAGATTTTCCCTCCTGGTCTTCAAAGGTATAGAGAATTGCATCCGAAAAATCAAAGGTGGTTTTTAACACGGTGTTTAAAGCCGCCTTTTTAAATGGTGAAGTATTTGTTATACAAATTACATAATACCCATCACCCTTTAATGTCTGATGCAAAAGATATCGCTCGCCGCTTATAGTTACAGGGGCGGCTACGCCACACATCTCCAGTGCGTCATAAAGTTCAAAACTGCTGAGATATTTGTCTGGCTGAAAAAAAGTTGGCCGGTAACCACCGCAAAATCCGCTATCTTTTACAATGATTTTCCCACCATTGCGCTCAAAGATCGCAAGCATATTTTTCTCCTCTTCGGAAAGCTTCTCATATGCTGGTACACATAACACCTTTACGCCAAGTTGATTTTCACTGAGGTCAACAGCCCTTATTATATCTGGGGAAATATTTTCCAGACGCAATTGTTTATACATGGCAACAAAATCAATAAGCCAACTATTTTTTAAAGAACGGTTATCGCATACACTTCCTTCATTTTCTATGGCATCTGCATACATAAAAGCATAGTCGGAATGCAGAATCGCTACGGAAGAACGTAGTTTATTGGCATAAATAAATATATCAGACAATTTGTTGATTAATTTGACCACTTGTTTTGCGTTTTCAAAATTGGGAGTTGGTTTTCCAAATTCATCTACCACCCCAAAGCCATTTCCTTCTGGCGAATCTGGATAAGTATGGTCACCGCGCCATTGATAATACATAATGGCTTTACAGCCGCTGCCCAATGCCATATACGTTTCTCTACGGAATCTATCCAGCGGTATATCCGTTCTGGCATCATATTCAACCAACCACATGGGTTTCCCATAAAGCGCTCCGGCGGATTCTGCCATATCGAGATCGAGGTTGGCAAAATATGCTTCTGGCATATTACATCGATAATAGTGGGTAATACCGATCGCATCCATTCGCTCTGCACTGTCATAAAAATTAACACAACGGGAGGAATTGCACGGCATCGTTGGATCCGTTGTCAAGCAAGTCATTGTCTCAATCCCCGTTGCTGCTTTTGCGATATCAGAGCTATGGTTTAAAAAATTACTGAGCGCCTGCATGGAAAACAAGCGCCAGTTTATCCACGCAGCGGGGCTTTCCCCTTTTGCGGGACGAGCTATTGGCGGAGCACAGGTGTTCGCTTCCTGCTCAGTCATAATCTGTTTTTCCACCAGCCATTTACGATAAGCGTCCACAGTGTCTGGATGATAATCGAATATTCCGCTTGATGGATAATGAGGCTCGTTATACGTAAGAAAGCAGGCAGTATCCGAGCAATCTTTAAAGTGTCTTGCCAGCGCACGGGTACAGTTTTCATTATCTTTTAGTATTCCTTTATGATGCATGCTATTTTGTATGAAATCATACCAGCAGCTGGTATCCATCTCCTTCCCTTCAGAATTTACCATGAGACAATCCGTATATCCAGATGGATTGGAGGTATAACCCTGCAAACGTATCATGCTTGCGATGCCAACGCGATCCGCCTCTTTTGCTAAGGCATCCGCTAAGGATCCTTCATACACAACCTCTCCGTTTTCATCATAAGAGATTTTCCCTAATGCCGCAAATCGCACCAAATTAAAGCCTGCATCAACCATCCCTTTAAGATCCTTTTTCATTTCACCAATTCTGTCTCCCTCCGGCGGAACAGGTACCTTACGTTCATGATAGGAGGCATAGTAGGATACCCCAACACAATAAACTGGCTTTCCGTTTTTTTCAAGCAAACCATTCTTTACTTTATACAATTTTATCCTGCCCCCATTTATACGTGTTTATCGGTGATTTTTTCAAAAACTCTGACATAGTCCACTATAAACGTGTCCCCAACTGCATCATAAGTCTCTTTTCTCGGTTCATGAGAGGCATCACGGTATCCTTGCGGCTCCGTAGTAATTAAGATAAATTCCGGGCAATGGGACACAAGACTGTCAATATGTCCATTTTCTATGCCGTCAATATAAAAAGTATAACCCGTTGTATCCCATAACAGTCCGAATCGATGATAGCCATCGTCAAGATTTTCCATGCCGCCTGCGTGGATATTTCTCATATCCTGTCCATACCCACCCGAAAACGCATTATGCGCAGCAATTTTGCCCGGGGTGAAACATTCCATAATATCAATCTCTGTTCCCGTATAAGCGCTATCTAAGGATGCACCGATTATCGGGGACTGTATCCAAAAAGCCGACCACCAGCCTGGCTTTGTCTGAAGTTTGCAGCGACATTCATAATAACCAAATTTGTGCGTATATAAGTTTTCTTTTAGTTTACCTATTGGCCACTGCAAATGATCTTCGCCAAATTTTGTCTCTTTAACCGGCTCATCCATAAAGTTATATCCTGTCTGCAGCTGACTGCTGACCGGTTTTCCTCCCTCCTCAATCAGAGTAAAAACGGCATTGCTTCTTCCATCCAGATGTACGCCTTTATCCGTCCAAGCTGGATGAAGTTTTCCCATCATGGATAGACGGTAATCCCATTTTGTCCGGTCAAGTTCGGTTCCATCAAATTCATCACTCCACACAAGCTTCCAATCACCCTTTTCTGGCAGCAGGCTTGGTTCATGCCCCTTAATATCTACCTGTTTCATTTTCTTCCCCTCCATTTTTTTAATTTGTGTACCCTTATCCACAATGGGATAAAGCTGAATCATATTACCGCCGTCTACCACAAGTTCCGCACCGGTAGTGTTTTTAGACAAGTCACTGCCCAAATACCAAGCCGCATTCGCAATATCTTCAAAATTCGCAATATCACCCAGCGGGGTATAGTTGGAGAGCGCATGCCTGCAATCATTATAATTGTTCTCCCATCGATCCGTCTTTATCATACCTGGCAGCACCGCATTAACCCGTATATGATACTTTCCTAAATCAAGCGCCATTGCGCGCATCATGCCCAGTGCGCCTGACTTAGAAGCGCTGTAAGACACTCGATCCGGAATGGCGCGGTACGCCGTATTGGAATTGATAAACACAATCGATCCGCCGCCTTTTTTTCTCATCTGTATGGCTGCCTGCCGCGACAACATGAAGTTCCAGCCAATATTTGTGTTAATAACATCCATGAATTCCTCTACAGACACGTCGAAAAATTGCTGGCGAATTCCAAGATTCGCCGCATTTAACACCAGGCAATCCATCGAATATCCCAACTTTTCTATATCGGAAAAAATTGCTTTTGCATCTGTCTCATCAAAAATTTTCATTCCATAGCCCTTGGCAAAAACACCGTATTTTTCTGACAGCGTCTTTGCGGTCTGCTCCGCTTTTTCTGCACTTCGGCTCCCTAAAAAAAGATTATAGCCTTCCTGTCCAAACCTTTCGGCGATACCAAGCCCCGTATTGACTGTGGCACCGGTAATAAAAACTGATTTACGCATCATATTCCTCCTTAAAAATAAAATTCTGTTTTCGGCGGCCGGATATCCGTCAACGCACCTGTATAATGCCGCAAGACGTGCGGCTGATACGGGTGCCTGAGGCATTCTTCCTCATTGATCTCAATACCAAGGCCTGGCCTGTCAGGAATCTTCATAAAACCATTCTTGTATTTGAGACACTCCGTGGTAATGTCCTTACGGTATTCCACATCAGAATACATGATTTCCAAAATACAAAAGTTTGGACAGCTTGCCGCCAGCTGGAGTGTTGCTGCATTTGCCACAGGGCCGGACGGGTTGTGTGGCGCAAACGGGATATACCGGCATTCTGCCTCTGCCGCAATTTTTTTCAGTTCCATAATTCCCCCGGCATGCGAAATATCTGGCTGAATATAATCTGCTGCCATCAAATCAAACATCCGTTTATAATCCCAGCGGGTATACAATCGTTCTCCTGCAGAAATTGCCACCGGAGATTTGTCGCGCACCGCTTTCAGTGCATCCAAATTATCCGGCGGAACAGGCTCTTCAAAGAACATAGGATGGAACTGTTCCAATTCCTTTGCAATTTGAATCCCTGTCGGAATGTTAAACCTGCCATGTCCCTCTATCAGCAAATCAACAGAGTCACCCACCGCAGCACGCACCTCCGCAACACATTCCAGTGCAGTATTTAACTCCTTATTTGAAATTTCCAGATACGACTTGCCAAACGGATCCCACTTCATGGCAGTGATTCCCTTTTGCATAGCCGCTTTTGCCTTTTCGCCAAATTCCTTTGGCGTTTTTGCACCGGCAAACCAGCCGTTGACATATATTCTCACTTCATCATGTACCTTGCCGCCCATAAGCTGATACACAGGAACACCAAGGTGTTTCCCCAGAATGTCCCAAAGCGCCATCTCCACAGCGGACAAAGCGGACATGAGCACCGCACCACCCCGCCAGTATGCATCGCGGTAAATATTATGCCAATGCGCTTCAATATGGAATGGATTTTTACCGATTAGATAATCCTTGATATGCTCCACCGCACCAATGAGGGCTTTTTCTTTATACTCCAGCGTTGCTTCACCGATTCCGTCAACACCCTCATCCGTGTAGACCTTGACAAACACCCAATTTGTCCGAAAGCAGTCCACTGCAAAGGTTCTGACATCCGTTACTTTCATTTGAATTTCACCTCCTCATATATGTCCGGTATAACCGCATTGTCAAGGTCAAACCCGGATGGATCCAGATTGTCAAACATGCCCCAGTGTATGGGAACCGCCCACTTTGCGCCTGTCTTTTTGGCAAACCGCTTGGCATCAGCAAGGTTCATATTATTGCCCACGCCGTTGATTGGCAGAAATACCACATCAATATTCGCCGGTAAGTCCTTGAAAATTTCTCTGTTGTACAGCGTATCGCCCGTTATGTACAGTTTTTCCCTGCCATCATCTAAAATAAAGCCAATTGCCGTTAAGTCTGAATGCTCCGCTTTGACTGCAGTAAATGTCACTCCATCCTGCGTCCAAACGGTTCCTCTGTTAAACATCACGTAGTTATGATTGCCGCCGAATTCCCGCGCTTTCTGCCATGCATGATATGGTGCAAGAACTGTCAGCGTCTTTTTGGCATTCAGAAATCGCGGAAGTGTTTCCGGATCAAGATGATCGATGTGGTCATGTGTCAGCACAATTACATCGAGCTGTTCTTTAAACAACGCTTCCTTGACCGGAACCCGCCGCCAATTTTGGGGATGAACCTTTACAACACTGTCTGACAGATATGGATCAACCATAATTTTTATTTTTCCCGTGTCAATCAAAAGTCCAGCCTGTCCAATCCATATTATTTGCATCCTCCTCACCTCTTGCGGCTATTGTAACACAGCTGCTTGACAGCTTCCAGATAAAATGTTATCATAATTTTTAGAAATATTACTTTTTAAGAGGTGTGTATATATGCATATTATGCCGCAAATTGTAAACACTGGCGTGTATGATGCAGCCCTAGTGCATAAAAATATACCCTCCACCAAACCGCGGAGGGTATCTGTGTATGAAATTGAACTTGTATTGGAAAACGGTGGCTATTCTTATATTGGCGACGAAAAATATCAAATAAAAAAAGGTTGTATTATCTGTGCAAAACCCGGGCAGATTCGGCATACCGAACTGCCTCACAAATGCTATTATATCCATGTCATAATAGAAGACACCGAGCTTGCCGCCATGTTAAACAATATTCCAGATTTTTATGCTCCGTCTGATACCTCCGAACTGGAAACCGCATTTCGCGCATTGCTTGCCGCCAATGTACTTCCTAACTTGGATCAAGGAATCCACACTACCGCAAAATTTTTAGAAATTTTATCTCTCCTGTTTCATGACAACCGAATCACCACAGCCCCCACGGCACACCGGCACGGACACACCCGTGTGATACAGCAGGCAGTGGCGTATATTGACGCAAACTACACCTATGATCTCACGCTTGCTGATATTGCGGCGCACGTCCACCTGAGCAGAGTATATTTTCACAACCTTTTTCTTGCATCTACCGGACAGACACCGCATGATTATCTGCTCAGCAAACGCATCAGCGCCGTTAAGTTTCTTCTGACCACAACAGACAAGCCGTTCTCCGAGATCGCGCTCGACTGTGGCTTCTCCTCGCAGGCCTATATGGCTTATGTTTTCAAGCGTAAAACAGCTTGTACGCCTATGCAGTACAAAAAGCAATTAAGCCTCCTTTGGGAAAAGCCCTAACACTTTCTTTAACCCGCACTTCCAGATTGCTTCATTCCTATTTTCCATTTCTCATTGGCATGCTACGCCACATACCCTATCAGGTACTATAACGCCGTTTTGATAGACGGTCCATCCGCGCCTTCCATATTTTTCTCCCGTTTTGTCATACACAATCTGATAGTTATCACCCAGAACGTACAGATGATCCAACCGAAAATATTGCCAGGTTTTTGGGATCATCGGTCTAAAAAACACCTTTTCATCTATAATACGAATACCTGCCAGTCCTGTGATGACTAAATCGCAGAAGGTAGAATGATTATAATCCTTTCCGCGTTCGTAACCCCCTTTTTCCTTCGGCCAGTTCCAGTTCTTCAGTATCTCTCTACTGGACCATACATCTTCATATGGAGCTTTGACCTCATCAATCCACATAATTTTTTCTCCGCCTTGCACAGTCCGGTTATGCTGCTGGGCATACTGACGCAACAGTCTGCAAAATAATCCTCCATAGACATCCCGATCCACTTCTGCCGCCTGAATAAGCGCCGTAAGTGTCTGTGAGGTAGCAAACGGCCATATATAGCCATTCCATAAACATTCGTGCTCTGCATGGTATAAAAATGCGGGGTGACTTTGCTCCGCCGTAGTGATTCCGAATTCTGTACCAAAGATTTTTGGATCTTCCAAAAATAAAAATACATTCTCATGTCCCTGCTTCGGTATTCCAAAATACCATGGAATATAGCCAATCAGTTCTTTGGGAATCTTTTCAGACACCATATCCTTTACACGAGAAAACGTCTCATCCGCAGGATGCAATGCTTTAAAAAAGCCATCCCGCCATAACAGCTGCCACATTCTCTGGCGAATTTTCTCAGCCTTAAGCCGAAATTCCTCCAAAGGTTTTCCACACTGCACCGATAACGCATAGATTGCCGCCGCATCACCGTACATATAACTATTGAGCGTCGGGCGAATGCCTTTCGTCGGTTTCCCGTTCTTCGTTCCGCTGATGGAAAATTCCATCGCATCCCGATCGTCCAACGACCAGAACAAGCCACATTCGGTTTGCCGCGCTTCTTCCCATGCATAATAGTAAGAAATTGCCTCTTTTAAAAAATTTGATAGATTGATACTTCCGGTAACCTTTTGAAATTCCTTCGCCGCCCAGATAAGCCACGAACTGTAGCGCATTCCTTCCTGCCTGTTGGTTAGAAAAAAGTAAATATAATCTGTCAAATATCTTTCCGCATGTTTCAGCCATCGTCCCTCCATAATATGGTGTCCAGCCGCGGCGTTAATCAGATTATACTTCCCACTCCAAGGCACAGGTGGAAGGAACTCCGTTATCATCGAACCCTCGGGCGTTTTTTTTATATGTTTACGATAAACCCACCACCGGAAGTAATACGTCCTCTCAATCTCAGTATCTGGACATTCCAACAAGGGAATCTCTTCCTGCATCCATTCCAGTGAATGTATATTATCAATATCATTTCTATAATATTCCTTATCCTCAGCGTTAAATTCTGACACATACCGCTCTAAACACATTTGCTTTTCTCCGTTTGCTCGGCGTAAAATAAATTGCGGACAAAACACTCGGCTAAGCCAATATATTCATTCGATTGTTTTCTTCCATTATACCACAGCATCCACTTATTCTCCTTATCATTCCATGCCACAGCCGGCTTATAGCAGGCATCACCATCCCACTCACCCGGCGTGGGTACAATTAAGGGATTATGACAAGAGCGCTCCCAGTTTGTTATTCCGTTTTTAGACCTCGCTACACAAATTCTCGCAGTATCAATATCTTCATATCCGATATAAAACATTAAATAGTTCATATCTTCTGTCTTGATAATACTGCATCCGCCAATTCGATCCTGTTCAAAATAATTTTCTTTGTTGCAAGCAAAGATAGGATTATTTCCCCACTTTATCCAATTGACGCCGTCATCACTTTCCGCATACGCAATGACATTAGGTTCATAGGTATCTCCGGCAGAATACCACATCTTATATTTTCCTTCTTCATATAAAACACAGGGGTTCATAACAGAATCCCCTTCCCAGACATGCTCAAACGCCAAAACCGGCACCGCGGATTTTCTTTCAAAATGATAGCCGTCCGTACTTTCGGCATATCCAATCCAACTATGTCCGTTTGCCTGTCCGGTATACCACATCTTATACACACCCGCTATGCAAAGAACACAATTTCGGTTTATATCATCCTCCCAGCCGCTTTGCGGGTTGGGTTCCAATGTAATAACAGGTGTACTCCAGTTTACTCCATCACTACTAAAGCTTACTGCACAGGATTTTTTATTCCTATAAGAGAAATCCATTCTAAACATTTTGTTTTCTTTTGAAACATAAGCATCAAACATACTGCCAAGTGTTTCGCAGCCCAAAACAGGATTTTTATCATATTTCTTAAAATACTCCATAAATTCATCCCCTTTATCATTGACTTTCTGTGTTGACCATGCTATATTATAAGCAGGTCTTCCATACCTGTCAATATCCATTTGTTTCCCTTAATTTACAATTTGTTTTATTATAAAGGAGGATGCATTTTGAATTTATTAAATGAATCCTGTTATGAAAAAGAAAAATATATGCGGGTTGCTACAGAAATTGCTAAGCAACTATATTTTTATGCGCAATGGGCCGGCCGGTTTGTGTGCAAACAGGATTTCCGCATCAAACGTAGTCACCTGCCCAGCTTTCTCCTGATTTATACGCTGGGAGGCAGCGGCATATTGGACTATAAAGGGAAGCAATACCATCTGGAAGTAAACAGCCTTTGTTTTTTAGACTGTCAGGAGCTGCAAGTATATTCTACCTTCAAGGCCCCTTGGACATTCAAGTTTATCCATTTTTATGGAAACCTCAGCACAGCCTACTATAATTATATTATACAGTTATACGGTGCACCGGTTTTTTCAAATGCTGTTTCGGATATGGATCATATGTTTGACCGTGTAATCCGAAACGTCCAAAACACCGAGAGTGAAGCGTTTTGCTCCGAATATATTTATAGAATTCTTACCGCTTTGATCGCTTTTTATCAGCGCATAAATGAACCGTTCCATTTCAAAAGCATTATGAATTATATTGCGGAACATTATGCAGAACCAATTGATGTGGAAGATATCGCACAAACATTTAACTTTAGCCGCAGTTATTTCACAACAAAATTCACGTCTGCAACTGGAATCTCTCCCTATGCCTATCTGAAGCAATGCCGCATCGCCGCAGCCAAAGAGCTATTAATTAACACCAACTGCAGTGTTCAAACGATTTCTGAGCTCTGCGGCTTCAGCAGCAGCTCTTCTTTCATCCGTACCTTTAAAAGCGTGACTGGAATGACTCCCCGGCTATATAAAAATAATGATTCTCATGAATAATTGGGATATTTTGTTTGCCTCATTCCGCTGTCTACTTTTTTTGACTATGGTTCATATTTCTGCCGCAAGTTTTCGCTGATTTTCATTATATCGTGTTATGAAGTTGTGTATTTGCTTGAATAGAAATCTCAATTTCTCTTTTGGTATATCCTTCTTCTTTTAAACTGATTATTTCGTTCTCATACTCTTTGATATGTCTATAGGTTCGTGTCATAAAAATTCCCCCTATGGTAGTTTCTTTTATTCTACCATAGGGGGTACTTTTTTCTATTGTCCATTTTTACTGGACCTGCTGATCGATGCCGACGCACCGGCTTTTCTTTGCCGCTCTCCCTCCGCTATGCTATACCAAGCCGAGGGAGCTGCCTGCCTTTTTACAATTTCCGGGTATCCGTCTGACGAATCACCTGCCGAAGCGGAAGCACCCGACCCGGCGAAACGGAAAGCTCATCAACACCCATTTTCAAAAAGGTTTGCGTCAAATCCAGGTCAGCGCCCAGCTCACCGCAGATACCGACCCAGATTCCTTCTTTGTGCCCGTTTTCCACCGTCATCTGGATCATGCGAAGTACCGCTTCGCTGTGCGGTTCAAAAAAGTCGTCAAGGGAAGGGTTCTGCCGGTCAATGGCCATGGTGTACTGGGACAGGTCGTTGGTGCCAATGCTGAAAAACGCCGCTTCCTTTGCCAAAAGATCCGAAATCATTACTGCGGCAGGGGTTTCGATCATAATCCCCTGTTCCGGAACCATAAAGGGAACGCCGTCCGCTGTCAGTTCCTCTGTCACCTGCTGAACCACCGCCTGAATCTTTCGCATTTCCGCCACAGAGGTAATCATCGGGTACATCACCGAAAGGTTCCCGAAAGCCGCTGCTCGAAACAGCGCCCGCAGCTGTGTTTTGAAGATCTCCGGACGGGTTAAGCAAAGCCGGATGGCCCGTAGTCCCATTGCCGGATTTTCCTCATGAGCAAGGCCAAAATAATCCGCCTGTTTATCCGCCCCAATATCAAGAGTACGAATAATCACCTTTTTCCCCGCCATGGTTTCCGCTACCTGTTTATAGATAACAAACTGTTCTTCTTCGGTTGGAAATGTATCCCGCTCCAAGTACAAAAATTCACTGCGGAAAAGGCCGATACCGCCTGCATCGTTGCTGAGAACCAGCGCCAGATCCCGGCTGTTGCCAATATTGGCATAGACCTGAATCCGCTTTCCATCCAACGTGACGTTTTCCTTGCCTTTTAAAGTCTGCAAAAGCCGCTTCTTCTCTTTCTCCTGCGCAAGCCGCGCCTGCATTTCTTTCAGCAGCTCTGGCTCAGGATCCACATAAATTTTGCCGGAAAATCCATCCACCACAGCTGTCTTCCCATCGGATTCGTCCGTAAGCGGAAGATCTGCCCCTATAATGGCCGGAATATTCATGGTTCGGGCTAAAATAGCCGTGTGGGAATTGGCAGAACCCTTCACCGTCACAAATGCCAGCACCTTGGATTTATCCAGCTGCACCGTCTCGCTGGGGGCCAAATCCTCAGCGGCAAGAATCATCGGTTCGCCACCACCGTCCTGTTCTTCTTCCCGCCCGGACAGAATCCGCAGCAGCCGCTCTGAAATATCCTTTACGTCCGCGGCTCTTGCCTGCATATAGGCATCGTCCATGGACGCAAACATCTGTGCAAAATTTTCGCCGGTGGCAGCCACCGCATACTCAGCGCCAAGGCTCTGGTTTTTAATAATATTTTCTATGGATTCCAGATAATCCGCATCGTCCAGCATCATCTGATGAATCTCAAAAATAGCGGCATTGTCCTCGCCCACCTCCCGGCAGGCTTTGTCATAAAGGCTCTTCAGCTGTGCCGCGGCGGTTTCTTTTGCCGCCAAAAAACGCTCCATCTCCCGCTGGGGATCTTCAACACGAACCCGTTTGACTGTCTGCGCATTTTTGCGGTAAACGCGGATTTTTCCTATGGCAATTCCGCCGAACACACTTTTCCCCTGATAGGTAAGCATAGCTGTTCCTCCTTCCGGCTGTGTATCAGTTACAGGTTATTCTTCAAAAATTCCTCAAGTGCAGCTGCCGCGGCTTCTTCATCCTCGCCCTCTGCGGTAACGGTCAGCGTTTCGCCGCATTTTACCCCAAGACCCATGACTGCAAAAATCCGCTTTGCATCACCGCTTTTCCCGTCTTTGGAAAGGGTAATTTTAGAGGTAAATTTCCCGGCTTCCTTCACCAGCATTCCCGCCGGCCTTGCATGAACGCCCAGAGGATCGGTAATTGTATACGTAAATTCTTTCATTATAAAACACGCTCCTTTTTTAAAAATTTTCCATATCTTAACTTTACCATAAAATCATAAACTATTCAACATGGCAAAAGAAAATATTTTTTAGTTTTTTACAGGCTTTTTCAAAATCCCCAGCAAGATAGCGGACACCACCGTTCCTACCACCAGTGACAGCAGATAAAACAGTGCATGATCCACCACCGGGAAGACAAAGATTCCGCCGTGGGGCGCCATCAGCGTGCAGGAAAACGCCATGGATAACGCACCAGCTACCGCAGATCCCACAATACATGAAGGAATCACCCGCAGAGGATCGGAAGCCGCAAAGGGAATGGCGCCCTCTGTGATGAAAGACAAGCCCATAATAAAGTTGGTAGGACCAGCCTTTCGCTCTGCCTGCGTAAACTTGTTTTTAAACAGCAGGGTGGCCAGCGCAATGGCGCAGGGGGGAACCATGCCGCCCACCATAACCGCCGCCATAATATCATAGTTGCCGGCTGCAATGGACGCCGTGCCAAACACATACGCGGCTTTGTTGACCGGGCCGCCAAAATCCACCGACATCATACCGCCCAAAAGCAGTCCCAAAAGGATTTTACTGGTGCCGTGCATTGCCGCAAGGCCATTGTTCATCGCCGTATTGAGCGCGCCAATCGGCGGTTCAATAATATAAGTCATAATCAGTCCAACGCCCAAAATACCAAGCAGAGGATAGAGAAGCACAGGCTTTAAACCATCCATACCTTTGGGCAGTTTTGCAAAGACCTTCCGCAGGAACACCACCAGATAGCCGGCAATAAAACCTGCTGCCAGCGCCCCTAAAAACCCAGAGGTTCCGTTTGCCGCAATGGCGCCGCCAACAACGCCCACAGCCAGCCCCGGACGGTCGGCAATGCTCATGGCAATAAACCCGGCCAAAACCGGAAGCATAAATCCAAAGGCCACATTCCCTATGCTTTTAAACAGCGCCGCTACCGGGGTAATGGTACCGAATTGGGAACGCACCTCGTCAGAAACGCTGGATAGGTCAACCATAAGTCCGTCAATCAAAAAGGCTACTGCAATCAGAATACCGCCGCCCACCACAAAGGGGAGCATATGAGAAACGCCATTCATCAAATGCTTATAAACGGTATGCCAGCCGCCGCCTCCGGAAGTGGGAGCGGCATCCTCTGCTCCGCCTTTTGCGTGATAAATGGGAACCGATCCCGAAACCGCCCGTGCAACCAGCTGATCTGCTTTGCTGATTCCATCGGAAACCTGGCATTCAATGACCGGCCGCCCGTCAAATCGTTCCATAGGAACCTGCGTATCCGCCGCAACAATAATACAATCCGCCGCCGCAATCTCTTCCGGCGTCAGTACGTTCTTTGCGCCGCCGCTGCCCCGGGTTTCTACTTTAATGGAATATCCTTGCTTTGCGGCAGATTTTTCCAGCCCTTCTGCCGCCATAAAAGTGTGGGCAATCCCTGTGGGACACCCGGTGACCGCCAACAGGCGGACTCGTTTCTTCTCGATCTCCGGTGTCTTTTTTTCCGCCGTACTTTCCGCATCCCGAGCAGATTCCGCCTCATCAATAATCCGGAGAAAGGCATCGGGGGATTTGGCTTTTCTCAGATTCTGTGCAAAATTTTCGTCCATCAAAAGCACAGACAACTTGCTGAGAACATCAAGATGTACGTTTTCCTTCGTATTCGGCGCGGCAATTGCGAAAATCAGAGTGACCGGCTGTCCGTCCACCGAGTCAAAATCCACCCCGCCGGGAATCACCATGGCCGCCAATCCGGGCCGGGAAACCGCATCGCCCTTGTAATGCGGAATGGCAATGCCTTCTCCTACCGCCGTGGTACTTTCTTCCTCCCGTGCAAACAGCCCCTGAATATAAGCCGCTTTGTCGGTCAGATTCCCGCTCTTTTCCATTAAATCTCCCATAGCGTGAATGGCTGCTTCCTTGCTCTCCGGCTTTCCATTTAGTATAATGCTCTCTTTTGCCAGTAAATCAGTGATACGCATCATAAGACCTCCTTTTTAAATTTGTTTTATAGGTTCCTTTATCATTGTCTCATACAAGGCCGCAATTTCATTTCCTGCGGCTAACTCCGTTGAAAAGGCGCTTGCACTTCCGGCACACAATCCCATCCGAAAGGCCTTTTCATAATTTTTACCGTCCAAATATCCTGCCAGAAAACCGGCTACCATAGAATCGCCCGCTCCGGTGGAGTTCACTACCTTTCCCCGGGGCGCCGGGCTGAAAAACGCCTGTTTTTCTTCCGTAACCAGAATACCGCCCTCTCCCGCCATGGAAACCAGCACGTTTCTTGCACCCATTTCCTGCACAAGATAGGCATGTTCTGCAATTTCCTTGATACCCGTCAATGTTTTCCCAAACAATGCGCCCAGCTCATGATGATTGGGCTTTACCAAAAACGGATGGTAGGAAAGTACATTTTTCAGCAGATCTTTTTCCGCGTCTACAATAATGTTCAAATTCCGGCCGTTTAGCCTCTCCATAATCTCACAATAAACAGAATCCGGAAGTCCGGAGGGAATACTGCCCGCCAGAACCAAACAATCCCCATCCTTTAACATCTGAAGCTTTTGATACAGCACCGCCATAGCGCTTTCCGGAATGGAGGGACCCTGTCCGTTGATTTCTGTTTCCTTGTCTGCCTTCAGCTTGACGTTGATACGAGAATTTCCGTCCGGCAGACGGATAAAGTCCGTATGGCAGCCCAGCTGTTTTAAAATCCGTTCAATTTCTCCGCCGGTAAACCCAGCAATAAATCCCAGCGCCGTATTGGGCACCCCCAAATTCTGAAGCACCACCGAAACATTGACGCCCTTGCCCCCGGCCATAATCTTTTCTGCCGCCGTGCGGTTCACCGTTCCTTCCTGGTAACCGGGAACCTTTACAATGTAGTCAAGCGCCGGATTAAAGGTCATGGTATAAATCATTTTTCCACCTCCGTAACAGAATATTTTTGATACGCGCCGGGCACCTTGCCGGCAATAATATGAAAGTCCGTAATCTTGCCGAACCGAACGCTGGCCGCCCGGTCAAACTTAGATGCGTCGCAGAGCACATACCGCTTCATACACCGTGATGCCGCCAATTCCTTTACTGCCGCTTCTTCGATATCCGGTGTGGTAAGTCCGTTTTCTATGCTGATACCGTTGGTACCGAAAAAGCCTTTGCTGAAATTGTATTTACTCAAAGATAAAACTGTTTCTGTCCCTACAATGGCTTCGGTGACCGGCTTCATCCTTCCGCCGGGAAGATAGACCATCAACCCCCTTTGCGCCAGCGCCCGCGCATGCCCTGCCGCATTGGTTACAAAAATCGCCTTGGTATCCCTTACATATTCAATCATATATTCCGTGGTGCTTCCGGCATCCAGATAGACAAGGTCACCATCTTCAATCAAAGCCGCCGCCGTCCGGGCAATTTTCCGTTTTTCCTCTGCACAGAGTTGCCGCCGGCTATGCAGGTCTTCATCCTGAAGCCGCACTGCATGGCTAAGCGCCATCGCCCCGCCGTGTACTTTGAAAATCTGTCCGGTTCTTGCAAGCTCGTTCAAATCCCGACGGATGGTGGATTCCGATACCTGAAGCAGCTCTGTCAGCTCCTGGCTGGTTATGCTGCCGCGCTGATTCACCAGTTCCACAATCCTTTCAAACCGTTCCTGAGTCAGCATAGCGTCACCTCCATCTTTTGACCGTTTTTGACCGTTCTCGAATTACAGCTTCATTATACATTCAAAAACAGTCATAGTCAATCATAATAATGCACGAATCTCACCCTTGTTTTTGTGCATTTTGTACAATATTTTCAGAGACACGCCAGTAAAGTTTTTACAAGCAGCGTCGAAAACATGACGGAATTTGACGGAAACCGTTATTTTGCCGTAAGCAACAGAAAAAAAGGCATAAAAAACTAGAGGTAAGCGCAAAACATAAAGAAGAAGGACCGCAAAGCCGCTGATTTTTGTGCAAAAAAAGATTTGCTAAACGATAGGTTTTGTGGTAGAATAAACAGCGGAAATAAATTACGCTAAACATGCGGCGCGTTTGCCGCGGCTGTTAGGAGGCGTCTGTATTGAAAAAAAACACCAGCAAAGCTGCGTATCAGGAAAGAAAAGCCTTTATCAAAGATGAAATTACAGGGAAACTGAAGCGTTATTTTGGAAAAACAGTGAAGCAAGCCACCCAGCGGGAGATTTATACCGCCGTTTCCATGACCATTCGGGATGAAATCATGGAAAAATGGGTTGCTTATAAGGAAAAAACAGATAAAAAACCCCAGAAAGAACTTTATTATTTATCCTTTGAATTTCTCATGGGACGCGCCATGGGCAATAATTTAATGAACCTGACCGAAACGGATCTTTACCGTGAAGTGCTCGCCGATATGGGCGTTTCGCTGGAAGATGTAGAGGAATACGAAACCGATGCCGGCCTTGGCAACGGGGGGCTTGGCAGACTCGCCGCCTGTTTCCTGGATTCCCTGACCAACTTGGAACTGCCGGCCTTTGGCTGCGGCATACGGTATGAGTATGGGCTGTTCCGCCAAAAGATCGTGGACGGCTATCAAATTGAGATGCCGGACCCCTGGCTGCAGAGCGGTAATATCTGGGATATTGCCCGGCCGGAGGACATCAAAGAAATCCACTTTAACGGCAGGGTGGAAGAATATATGGAAAACGGTCAGCTAAAATTCCGGCATTTGGACTATAACACCGTCATGGCTGAGCCCTATGACATGCCCATCACCGGTTTTGAAAGCGAAACGGTCAACACCCTCAGACTGTGGCGGGCCGTATCGCCGGAAGTGATTGACATGAGCGAATTTAACCGGGGGGATTATGTCAAGGCAACCGAAAACCGGGCCTTGGCGGAAGTAATTTCAAAAATACTCTATCCCGAAGATAACCACTATGAAGGCAAGATGCTGCGGCTGAAACAGCAGTATTTCTTTGTCTCTGCCACCATGCAGTGGATCTTGAGCAAGCATAAGCAAAAAGAGCTGCCCCTTGACCGGCTGCCGGATTATGTACAGATTCACATAAACGACACCCACCCCACCATTGCGATACCTGAGCTGATGCGGCTCTTAATGGATGAAGAAGGCATGGGATGGGACGAAGCCTGGGGCATTGTAGGCAGGACCTTTGCCTATACCAATCACACGATTTTGTGCGAAGCCCTGGAAAAATGGCCTTTTGAGATGGTAGAGCATCTGCTGCCAAGGCTTGCCATGATCATCCGTGAGATCGACCGGCGTCAGCGGGAGATGCTGTGCGACCGTTTCCCCGGCGATTATGGCAAGATTGAATATATGGCAGTGATTTCTCAGGGACAGGTCAGCATGGCCAACCTCTGTCTGACCGCCTGTCACAGCATTAACGGGGTTGCCGCCCTGCATACGGAAATCCTGAAAAAGGAAACCTTTAAGGACTATTACAGCATTTATCCGTATAAATTTAAAAACATGACCAATGGTGTCACCTTCCGCCGCTGGCTGTACAAGGCCAATCCGCAGCTGGCTTCATTGATTAGCCAGTCCATTGGCGACGGCTGGATCAAGGATTACCGGCAGATGGAAAAACTGACCCCCTTTGCGCAGGATCCGGCTTTCCGCAGCCGCTTTGCACAGATCAAGCACGAAAACAAAGTGCATCTGGCAGAATTTATTAAAGAAAAAAACGGGATTGAAGTGGATCCGGATTCTATGTTTGACGTACAAATCAAGCGCCTGCATGAATATAAGCGGCAGCTTTTGAAAATATTGCAGATCGTATGCCGTTATCAGCAACTGCTGGAACATCCGGAGCAGGCGGATCCTCAGCCCGTCACCTATATCTTTGCCGCCAAAGCGGCGCCGGGATATAAAATGGCAAAGCTGATTATTAAATTCATTAATGATGTGGCCTCGGTCATCAACAGCGATTCCCGGGTCAACAAAATTATGAAAGTGGTATTTGTTGAAAACTACAGTGTTTCCATTGCGGAAAGGATTGTGGCGGCCGCTGACGTCAGTGAACAGATTTCCACTGCTTCCAAAGAAGCTTCAGGCACAGGCAATATGAAGCTGATGCTCAACGGTGCACTGACCCTGGGTACCATGGACGGCGCCAATGTGGAGATCCGTGAGCAGGTGGGCGACGACAATATCTTTATTTTCGGCTTGTCCTCCGAAGAAGTCCTGCGTATTTACGCACACGGGAAATCCCCCAGTCCAGAGATTTATGCGTCTAACCCTGTGATCAAAAAAGCGGTGGATACCTTAATCGACGGCACATTCAACCAGGAAAACCTGTTTTATGAAATTTATCATTCCCTGGTAATGGGCAGCGGATTTGCAGATAATTACCTGATTCTGGCGGATTTTGACTCCTATCTCCACGCCTGTCAGCAGGTGCTGGATAAATTCAAGGATAAGGATGCGTGGTTTACCAGTGCGGTGATGAACACCGCAAAATCCGGTTTCTTCTCAAGCGATCGGACCATCGAGGATTATAACCGGGAAATCTGGCATCTGACATAAGAAAAAAAGAATAAAATAAAAGGGACGCTGGATGCTGCGGCTGTCCGCGTCTCTTTTTACTTTTATAAATATTAACGCCGCAAAGGATATTTTTAGGAGGGTTTTTCCATGAAAAAATTATTTGCTATGACATGTGCACTGATGCTGATGCTGTCTCTGGCAGCCTGCGGCAATACCGCAAGCAACACCGCAACACCGTCATCTACTGCCGCACAAACCGCAGACAGCGATCTTGCCTATGTCAAGGACAAGGGCGAAATGGTGATTGGCTATACGGTTTATGAACCTATGAACTATACCGATGACAGCGGCAAGCTGGTTGGCTTTGATACCGAATTTGCAGAGGCAGTCTGCGAAAAACTGGGCGTAACCCCCAAATTTGTGGAAATCGACTGGGACAACAAATTCCTGGAGCTGGATTCCAAGAGCATTGACTGTATCTGGAACGGTATGACCATCACCGATGAGGTGACCAAAAATACCAATGTAACCAAGCCGTATGTAAAAAATGCGCAGGTTGTAGTGATGAAAGCCGACAAGGTGGCAGAATATACCACACCAGAATCCATGAAAGATCTGAAATTTGCGGCCGAAGCCGGTTCTGCCGGTGAGAGCGCCATTGAGGAAAACGGTTTGGACGCCAATTATACGGCAGTTGCCGCACAAACTGACGCTATGCTGGAAGTGATGAGCGGTTCTGTTGACGCCTGCGTGATTGATAACACCATGGCAACGGCAATGACCGGCGAAGGCACCAGTTATGCCTCTTTGGCTGCAGGGATTGAGCTGACTTCCGAGGAATACGGGATCGGGTTCCGCAAGGGCTCTGACCTGACCGAAGAGGTTAACAAAATTATGGATGAATTAAAACAAGACGGCACTTTGCAAAAGCTGGCAGATACATATCAGTTGACTCTGGCCGAATAATTTTAGCCGTTTCCTCTTAGCTTCCTGTGCGGTTAAGAGAAATATTATATTAAAAAAGACTGCCGGCGCACAGCGGCAACAAGGAGCACAGTGTAATATTCATTACACTGTGCCTTCATCGGAATGACGTTCCGTGCGTGCCTTTTCTGCTCCGCGCCGGAAAGACACGCATGGACAATAAGGAGATTTTTATGTTTATACAGGTAACGCTCAGTCTTCTTGAAGGCTTTTCCATGACCCTGAAGATTTTTCTTCTTACCCTTGCACTTGCTCTGCCTCTGGGGCTGATCATCAGCTTTGGCTCCATGACCCGGCTGACCCCGGTCAGGTGGCTGGTGCGCACCTTTATCTGGATCATCCGCGGCACCCCCTTGATGCTTCAGCTGATCGTAATTTATTACGGTCCAGGGCTGGTAGCTGCCTGGGCGGCAACAAAAGGAGGCAATCCCATCTTTAATATGATTGCCTCCTGGACGGTGCCCGAACGGTTTGCGGCGGTCATCATTGCCTTTGTTATCAATTACGCCTGCTATTTTTCTGAAATCTATCGGGGCGGGATCGAGGCGATCCCCAGAGGGCAATATGAAGCCGGACAGGTTCTGGGCATGACCCGGATTCAGATCTTTTTCCGGGTGGTGCTTTTGCAGGTGGTCAAACATATTGTCCCGCCTATGAGCAACGAGATCATTACACTGGTCAAGGATACCTCGCTGGCGCGGATCATTATGGTCTATGAAATCATTTGGAATGCGCAAAAGTTCATCAAATCGGACGGCCTTCTCTGGCCGCTGTTCTACACCGGCGTGTATTATTTGCTGTTCTGCGGTATTTTGACCCTGCTGTTCCGGTACATAGAAAAAAGATTGGACTATTTTAGGTAAAAGGGTGTTGATATGAAGATACTGGAAATAAAGAACCTTTATAAAAGTTTTGGAAAAACCGGCGTTTTGCACGGTGTTAATTTTTCCATGGAGGAAGGCGAGGTTGTTTCGATTATTGGCGCCTCCGGCAGCGGGAAAACCACTCTGCTGCGCTGTATCAATTTTTTGGAACGGGCAGACAGCGGACAGGTACTGCTGGACGGCCAGGTTCTGTTTGATGCAGAAAATCAGGGCCGGCTGACCGGCAAGGAGCTGAGAAAAAAACAGCTGAATTTTGGACTGGTATTTCAGGATTTTAACCTGTTCCCTCAATATAACGTGCTGGATAATGTAATGCTGGCGCCCCGGCTTTTGGCCAAAGAACGGCCGGATTTTAAAGCCAACCGGAAAGCAATTTTTTCTGAAATTGAAGAAACCGCCCGGGGGCTTTTAAACCGGGTAGGGCTTGGAGATAAACTCACCAATTATCCCTGTGAGTTGTCCGGCGGCCAGAAACAGCGGGTTTCCATTGCCCGGGCTTTGGCGCTGAAACCAAGGATTCTATTCTTTGACGAACCAACTTCGGCGCTGGATCCGGAACTGACCGGCGAAATCTTGAAGGTCATCCGCAAGCTGGCAGAGGAACATATTACCATGGTCATCGTCACCCACGAAATTGATTTTGCAAGCAATGTCAGCGACAAGGTCATCTTTATGGCTGATGGCATTGTGGTGGAAGAAGGCCCCCCTTCCCAGGTCATTGACCATCCTCAAAATGAGCGTACCAGAAGTTTTTTACAAAAACTCAACGAGAAATAATGCTTGAATGGGGCATAAAGTTAAAAGTTTAACAAATTTTTAAAAAAAGGCTTGTATATTTTTCGCTTATGAGGTAAAATATTACTGTAGGTCATTTTTGAAAAAAATGAAATAAAATTTATACAATTTATCAGGAGGTACTTTACTATGGCAGTAAAAGTAGCGATTAACGGTTTTGGCCGTATTGGCCGTCTGGCATTCCGGCAGATGTTCGGTGCTGAAGGATATGAAGTTGTTGCAATCAACGATCTGACCAGCCCGAAAATGCTGGCACACCTGCTCAAATATGATTCTGCACAGGGTAAATATGCGCTGTGCGACAAGGTTTCTTCCACCGATGACAGCATCATTGTTGACGGCAAAGAAATCAAAATTTATGCAAAGGCTGATGCATCTGAGCTTCCCTGGGGCGAATTGGATGTGGACGTTGTTTTGGAGTGTACCGGTTTTTATACCTCTAAGGCAAAATCCGAAGCACACATCAAGGCCGGCGCAAAGAAGGTTGTTATTTCCGCTCCTGCGGGCAACGACCTGCCCACCATCGTTTACAGCGTAAACGAGAAGACCCTGACCAAGGAAGACACGGTTATTTCCGCTGCTTCCTGTACCACCAACTGCCTGGCTCCCATGGCTGACACGCTGAACAAGCTGGCAAAGATCAAAAAAGGTTATATGACCACCATCCATGCTTATACCGGTGATCAGATGACCCTGGACGGCCCCCAGAGAAAAGGCGATTTAAGACGTGCAAGAGCTGCCGCTGTGAATATTGTTCCGAACTCCACCGGTGCTGCAAAAGCAATCGGCCTGGTTATCCCGGAACTGAACGGCGTTCTGGACGGCTGCGCGCAGAGAGTTCCTACTCCTACCGGTTCTCTGACCCAGCTGGTTGCAGTTTGCGAAGGCAAAGTAACAGAAGCAGACATCAACGCTGCTATGAAAGCTGCGGCTTCTGACTCCTTCGGTTACACCGAGGACGAGATCGTATCTTCTGATATTGTTGGTATCACCTATGGTTCTCTGTTTGACGCTACCCAGACCAAAGTTATGGATATGGGCGACGGTACCACTCTTGTAAAAGTGGTTTCCTGGTACGACAACGAGAACAGCTATACCAGCCAGATGGTAAGAACCATTAAATATTTCGCTGAGCTGTAAAATAAAAGTAAGAAGGCCCTCCGCAAAAGCGGAGGGCCTTCTCAGACTGTCGAAAAAGTCGTTATACCGCAATCTTCGTCGCGGCAAGCTTTTTGGTTTGCCGCATTTTTTATGAAAATACGGCTTCACGTTATCGGCTGCCGCTCCTCTTTCCCGCAAAACCAGCGGTTTTGCGGGAGCCCTGTACCCGAAGGCTCCCCGGGCATTTATGTTGACCGCAAAATTGCTTTTCCTTTTCGCAAAAATGACGCCGGATTCATCGAGAAACCGGCGTCATTGCTTGCTTTTCCCGCAATCGCTCTCTACTGTACCTTTGTACCTAGGCGAGAGCGATTGCGGAAAATCTAACTTCCTTTTTCGGCATCTGTCAGCGTGTCGATTAACGATCGACACGCTGAGACGGCTCTCCGCAAAAGCGGAGAGCCGTCTTTTTTCTTTTTTATCCATCAACCCTCACGGTTTAAAAAATCCATGATTTCATCCACTGTGGTAAACGCCATACCCGTTACCGTGTCCGCACAACCGTAATAAATGGCGATCCGTCCGGTTTCACTGTCTGTCAGACAGGAGCATGGAAACGCAACATTTGGCACGTCACCCACGCACTCATAAAGGGTCTGAGGGGACAGCAGATAGGAATGTCCGCGCTTTAACACCTTCCACGGCTTTTCAAGATCCAACAGTGCCGCACCAAAGCTGTATACAAAACCATTACAGCTGGTCAAAACACCGTGATAAATCAGCAACCAGCCTTCATCTGTCTCAATCGGCGTGGGGCCAGCGCCAATTTTAGTGCTTTCCCAGCCGCCCCGGGTGGACATAACATGGCGATGACAGCCCCAATAGGTCAGGTCCGGACTTTCGCTGTAGAAAATATCCCCAAAGGGAGTGTGGCCATTGTCACTGGGCCGGGACAAAATTGCGTAATTTCCGTTGATTTTCCGGGGGAACAATACGCCATTCCGGTTAAACGGAATAAAGATATTTTCCATTTTGTAGAAAGTTTTAAAATCAAAGGTATATGCCAGACCAATGGTAGGGCCATGATAGCCGTTACACCAGGTCACATAATACCGATCCTCAATAAAGCAAACTCTGGGATCGTATCCGTATTCAAATACCCCCACCTCGTCTGCATCTTTCAGGTTTTCGCATACAAACCGAATGGGTTCTTCTTCAATCGTCCAATTTACGCCGTCCTGGCTTTTTCCCGCATGCAGGCGCATTTCTCTTGCTTTGTTGTCCACGCGGAATACACCCCGGTATTCATCTTGATACCGAACGGCCGCACTGTTAAAAATACTATTCGCACAGGGAATCAGATTCCGAGGGATAATCGGATTCTGTGAATATCTCCAGACAGGCTCTGTGCATCCTGCCGGCTTGTTTTCCCACGGCATATCAGGCAGTGGATTTCCAATAATTTTTGCCATATGTATCATACCTTTCTTCCCGCATGCGTATTTATTTTCGTGCCTGTCTGCGGGTCAACAAAAATGCACACCTAAAGTATACTGTATCCTTTAAAAAAATGCTTCCGGAATTTCAAGATAAAGATTGCGTTTTTTATGATTATATGATAGAATGAATGTAACAAATGATGCGGAAAGGAAGTCTGGAAATGGAAAAGATTCGCAGGCTGTCAAAGGAACTGACCTCAGAAGAGGGTATTGCTGTACTAAAAAACCGGGTAGAACGCTGTTTTCCCCTGCATTGGCACGAATTTTACGAACTGGAATATATCCTTTCCGGCAGTGGAACCTATACCTTAAACGGCACCTCCTACTGCGCAAAACCAGGTATGCTGTTTTTTTCGACCTATATGGATTTTCACGATATTGTGCCTCAGGAGCCCATACAAACGCTGACCGTAGAGTTTGACGAACGCTGGATTGACAAAACACTGTTTTTGGACCTTTATACCTCCACCGTAATTGAGAATTTTGATGCAGACTGGCTGATGAAGCTGGCAGAGGTTTTGCAGGCCAAGCAAAAATATTATGCCCTTTATGCAGAAAAACTTTTGAACTGTATTTTGGTTGAGGTGTGTCGTCAAATCAATAACAACAGCGCCCAGGGGAAACCGGTGGGGATTGCAGAAAATGTGAAAATGGCCTTGCAATACATTCATCTTCATTTTAGAGAAAATATTTCCATGACCGAGATTGCCCGGCAATCCGGCGCCTGCCCCACCTATTTTAGTAAAATTTTTAAAGAACAGACCGGCGTAACTTTAAAATGCCATCTCACAGATCTGCGCATCGAATACGCCAAACGACTGCTGCAATATTCTGATATACCGGTCACCGAAGTTTGCTTTGACAGCGGCTTTAATACCTTTTCCTCCTTTTACCGGATGTTTTTTGACCGTACAGGTATGTCTCCACAAAAATACAAAAATTCACTTTCTACTGATGGGAACTACTAGCATTGTTTGCTTCCATTTTCCATGACAACACTTTCCGGCTAAGTCCGTATATTTTTATAGAATTTGGAAGGTACGAAGTGGACCATGACGGATTCGGCGGTTATCAGCCCATGCGCTGTGTCTTTGATGGTAGGGTATAAGATGTGCATTCGTTTTTTATCATAAGATGAACTGTATGATTGAAAAAAGACCCTGCGGCAATGAACAATTTGATTTCCGCCCCGCAGCACGAATTTCTGCGGCATCAACGACACGATGTTCTCCTCCCTTGGATGAACGACACCAGAGATCCATTCCGTGGATACTATTGGGAGCGCCGGCCCTGGCGGAAAGATGCCCGAAACGCCAGCTGGCCCTACACCGGCTATACTCGTCAGCGGGAAAATGAAGACTATGAACCCCGCCAACTGGATTATGCCACTGGCTTGGAAATGGTAAACGCGGTACGCACCAAAGAAACAGAAAAATCATTGATTTAAAATCCAGCACAGAAATATAATGCCCGCCTATGTCAGAACCTCTCTAACATAGATGGGCTTTTTTATCGCTTACGCCTTATTTTAAGAAATCCTCCCGCTGGGGCGTAAAGACATCTACCAGCACACCGTCTTCCAACGCCTCATTGCCATGGGGAAGTCCAGATGGAATATACAGAGAATCTCCGGCTTTTACCGTCACTTTTTCTCCGTCTAAATCAAACAAAAAGCTGCCCCGCACCACATAGCTGATCTGCTCATGCGGATGCGTGTGTACACTCCCTATTCCGCCTTTATCAAAAGTTACCTCCACCATCATCAATCCACCGTCATGTGCCAAAATTTTTCGTCTGCTTTTTGCGTCCAAAATTTCATATTCAACATTTTGATTTTTTACAACCATAGGAACACCCCTTTTACTCTTTTATTTGCCTCAAACCCAGCTGTGTGTGTTTGGGCTGATGTTTTAAAGAAAAAGGACCTCGTTTGAGGTCCTTTCAGCGTGTCGATAAAGTATCGACACGCTGAAAGATGTTGAAAAAGGAAGTTAGATTTTTCGTAATCGCTTTCGTCGGCGTACAAAGGTACGGTAGAGAGCGATTGCGGAAAAAGCAAGCAATGACGCCGGTTTTTCGATGAATCCGGCGTCATTTTTGCGAAAAGGAAAAGCAATTTTGCGGTCAACATAAATGCCCGGGGAGCCTTCGGGTACAGGGCTCCCGCAAAACCGCTGGTTTTGCGGGAAAGAGGAGCGGCAGCCGATAACGTGAAGCCGTATTTTCATAAAAAATGCGGCAAACCAAAAAGCTTGCCGCGACGAAGATTGCGGTATAACGACTTTTTCGACAGTCTAAAAGGACCTCGTTTGAGGTCCTTTTATATTTTGCTTATTCGTCTTTATCCAAGATACAAAGCAGTCTTACACGTCCCTGAGACATATAGAGCAATACCTTGCTGGGATTGGTAGCACCCTCCTGATAGGTGGTCAACCCTTTCAGCGCACCTTCATACTCACTGGAAAGATCCGTAATCTGCAGTTCTGCGCCAGAATTGTCATATCTCAGAACCCGTGCGCCGCTGAACTCAGAGAAGTTAAAGATCTGTGCATCATTTGGATTGTCGATCACATCACCCTTGCCTACTCTTTCATCGCGAATAGTAAAGCTGGTTTCATCCGTAGCAATGACACTGCCCAAAATAACCGCATATTCTGCATCATCAAAGCTCTCACCCGCAGGCTCAATGAAGGTTCCGTATCTGTTATCATCACCTAATCTATAGATGAGATCTTCGCTCATGTACTTCATGTCACCTTCTTTATCTGTTCCCGCACGGAAGATATCACCTTTGACCGGAGAAAGATCCGATTCGTTGGAAATCCAGGATTCCAAGGTGCCTTTCGGTGTGGAATAGGAAGAAGAATATCCCTCAACATACAGCATATTCTGGTTATTGTTGGCCGGATTGGACTCACTCCGCACATCGGTCACCACATTGACAGGTGATGAAGAATCAACTTCACCGGAAGCATTGCCGCCGTAGCATACTACAATTTTAGCGGAATTGGTGTTACTTACATCATAAACCTCAACATAGTACTCCTGGTTGTTTTTAAAGGTAACAGCCAAACTGTTCTTTGCATAGTCATCAAAACTGTCACGGTCACTGGGAACAACAAAGATGATGGAGCTTCCAATATTGATGTTTACGCCCGTACCCTTCAGCTGCTTGGAAGAACTGGTATAGGTCATGGACCCGCTTGCTGCCGGAGTGAAGTAGTACAGCGTATCCACTGTGGTTTCTTTACCGCTATTGGTAATCGTATCATCCGTAACAGTAATAATTTTATCTACCGCTCTGCCGCTGCTGCTGTTCTTTGTGGTATATTTAACAACCTGCTGAACATCTACGTTGCTGTTCTCAGGGTCGGTATTCTGAAGGTTTGCGGTATCCATCAAAGCATCCAAAACACCATTGACCGAACCCATATCTTTACCGTTAACACGGGTAGATTTGGTAACCACCAGATATTCTTCCTGACCATTCTGATTCAAAATACGCAGGGTAATGGTATCATCAAAGGAATCAGAAGATTCTGCATAACCCATGATGTAACCATAGCTCACATTCTCCGTTACCGCATCTTTCTTATAGGCAACTACATCACCATTGATATCCAGGCAGTAAGTGCCGCTGTCCTGTACAACGGGCATTTCCAATGTGCCGCTGCCGCCTTCCATCCAGGGAGCGCCCTGAGAGAACTTATATTTCTTGCCGTTGATGGTCATGCTTTCTGCATCAACACCATTGACGGTACCGCTGACAGAGTCCGTAACAACAACCGCGGTCTGAATGACTTCGCCGCCGTTACCTGCATTGCTTCTGGCAAGACAGATAATGTTGCCTGTGCCGATAGAACTATAGGAAACCGTTGCGCCGCTGGTGTTCACAATCGTAGTAGGAATGCTTCCATTGTCTACATCCAGAACCAGGCTCTTATCCTCACCCGTCCGGGTCACATCGTCAACAATAGAATATTCTGCAGACACTTTTGTAGATACGTAATAGATCTCATAATCTTTGATATTGAGCAGGTCGTATTTGCCGTCACCATTGGAATCCAGCAAGGTAATGGTTCCAACTGTAGGAATCATGCTGGGATTAAAACGGCTGCTTGCCGCATCACGGCCATACAGCTTGCCGTTATAAATAACCACGTTCTGGTTATCCAAGGTCAGCTGGGTAGAGGTCTTGTCCGCATCGGTCTTATAATACCGGATCTGGGTAGCCGTAGTGGTATCATACTCTACCATATCAGAAGTAATCTCCAAATCACGGTTGTCGCGCAGTACATATAATCCTAAAGTCCGGATACTGCCGCCGTCGTTCTTATAATAGTACTCAATCTCATAACCCAGATATTGCTTCAAAGAAGTGTCTGTGGTTCTATAAGTATAGGTTTCATAATTGCCGCTGTCCGGCTCTTTGGCATAAATCTGGATCTCATCATCACGCAGATTGACATCCGGCGAGGTCATGCTGGTCACGCCATCGGAGGCAATGGTTCCTACGTTCTTGATATAACCCAGATAATCGGTCAGAATGGTCTTTTCTGTCAGCGTATCCTGCTCGATAATCCGTACTTCCAAGGAATCGTACAGCATCTGTGCGATACAGGAACGGCTTGCCGGGGTCTCAGCTTGTCCCAAAGAACTTGCATACTTGGTAATACCCAGCTTGTTGGCCTGGGACAGATACTGTCCATACCACGGAGTTCCGCTGACATCAATGTCCGTGTAGCCCAGGGTGCAGACAATCATCTTGACTGCTTCTTCATAGGCAACATTGTCACTGGGACGGAAAGTACCGTCTTCGTAACCGTTGATAATGCCCATGCTGTATGCGGTATTGATATTGGGGATAGCCCAGTTGATGTCGGTATTGTTATCATCTACATCCGAAAAAGGAAGACCGGAAGCACTGGTGGATCCCACGGAACCATAGTTCAGGGTACGCATCAGCATTGCCGTAAATTCCGCTCTCGTAACATTTTGATCCGGACGGAAGGTGCCGTCAGGATATCCGTTAAGAATGCTCATCAGGCTCAAGGTCTTTACTGCTGTGGCATACGAAGCTGTATCCGCAACATCAGTAAAACTGGTAGTGCCTGTTGTCGTTGTCGTTGCCGTTGTGTCCTCAGCGTAAGCAGCTGTAAAAATACAGGTTGCAATCATTGCTACTGCCAGCACCAGGGACAGGAACCTTTTTGTGTTTCTCATAGTAGTTTCCTCCCGAGAAAATATGTTTTTATTATTTTACGTCAACCCTGCATCGGCATCAAAAGACACCTCCGCATTTGATATTTTACCATCAACCTGTCCAAAAGTCAAGTTAAAATCCTATAACATTTTAGGGGATTGTTTGGCATTTCTTCCAAAATCAACAGCTATTTTTTCTCGCCCTCTCCCACATTTACGCCTGCTATCTTTAAAATCGCCCGCTCTACTGCGTCTTTCGAATTTTTCCAGGGTTCCTTCTGAAACCGGTAATCAAATTTCTGTATAAACCAGTCCACATCTTCTTCCACCCGCTGAAAATTTTCCGTCTGCACCGGAATCAGTTGTTTTAAAAAATCCCGGTATTCCGCGGACGAAAGCCGCTTTTTTCCCTCTTCCATTACACGCTTAAAATGTTTCAGGCAAAAACCTTTTCCCGACAACACCTTTTGCCTAAATTCGGGCTCTTTCTTCCATAGATAAAAGAAAGTATCCACATAACTGTTCATCCGCCCTGCCATGCGGCGGCAGGCATAACAGCTGTCCTCTACCTCCTGCGCATACTGTACAAAGGGCCCTGCCGCCTCCTGTTTCTTGAATAAGCCCCGCCGCCCGCTGTCCGCGGCATCAAGTTCTTCCGGCAACAGTTTCTGCATGTCGGCTCTCAGCTTTTTCATATGGGTACTCAGCATCAGCGCAAGACCCAGCCGGTTGCCCGCCTGAAACATCTGCCGGTAATGTTCCTCGCAAAACCCCAGCCGATCCGTTTCCCCACGCACATCTTCTTCCATATACGACGGACCCATGACATAATCCAAAATATCCTTCTCCAGCTTCTGGTGCAGTGCACAAAAAGCACATTCGTCCTGCTTGTCAAAGGCTTCGTTGACCGGTATGGTATATAATTCTTCCTTCATTTTTCTGCTTCCCTTCTGCTTGTATTGCTTCTTTTTATTATTGCATATTTGTCATTATTATGCAACCTTTTTGGGGTCAACTTGACAAAAATACCGTTTTCAGGTATAATGAGCGGTAATTTGAAAAGTCCTGCGGGACTTTTTCCACTTTGTGAAGGAGGTCTTTTTTCATGCGAATCAAAAAGCTGGCGTTGTTTCTGGCGGCCGTGATGACCCTGGTCAGTCTGTCCGTTTCCGTGTCAGCCTATGACAATATGTTTTCGGATGTGCCGGAAGACGCCTGGGAAGCGCCTTATGTTTATGATCTGGTGGGCCGGGGGATTCTTAGCGGCTACGGGGACGGCACCTTTGGCCCCCGCGTTACCGTAAAACGCTGTGAATACGCAAAGATGCTGGTGGGTATCAGCCAGACACCCCTGAGCAACAGCCTTACCACCCCTTATGCAGACGTACCCAGCTGGGAATGGTATTTCCCCTATGTCAACAGCTCCACCTCGTTTATGACAGGCTTTACCGAGGACGGCGTTTTATACTTCCGCCCCGAATGGGACGCCACCCGTGAGGATGTCACGGTAGCGCTGATCAAGGCGCTTAATATTGACCTTTCTCCTTATACCGATCCTACCGGGTATTTATCTCAGAAGTTTTCGGATGTGGATTCCATCGCCGCCCATAACCGGGTTTATATCGCCGCCGCCGTTGACAAAGGCTATATCACCGGCGACGTAAACGGAACCTTCCGGGGACAGGATCCGATTATCCGGGCGGAGATTGTGGCGGTTCTTTGCCGCGCTTTCCCCGCAGATACCAACGATTCCACCAATACTGCCGTCAATGACACATTGACGGCTTTCTTTTTGGATGTGGGACAGGGGGACGCCTGTTTTTTAGAGCTTCCGGGCGGTAAAACCATGCTGATTGACGCCGGAACCGCGCAGGCAGAACAAACCATTCTGTCCCTGCTGCAAAGCCGGGGACATTCCCACATTGATTATGTGATTGCCACCCACCCCCACGCCGACCACATCGGCGCCATGGCGCAAATCCTCCAGCAGGTTTCTGCGAGCGTTGTCTATATGCCCGACGCCCAGACCAATACCAAGACCTTTGAAACCCTGCTGCAAACCATTCTGGACAAAAATCTGCCCGTGGTAAAAGCCGCCGCCGGCGTCACCATTGACGATATACCCGGCTGCAGCGCCGTTTTCCTGTCGCCGTCAGAAACTACGCCGGAAGATCTGAACGACCAATCCGCGGTTTTGCGGCTTTCCTATGGACAGATTGATTTTCTCTTTGCCGGAGACGCCGAAGCCGGCGCCGAAGCGGTTATGTGCAGTACCGGCCTGCCCCTTTCCGCTGATATCCTGAAAGTGGGGCACCACGGATCCGACACCTCTCTGACGCCTGCGTTTCTGGCCGGGGTCAGCCCTTCCTGCGGGATCATCTCCTGCGGCGCTGACAATTCCTATGGCCATCCAGCCCAGCAAACGCTGGATGCGCTTTCTGCCGCCGGCGCACAGATCTGGCGCACCGACCAAAACGGCACCATCACCGTTACCACAGACGGAAACACCTTTGCCTGTCAGGCAGAGCGCTGAAAAAAGGAGGGTATTTATGACAGTAATCATTGACCGAATCGAGGGCGATACCGCTGTGGCCGAACTGCCCGACGGCAGTTTTGCCGCCCTTTCTATCAAGCTGATTCCCGGCGTCCGGGAAGGCGACGCGGTAACCATTTCGATTGACCAAGAAGCCACTTTAAAAAGAAAAAAACATATTGACCAATTGATGAAACAGGTTTTTGATGAAAACCGAAAGTAACCTTTTTTCCGCCAACATAATTTATGGAAGGAAAGCCTTATAGAATAAAAACACGTCCAGGCACGGACGTGTTTCAGGGTGTCGATAAACCACCACCATGCTGCAGCGGCTGCCTAAAACAGCCGCTCTTTTCCATTTTAACTTTTTGACCCCAACTATTGACGTTGAGCCTTTTTAATTTATTCAATTTAATTCAATTAACAAAAACTAATTTTTTTGAATGGCTTCTATGCTATCATCCAGAATGATTTTATTTAACCGTTCTAAATTAATGGAATAAAATTTATATCTATTCTTAGTTTTAACAATAATCATATCATCTGGTATTTGACGCATTAGTTTTTTTACCATATATTTACTTTGTTTCATATTGTTCTGCAGTTCTATCATAGATATACCTTGCTCGCTGAATAATGCCGCTTGAATCAAAAGACTATATAATCTAAGTATCTCATCACTATCAGTTAAATGCCTAATAGCCAATTCATACTTTTCCCATATAGTTATTTTTTCGTTCAGCGATTTCTTTAATTCTTTCATAGCTTTATATATCATCTCTAATTGCATTAATAGAAAGGGCGTTATATCGCCAAGATTACGTTGATCATTGCATAACTTAAACGCTTTATAATATGTGCTAATATTCTCTTTTATAGTTTCTGAAATCCTTAAGGATATCAATGGGGTTAGCGTTTTAGAAATTCCATAACTCAATATAAACCTTCCTAATCTCCCATTACCATCATAAAACGGATGAATATATTCTATTAAATAATGAAAAATACAAACTCTAAATAACTCATCCACCGATTCATCCTGCAAAAATTCAAGAGCTCGTGTCATCGCTTCAATTATTTTACTTTCGGGTGTTAATCCAGTATGAATTATTCTATCAGTTTCACTATGAACAGTAACCGCCTCTTTACGAAAAATTTTCCCATCTGGTTTATTTTTGGGATCTTCATGAAGTATTTCTTCGAGAAATACTTCATCATAAATATCCCTGATATTCTGACAATTATCCAAACAAATTTGCTCTTGCTTAATTAACTTTAGATATTTATTAACTAATCCTACAAAACGTTGATGTTTTCCTTCATGCTTTGATTGCACTTCTAAAATATTCAGGGCTTCACCAATCTCTTTCCGACTACTGTGTACACCCTCAATTTTATTTGTGATAACTATTTCATCAATCAAGCATTTTTTCGAATATTGATCTATTGCAATACCAGGAAGTTCGTTGCATAAACTCGATACTTCTTTATCAATCTTTGCAATTTTATATGCGATTTTCATTACCATAGCATTTTCCATATAGAACGCCTGATGTTCTCCTATATAAAAATTAAGTTTAACCGTATCTTCTGAATTAAATCTTTTTAAATATTCTTCAGCATAAATATCATTACTTTCATAATATAGGCTTTTTAAGTTATTATACTTCATAAAATCCACCTCTATTTTTCTATTTAGTTAATAATATCATATGTTAAATTAAAAAACAAGCTTTTTTTAATTTAATATTCAAACTCCAATTGCTATATATAAATTATTTAGTGTTTTTTTCTTTATCTTTCATGTTCTATGTGCGATTAATCAAAATTAATATGTCTTATTTATATGTATCTTTTCCTTTACTATACTTATTTTTTCACATTTTTTACCCACAACTAATTATTCAAATCAAATTTCACTGCTTTCGTTCTATATTAATAATATATAATATGAATGTCATAGCGTGCCATAATTATATCATCAAACTTTTTTCTCGAGCTCGATTTATTGCTTACTCCAACATTTATTATAGAGCCAAATATTAAATAAAATCGTGTATAAAACAAATAACCCACGCAAAAACGTGGGTTTATACTATAGAAAAACCCCTGTTTTCGCTCAGAAAGCAGGGGCTGCTTTTGTTAATGAGAATAAATTTCTAAAAATTTGCGTAAAGGCGAAAAGATATGTTGATTTATCAGTTCTGTTCCACCTATGTATTGCG
>NZ_JADCKB010000010.1 GCF_014982785.1 Ructibacterium gallinarum
CATTTTACTCAAAAATCGTACTGAAATCAATCAGATACAATGATTTTATCCATAAACTCATTATGAAACTTTTGAAATTGTAAGAAAAACGGAGAAAATTAAAGAAAAACTAAGATTATATAGGGAGTGATTTTATGTACGGAAAAATTAAAAAAGGTTTTTTTACGATTCTTGGCGCCGCGGTAATGGGATTTTCTCTGGATCTTTTTCTGGTTCCCCTACACATCGCCGCTGGAGGCGTAAGCGGCCTTGCCACTGTAATCAGTTATCTGACTGGGTTGAGCGTTGGTCTGCTGATCTTGCTCATTAATATCCCCATTTTTATTGTGGGTGCGATTAATTTTAACCGCAAATTTCTGCTCTATTCCCTGCTGGGGACGCTTTCCCTTTCCATATCTACACAAGCCTTTGCCCTCATGCCCCCGCTGATCAGCGATCTTTTTCCCGCTTCTATTTTCGGCGGCGCTGGAATGGGTTTGGGTTTAGGTTTGGTACTTTGGATCGGCGGAAGTACCGGCGGAACTGACATTTTGGCCATGGTTTTAAAGAAGCGGTTTCCAAGATTTTCTCTGGGACAATTTTTCCTGCTAATTGACGGGACAGTCATTATAACCGCAGGACTAGTGTTTGGCGGCTGGGAAATCATTTTGTATTCCTCCGCCGCATTATTTGTTTCCAGCAAGGTGATTGATGCTGTTTTATCCGGTGTGGATTACGCCAAAATGGTTTATATCATGTCCGAAAACGCGGAAAATATCGCCTCAGAAATATACAGCCGAATGAAACGGGGCGTTACTGGATTGCAATCCATATCGATGTACACTGGAAAAAACAAACGAGTTCTGCTTTGTGTTATCCGGAAAGCAGAGCTTCCCAAATTGAAACGGCTGGTGCATCAAACTGACCCTGAATCCTTTCTTATTATATCAGATGCCCGCGAGGTATTGGGCAATGGATTCAAAGGCATAATTTAGAAAAAATAAATCACATATATACACATATATTTCAAACGGAGGTAATTATTTCATGAACGCTGAACAAATCTTAGACTTAAAAATTCATGCGGCTCATGTGCGGAAAATGGCTTTGGAAGCTGTTTATAGTGCAGGGGCCGGTCATCCAGGCGGCTCTCTCTCCGCCGCGGACATTCTTACATACCTGTATTTCAGGGAAATGAATGTCAAAGCCGATGACGCCAAAAATCCAGACCGGGATCGCTTTGTCCTTTCCAAAGGACACTGTTCCCCCGCACTTTACGGTGTACTGGCAGAAGCCGGCTTTATTCCCAAGGAGGACATCAAAACTTTTCGGAGCATTGACAGCTATCTGCAAGGGCACCCGGATATGAAAGGGGTAAACGGCGTCGATATGTCCACCGGCTCTCTGGGGCAGGGCATCAGCGCCGCGTGCGGTATGGCCATTGCTGCAAAACTGGATAAAAAACCTTACCGGGTCTATGCCATGATGGGCGACGGCGAAATTGAAGAAGGTCAGGTATGGGAGGCCGCCATGTTCGCCGCCCACTACAAACTGGACAACCTTACCGCGTTTTTAGACTTTAATGGTCTGCAGATCGACGGCGATGTAACCCAGGTCATGAACCCCACCCCCATTGATAAAAAATTTGAAGCTTTCAACTGGAACGTCATTTCCATTGACGCCCATGATTTTAACCAGATTGACGCGGCCGTACAGCAAGCAAAAGCAACTGCTGGAAAGCCAACTTTGATCCTTGCCAAAAGCATTAAAGGCAAAGGTGTATCCTTTATGGAAAATCAAGCGGGCTGGCACGGTGCGGCTCCCAACAAGGAACAATACGAACAAGGTATCCGTGAACTCGATGCTTATATTGAAAGTCTGGGAGGTGAGGCAAAATGAGCTATCAAATTGGAGAAAAAATTGCAACTCGTGAGGCATACGGAAAAGCGCTGGTGGAATTTGGATCTGATAAAAATATTGTGGTTCTGGATGCAGATCTTTCCAAATCTACCAAAACAGAGGGATTTAAAAAAGCCTATCCCGACCGCTTTATCAACATGGGAATTGCGGAAGGCAACATGATGTCCACCGCTGCGGGCATTGCCACCTGCGGAAAAACTGTTTTTGCCAGTTCCTTTGCCATGTTTGCCGCTGGCCGAGCTTTTGAACAAATCAGAAATTCCATTGGCTATCCGCACCTGAACGTAAAAATCGGCGCAACCCATGCGGGTATTTCTGTAGGCGAAGACGGCGCAACCCATCAGTGTCTGGAGGATATTGGTATTATGCGCACCATTCCGGGTATGGTTATTTTAAACCCTGCCGATGCCACCGAATCCCGCCTTGCTGTAAAGGCTGCTATCGAGCATAACGGCCCGGTCTATCTGCGGTTTGGTCGTCTGGCTGTTCCCGTTATTTTTGATGAAAGCTACCGTTTTGCCATCGGAAAAGGTGTTCAGCTGGCCGACGGTACTGACGTCACCCTGATTGGCACCGGATTGCTGGTTCCTGCGGTTATGGAAGCAAAGAAATTGCTTGCCGAACAGGGAATCAATGCGCGGGTCATCAATATGGCAACCATTAAGCCCATCGACAAAGACATCATTGTCAAAGCCGCCCTGGAGACCAGCGCCATTGTTACCGCTGAAGAGCATAATATCATTGGCGGACTGGGTTCTGCCGTAGCAGAAGTTCTGTGCGAAACTGTGCCTGTACCCATGCTCCGGGTAGGGACACAAGATGTATTCGGCAGAAGCGGTAAGCCCTATCCGCTGCTTGAAATGTACGGATTGGACGCAAAAACCGTTGTAGAAAAGGCAAAAGCTGCTGTTGCAATGAAGGCAAAATAGATGCACCGGTTTTCCCATTTCTCATCGGGTTTTGTACAGGGAAAAAGGATGATACTCGCATCTGTAAAATAATCATCGAAACCGGCTTGGATTTTCCCAGCCGGTTTTTCTGTACGCAGTGCTTCTGCTTGCAGAATGATTTATTTGGAAAAAGGAGGATAGAAAAATGATTTCTGCGATCAATAACCGCCGAAGTATTCGACGATTTTTACAAACACCCATTGCAAAAGAAGATATTATGGACATCATTCAAAGCGGGACAAAAGCTCCCTCCGCCAAGAATAGACAACCCTGGAAATACATTATTGTACAAGAAAAAGCAAAAGACGAAATGATAGAAATTTTTCGCCAAGGAATTGCAAGAGAAGAAAACAAAACCGCTCTGCTGCCGCAAAGCAAAAAGCATATTTCCGCTGCAAAATACACAGTTGATATTATCACCAAAGCCCCGGTCGTTATCTTTGCTGTAAATACATTGAGCAAAGACCTTTTTACGGCTCTCACACCGGAAGAACATATTTATGAAATTTGTAATATTCAGTCTGTCGCGGCCTCAATACAAAATATGCTTCTTACCGCTACAGAAAAAGGAATTGGAACGCTTTGGATATGTGATATTTATTTTGCCTATGAAGAATTATCGAAATGGCTAAACACCGAAGGTCAGCTTATTGCCGCCATCGCATTGGGGTATCCGGATGAATTTCCAAAAGAAAGACCACGCAAAAAAATAGAGGAAATCATAGAATGGAAAAATTAGCTATCCCATTTTAGCTAAAAAAATTATGTCCATAGTTAAACGGCATTTTCCTGCTTGTGTAGGAAAATGCCGTTTTCCATTACACGTTAAAATCCAAGGACTGCTTTTGCCAGGGTCATCATCAAGGGAATGGTTATGGCCGAGATCACCGTAGTAATTACCACGGCTCCGGAAGCATACCTAAAATCGCGGTTATAAATATCCGCAAGCATAGATACTGCGGTAGCAGTTGGGGTAACAGAGCAAATGGATGCCACCACACGCACCTGCGGTGGAAGCGGCAATACTGCCAGAATCGCAAACATGACGCATGGAATCAGCAAAAGCTTGATGGCGCTCATTTTATAGAATGCCTTATTCCTCAAACAAGCTTTTAAATCTGTTTGGGCCAAGAAACCACCCAGCACAATCATAGCGACCGGTGTATTTAAAGATCCAATTGAATCCACCGCTTCAAACACCGGTTCTGGAAGTTTCCATGGAGCAACAAACAGTAAAAGGCCAAACGCCACAGCGATGGTACCCGGATTCAGTAATGCCTGCCGTATATTAAACTTTCCCTCTGGGCAAAATGTCCGAGTTCCATAGGTCCAGAAGAGAATATTCAGCAGAATAATATTGGTAGATCCCAAAAACACCCCTTCTTCCCCCGCAAGCGCTAACATCAGGGGAATGGCCATAAATCCATTATTTGGGAAAACCACTGCCAGCCGATTTTCTGGACAGTGGGGTTCTTTTTTATTATAGAAAAACAGGGTAGCTGCGGTAATCAACACAGCATAACTTAAAACAGTAACGCCGAACATGATCAGCCACTGCAAAAACGCTTCATAGGTAAACTGCCGCTGAAATGAAGTAATCAAAATCATAGGCGTCACGATCTTCAGCAAAAGCTGCGACATATCCGCAAGCCCTTTATCGCTAATCATTCCTTTGCGGTAGATGATATATCCTACCACCACCATCAGCATCATGGCAAGAATTTGTTTATCCACAGTTAAAAAATATTCCAGCATTGTTATCCTCCAATTTTTTTCCGGACAAAAGGGCACAGAATTCCAATTCTGTACCCTTTTCGTTATTGAAAACACATTAAACTTCCATAATAATCGGAAGAATCATGGGCCGACGCTTTGTTTTACTGAACAAAAATCCGCCAACCTCATTTTTGATCCGGGTTTTCAAAGTAGACCAATCAATGGTATTCCCCCTGGTACATTGTTCCACCACACCGCAGGCCACATCTTTGACCGCATCCATTAGATCCTCTGATTCACGAACATAAACAAATCCACGAGAAATAATATCCGGCCCAGCCGCGCAACTGCAGCTTGCCCGGTCGATGGTCAGTACCACAATAATAATGCCGTCTTCTGCCAGGTGTTTCCGGTCACGCAACACTATATTGCCTACATCGCCGACGCCCAAACCGTCAACCAACACTTTGCCTGAAGGCACCGTACCCACAATTTTAGCACTGTCTTGAGAAAGCTCTAAAACCTTTCCGATATCCATAATAAATATATTTTTCGGATCCATACCGGTCTGAAGCGCCAATTCCCGATGCTTACATAAGTGCCGATATTCGCCGTGCACCGGAATAAAATACTTCGGCCGTGCCAAAGAAATAATAATCTTCATTTCCTGCTGGCAAGCGTGTCCTGATACATGCACGTTATCCTGCCGTTCGTGAATGACTTCCGCTCCATGTTTAAGCAATTCATTTACCACATTAGAAACCGCTTTTTCGTTCCCCGGAATCGGGTTAGCCGATATAATAACCAAATCTGTAGGCTCAATATTGATTTTTTTGTGAATAGAAAATGCGATTCGCGTCAGAGCCGACATTTCCTCACCCTGGCTTCCGGTGGTGACTACCACCAGCTTATCTTTGGGGTAGCGTCCAATTTCATCAATATCAATCAACGTGTTCTTCGGGATATTCATATACCCCAGTTCAATAGCGGCATTGAGTACATTTACCATACTTCTGCCAGATACCGCAACCTTTCTGCCGTATTTCACCGCGGCATTGATGATCTGCTGCACTCTATGTATGTTAGAGGCAAACGTAGCAACAATGATCCGCTTATCCGCTCCCCGCTCAAACAGGGAATCAAAGGTTTTTCCAATAGAGCTTTCGCTCATGGTATACCCCGGCCGGTCAGCATTGGTACTATCCGAAAACAAAGCCAAAATACCTTTTTTACCCAATTCACCAATCCGAGCTAAATCAATCATATCCCCATCAATGGGCGTAGGGTCAATCTTAAAATCGCCGGTATGCAGCAGTACGCCTGCCGGCGTGTGCAAAGCGATAGCTACAGCGTCTGCAATAGAGTGGTTGGTATGGATAAACTCGGCTTGAAACTCACCCAAACGCACGCTTTCGCCCGCTTCCAAGGTATTGAGCTTGGCAGAACGCAAAAGCCCGTGCTCTTTAAGTTTATTTTTCAGGATCCCCAAGGTGAGTCTTGTACCATACACTGGAACATTAAATTCTTTTAAAACATACGGGATAGCCCCTATATGATCCTCATGGCCGTGAGTCAATACAATACCACGTATTTTATTTGCCACCTTGTGCAGATAAGTAATATCGGGGATCACGATATCAACACCCAGCATATCATCATCCGGGAATGCCATGCCGCAATCGAGGATCACAACATCGTTGCCGTATTCAAATACTGTCAAATTCTTTCCTATCTCATTAAGGCCGCCCAGAGGGATGACTCTTATTTTTTTGCTTTTTTTCAAAATACTTCCTCCTATTTTCGTCTGAGTCCCCTGACTCAAAAAATTACACACCAAAAGAAAAGGGTCAAGGAGGCATGCACTCTTCCCTGTGCCGCACGCGGGCACACAAATAACGGTATGAAGGAATACACCGTGCCGAATTTCTCCTTACCTTTTCATCTTATTGAATTAGTCCGCTCATTCATTTTAACAAACTGTCCGCTCTCACCAGCCAGCCTGCGTTGGGTACTGCTAAATCCGAACAAATCATGTAGTTTTATTATACACTACTTTACTTCGATATGCAAGCCTTTTTCATAGTTTTTTCATATTTCACCGTTTCCTTTATACTAAGTATGGTCAAATTATATTTTTTTATACCCAACTCTTCCCTTTTTGAGAAAAATATAGTATACTATGCAAAAAGGAGGCGTATAGCCATGGTACATATAGGAAACGAATGGGACGACATATTAAAAGATGAATTTCAAAAACCATATTATTTGCGTCTGCGCTCCATTTTGGCACAGGAATACCGAACAAGGACAATCTATCCCGATATGTATGATATTTTTAACGCATTGCGCTATACCTCATATTCTGATGTAAAAGCAGTTATTTTAGGGCAAGATCCATACCACGGGCCGGGGCAGGCCCACGGCCTTTGTTTTTCTGTCAAGCGCGGTGTAGAACCGCCTCCGTCTTTAAAAAATATTTTTCAGGAAATACAAAACGAGCTGGGTATTGCCCCACCCGCGCACGGAGAGCTTACCTGCTGGGCAAAACAAGGCGTATTGCTGCTCAACACAGCGCTGACAGTGCGGGCTGGGCAGGCGAACAGCCATCGAGGGATTGGATGGGAAATTTTTACAGATCAAATTATTTCTCTTCTAAACCAGCGTCAGCAACCCATGGTATTTTTGCTGTGGGGCGCCAATGCCAAACAAAAACGCGCGCTGATCACCAATCCCAGCCACCTGATTTTAAGTTGTGCGCACCCAAGCCCGCTTTCTGCTTATCACGGCTTTTTTGGCTGCGGCCACTTTAAAGCCTGCAACGATTTTCTATCTGCCCGCGGAATCACGCCCATAGATTGGTCGGTAACCCCATAACCTTTTTCACGATAAAAACCGCACGGAAAATAAAATCCGTGCGGTTTTCTTATCCCCCGGGCTTTCTCCACCCGGAATTAAAATACGACTACCGTCGTCCCCACAGGAACATGCGACGCAATCCAATCAATTTCCGCCGACGGCATTCTGACACATCCGTGAGATGCTGGAGTCCCCTGGGTTCCATCCTGCACCGTTCCATTTGGATTAAACAAAATAGAATGCATAGCAATGGCCCGTTCCAGGTTAATGTACAACACAGGTTTGACATAATAGGTGGGATTAAACCAACCGTTGCTGTATGCACAATAGGTAACCACGCCGGTAGGGGTGGGTGTTGTATTTGCTCCGGACGAGCAGGTAGACACCCGAATAAGATCCCAGCGACCTTTGGCGCCCAAAAATACGTTCACCTTCTGCCGTTCTAGATTGATCCAGATCAAATACTCACTCTGGCTCTCATACCCTTTTGCATTGACAAAAATTTCTTTGTCTGTATCTGAAAAATCCTCATACACTGTATAGTTTTTACTGGAAATTCGGATGCTGTAATACGGAACCCAGCAAGCGCGCGCCTCTCCTGGAATCCAGATATATGCCGAGGTAAGTCCATTATGATCCATATAGATTACCTGATCTCCCGCGTTTAATCCGCCGTTGGTGGTTCCCAGCCATTTATCGCTGTATGTATAGGTCCAATTTAAAACAGTAGCTTCAATTTCCACCGGTTTGACCATCGAGAGCACCCGCTCTGCTTCCTTTTGCTCATACCAGCTGTCGTCGTAATTGTTGACCACAATTCGTTTCTCTATTCGGCGCACAACACCATTTAGATGTACCTCCAGCGCCACCGTCATTTCCGTATCGGCCATTCCCTTTTCGAAAGGTACTGATATCTGTATCGCAGTGGTTTTCCCGTTGTAAATGGGAAACTCTGAACTATAATAATCTGCTCGTGCTTCACCGTTCACAAACCATTGTGCCGATCCCAGCCGTTCTTCTGGTACACGTACCAAAACCGCTTGAATTTTTACATGCGGATTGTCAGGATTTATTTCTTCCACGCCGTCCATAAAAGCCATGGTAATGTGGTCCATAAACTCCTGATCCGAAAGCAAAGATGGATCTGTGTTTTGCTCTGGTGCAGACGTTTCATCAGGTTCTGCCGTATCATCCGGTTTAGGAATATCCTCCGGTTTTTCCGTAACATCTGGCTGGGGCATATCTTCTGGCTTTTCCGTAGCATCCGGCTTGGATATTTCCGAACTGCCAGGTATCACAAACTCAGGTTTTTCCGTCTTTTCCGGTACAGCCGTCTCTTCTGCGGGCGGCTCTGTCTGCTTGGGCACATCCGTTTCTTTGGGAGGTTCTGTCTGTTCCGGTGCTGTCACCTCTTCTGTCGGCGAATCTATTTGTCCCGGAATGGTATAATTCCCGTCCGCAAAAACCATTGGCATACTCTGCATCAGCATCAATACCGCCGTGAGTCCTATCATCCACTTGTTTTTCTTTTTCATTTTTCCCACCCTCTCTGTATGCAATTTTCAGCCATATGGTTATACACCCTGATTTTGAAATTCACTCCGCTTTTCTACTTTCATTATAGCTGATTTCTTCCTTCTTGTAAACGGTTTCTTTTTCCTTTTTATAAAAAATTTATTTTCCGGCAACAAAAAAGCCAGCACATGCGCTGGCCTTTTTGACTATATTTTATCTCTGTACCGATTGACGCTCTCATCAAGTCCCGGTTCATTCAAATAATTTCCATGAAACAAAGTGGCACAATCCTTTTGCTGTCCCACTCTGCGATATGCCTCCCAGGCAGCATCATATGCCGCCAACTGTATTTTCAAAGTCTCTATATCATAAACACCGGTATGATCTCCGCAGTATCCTTCAACCATCACCGCCCAGCCGTGATAAATGATACGAAACAGCGCCGCACCATAATTCACACTGACGCCAATATATTCCCCAAGCTCCTTATCCGGGAATTTTATAGAATGATAAAGTTCCTCTATTTCCTCCCAGATCCGCACGGCCTGGCGCTTTTCCACCAATGTCTCTCTAAGTGTACCGTCCTGATACAGCGCGGCAAAAACCTCTTCTAACTGATTAAGACCGCCCAGTTTATCATCCCGTATCCAGTTTCCGCAGGGCATGATTGATTGATGAAGATGAATATCATCATATGCCTGCACATATCTGCCCAGCAATTCTGCCCTGCAGGCCAGAAGACACAGCCGCCGGAATTTTTTACCGTCTTCTTCCTCTAACCCCATATGCTCCCGCGTATAGGTGTAAAAGATTTCCTCTTCCGTTCGACTAGGATCTTGTGCATATTGCGCAATCACATATGTATTAAGGTCACACCAAAATTCATTGTGTAAATATGGCCCTTCCCAGCCTCCGCCCCGAGACCAGGTATAAATCCCGCACACCAGTGGATGTCCTGCCACATCTTTTAATCCTCTGGGAGAAGTATATTCCTCAAAGGTATTGATGACTCCATCCATGACATACATGGGATAAGCGCCTTTTCCTTCATATTCACGCTGACACTGCACTTCTATAATCTGGCGGTGCTTTCCAAGCGTGATACAAGGATTAAATTTCACACGGCGCCAAAAATCCAACGCGGTGTGCTTGATGGAAAACAAAAGCTTTTCATGAGGCTCCACCTGTGCGCAGACCTCCTGATAATATTCTGGATCCGCGTGAAACCGATCTGGAAAACAATCCCAGGCGCGAAAGAACAAATATCTGCCATGCCGCACGCAGACTTCTTCACGCAGGAATTGCAAAAGAAACGCAAAATCCTGTTTTTCCTTTTCCTTATCGCCGTAAATAACCGCACCGTTTCCCACATGATACGGCGTGTCATGCAAATAAGTTTCACCCACTCTGATAATCAGCCCGTCAACGTCTGGGAAACGCCGGAACATGGCGTCAAACAAAGCACGGTGTATCTCCAGTGTTTTGTCCCGCCGCAAAGAAATTTTTCCATTTTCATCACATATTTCCTTCTGGTACCGCTCTACCAATATCCGCGGCAAAACAAACAAATCAATGTGATAATACACCTTAAGGCCGGCCTCTTTTGCCCTTTTGATTTCCGCATCAATCCCCTCGGCAAACTGGTCGATCCATTGTTTTGCCTCAGATCCCTCCGGGAAAATTTCCGGATCGTATTCTGAAAAATCAACTGCTGTATTGATATGTTTAAAAACCTGTGCCCGATAACCATATTCCCGTAATTTAACCGGATTTAAAAACGCTGTTTCTGTAGGTGCTTCTCCGGGATTATGATGCACCATATCCATAATAAATTCCATATTATTTTCCCGCCTTTTTCCTGCCGGCTTTTATTTTATCCGGCGTGATGTACATCAACAAAAGCAACCCATTTTTGTTGCTTTTCGTCATTTTTCCAGTTTTTTTCTTTGCAAAATCTTTTTAAAATTCACCGCAAACATGGTGGCAGTCGTTACCACTGCCAAAAAGTCCGCCACCGGCTCGGCAAGATAAACCGCACATACCTTAGCCGTTTCAAATCCCTGCAGAAGCTCTCGAATATTGTCCGGTATCATCCACGCCAAGGACTCTGCCGGCAAAACACGCGGCAAAATAAAAATCAGGGGAATCAGCAAAATCACTTTTCGCAGCACTGCCAGAAAAATAGAAATCGGCGCTTCATTCAGTGCAATAAATGTCTGCTGACAAGCAACCTGAATGCCAAACAGCAAACATGCCGCCATCGAAATACGGACAGCCCAGACACCAATCACGGTTAACTGAGGATCGGAACTGAACATTCCCACGAAGACTTGCGGCAGGAACATTGCGACACTCCACAGTAACGTGGAATAAATCACAGAACTAATCAGCAATAATTTAAAAGCCGCTTTGACCCGCTTAATATTTCCCGCACCAAAATTGAAGCTCACAATGGGCTGAGCCCCTTGTGTTAAGCCCTGCAAGGGCATCATGGCAAACTGCATAACCGAAGAGACAATGGTCATGGCTCCCACAGCCAAATCGCCGCCAAACTGGTACAAAGAAGTATTAAAGCTGATATTCAGCGCACTCTCTGTAATCTGCATGATAAAGGGCGACATACCCAGGGCAAGCACCGGAAGCATCACACGGGGACGAAACCGAAGATAACACTTACGAATCCGCAGCGAAGTTTTTTTCCCTGTCAAAAAACGCAGTACCCAAATTGCTGATAAACACTGGGACAGAATGGTGGCAAGCGCCGCCCCCTGGACACCCATATGAAAGACAAAAATAAAAATTGGATCCAGCACAATATTTGTAATTGCTCCAATCAGAATCGTTTTCATACTGGTCATGGAAAATCCCTGTGCTGTAATAAATGGGTTGAGTCCCAGCACCATCTGGACAAAAATAGTTCCGATAGCATAAATATGCATATACTGCACCGCATAAGGCAGGGTTGTATCTGCATTGCCGCCAAACATCAGCAACAACGGTTCTGCCAGCCAAAAGGTCAAAACCGTTAAAACAACTGAAATCACTGTCAACGTTGCAGTACAGTTTCCAATAATTTCTTCTGCGCCCTTATGATCATTTTCACCCATCCGCATAGCAACCCGGGGTGCACCACCCATACCTACCAGCATACTAAACGCAGAAATAATCATAATTAAGGGGAATGTCAGACCTACACCAGTCAGCGCCGTTGCGCCTACTTCCGGAATATGCCCGATATAAATTCGATCCACAATATTATAAAGTGCGTTGACCACCTGTGCAATAATCGTGGGTATCGCCATTTGAAAAAGCAGCCGCCCAATGCTTCCACTGCCCAAATCAGCCTGTTGTTGCATTGCTGTCCACAGCCTCCTTCACACTAAGCTTCGTTTCGGTATCACAGGAAAGCACGGCTTTTCTTGCAAGCATTTCATCAATTCTTGCAATATAATCCTGCGGTTCCTTCACATTAAAGATCCGTTCGATCCGGTCGGTACTACGCTCTACCGTCTTTGTAACCCCACCGCATCCCAAGGATAAAATGGTCTGTATTTCTTCCATAATGTAAATATTATACAGACTATCAAACCCCGCTTTCGCATAACCCACGTTTTCCAAATTTCCCAACTGATTCTTCTGCCGGTACAAATAATAGGGATGTTTTTCCTGCCGGGTCAGAAAATCCCGAGCATAATCCACCATTTCCATTACGGTTTCCGCATCTGCCAGCTGGTACTGTTCCAAATATTCGTGCAAGCGGGATGACCGCTTGATACTCATAGTATGTACGGTTGTATTTTCGGGAGAAAGCTTTTCGACCTCCTCCAGCGTATACCGAAACATATCCGGCGTTTCCCCTGGCAGCCCTGCGATCACATCCATATTGATACAGTCAAAACCACAGTCTCTTGCCATAGCCACTGCCTGCCGAATCTGATCCGGCGTATGTGCCCGTCCGATCAAATCCAAGGTTTCCTGATTCATAGACTGCGGATTGATACTGATCCGATCTACTCCATGCCGCTTTAGCGTTTTCAGTTTCTCATACGTTACTGTATCAGGGCGACCGGCTTCCACCGTAAACTCCCTGCATGCAGACAAATCAAAAGCATCATAAACCCAGGAAAGCAAATCATCCAGCTGCGGCGCCGACAGCGTAGTAGGCGTCCCCCCGCCGATATACACCGTTTCTACCCGGTTTTTGTTTTGCGCAACAATCTGGCCGGTATAAGCAATTTCCTTTTTCAAACACGTAAGATACTCTGGAATCAGCTTTGCCGCCTGCCTTGTCCCACAGGTCACAAAGGAACAGTATAAACAGCGGGTCGGGCAAAATGGAATGCCGATATAAATACTGATGCCGTCATCATACATGGCCTCCCGAATGGGAAGCTCACACTTGGCCACTTGAAGCGCCAGGGTGGCTTTTCTGCGGCTGACCCCGCATTCCTTCATAAAATATTCTACCACCTGTCTGCCGTCTTTCCCTTCCAGCAACAGCTTAGTAGCAATCTTAGCCGGACGGATCCCATTCAGGATTCCCCACGGCGCTCTTTCTTCTTCCTTCATCTCAAATATGGATTTTCCTTTCTCTCGTCTCCTATGACAGTTGCCGGTCCATGCCCCGGATAAACCCGAATTTCATCCGATAGCGGCATGATTTTCTGCTGAATGGAGTCAATTTCCTGTTTTAAGTCCCCCGTGGGGTGATCCACCCGACCCACACTCCGCCAAAACAGCGTATCGCCGCTCAGCAAAAAATCATCTCCCAATAGACAAATACAATCCGAAGTATGTCCCGGTGTATGCAATATCTTTAGCCGAATTTCCCCTACGGTAATCTGATCTCCATCCTTTAAATATCCATCTGCAGAAATTGGCGACCACTCTCTGCCCACATAGTGACATAAATTATAGATGCCGTCGTTTAAAAACTGCTGGCCGTTTTCGTGGATCCACACCGGAACAGAAAGTGCTTCCTTGAGCTCCGGCAATGCCAGTATATGATCAAAATGCCCATGCGTGAGTATAATTCTGTCCAGCGTATACTCGTGCTCCGCAAGAAGACCCAAAATAGTTTCCGTCTCATCGGGAGCATCAATCAGCACTGCTTTTCCAGTTTTTTCATCTGCCAGAATATAGCAGTTGGTTCCCAGCTCACCTAAAGTTAATTTATGAAAGTTCATGGTTTTCTCCGTTCTGCCGCCACAGGCGGCCTGTTTTTACATACATCAAAGTGATTTTTATTGTCTCCGGCGCACCACCGACAAAACACTGTCTACCTTTTTCAGCCGTTTTATTGTTTGTTCCAGCTGCGCGGTATCCGAAATTTCCATGGTCAATTCAATAATTGCCAGATTATTCTTGCCGGTTCTTGCATTGACATTGGTCACATGCGTTTTCATTTCCGAAATGGTGGTCATAATATCAAGCAGCAGATTCGCCCGATCCGTCGCCGTAACATACAGCATAGACTGGAAAGTGTTGTCCGTATCATCTGCCCAGCGCACCGGGATAAAGCGATTCAACTCTTCGGAATTGGCCTGGGCATGAATCATATTAATACAATCTGCTCGATGAATCGCAACACCGCGGCCCCGGGTAACATATCCCACGATCTTGTCGCCTGGCACCGGATTACAGCAATGGGAAAAACGGGTCAGACAATTATCAATACCCTCTACAATGACACCACTGTTATTGGGTTTTGAAGTCGTCTTTACCACCATTGGAATCACTTCTTCCGGTGGCAGAACCTCTTCCTCCACGATCCGTTTCTTACACTCGGTTTTAAACCGGGTCACAAACCGAGTGGCATTGGGACTTCCATAACCGATGGCGGCATACATGTCCTCAATATTATTGAACCCATATTTCCTCAGCAAATTCTGCAAAAACGGCTTATCCTCCAGAAAGCTCAGCGGAATTGACAGCTGTTTTAGGGCTTTTTCCAGGATTTCATGGCCTTTTGCCATGTTTTCTTCTCGGTTGACCTTCTTAAACCACTGATTGATTTTATTTCTTGCCTGGGAGGTCTTGCAAATCTTAATCCAGTCAAGATTGGGTCCATGGCCGCCGCCTGTGGTAATAATATCTACAATATCCCCGTTTTGCAGAGTATAATCCAAAGTTACAATTTTTCCGTTGACCTTTGCCCCTGTCATGCGGTTTCCCACCGCACTGTGAATGGCATAGGCAAAATCAATCGGCGTAGCTCCTACCGGAAGACTGATTACATCCCCTTTGGGCGTAAACACAAACACCTCGTCACTGAACATATCTATTTTTAGCGTCTGCATAAAATCCTCGGCATTAGTCATGTCCTTCTGGATCTCAAGCAGTTGCTTAATCCATTCCAGCTTACTATCCATATCGCTGGCACCGCTTTTACCCTCTTTATATTTCCAGTGGGCCGCAATTCCGTTTTCGGCGGTATGGTGCATTTCCCAAGTCCTGATCTGTATCTCAAACGGTGTGCCGTTTGGGCCAATCAGAGTAGAATGCAGCGACTGATACATATTGGGCTTGGGCATGGCAATATAATCTTTAAACCGGCCCGGAATGGGCTTAAAAAGCTCATGCACCATACCAAGCACCGAATAGCAGTCCGCAACGGTATCTACAATAACACGGACAGCAAACAAGTCATACAGTTCATCTATGGTTTTGTTCTGCATAAACATTTTCCGGTATATACTGTAAAAATGCTTAGCACGGCCTTCTACGTGTGCCTTGATATGCAGAGAATCCAGCTTCTCCTGTAAAATATTAATAATATCTTTGATATACTTTTCCCGTTCTTCCCGTTTTTGAGCAATTTTATCTACAATTTCATAATAGCCAATGGGGTCAATATACCGAAGTGCCAAATCCTCCAATTCCCATTTGATTTTGGACATACCAAGCCGGTGTGCCAAGGGGGCATAAACCTCCAGCGTTTCCCGGGCAATTTCACGCTGTTTTTCTTCCGGCTGATACTTTAACGTCCGCATATTGTGCAGCCGGTCCGCCAGCTTAATCACAATCACCCGCACGTCTTTTGCCATAGCAAAAAACATTTTTCTCAAATTTTCAATTTGCTGTTCTTCCTTAGAGGTATACGGAATTTTATTTAGTTTGGTAACTCCGTCCACCAGCATAGTTACAGTTTCCCCAAACTCCTTCACCAATTCTTCCCGGGTGGTTTCGGTATCCTCTACCACGTCATGCAGAAGCGCCGCACAAATGGACTGCGGATCTAACTCCATATCCGCCAGGATATATGCCACCTGTACCGGATGCGTCACGTACGGTTCGCCGGATTTGCGCATCTGTCCCTCATGCTTCTTCATGGCATAGTTATATGCTTTTTTTACAATATCCAAATCATCCGCCTTGTGATACTGACGGATTCGATCCAACAACGTTTCCAAAGAAATCAGAGCCATGAAAAAACCTCCTTTCAAATAAAGACAGAAAACGCTGGCAGAGTGAACTCCCCAACGTTTTTCCCTAAGTAAACAGCACTGCAGCCATCGGGCTTTCCAACCCGGCGGCATCTCTCTTTAAATATTCTCAATCTCACCGGATTTTTTGATATCCTTTAAAATCAACTGGACATTCTGAAAGCCCTTATAATCATTGATGTCCAACGCAAAGGCCACATCAATAAAATCGCCTTCTTCCAGATACTGATAATATTCTCCCATGCCAAAGCCCACGGCATCCAAATATTTTCCGTCCTTAAGCAAGGTCATCCGCAGATGCTTCCCCTCGCTCATCACACTGATTTTATGTATCTTAATATTTCGAACCGCAAAAGCCGGCGTAGGATTATCCACACCAAATGGCTGCAGACGGTTAATATCATTGACGGTTTCCAATGTAATATACGGCACCTTAATTGCTGCATCCAGCAAAATAGTAGGCGTCATCATCTTTTCTGTTATCTGATCCTTAGAACAGCTATTCACTTTTTTACGAAATGCTTCAATGTTTTCTGATTTAATGGTCAGACCAGCCGCCAATTCATGACCGCCAAATTTTTCAAGCAGATCAGAGCACTGCTCTAAAACACCAAACAGGTTAAAACCGCTGACGCTCCTGCCAGAGCCCTTGGCCTCATCACCGTCAATAGCAAACAGGATAGAAGGTTTATAAAATTTTTCGGTTATTTTAGAAGACACGATTCCAACAATGCCGTGATGCCAATCCTTATGCGGAATCACAATCACTTTGTCTTCCTTAACCTCTGGATGCTCTTCCAGATACTCCATAGCCTCTTTAAACATTTTCTGCTCTGTCTGCTGCCGAAGGGTATTCTCCTCACACAGAGATTCTGCCAGTTTTTTTGCTTTTTCTGCATCATCTGTCAAAAACAACTCAACACTTCTGGACGCACAGCCAAGACGGCCGCTGGCATTAATTCTGGGCGCAATGGTGTAACCAATGGTAGAGGTGGTGATGGCCTTTCCATTGGTAGAAACATCAATCAGCGCTTTTAGTCCTACATTTTTGGTGGTCTTAAAACGCTTTAATCCTTCAGTAACAATCACCCTGTTTTCATCAATCAGCGGCGAAATATCCGCCACCGTACCAAGGCACATCAGGTCTGCATATTTGTCCATCAAATCCGGCAGGGACTTTTTATCATCCAGCGCCTGAATTAACTTAAATACCACGCCTACACCCGCCAGGCTCTTAAATGGATATACACAGTCCTTTCTCTTAGGATCAATCGCCGCATACACATCCGGTAGCTGCTCCTTGCATTCATGATGATCCGTCACAATCACATCAAGGCCGAGTTCCTTTGCATATTCACTCTCTTCCACCGCAGTAATTCCGGTATCCACCGTAATAATCAACGAGGTGCCGCCTTTGTGAATCTTATCCAGCGCCTCTTTGTTCACACCATACCCTTCCTGCATACGGTCCGGCACATAATAATCCACTTCAATTCCCATCTCCCGGAGATGCTTATACAAAATTGCAATAGAAGTAATACCATCCACATCATAATCACCGTAAATGGTAATTTTTTCACCTTCATCTCTGGCTTTCCAAATCCGGTCCGCAGCTTTTTCCATATCCTTGAGTAAGTATGGATCATGCATTACTCCCAAATCCTTGGAAAGAAAACGGGTAATCGCTTCGTCATCATGGATACCTCGGTTATAGAGAATGATTGCAGTCAGCGGTGAGATATGATATTGTTTTGAAATCTCCACAACGCGTTTCTTATCAAACTCCCTGAGCAGCCACTTTTTCTTTAACATAATCTATAGTCTCCCTGGTTCTTTAGTTTTACAACTTGAGCGGGGTTACCCCCGATTTCTATCCGGTATTTTCTTGAACCACATTACCGGCATGCATAGCATTAGAACTATTTTATCACGGTTTGTGGCAAATTACAACACCTTTTTCAAATTAAATAGAAATAAAACTTACCAATATTTAATTCATACTTTTATGCAACTGCATGAACACTTCCATAAAACAGCGAAATATCTAGCTTTATTTCAGCTCCACAATGGTAACACCGTCTTCGCCTTCCCCGTATTTACCTAGCCGAAAACTTTTAACCTGCGGATGCCGCCGCAACATATTCTGCACGCCAGCACGTAAGGTTCCGGTTCCTTTCCCATGAATAATGCTCACCGTATGCAAACCAGCCATGGAGGATTCATCCAAGAACTTATCCGTTTGCATCAAAGCTTCCTCCAGCATCATACCCCGCAAATCCACTTCTGCCTTTACTTCACCGCGACGCAGTCCAGTCTGGCTTCTCCGAGGCGGCTCCGTTTTCGGCCGAACTCCCTCTTCTTCCTCCAAAAGTGTTAAATTATCGGCTTTGGCAGTAATTTTCATAATTCCCACCTGCACCACAGCAGTATTTTCCTTTTTATTAACCGATAGTACACTGCCTTTATCCCCTAGGTCATTAATCATAACCGAAGCGCCCAGCTTTAAGGTATTGATATTCACCCCTGCCGGTTTTGCCTGCACTGCCGTCCGCACTTTCGGACTTTTATTCTTTTTTCTTTTCAGCCCCAGCTGACGGCGAATCTCTTCCATGGCACGAAGTTGCTCCTGCTCATCCTTGGCTTTTCTTGCCGCCTTTGCCTCCTCCAGCATCGCATCAGTTTCTCTCTGGGCACGCTCAATAATTTTCTCCGCTTTTTCTCGCGCCCGGTCATAAATCTTATCCTTCTGCTTCTCAATTTTCTCCCGTTCCTGCTCCAACTGCTGGCGCAAAACTTCCACTTCTTGCCGCAGCCGTATGGTTTCCTGAGATTCTCTTTCCGTTGTTTGTCTATTTTTTTCAATGCTGGTTAGGATATCCTCAAACTGCAAATTTTCTTCTGAAAGCCGCTGTCTGGAACGGTCAATAATCTCTTTAGGAAGCCCCAGCCGCTCTGAAATCGCAAAAGCATTGCTCTTTCCCGGTACGCCAATAAGCAGGCGATAAGTAGGGCTTAAGGTTTCCACATCAAATTCACAGGAGGCATTTTCCACCCCGGGCGTAGAAAGTGCATACAATTTCAGTTCGCTGTAATGCGTCGTTGCCACCGTCTCCGCTCCAGCTGCCCTAATATGCTCTAAAATGGATTCTGCAAGCGCAGCGCCTTCCACCGGGTCAGTCCCGGCTCCCAATTCATCAAACAGAACCAGACAATTTTCCCTCGCCCGGCTGACAATCCGTACGATATTTTTCATATGGGATGAAAAAGTGGACAGGCTTTGCTCTATGCTTTGTTCATCTCCAATATCAGCAAAAACATCAGTAAACACCGGCATAATACTATCTTCTGCCGCAGGGATATGCAGTCCCGACTGGGTCATCAGGCAAAACAGCCCGATGGTCTTAAGCACCACTGTCTTTCCGCCGGTATTGGGTCCTGTCACAATCAGACTGTCAAACTCCTCTCCCAGCCTGACACTGATAGGCACAATCTTTTTTCGATCAATTAAAGGATGCCTGCCTTTTCTGATATTCACCCTGCCTTCCCGGTTCAGCTGAGGACACACCGCCTTCATATCCAGCGCCAAATGGGCCTTAGCAAAAACAAAATCCAAGTGAATCAAGGTGTCAAAATTCAGTTCCAGTTCAGGAGCAATTTCAGCGGCCGCCTGAGAAATTTCCATCAAAATCCGCTCTATTTCCGCCTTTTCCCGAACCTCAAGTTCGTGCAGCTCATTATTGGCATTGACCACGCCTTCCGGCTCAATAAATACCGTTCCCCCGGAAGCAGACATATCATGAGCAATTCCTTTTACATCCGCCCTATGCTCCGCCTTTACCGGCACCACATACCGGTTGTTGCGCATGGTAACGATAGGATCCTGCAAAAATTTTTGATAATATCCCGAATGAATCATAGAATCCAGCGTTTCCCGAATCCTGCTCGCCGCGTTTTTGGCTTTCCGCCGAATTCGATAAAGTTCAGGACTTGCATCATCAGCCATTTCCTCCTCTGACAAAATAGCAGACGTAATTCTATCCTCCACCGCTTTCTCCGGTACCAGCTCTTCTATATATCCGCAAAGTATGCCGGTCTGCTCCCACGTCAGCCGCTTTAAAGTCCGAGCATTCTTTAAAATTCTGGCCAGATTCAAAAGTTCTGCCATGTTAAGAGAACCGCCTATCTGAAGCCGTTTCATCTGTTCTTTAATATTGCATATCCGAAGCATATCCGGTGTGCCGTATTTTAAAATCAAAGTCACAGCAGCGTCGGTTTCCAGCAGAGTTTGTTCTACAATACGGAAATCTTCCGATGGCACCAGTTCCTGAATTTTGCGTTTGGTATCCTCGTTTTTAGCAAACGCAGCCAGCATATTTAAAATCTTATCATATTCCAACGTTTTCAAAGTTTTATGTTCCATATTCTCATCCTCCCACAAGCGGGGTATTTCTATACTTTTTGCCTAAAATAATATTATACACAAAAAAACTTAATTTTGTCTACCCTTTTTCAAAAATTCTACGCACACTTTGTCCCGCTTTGCATAGACTAATACTGCGAAAGCCTTTCCGTCCGGCCGGAAACACGCCGCACCTGTTTGCAGCGCTTGTCTGTGCCGGACAAAATTTCTTACAAAGCCAAAGTAGATAACAGATATTGGTTGAAAAAATTCTGCACTTGTGATACAATATGAAGTTAGAAGTTTCAAAGAAATAAAAATAGCCCATGCCAATTTTTCCTTCGCATCGCTTCGGAAACACACATGGGCATTCATTAAAATCTCTTATTCTTTCTGTGTGGATAAGAGCTAGAATGAAGCTTTGCCGTTACACTGCGGCAGACAAGGAGAATGTTATGGAACGATATTTTGATAACAGCGCCACTACACAGCCTTATCCACAGGTAACGGCCAAGGTGGCAGAGGTTATGCAAAACCAATATGGGAATCCGTCCTCCCTGCACCGGCTGGGCATTGCGGCGGAAAAAGAAGTTAAAGCCGCCCGGGAAGCCATTGCCCAAACCCTGAAGGCTTCACCGGGAGAAATTTACTTTACCTCCGGCGGAACGGAATCCAACAACCTGGCTATCCGCGGTGTTTGCGCCGCCAGCCGGGGCCGGCAGATTATCAGCTCCCCACTGGAACATCCTGCCACACTGAATACCTTGATGTATCTCAAAAAAAAGGGTTACCGCATAGACTTTATTCCGGTAGACCATGATGGCATCATCAGTCTGCCGGCTTTTGAAGATCTACTCTGCGATGATACGGCTTTGGTCACCGTTATGCTGGTTAATAACGAGATTGGTTCCGTACAACCCATATCGCGGCTGGCAGAAATAATGAAGAGAAAAAATAAAAGGGCATACCTTCATGTAGACGCCGTACAAGGCTACTGCAAGGTTCCTTGTGATGCGAAAACACTGGGCGCGGATTTGCTCAGTATCAGTGGACATAAAATCCACGGTCCAAAAGGGATCGGTGTGCTGTATGTAAAAAAAGGTACAAAAATAGCGCCCATCCTCTTTGGCGGCGGACAGCAGGACAATCTAAGGTCAGGCACCGAAAACGTGCCAGGTATTGCTGGAATAGGACTGGCCGCCAGTCTTTGCTATCAGCATATGGCAACTGCTGTTCCGAGAATGCATATGCTTCGCCAACGTCTGGAGAAAGGGCTTCGGGAGAATCTGTCTGATATAAAAATTAACACACCGGAAAACTGCGCACCCCACATTTTAAATGTTTCCTTTGCCGGAGTCCGCTCCGAGGTGGTGCTGCATTCTCTGGAAGATGAAGAAATTTATGTTTCCAGTGGTTCGGCATGTTCTAGCCACAAAAAAGAGCCCAGCTATGTGCTGACGGCCATTGGTACCGACCGGAACATGATCGACGGAAGTATCCGGCTGAGTCTTTCTGAATTTACCACCCAAGACGATATTGACGCTGCCGTGGAAGCGCTTACCCGAATTGTCACCATGCTGCGCAGGATACCCCTGCGGTAAGGATACCAAAGAAAACGGAGGATACCTATGATGAAAAAAGCTGATATTGTACTTTTAAAATATGGAGAAATTGCACTAAAAGGGCTGAACCGGCCGATGTTTGAGCAGCAGCTCCTGCGAAACCTTTCCAAGGCGCTATCTCCCGCCGGCCGGTTTCATATTCAAAAATCCCAATCCACCATTTACGTAGAACCCATGGACGATACCATTGACATGGAGGACGCCATAGATAGAATGCGCAAAGTTTTTGGTATTGTCAATATTTGTCCTGCTGTTTCCTGTGAAAAAGATATGGACAGCATTGCCCAAACTACCATTGCATGTCTTAAGTCTATGGACACGCAGGGAAAAAGTTTTAAAGTAGAAGCTAAAAGGGAGGACAAGCAGTTTCCACTTAATTCGCCCCAAATCTGCCAGCAAATGGGTGGTGTTATTTTAAAAAATGTAGACGGCCTTCATGTGGATGTGCACAATCCCGATATTCTGGTTCAAATTGAAATTCGAAAAAAAGCATATATTTTTACTGAAAAATACAGCGGTGCCGGCGGAATGCCCATTGGAACCAATGGCAAAGCCGCTTTGCTGCTCAGCGGCGGCATTGATAGTCCCGTAGCAGGATGGATGATTGCCAAACGAGGTGTTGCTATTGATGCAGTCCACTTTCACAGTCATCCTTATACCTCAGACCGTGCCAAAGAAAAAGTAATTGATCTTGCAAGAATTCTTTCTGTATATACGGGAAAAATAAATTTGCATATTGTTCCCTTCACCGAGATTCAGCTTGCCATTATTGACAAATGCCCCAGAAATTATTTGACCCTAATCATGCGCCGGATTATGATGCAAATCGCAGAACGTATCGCAGTCAATTCCAAAGCCGCGGCACTGATTACCGGTGAAAGCATCGGACAGGTGGCCAGCCAAACCATGGCAAGCCTTGCAGTCACCGACAACGCAGTGAGCATGCCAGTGTTTCGCCCCTGTATCGGTATGGACAAAGAAGAAATTGTACAGATTTCCAAAAAAATTGATACCTACGAAACTTCCATACTTCCCTACGAGGATTGCTGTACTATTTTTGTTCCCAAACACCCAAAAACCCACCCGGATCTTAAAGAAATCCTGGAAGCGGAAAAAGCTCTTGATAATCTGGAAGAAATGATACAAAAAGCAATAGACGGCGAAGAAGTTGTCTACATCAAACCATAGGAGGAATGCATATGAATTTTGAAATCATATCGGTAGGAACCGAGCTTTTGCTTGGACAGATCGTAAACACCAATGCACAGGTTATCAGCCGCATGCTGAGCGAGCTTGGGTATAATGTCTATTATACCACCGTTGTAGGCGATAATCCCGACCGTCTTCAATCCGCATTGGAACTTGCAGCTGGACGGGCTGATGGCATTATAACAACCGGAGGCTTGGGACCTACCGGTGACGATTTAACCAAAGAAACCATTGCCCATTACTGCGGGAAAAAATGCATTATGCACGAAGAAAGCAAACGCCGCATTGAGGAACGCTTTGCCTCTCAAGGGCAATATATGCCCAAAAGCAATTTAAAACAAGCCGAAATGCCCGAAGGTTGTATTGTCCTGCAAAATGACCACGGAACCGCACCCGGGGCGATTATTGAAACTGAAAAAAATATTTTCATCATGCTGCCAGGGCCGCCCAGTGAGATGCGCCCCATGCTCCTTGAGCAAGTACGGCCGTATCTGGAAAAACGTGCCGACTGTATTATTTATTCAGAAAGCCTTCGTATATTTGGCGTGGGAGAATCGGCGGCAGAAGAAAAACTAAAAACCATCATTGACCGCCAAACCAATCCTACCATTGCACCGTATGCCAAAACCGGCGAAATGGAACTTCGGCTTACCGCCAAGGCGTCAGATACGCAACAAGCAAAAAAGATGCTTCAGCCTCTTGAAACAGAAGTAAGAAATATTTTAGGTGACTTTATCTACGCCAAAGGAGAAAACGCCTCGCTGGAAAAAACGGTTGTGGATCTGCTTCGGACGTCCGGGAAAACAGCTGCCACAGCAGAAAGTTGTACCGGTGGCTTGGTTGCCAAAAAAATAACTGATATTCCCGGCGCCTCCGCTTGCTTCCCATGTGGAATGATCACTTATTCCAATGAACAAAAGCAGGCTCTCCTTGGAGTCACTGCGGAAACTTTAGCGGCACACGGTGCTGTTTCTTCCCAAACCGCCCTTGAAATGTGCCGCGGCGTCCGTGAGAAAACAGGAGCGGATATTGGCATTGGAATAACAGGCATCGCAGGCCCAGACGGCGGCACGGATGAAAAACCTGTTGGTCTGGTATATATCGGTATATGTGCCGAAGGCGTTCACCGTGCATTTCGCTTTTATTTGGCAGGCGACCGAAATATGATCAGAGAGCGCGCCAGCCTGTATGCCCTTGACATTATCCGCCGCTATCTTTTGAATAAATTAGACGTAGATTATATTTGGTAATGTTTTACCATTAATTTTATAAAAGATGGATTACCAAATGGCATTTGGCAATAACCATTGAGCAAAAATACCACAAATTATAATATAGAGCCGGATTCCAGATGAATTCGGCTTTTTATTCACAAAAAACCCCGAAAGGCATAAGCCTTTCGGGGTTTTGACCTTCTTATCAAAACAACTGAACTATCAATTATTTTTCAGTAGTCTCTTCGGTGGTTTCCTCGGTAGTTTCCTCAGTTACCTCTTCGGTATTTTCCTCGGTAGTTTCCTCAGTTACCTCTTCAGTATTTTCCTCGGTGGTTTCCTCAGTTACCTCTTCGGTATTTCCCTCGGTGGTTTCCTCAGTTACCTCTTCGGTATTTTCTTCAGTGGTTTCCTCGGTTACTTCTTCGGCAGGAGCTTCACCGGTCAGTTTAGCCATTGCATCTTTTACAATCTGGACATCCAGCTTGGTTACGCCGTCAATAATTTTAGCAGCTTCTGCTCTGGTAGCGTTTGCATTCGGGCCAAAGGTGTTGTCCTCATAACCATTGATTACGCCCATGCCAACCAGTGCCAGAACATAGTCTGCAGCGTAGTCAGCGATATCAGCTGCATCGGTGAATTCCAAAGCAGCGCCTTCTGCCGGAGCGGCATCCAGAACACGACCCAGAACGGTGCAGATATCCTGACGGCTGATCTGCTCGTCAGCACCATAGTAGGTATCAGAAATACCTTTTACATATCCAGCCTCAGCAACAGCGATAACGTAAGGAGTATACCAATCATCTGCTGCACAGTCGGTGAATGCGCTGGTGGTAGAAGTTGCAGTCAAACCAAACAGCTGTGCGATCATCTTAGCAAATTCCGCACGGGTTACATTGCCATCCGGATTGAAAGAGGTCTCAGAAACGCCATTTACAATACCCAGTTCTTTCAGATTCATAATAGCGGCATATGCCCAGTGACTGCTGGGAACATCGCTGAAATCACCAGAAGGAGTTACACTCGGTTCTTCCTCTACGCCCTCTACAAAGGTTACGCTTACGGTAACATCAGAAGACGGCATGGTGAACTGCTTGTTCTCAACCGGAACATTGGTTCCAGCAGAAGTCTTAACGGTAATTACATCAGTCTTATAACCTTCGTCCGGAGTGGTGGTAACGGTTACAACATCACCGCTCTTTGCAGTTTCCGGAACAGTAAAGGTACCGTTTACGCTCTCGGTGGTCTTAATGTTATAAGACTTCGCAGTGCTGGTACCACCGCCGCCGCCGGAAGGAATACCGCTCGGAGGATTGCTGCTGCCGCCGCTCTTTGCAACGGTCTTGCTGGTGGTAGAAGTTGTTTCATCCACCATAACAGTAGCACCGTCTACTTTCACCTCAAAGTTGATAACTGTACCAGCTGCTACGTCAGCGCCAAAGATGGTCTTTGCACTGCCCAGAACAAAGGTCTTCTCCAGTTCTGCAGCTGCTTCTTCGGTTGCGCCAGCCATTACAAATTCTGTGCCATCAGCAGGCAGAGTAACTGTCTTGTCAGCAGTAGAAACTGTAACAGTAACTTTAGAATCTACTGCACTGTATTTTGCTTCGTCTCTCTTTACTACTACGCTGATTTCCGTTGTATTGGTAATATTCAGCGGATTAACTACATAAGATACCGTACCGTCTTTGATTTCAGCCGGGATTACTGTAGCCTCTGCATTTAGTGTCTGTGCTTCAGCAAAATTAAAGAACTTATTGTCAGATTCACCGCTGATAGAAACCGCAATGGTTGCTTTATTCTCAGGATCGCTTCCTTCGGTAACTGTACCTTTGTTCAGCGTTCCAGTAACAGTCAGATCTGCTGCTTCCAAAGTATAAGTATCAGTGATTTCACCCTTAGAAACTGCAACGGTGGGGTTAGCTGCCAGGAAAGCAGTCTTGATCTCGTCTTCTGTGTAGTTATCCTGACTGTCAGCAACCGCATTAAAGGTAATGCTGTTTACTGTACCCAGAGTACCATCGGTAATCGGCTGAAGAGTAACGTTTGCAACTGCAGTTAAACCAGCCGCCGCTGTAATCGGATCAACCGGAGCCAGAGTACCGGTAAATACCTGAGCTTCTGCAGACATAGCGTCATAATCAGCCGGAGCAGTCCATGCACTTACTGCAACTTTGGTATCTTTGATCTTATCAGGTGCTGTAACAGTCACTTCTTTCGGCAGAGCCGCAATCACTTCATCAGCAGTAGCACCAATAGAAGCCGTTGTAAACTCAACCGGAGCAACCGCTGTAATCTCAGCAGATTCTACAACAGATACACTAATTTTGTTGGTTCTATCTAAAGTCTTTAAAGCACCATTTGCCATATTAATTGCTGTAAAATCAGAGAAAGAAAATTCTTTTGCACCAGTAACAGCATCTGCTTTTACATTAAATTTAATTTGGCATACTGGAGCATTTTTACTTACATTGTAAATATTACCTGCAGTTCCTGCCCTTACATAGCCTGCTGTATTAACATCAACCGTTGTTTTGGGAAGACCAGCATATTCCTCGGTATCCGGATTATAGCCATTCGACCATGTTCCAGCTTCTGCTGTAAATGCACTACTATCATAAGTTAACTCAAACATCAAATTTTGAATTTTGATATCAGAATCATCTTTTGCCGTAACAAAAAAGTCTACTGTAAATTCTCCACCGGCTTTTACAGCAGTTGCGCTCGGCGTCATGTAAATTTTAATTTCAGAATCTGCTGTTGAATCTGCAGCAAATACATTCACAGCTACTAAACTTACAAGCATTGCAATTACAACAACAGCTGACATTATTTTCTTCAAATTTCTCATTCTTGCTTTACTCCTTTCGGTAAAAACCTGCATCTATTCTCTATTTAATTACTTTTCCACAAAATAACAATTTCATTTGCATCTGATCCATTAATTGTTCCTTTAGGATCAGCAAGATCAGCTCTTTCACGAATTTCATCTGGTGTCAATCCTTCAATGCTACTAAAATCGAAAGTTTGTTTCCAAATCATAACAGCTGCATTTGCATCTGTACCATTGATTACACCATCATTATTGACATCGCCGATCTTTCCGCTTGGCTCAGGTTCGCCTGCGCTTGCATTAGCAAGATCAATGATAACTGCCTGTGCCGCTGTAGCGGTTGCCGCATCGGAACCCATCTTGACTACCAAAGTAGAATCTGGATTTACGGTCAAACTACCGTTCTTTGCCAGCTTAAAGGAAATGGTGCCATTATAAGTAGAATTCGCATCCTGATCGATCGCACGGATAGAACCGGTTTCAATATTGTCTTCCGCAGTCCAAGCACTACCATCGCCTTCAAACAGATACGCCAGCATGGTAACCTGATTGGTGGCTTCTGCGCCATCGATGGTATATGTCATTTTAACCGTATAAACGCCTGCATCGTCTACCGTTGCAGTTGCCGCGGTAATAGCAATGCCGGTACCGTCTACCATATCTTCGCCCTGCATAACATTACCGTCTCCCTCTGCCAAAAGATCCACGTTCGCATTTGCTTCTTCAGCAGGAACTTCCTCAGCGGGAGCCTCGGTCTCATCAACAACAGGAGCTTCCTCTGCAGGAACTTCGGTCTCGTCAACCACAGGAATTTCTTCTGCGGGAGCCTCGGTCTCGTCAACAACAGGAGCTTCCTCTGCAGGAGTCTCGGTCTCGTCAACAACAGGGACTTCCTCTGCGGGAACTTCAGTCTCGTCAACAACGGGAGCCTCGGTCACTTCTTCAGCAGGAACTTCTACTGCAGGAACTTCAGGGACTTCTGTTTTTTCTTCTTCAGCCGCAAAAGCGCCTGTTCCCATCAAACCTAACATTGCGACAGCTGTCATTGCCGCACCAAATTTCTTAAATTTTTTGTACTCTTTCATTTTTTTGCCTCCTAAATAATTCAAACTAACGTTTTTTCTTTTTTTCTAATCAATAGATCGCCTTACCACAGATGACCTTGTACCACAATTATTATTTAGTCTTCGGCCTCCTCCTTTCCGTCAGAATGTTTATGCTGTACAAATACGGAAAAGAGGTATACTGTATCCTACAGCAACCGATAACTCTCCCGTATTTTAATTTATTTCATATCTATACTCTTGCATTATACTACTTTATCAATCTTTTTTCAATAGATTTTTTGAAATTTTTTATTTTTTTTATAATCTTTATTGACTTTCAACCATTTTTTTCATATTCTTTCGTCCGATTGAATAAAAATAGCTACACAAACCCAGATACTTGTGTTTACATAATGCAATTCTGTAGAAAGGATGAACGAGCATGGAGACCATTTTTAACTATAAATCGTTACAGCGAGCCATCACCGCCTTTCAGGAAAACTATCCCAACATTCCAGTTTTCTGTATTGGAAAGAGTATACAAAACAGAAAACTCTATGCGCTGAAGCTGGGACACGGAAACAAAAAAATATTTTTCAATGGTGCACACCACGGCATGGAATGGCTGACTGCCAAACTTCTTATGCAGTTTGCCAAAGACCTTGCCGCAGATACCTATAGCACACATACTCTTTTAGACGCCTGTACCCTCTATCTTGTTCCCATGGTAAATCCTGACGGAGTAGAAATTGCCGTTTCTGGAAAACAGTGGCAAGCCAACGCACGTGGGGTGGATTTGAACCACAATTATGACGCGCTGTGGCATCTTTCCAAACAAGGAGAACCGGAAGCAGGTGTTCTGGGGCCGGGGCCCACCCGCTTTTCCGGACCTTTTCCCGAATCCGAACCGGAAAGTCGCGCTATTGCTGACTTTACCCGCCAAAATTCCTTTGATTTGGTAATGGCTTTTCACAGTCAGGGCGAGGTCATATACTGGGATTTCTGCGGCTTTGCACCGGACAAATCCTTTGTTTACGCGAAACGCTTTGAGGCCGTCAGTCCATATCGCATGGATTCTCCCAAGGGAATCGCTTCCTACGGCGGATACAAAGACTGGTTTATCCGCACCTTTCGCCGCCCCGGCTTTACCATTGAAATTGGCCAGGGGGAAAACCCTCTGCCGCCAGAAGATTTTCCCAAAATATACGCACGTACGCTCCCGCTCATGCTGGAAGCTATGAAGTTGTAAAGAAAGAGGAGTCTGTCATAAAAAAGACAGCTCCTCTCAGACTGTCGAAAAAGTCGTTATACCGCAAGCGAGACAATAAAAACAAAACGCACTTCCTTTTCATAAACTTTATGTTGTCGTATAAAATGACGCCGGATTCATCGAGAAACCGGCGTCATTGCTTGCTTTTCCCGCAATCGCTCTCTACCGTACCTTTGTACGCTGACGAAAGCAATTGCGGAAAATCTAACTTCCTTTTTCAACATCTGTCAGCGTGTCGATACTTTATCGACACGCTGAGAGGAGTCTGTCATAAAAAAGACAGCTCCTCTTTCTTATTTTATACTATCGATTTAGCATCTGCATAAACTCCTCACCCGTAATGGTTTCCTTCTCCAGCAAAAATGCCGCCAGCTCATGCAGTTTGTCCATTTTATCCTTTAAAATTCCGATCGCTTTTTCATGGGCATGCTTGATCAATTCTACCACCTCGCGGTCAATATCCGCCGCGGTCTGCTGGGAACACGCCAATGACGCATCACCGCCTAAATATTCGTTCCCCACCGTTTCCAGCGCAGTCATATCAAAATTTTTGCTCATGCCCAAGCGGGTTACCATACTCCTTGCCAACCGTGTCGCCTGCTCGATATCATTGGAAGCGCCGGAGGTAAAGGTGCCGAACACCAGCTCTTCTGCCGCACGACCGCCTGTTAAAGTGGCAATTTTATTAAATATTTCCTCCTTACTCATCAAGACGTTTTCTTGTTCTGATACCTGCATGGTATATCCCAGTGCTCCTGATGTCCGGGGTACGATGGTGATTTTATGCACCGGAGCGGAATTCGTCTGCAGCGCCGCAACCAACGCATGCCCTACCTCGTGATAGGCCACAATTTGTTTTTCCTTCTGGGAAATGACCGCATTTTTACGCTGATATCCTGCAAGAACCACCTCGACAGATTCTTCCAGATCTGCCTGAATCACAGTATCCCGTCCGGCACGAACCGCCCGGAGCGCCGCCTCGTTCACCATATTTGCAAGCTCGGCTCCTGATGCGCCAGAGGTTGCACGGGCAATTGCTGTATAATCAATATTCTGATCCATCTTCACATTCCTGGCATGGACACGCAGAATCGCTTCCCGTCCTGCCAGGTCCGGAAGCTCCACCGGAATCCGGCGGTCAAACCTGCCGGGACGCAGAAGCGCCTTGTCCAGTGTTTCCGGACGGTTCGTAGCCGCCAGAATGACCACGCCTTTACTGCCATCAAAACCATCCATTTCTGTCAGCAACTGATTCAGCGTTTGCTCCCGCTCATCATTTCCGCCCACTCCGGCGCCGTCACGTTTTTTTCCAATGGTATCAATCTCATCAATAAAGACAATACACGGCGCCTTCTCCTGCGCCTGTTTAAACAACTCCCGCACGCGGGCGGCACCCCGGCCTACAAACATCTCTACAAACTCTGACCCGGACACGGAAAAGAACGGTACTTCCGCTTCTCCAGCCACTGCTTTGGCAAGCAGTGTCTTTCCGGTTCCCGGCGGACCTACCAAAAGCGCTCCCTTGGGCAAAACCGCACCGATTTTTTTATACCGGGCAGGATTGTGCAAAAAATCTACAATTTCTGAAAGCGCATCTTTTGCTTCTTCCTGTCCCGCTACATCTGCAAAAGTAGTTCCTGTCTGCGCCTTGACATAAATTTTTGCCTTGCTTTGACCAAAGGACAAGGCATCGCCGCCCATACGCTTCTGCATCTGCCGCATCAGCAGCTGTCCGACGGCAACCATCAGCAGCAGTGGGAAAACCCATGACAGAATAAAGCTCAGCAACGGAGAATTCTGTTTTGGAATCACCTTGCCAAATTCTACGCCGGCCTCGTCCAGCTTATTCACCAAATCCGGGTCGTTCATATTTCCGGTAATATAGATCCTGTCCTTGCCTTGGCTGTCTTTGCTGAGCACACCGATCTGTGTATCCTGCACTTCTACCTGCTGTACTTTCCCATTCTTTAAATCATCTAAAAAAACATTATACCCCACCGTTTCCGGCTTGAACATGGTGGGCACCAGTATGGCATTAAGCAGAAGAATGATCAGCAGTCCTACAATATAATAAAATATCAGCGGCCGCTTCGGCGTTCCCTTTTGTTCCATATAACAATCACACTCCTATCCTGGTTCTTGTTTGTCATTGTTGTTTTTTCCGCTGCTGCAGCCGTCCATAAAGAAGGATTCCGGCACCTGCCAGTACGGTCAGTCCAGCCAAAATCTGGCTTACCCGAAGATTCCCTATGTACAGCGAATCCGCCCGCAGGCCTTCAATCCACATTCTGCCAAGTCCATACCAAATTAAATAACCGCAGAAAACCTCACCGCGAAAACTTTTCCATCTTTTATAAACCAGCAAAATTACAATTCCTGCTGCGTTCCATAAAGACTCATACAGAAAAGTGGGGTGAACCCCCTGGGCAATGATTTCTCCGTCCTGGCGAATAGACATTGCCCAGGGCAGCTGGGTGGGGCCGCCAAAGGCCTCACCATTAACAAAATTACCCCAACGGCCGATGGCCTGTCCAATCAACAGACCAACTGCCAGAATATCCAGCACTGCCCCCAAAGACAGGTGTTTGCGCCTACAATAGAAAAAAATCACCAAGCAGGCGCCGATCACACCGCCGTAAATGGCGAGACCGCCGTTTCTGATATCAAATACCGACAGCAAATCGTCCTTGTACATATCCCAGCTGAATATGACATAATACAGACGCGCACATACAATCGCGACCGGTACTGCAATCAAAATCATATTCAAAAGATCGTCCTGGCTCACCCCAGTCTTTTTTGCCTCCCGTATGCCGTAAACAATGGCAAGGATCAAGCCCAGGGCAATTAGCAAACCATACCAGTACACCGATATGCCAAAAATATGAAAGGCCGCACGGTTTACTTCAAAGGTCAGTCCCAGTCCGGGAAAGGTTATCACATTATTCATGTTTCCATTCCCCCTACGCCGGACGAATCACCGAAAGTACGCTGTTTTCCGTATCAAAATGCTCCTTCAGCCGCAGCGCTACCTCTTCTTCGGTTACGCTATCCACCATATCGCCTACCATTAGCGGCTGATAGCCTGCAAAGATATGCCGAATAAAGGCATTGCCCATACTTTCCACGTTGTTGAAAATACGGATATTTCCCGATTTTAATACCTTCCTTGCACGACTGAGCTCCTCTGCCGGAATTCCGTTGTTCTGCAAGCTCCGCAGACGCTCTTTCACCTTCTCATAAACCGCCTGGGGATCTTTTGATTCCCCGCCGATCAGGCTGAACCCGTATGCCTTGGTAATATCCGTCTCGGCATCAAAGGTATTATCAATCAGCCCTGTCTCATAGAGTTCCATATAAAAATCGCTGGTCTTTCCAAACGCGGTTTCCAGAATCAGTTCGGTGGCGATTTCCTTTTTCAGCATTGCATCGCCTGATACCGCCATCTGATTGTCCTTGAACCCGATCCGGAACATGGGCTGGGATACCGTCAGCTTCTGCTCAATATATTCCTGCACTCTCTCCTGCGGTTCTTCCACTTGCGGCCTTGCAATTTTCCCCAGATTTCGGCTGACATCCACATATTTATCAACACACTGAAGTGCCCGCTCCATATCCACATCGCCCACCAGAACCAAAACCATATTCGCAGGGTTATAAAAAGTGTTATAGCACTGATACAATACCTTAGGGGTGATATGAGAAATGCTCTCCACTGTACCTGCAATATCAATCTTGACCGGATTGTTATGAAACATGGCGGTCAGCGTATTAAAGAATACACGCCACTCCGGGTCATCTTCGTACATTTTGATTTCTTGACCAATGATGCCCTGCTCCTTTGCCACATTTTCATCTGTAAAATATGGATGATTCACAAAATCCAACAAAATTTCCAGGTTCTCATAAAACCGGTTCGTGCAGGTGAAAAGATAAGCAGTCATATCAAAGCTGGTAAAAGCATTGCTGCTTGCCCCCGTTGCCGCAAAACGGTCAAAGGCGTTGCCGCCGCCCTCCTCTTCAAACATTTTATGTTCCAGATAATGGGCAATTCCATCTGGAACTGTCGTCATTTCTGTTTCGCCCGGCACCTGAAACACTCGGTCGACCGATCCGTACTCTGTTCCATAAATCGCATAATATTTACTAAACCCTTTTTTGGGAAACACATAAACCGAAAGGCCGCTGTCATGCTTAGCATAAAGCATTTCCTCCTGGAGACGTTCGTTTTTTTGGCATTTGATTTCCATGGGCTTATTCCTCCTTCCCGCCGCTTGGCATACCTTTTAAGAAATATACTGTATCCAGCGCTGTCTTTTGCATCACCGCACTGATCTGTTCTTTGGTCACCTTTTTCAGACATTCCAAAAGCTCCGTCAGGCTCTGCTCTGTACCCATGATTGCCTGGCTTAAGTAATAATCCTCCATTGCCCGCATGCTGTCCTGCATAGCATTTAACCCAGTTTCCAAATATTTTCGTGCGGCTTCCATTTCTTCCGGTTCAATCTCGCCTTTTCGCATTTTCTCAAGCTGTACCATAATCTCATCGTATGCCGCCTGATAATTTTTGGTCTCAATTCCGGAGCTGATCATCATCACACTTTTCATTCGATCTGTCCGGCAGGCCGCATAATAGGCAAGGCTCAGCTTCTCCCGCACATTATTGAACAATTTGGAAAAAGGACTGCCGCCAAAAATACAGCTGCCAAGCATCAGCGCATAGTATTCCTCTGAAGCCGCCGGAACACCACAGCAAAGTCCCATTGCCAGCTTGCTCTGTGCCGCCGGGATTTCCTCGGTAATCACCTGGGGCTCCGCTTTTTTCGAAACAGCCGCCTGTGTATGGATATATCCGCCGCTTCTGGGAGATAAACGGCTCTGAAAGGCCGTAAACACCTCATCAGATGTCTGCGCGTTCACCGTACCACCCATGAAAATATCCACCTTGGCATTTTCAAGCACTTCGCGGTAAAAACCATACAGCCGCTCCGGTGTAATCCCGTCCAAATCTTCCACATATCCCGCTTCAAACATGCCATAGCCGTCCCCGCCAAACATGGCTTCCCGGCATTTGACATCAGCATATTCCTTTTTGTCATTGATCAAACCTAAGATAGCATTTTTCAGATTGTTTTTTTCGCTCTCTACATATTCGCTAAGAAAACCCCCGTCCTTCACCAGCGGCGAAAAAATGAACTCCTGCAAAAAGTCCGCCGCCTGCCGGGTAAGGTTTTCTCCGATATAGGCGTCTGCGATATATTCTATGGTAAAATACAGCACCTCGCCGTCGCCCTTCATCCGGACGCCTGCGCCCAAAGAAGCGCTGTACATATCCGCAAGGTGTCTTGCCATGTCACGAAGCTTGGGGTATTTTTCTGAACCACGCTTTAACACGGACGGCAGCAGCGCCGCCATGGTTACCGTTTCCCGTTGCAGAGGAATATGAAAATAAACACTTAAGCTGTTGGTTTTGAATTTACTGTTTTCAAGGATCCGAAGATCCACTCCGGAACAAACCGGTCTGGTTTGCATCGCGCTCAACTCCTTTTTATAGCATAAAGATAGTATACCATATTTTAGCAGGAAAATGCAACAGAGAAAACACTTTCCAAAGCGAATTCATAAAACTTTTTCGATTACAACACAAAAACGCCCCGATGCTATGCACCAAGGCGTTTTGTTTCCATCTCATTAATCAGCCCGGAGGCCAGCCCAGATTCCGGCCCGCCAGTAGATGAAAGTGCAAATGTCCCACCGTCTGGCCGCCGTCTTCGCCGCAGTTGTTCACGATGCGGTAGCCTTTTTCCGCAAAGCCCTCTCGGGCCGCCAGTGACGCAGCCACCGTGAAAATATGTCCCACCACCGCGGCATTCTCTTTTGTCAGTTCATTGGCCGATGCAATATGCTCTTTGGGCACCAGAATAATATGGGTCGGCGCCTGCGGCTCAATATCCAAAAAAGCATATACCTGATCGTCTTCGTATACCTTGGTGGACGGTATCTCACCCCGGATGATCTTACAAAACAAGCAGTCTTCCATTGCGCTTCTCCTTTCTGCCGGTCTGCACCGGCGCTTTATCTCTCCTACAGAAACCTTCTGCACATTATACACCCAGCTGTTCTGCTACCAAACCAGCTACCTGACTCAGCGCTTCTTCTGCCTTGGCCGGGTCTTTGCCGCCAGCCTGAGCCGACTCTGGCTTTCCGCCGCCGCCGCCGCCCATGGTCTTGGCAACCACAGAAATAATCTTGCCGGCATGGGCACCCTTGGCCGCCGCTTCTTTGGTGGCCATAGCAATGATATTTACCTTACCGCCAACCTCAGATGCCAGCACGATCACCGCATCCTTTTGCTGCTGCTTCAAATTATCCCCGATCTCACGCAGGGTATTCATATCCATACCGGGATCCAAAAGCCGTGCCGCAACCAGCGTACCTCCCACCTCCTGGGCGCCGTCCATAACACTGCCCAAGGCATCCTTGGCAAGCTTACTCTTTAACTGGTCGATTTCACGGCGGCATTCCCGCAATTCTTCATGCAGACCGTCAATCTTGTGCACCAACTCTTTGGGAGTGGTCTTTAACGCACCCGCCGCATGATGCAGTATAGCCTCACAGGAATCTAGCGCCTGCAAAACACCCATACCCGTTACACCTTCAATTCTACGGACGCCGGCAGCAACACCGCCCTCTGACAAAATCCGGAACAGGCCTAGCTTGCCGGTAGATGCCACATGGGTACCACCGCACAGTTCGATGCTGTAATCGCCCATTTTTACCACCCGGACCCTGTCTCCGTATTTTTCACTGAACAACGCAACGGCGCCAATTTTCCGAGCCTCTTCTAGAGAAGTCTCAAAACAGTTGACCGGAATATCTTCTAAAATTTTCTCATTGACCTGCCGCTCAACCTGCGCCAGCTGTTCCGGCGTCATGGCCTCAAAATGAGAAAAGTCAAACCGCAGCCGCTCCTCTGAAACATAAGAACCTGCCTGGGCTACATGGCTGCCCAGCACGTTTCGCAGTGCCGCCTGCAAAAGATGCACTGCAGAGTGGTTCCGCCCAATGGCACGGCGGCGATCCACATCGATCTTTGCCGTGATTTTGGCACCTGTCTTAATGGTGCCTTGTTTTACCATACATTTATGCAAAAACTTCCCGTTTTTCTTCTTGGTATCCAAAACAGCAAGCATACAGTCTGCATTCTGCAAAACTCCAGTATCCCCGATCTGACCGCCGCTTTCCGCATAAAAACAGGTCTTGTCAAGAACCACTATAATCTCATCGCCAGTCTCTGCCGTTTCTGTCAGACCTCCGTCCTTTCCGATTCCCAAGACGACTGCTTCGGTTTCCACAGCATCATAGCCGGTAAATTCCGTATTCCCTTCAAATACCGCAAAAATATCCTCTTCCCAAGCGGCATCTTCCATATCCCCCCGGGCACTGCGGGCACGGCTTCTCTGCCGATCCATTAATTCCTTAAACGCATTCTCATCCACCTGCATATCGCTTTCAGCAAGGATTTCCTTGGTCAAATCAATGGGGAATCCATAAGTGTCATACAGCTTAAAGGCTTGCTCTCCGGGAAGTTCTGTCTTGTTTTCCGCTTTCAGCGCATCAATATACCCTTTCAAAATTTCCAGACCCTGGTCAATGGTCTCGTCAAAACGTTCCTCTTCCGTTTTGATAACCTTTTCAATATAATTGAAATTCCTCTCCAGCTCCGGATAAGCCTGCCGGCTTTCATTGGCTACCACCCGCGCCAACCGATACAAAAACGGACCTTCAATGCCCAGCAACTTGCCATGGCGGGCTGCCCGGCGAAGCAGCCGGCGAAGCACATAGCCCCTGCCCTCATTGGAAGGAAGAACACCATCCGAAACCAGGAAAACAGTACTCCGAATATGGTCGGTAATTACCCGAAGGGAAACATCCGTATTCCGATCCTTCCCATAGGTAAGCTTTGCCATATCGGCAGCGGCATCCAAAATTCTGCGAATGGTATCTACCTCAAAAATAGAGGTCACACCCTGCATAATGCAGGCAATCCGCTCCAACCCCATACCAGTATCAATATTGGGGTGCGCCAAACGATTATAATTTCCATTCTCATCCTTGTCAAACTGGGTAAATACCAGGTTCCAAAATTCCACATACCGGTCACAGTCACAGCCAACCGCACAGTCGGGTTTGCCGCAGCCGTATTCCTCCCCCCGGTCAAAATAGATTTCTGAACAAGGGCCGCAGGGACCGGTTCCAATCTCCCAGAAATTATCCTCTTTGCCAAGGTAAACAATACGGTCAGGAGAAACACCCACGTTCTTGACCCACAAATCTACCGTTTCCTTATCCTCTTCATACACACTGACCCAAAGCCGATCCTCCGGGATCTCCAGCACTTTGGTGATAAACTCCCACGCCCACTGGGTCACCTCTTTCTTAAAATAATCCCCAAAGGAGAAATTGCCCAGCATTTCAAAAAAGGTTCCATGTCTGGCAGTCAGTCCCACACACTCTATATCAGGGGTACGAATGCATTTCTGACAGGTGGTGACGCGCTTAGACGGCGGCGTTTCCTTTCCTAAAAAATATGGTTTCAGCGGCGCCATGCCTGCATTGATCAGAAGCAAGCTGGCATCCCCCTGTGGCACCAGCGGAAAAGACGGCAGCCGCAGATGCCCCTTTGATTCAAAAAATGCCAGAAATTTTTCCCGTATTTCATTCAAACCCAATTTTTCCATCGTTATCCCTCTTTTTTTACATTCTTTCCTTTGTCTTCCGATTATTATAACAGGGAATCGCCTATCCGTCAAGCACCAGCTTGCACAGATTTCATGCAAAAAAATCCGCCTCCTTGTATCGGCGGCGGATTTTCGTTTTTGACTTTATCTTTTTAACAATACGTCCTTTTCGTATGCTTTAATCTTTTCAAACCATCCAAAATCATCCGGAACATTGTTTTTTGCGCAGAAATAATCCCACACATCTCCTAGCGGCAAAAGCTTCATTGCCTCGGAAAGCATCATCAGTTCTGTGGTATTGCCCGCTTCCTGCAGCGCTTTCATTTTTTCATGAGGCATCAGCAAGGCGCTCAGCAGGGCTTTCTGCATATTTCTGGTTCCCACAATCCAGGCCGCTACGCGGTTAATGCTGGCGTCAAAATAATCAAGACCAATCAGCACCCGATCCATGGCATCATTGCGCACAATCTCCTTTGCGATCTCTTTCAGTTCATCATCCAGCAGAACCACATGATCACTGTCCCAGCGCATGGGGCGGGTTACATGCAAAGGAAGCTTGTCAAAATACAAAAGCAGGGACGGGATCTTGTCGGATACCATCTCGGTGGGATGATAATGACCATTATCCAAAAGCACATATACATTTTTGCGGGAAGCCGCATAGCCCATATAAAACTCATGAGAGCCAACGGTATATGCCTCAAGGCCAATACCAAATACCTTGGATTCTACACAGTCAATGATATATTTGCTATCATATTCCACCGAAAAGATTTCGTCAAGGGATTCCTTCAGCCGCCGGCGCGGGCCCAGCCTATCCGCCGGGATATCCTTGTACCCATCCGGGATCCAAATATTATTCAGGCAGGGCGTCCCCAGCTGCTCGCCGATATAAGCCGCGATTTTTCTGCAGGCCTTGGCATGCCGGATCCAGAAATTTCGGATCTCATCATCCGGGCTGGAAAGGGTCAAGCCGCCGTCCGCCTTAGGGTGAGAGAAAAAAGTAGGGTTAAAATCAATCCCCAGCCCACGGGCTTTGGCATAATCCACCCATGCCTGGAAATGCTTCGGCTCAATGGCGTCCCGGTCTACCGTCTCATCTGTAACCAAATAACTGGCATGAATATTGATCCGGTGTTTCCCAGGAATCATGGCCAACGCCTGATCAAAATCAGCAAACAGCTCCTGCGGCGTCCGCGCTTTTCCCGGATAGTTTCCCGTTGCCTGAATTCCGCCGGTCAGCGCACCGTCATTTTCAAAACCGGTCACATCATCGCCCTGCCAGCAATGGATGGAAATCGCTTTGTTTTCCAGCGCCGCAATGGCCGCATCCGTATCAACGCCCAGCGCCGCATATTTTTCTTTTGCTTCTTCGTATCTGTTCATACGATCAAGCTCCCTTCATTACTAAAATATTATATTATGGTTCTATTTTTTTTATTGGAAAGGATGCGCGGATGAAACTGCGTGCTTCCTCCACATCCGCAACGGTGCCGTCTGCCATCAGCTGTGCCAAAACATTGCCCAGCGCAGTGGCTTCTACCGGTCCCGCATATACCGTTTTTCCGGTTGCCCGGGCGGTCAGCTCATTCAAATACCCGTCTTGGCACCCGCCGCCTACGATCCGGATACAATCATATTTCCTACACAAAATCTTTTCTATCGATCCGGCGGACTGGGCATAACACTTTGCAAGGCTTGCATAGGCGCACTGCATCACCTCACCGATGCTTTCCGGCACCTTCTGCCCCGTATCCCGGCAATAGCTCTGAATGGCATCTATCATGTTTTTCGGCGCCATAAACCGGGCGTCGTTGACATCCACGCGGGAAGCAAACCCACTGTTTTCCCGTGCCATACGTTCCAAATCATTAAAGGAATATTTGTCCTCCAAATTCCGCTTGATGGACTGGATAATCCAAAGGCCCATAATATTGCGCAAATACCGATACCGGTAATCCACGCCGCCTTCGTTGGTCAGATTTTCTTCCCGGCTTTCCTCGGTGCAAATCGGCGTTTTATTCTCCACGCCCATCAAAGACCAGGTTCCAGAACTAATGTAGATGCCTTCGCCATTTTCCATAGGCACAGACAACACCGCACTGCCGGTATCATGGGTGGCCGGCAGAATCACCTTGCAGTCAAAACCGACCTCCGCCTGGATTTCCGGCGTAAAGTTTCCTACCTCAGTTCCCGGCATAAAAATTTCTCCGAACAGACTCTCCTTGAGTCCCAGCTCACGAATCAGTTCCATATCCCAAGTCCGGGTTTTGGCATTTAAAAGCCCCGTTGTACTGGCATTGGTATATTCGATCTTTTTCTGTCCGGTCAGCAAAAATTTGAAATAAGACGGCAGCATCAGCCAGCTTTCTGCCTGGTCAAGATATTCCGGATTCTGTTCCTTTACCGCCATCAGCTGATAAATCGTGTTAAACGACTGCTTTTGGATGCCCGTCCGAGCATACAATTCTTCTTCCGAAACGATTTCCGAAACCTTTTTGTCCATGCCCTCGGTGCGAGAATCCCGGTATGCCACCGTATCCCCCAAAATCCGGTCGTCTTTATCCAGCAAAACAAAATCCACGCCCCAGGTGTCGATTCCCATGCTGTACGGAATTTTCCCGGCTTTACCGCAAGCCTTGATCCCGTTTAAGATTTCTTGAAACAGCCTGTCTATCTCCCAGCACAGGTGCCCGTTTTTCTCCACCAGCTGATTTTTAAAACGATACATCTCTTCTAATACAATTTTTCCGTTCTCAATTGACGCCAGCATATGCCGTCCACTGGATGCACCGATATCCACCGCCAAATAATACTTTGCCATTGTAAATCCCCCTTAAACCATATAAAAATTTATCCAATTTCCACTTTGGTATTGCCGCGAAAATCTGTCCAAATCCTCATTGACAAACCTTGCAAGTCCTATTATACTAATAATAGAAAATAATTTCAACTATGCATAAAAGGAGTGTTTATCATGAAAATTGCTTTAATCAACGAAAATTCCCAGGCTGCCAAAAATGAACTGATTTGCAGTACCTTAAAATCTGTGGTAGAACCCATGGGCCATGAGGTTCTTAACTTCGGTATGTATACCGCAGAGGATGATACCCAGCTTACCTATGTTATGAACGGGCTTTTGGCTGCCATCCTGTTAAATTCTAAAGCCGTTGACTTTGTTGTTACCGGCTGCGGTACCGGTCAAGGTGCAATGCTTGCACTCAATTCCTTCCCGGGTGTGCTGTGCGGCCATGTCACTGATCCAACCGATGCTTATCTCTTTGCGCAGGTGAACAACGGTAATGCCGTAGCAATGCCATTTGCGCAAAATTTTGGCTGGGGCGCAGAGCTGAATCTCCAGTACACCTTTGAAAAACTGTTCTCCGGCGAATTCGGCCTTGGCTATCCCAGAGAGCGTGCCGTACCCGAACAGCGGAACAAAAAGATTTTAGATCAGGTCAAGACCATTACCCACCAGGATATTATGACCGTTTTAAAGAATATTGATCAAGACTTTTTGAAGACCGCCGTCAGCGGCAAGCAGTTTGCCGATTTGTTCTTCCCGAACTGCCAAGTTCCGGAGATTGCAGACTACATTAAAAATGTTCTCGACTAAGGAGGAGCCTATGCAGCCAATTCTACTTTCCCCCGCCTTCAAAGATTATCTTTGGGGCGGGACCAAACTAAAAACCAGCTTTGGGAAGAAAAGTGATCTTGCTATTGTTGCTGAAAGCTGGGAACTTTCCACCCATAAGGATGGGCAAAGCCAGGTAGCTTCCGGTCCAGATACGGGCCTGACCCTTTCTGATTACATTCAAAAGCACGGCAATACCATTTTAGGAAAACACGCCGAGGCCTTTAACTATTTCCCTATTTTGATCAAGTTTATTGACGCCAAGGATAATTTATCGGTACAAGTACATCCGGATGATGCTTATGCCTTAAAACACGAAGGGGAATACGGCAAAACCGAAATGTGGTATGTCCTGGAAGCAGAAGAAGGCGCAAGTCTTTACTGCGGCTTTAAATCTTCTATCAGCCGTGAGGAATTTCAGCGGCGCATTGAAGACAATACTCTGCTTGAAGTTTTAAATCAAGTCAAGGTGCATAAAGGTGATGTGTTTTTCATCAAATCCGGCACCGTTCACGCCATCGGCAAAGGCATTGTTATCTGTGAAATTCAGCAGAATTCCAATACCACCTACCGGGTATATGATTATGACAGAAGAGACGCACAGGGAAATCCGCGGCCTCTGCACATTCAAAAAGCGCTGGAAGTTGCTGAATTATGTCCGCCGGCACAAATTGGCAACGATACACCACCCAAAAACTGCGGTGGCTATACGGTAAAACAACTTGCTTCCTGCCAATATTTCACCGTGGAAAAGCTGGATATTGCTTCTTCTGCTACCCTGCAAATCAGCAAGGAAAGCTTTCAATCCATTATTTGTACCGAGGGAGAAGGCTCTCTTACGCTTGACGGAAATGCTTTGCGCTTTCAAAAAGGCGACAGCATTTTTATCCCGGCACAGGAAACATCCTACTCCATTACCGGTGCTTGTGAAATTATCCGTTCTTATGTATAATATCTGAGTTTATGAAAGCGGCACTTTCGCAGATGCGGAGGCTGCCGTTTTTCTTTATTTTATTTGATTTTTACAAGAAATACAATCCCGGTTCTTGCCTATTCATATCAAAATATTGCTTTTTCTTTTGTTTTAAGATATAATAGAAAACAGAAAGGAGAGGATATTATGCTGGACTATTGCCTTGATATTTCCAAAGATTCCCGCTGGCTGATGGTGCCAGAATCGGAAACAGCCCGCGCGTTTCCGTTCCGCATGACAGAGCTTGGAGACTTTGATTCCGGAAAAGATTATTATGTAAAACGTGACAGCCGGTCAGGCTATCAACTGATTTACACCGTCTCCGGCACCGGCATTTTTCAAGCGCAGGATCAGGAGATTTTGCTCTCGCCTGGCAGCGCACTCCTCATTTACTGTCAGCCCCAGCATCGCTATGCCGCACGAAACATAAGATGGCACAATCTTTGGATCCATTTTGAAGGTCCTGGCGCTGACAGCTATGCAGAATTTCTGGAGCCAAACACCCCCTATGCCTTCGGGCAAGTGCTGAACCAAAAACAATTCTATGCCGATTTTACTGCGCTCTCAGAACTAGCTTCCGGAAATAGCCTGCATCATGCCGCACACATTTCAAACTATCTTTCGGATTTACTAACCCTGCTGCTGACCGACTGGATTTCTGCCCCGCTGGTATTAAATGACTCCTCCCGTCAGACAGATATTGCAAGGGCCGCTGAACTGATCCGCCAGCATTTTCAGGAATCCTTATCCTTAGATACTATGGCAGATGCCGCCCGGCTTTCCAGGTACTATTTTGTCCGGCAATTTAAAAAACAAATGGGAGAAACACCCTATGCATATCTGACCGGCTGCCGCATCAGCCGTGCCAAACTTCTACTTCGTTCTACAGAAGACTCCCTAGATGATATTGCGGAAGAGGTAGGCTATAGCAGCAAGAGCAACTTTATTGCCCAATTCAAACGACTGACCGGAACCACACCAAACCGATACAGACAAGAAAGTCTCCGCCTTTTACCGCAGGAATCCAGTCATAGATCTTCCATTTTGCAAAAGAATTGATTTGAATATTTCCTAAAGTTTCTCAAGAGCACATAAAAGGCTATCTTCTAAAATGAAAGATACCCTCAGGCTGTCAAAAAAGTCATTATAGTGCAAGCGAAATGAAACAAAAATAGCGCCGGATATTTGATAAATCCGGCGCTCAGCGTGTTGATAAATTATTGATTGGCCGAGGCGGAAGTCAAAGAGACTTTCCCTCTTAAATCCTATGTGTCATATGCTTATTTTGCCTGTACGGGTGCGTCATAGCAAAACACATGTTTTCCTTTGCCCGCCTGAATTTCATCACCATGAAGCCGAACCGTAGCGGTGGTGGGAACTTCGATTTCATAAGTAATTTTTCCGTTCTCCCATTTCCACCCAGAGCTGACCTTTCCGTTTACGGTATCAATGGACGCTTTTACAAAGCCAAGCCGCGCATCCGGAATCGGCTCTATGATGATATGCGCAAAGGCAGGCGCATTTTCGTCAATCTTGATACCCGCCGCCACTTCATACATCCAGTCCGCCACTGCACCATAGGCATAGTGGTTAAAGGAATTCATTCCCGCGCTCCAAAAACTGCCGTCCGGCCGAATGCCATCCCAGTGCTCCCAGATGGTGGTTGCCCCCATGTTGACAGAGTACAGCCATGACGGAAATTCCTCCTGCAAAAGCAAGCTATAGGCCACATCTGCATAGCCGTTTTCCGAAAGGGCATGGAGCAGATAGGGGGTTCCCACAAAACCAGTCTTGAGTCTGTTTCCGTTCTCTTTGATCATCTGCGCCAATTCTGCGGCAAGCTTCTGCGGGTTTTTGGTCAGATGGAATTTCAGCGCCAGCACATGCTCTGTCTGGGTTTTGCATTCATATTCTTCCTCAAACTGATCACGCAGGGCACTGCAGCGCTTTTCATAATCGGACATATCCTTTCCCAGCACTTTGCCGCTTTTGATCAGCAGTCCCATGGAGTAAATATGAAATGCACTGCTGATAAATTCTTTATCAGTAAGCCCCCGGTCATTTCCCTTTTCTCCATCCAGGGCCAGCCAGTCACCGTAATGGGTCCTGCCTTTTTTGGCGCTGTATTCCACCCACCGTTTCATGCTTTCAAACTGCCGTGCAAGCAGTGCTTTGTTGCCGTAAGTCAAGTACATCTGCCAGGGACAGATCACCGCCGCATCTCCCCATGCCGCAGACCCGTCCTCGTGATCCTCTCCCAGCACATTGGGGACTACGTCAGATACACAGCCGTCCTCTTTCTGATCGGCGCTCAAATCCGCCAGCCACTTTTCAAAAAACCGGTTGACATTGAAATTAAACGATGCGGTTTTTACAAACACCTGCGCGTCACCGGTCCAGCCCAGCCGCTCGTCCCGCTGGGGACAATCTGTGGGAACATCCAAAAAATTCCCCTTCTGCCCCCAGATAATATTATGAAAAAGCTGATTGACCTTTTCATTGGAACATACGAAATCACCGGTGCGCTTGATGTCAGAGTGCACCACGATTGCCGTAAATTCCGTATTTTCCGGGCATTCGTCAAGCCGGATATACCGAAATCCCATAAAGGTAAAATGCGGCTTATAGACCTGTTCCCCGTCCCGGCAGGTATATTGCAGCAGCTGTTTTGCTCCCCGCAGGTTTTCGGTATAGAAATTGCCGTCCTTATCCAGCACCTCCGCATGGGATATCACAATTCTATCCCCCGCCTTTGCCGTGGTTTTGAACTCCACATATCCGGTCAGGTTCTGGCCAAAGTCAATCACCTTTTCCCCTTTGGGGGTGAGCATGGTCTTGACCGGCCGGATCCTTTCGTGTTCGCAGACAATCTCCCCGTCCTGAGGAACCAGCTGCTGCTTGGGCGCATTGAGCACCGCCGCCGGTTGATCAAACATAGGCACAATCCGTGCGTCATAGATCTCTCCGTCATAAATGCCGCTTGCCACAACCGGCCCGTTGCCGCACATCCAGCTTTCATCCGTATAGATGGTTTCCGTCCGGTCGGGATAGGTGATTTCCATTTTCGCAATCATGGCGCACCGATCTCCATAAAGATTGCGGTTATTGACATCCCAGGTCAATTGTCCCCTATACCATCCATCTCCCACAAAAACATTGAGCTCATTTTCCTCTTTCAGCATAGGAGTAATATCATATTCCTGATACAAATGCCGCTTGTTATAACTGGTAAATCCGGGCGCCAAAACAAAATTCCCCACGCGGTTTCCGTTTAAAACTGCCTCATAAACTCCCATTGCTGTAATCCATAATTTTGCGGCGACGGCATCTTTTCCGATATCAAATTTCTTTTGAAAAGCGATACAGTTTTTTCCTGTGATCCATTGTGCATTTTTCATCTTCTATTTCCTTTCTTCATACGGGGTCATGCGGCAGCCCTGTCCTTCCGCATTCCCGGCGTTCTTTTCTTCCGGCCAGACTGTAAGGGAGATCCGGCCGTTTTTCAATTTCTTTTCGACCTTTTTTCCATTGGGCGATTGAAAATGTTCGCCGGTTAACTCCAAAATATCTTCCACCAGAATAATAACCGGAGCACAGGCCCAAGGATGGCACAGGCTGGTATTCCACTTCTGCTCCTTGCCCCACACCTCAAAACAAGTGGTGGCGCCCTCCCGCAGCATATTCACCCAGGAATGCTCGCTTTGGTTCATCAGCAAATCAAATTCTTCCTCCTGTGCGCCAATTCGTCCCAACCCTTTTAACACAAAATACGCAAACTGTACACCGCAGCATAAGCCTTTTTCCATAATCAGCTTTTTCATGCTGTCATGTGCCTCCTGCGGCGCAAGGGAAAAATATAGGGGCAGGGCGTTTGCATGAAGGGAGCTGTGGGTGTGGGCGGCATCGTCATAAAACAGCTTGGTTTTTTTGCTGTAAAATACATCACAAAACGCTTTTTTAAGCACCTGTGCCCTGCCGATTCGCTCCAATCCCAAAAGGTCCCGTATCTCTTCGATGCATGCGGCCGCCCCGGCATAAAAGGCATTGAGCACACAGTGCACCGGGATCTCCTTCTGCCCCTGCTCCGTGTTGACGCAGTAGCCGTCCCGCAGATTTTTCGGCCAGTCCACCAGATTCCATTTATCGGTCACGTTTTGCAGCAGGCCGTCTTCCCTCTCAAACTGCTTAAAATGCTCCATGACCCCTTCTATGATGGGATACAGCTTTCTCACCGTCTCCAAATCCCCGGTAAGACGATAGTAGTGCAGTACCTGCAAGGGATACTGCAAAGAAAAATCTGCGATCTCCTGCATAAAGCTTCCAGGTGCCACCGCCATCAGCCCTTTGCACACCCGTGCGCTTTGGGCAAAATCAAACAGGGTCTTTCGATATATTTCCGCATCTCCCGTCAGATACAAATATGCAAGTCCGGAAACGGTAAAATCCCCCAGATACTGTCCCTTTTCCCGGCTTGGGCAGTCCAAAAACCCCTCCTGCACCCCATAGCGCAGGGTGTTTCTGCAAAGATCCCAGATCTCCTTGAGATAAGGGATATCGGTCTCCAGCCTGCATCGCTCCAAAAAGCGGTGATGCCGGACAATGGCACGTACTTCCTGAGGATCAAAAACCTGTGTATCGCATGCAATCTGCACATACCGAAAAGCCTTATAATCAAAAAAGTCAAAGGTGTCCTCCCCGCCTGACAGGGTGCATCTGTCATAATAATCACAGCAGCACCGGGTTTCAAACCGCACACTGCCGTCTGCTTCCAGTTCTTCCCCGTATTTGACGCACACTTCCTGCCCCGCTGTCCCTTTTGCTGTAAAATATATCTGTCCGGTAATCTCCTGCCCAAAGTCAAACAGCCAGACATTTGGGCTGGGGTTTGTGATTTTTGCCGGCTTGGTTTCATACACATCTACCACCGGCGATGGCTGATCTGCAAACTGCCAGTCCGGCGCAGTTACCAGGCAGGCGTTTTGATATCCAGTTTCATCTGCGCCGAGCGTCGTCCAGTCAGCTTGCTTTTTGCGAAAATCAATATCCTCACGAAACTGGGTGCGGTAGGATGTGGTATCGCCGCTGTATTCTTCCGCCCGGGCACAGCGCCAGCTTTCGTCCGTCCCAAACAGAAATCTGCCGTCACATAGAATTTCCGCCGCAAGCCCCATCCGGTTATCGCCGCTGTTCCAAACCCGGTTGATCACCCCCTGATAATACACGTGCACTGCAATCTTGTTTCTTCCCATATTTAAATAGGAAGAAATGTCTATCTGGTTGTAATGATAGGCGGACACATAGGCCGGCGCCGGCCCCTGACACACAAAGGTGCCGTTGATGTATAATTTATAATAATCATCCGCCGAAATTCGGATCTGATAAACGCCGCTTTTGCGGATCGCAAACTCCTTGACAAAATGCACATGATAGTTTTCATAAACAGAAGGCACAATCTCTCTTTCCTCCGCCTCTTTATGAAAAACATCAATGGGCAAAACGTCCGCAAAATTCTCGGTGGTGATCCACTGTCCAATCCAATCCATTGTCTCATCCCTCTTGTTATAGTATAGATATACAGCGGGCATTGCAGAACATATTCTGCAATGCCCGGTTTCTTATTCGCTGTCGCCGTCTTCATCGGATTCGGATGTATTTTCATCCTTTCCCGTACTTTGCTGGGTATCCGGCAACACTGCCGCATCTTCTCCAGTGCTGTCCGCCGGCGGCTGATTCTCCTCGCTTTCAGCTTCCTCCTGCATGAGGCTCCGGTATACCATCACCATGGATTGCTCACGCAAAGCACTGCCCTGGGGCTGAAGGGTGTTATCCTCCATACCATTGATCAGTCCCAGCGAAATCGCTGTGGCCATATAGGGCTTTGCCCAATCGCTCACCTGATCCGCATCCGCATAGCCGCTCAGATCGCCGTCTGTCAGCTCTGCCTTGCCCTGGGAAACCAGCGCGCTTACCATGATTTTGACCGCTTCCTCACGGGTCATGACCACATTGGGATTGGCATTGCCGCCTGCGCCTTCCAAAATTCCGGCATCATAGGCCGCCTGCATATATCCCGCATACCAGTCATCTGCACTCACATCACCAAACGCCCCGTCATAGGCCTTGGGCTCGATTCCCATGGCGCCCAGCATCATCTTGGTAAATTCTGCCCGGGTGGTTTGATCGGTCAAATGCAAAGAGCCGTCAGAACCATTGACAATGCCGTTGTTTACCAAATAGGAAATTTCCTCTTTAGCCCAGTGATCCTTTAACTCATCCGCAAACTGATCCGCAGGTTTGGTATCCGGTTTTTCTGTGGGGGTGGGACCTACGTTTGTTCCACCATTGCCGCCGCTGATGCTGCCGCCGCCAATACCGCCACCGCCATGGCTGGATCCGCCGCCGGCAGAAGGGCCGGGTGTCGGCTGAGGCGGTTCGATCTCAGGACCATCCTCTATGATTGGTTCCTCGCCGAAATAAACATAGTTGTTTGCCTGTTTGAAAGAAACGCTTTCGCCGTTGACCGTCACAGAGCTGATCTTATTGGGAGCAAACACGGTGAAGTCTTTTAAGAACGCGTCCACATCAAAGCCGCTGTCCATCAATTCGCCGTCATCGCCTCTGCCCTTGCCCGCTTCGATCTCAAGCAGGGACCCCGACCATTTGACGCTCACTTCATTGATGGCTTCCTCTGCCCGGCTGTATGCCAGCTCATAATTCAAAGAAGTATTCTTCAGATGGGTTCCGTTGTGGAAAATGAGGTGTCTGGGATTGGGTTCTTTCTCGTTTCCGCTCACCTCATAATAGGCCAGATCGCCGTCCGTGGTCAGGTTGGAGAATGCCAGTTCATCGCCAGCTTTCTTATCCGGTTCGTGAAGAATCATATAATTGATTTTGTAATCCTCATCCACTGCCGCTTCTTCTGCGGTGATCTCTGCGGTGAACGCGGACGCAGAACCGTCCTGGGCGTCTTCGGTCAGACCCACGATCTCCACTGGGGTGGGAATAACACTGTATTCCTCATTGGCTTTGGTGGGGAAGAGAATGGTGTCAAACTTGGTGGTTCCCACCGCATATTTGTCAAACCGGCCATAAGGCGTACTGTAACCGTCTGTGTAGTATCCATAGCAAAGCTTGGGCTCCACACTGCTGATATCCGCAGGCACTACCTGAATATTGGCCTTTCCGTCAAAGTTTGACTTAAACGCACCGGTACCTGTCCCCGGAACATACTGGGTATTTTCGATCTGCTTGTCAACATCCGCAAAATCATTATGCGTCCACTGTACCGTTTCGCCCGGCTGCAGCTCGTACTGTCCATCAATAGAGATGTTGGCTTCCGGGGCCATATGCCAGTATTGGCTGTATTTGTTCTCTTTTTGATTATCTTCCGGATCCATATAATCCGATACAATCCAGAATCCGTCTTTGATAAACAGAATATTCCGCTTATAGGTCATGCCGGGTTCCAGGGGCGGGGTTTCGCCATTACCGCCGGGCGCCATGACCGGATCCTTGAAATACCCTAAATCCTTATATACATGGGTCAGATTCAGCTTGGAAAAGTCATAGCTGTCTCCGGTGACCACCATCTCATAGTTGCCCACGCCGTTTGATGGCTTGCCGGATCCCGTGCTTTGGTTGTTTTTGACCAAATCACTGTATACCTTCTGCGAAACCAGCGCATAGTCCATAGTATTGGGGGATTTGGATGTCTGGCAATAGTCGTTGATCTCCACCGTGTTGTGTCCGCGAGAGGAAACCTGCCATCTGTGAGGAAGGTTATCCGCCAAATAGCCCAGATATCCCACATCCGCCAGCAGATAGTTGCCATACGCCGCCACAATCACGCCGCCATCGTCCCAGTGGGAGTGAGCACCGTCTGCCTGGTCGGCGTTGGTATGCAGATACATGGCGTTTTCTGTCCAGTTGTTCCGCATGGTAAAGAATTTACCCACCGGATAATAGTAGGAGGTGTAATCCGGCTCTTTGCCTTTTTGGCCGTCATAGGCAATATAGAGAAGCTCCGGATCCTGGGTCAGATCCGCCACATACTCAATGGCCTGGTTCTTATAGGTATTGGTTACTCCGTTGGAGTCTCCGTACTGTGCCTCCTTCACCCCCGGCAAACACGTTCTAAAGAGGAAGTAGGACAAATCCTTAATCTTTCCCATTGCCATATCCGAAAATTCAAAGGGAACCCCAGCATCTTGCGCCGACCGCTTCACATTCAGCAGCCGGTTGAGGGCAACGTGGGTATAGCTTTGAGAAAGCTCGTGTCCTGCGCCGTCCGCAAAAGTGGTAGTACCATAGCTGGCGTGCAGGTTGATAGCCGCTTCCCAGTTGCGAAGATATCCATTTGGTTCATTGGGCTTGGTATAGGCCAGCTCCGGATATTTGAACATGATCTGAGAATGCCCGTCCAGCTGCATGCTTCCCCAGTTTCCGTTCTCAGAACTGCCCCAGGTATCCCGGACTGCCTTGTCACCCAACACCTTGATATACTTCATGAAGGTAACAAAAATCTCCGGCGTCATATATTCGCTCTTGAATAAATACTGTACATTGGTGGCAATCTTGGACCGCTGGGACATATCCAAAGTCTTTGCATATCCGCCAAAGAGCAGATGTCCGCCTGTGGTTCTTCCGTTTGTATTTGCCCCCATCCAGCGCGCCGGCGTTCCCTGCTCACCGGATGCCAGACAATAGGTCACCTTGATAAAATCATGCAGAATCAGCATGGCCGTCCTTGCATAGTCCTCGTTGCCAGTGGAATAATAGGTCTGGGCAAGCTGATCCCACCATCCGCTGAAACGCAAAGGATCCTCGTGCATACGGGCGTTTGGCATCTGAGAATCCGGATAAAAATTCTTTTGAGCATCTTGATTCTTCAAACCGCCCCAGAAGAAGGACTGCTGTTTTGGGTCTCTGCTCTGTTCGGAATAGACACCGTTGACAAGAACATCAGAAAGCCATATTACCGTATCTTCGTCGAAATTATCAGAAGACAGGCCGGTCACCGCGATCAACTTCCGGTAGGACGGGTCATTCCGGGGTGTTTCGGCAATATCGTTCACCTTACCCCGCAGATGCAGCGTGGCATTGCTGATGACGTCGCCTTCCTTGATCTGACTTCCGAAGTCAAACAGCAAATAGGTCCGCCTCATATTATCTCCAACCAAATATCCGTCCTCTGCTGTATGATCTTCCTCGGTATCCTCCGATTCCGAAACCAAAAGGCGATTGGGGTCCGTTGCGCCAAAGGGGGTGGAGGAATTTTCTGCACCGCCGCCTACATAGGCGTCCTCTATCACCGGAAAGGTCAGGGTAACGTTACCCACCGTTGCCTCAATATAGGGTGCGTACTTTCCGTCCTCTGCCTCTTTGCTGTAAAATTCCGCCTGATATTCATCTTTATCTGGCGCGACCAGCACAATGGCACCTTTTCCATTTCGTTTGGCCTCCACGGCAGAGGTCACATCCACCGTTACCTCTCCCTCTTCCTGATCCATAAAGAACCAGCCGGTTGCCGGGAAAGAACTGTGGATATACATATTCCTCATCAGCATATCACTGCGGTTCTTCATATCCGAGGTGATGGTTGGCGTCTGCAGGGGATTGAGCTCCTGCATATTCCGATAATACGCCAGATATGCTTCCTTGGCGCCCTCATAGTCGCCTGCCTTGGCGGCTTCTCCCACGTCTGACAGCTTGTTATTCAGCACCTTTTCATAGGCATTGGTCACAGTATAATCGATCATGGGCTCTGTAGTCCAGGTCTGGGAAGCCTCGTCCCAAACACCGAAAAACCGCTCGTCTGTGGGGAAAGCCCCTTCGTCCACTCTCTCTTTGATATAATCCTTGGCGATAATATCCGAAATTGGCTGAATTTTTTCCATTTCGGTATCCAAAGGATCGTTATAATATTTTTCATTCCAACGGGCAAACAGACGATCCCCATCCGTGGCATTGGCATTCCAATAATCATACTTCTCCCGTGCCAAGTCATTTAAGTACTCTGCCGGATCCGACCAGTCATAGGCGTCAAAATCAAAATACGGCTCCAGCGTATCGTCATTGCTTGATGTGAGTTCTACCTCTGCGCTTTCTGCCTCTGTCTCCGCCGGTTCCGTCTCAGGCTCAGTCTCTGGCTCAGTCTCTGGCTCGACTTCTGCCGGAGCGTCTGTCTGGACTTCTGTCACGGCGCTCGCTTCCTCCTCGGCCACACTCTCTGTCTCCTGTGCCGCAGCTTCCCCGGCCGAAGCAATCTCGGCCGGTTCTTCCTGCGCTTCTTCTGTTTCCGGGGACGGTTCTTCCACCGTCTCTTCCTGTTTTTCTTCTGTGTTCTCTGTCACGCTGAAATTGCTCTCCGGTTCCGCCGCCACAGCTGCAAAAGGAAATCCCAGAGACAGCATTGCAAGGCTTAGAACCAGTGCAATCAACCGTTGGCTTTTTAATACTTTGTGCAGTTTTTTCATATTCTTACCTCTCATTCATCGCTGACTTAAATGATAATAACTACCGCTCTCACCAACATACTCCCTGTTGTATCCTTCACTACAATAGCGTGCTTTTGCTTTGCCAAAAAGTCCTCCGTTGTTCCTATGGTAACCGTTTTTCTGTCAGAATCCCAAACATAAACCGGAGGGGTGCTCTCCCTTTTCACTTCAAAGGTCGTTTGACTCAAACCTTCCCCTGTAAGGGTGATGGTATCGACCCAATCGTTTAAGTCATTGGACACCACCTTATATTCCGCATCGACTGCGGTGCCGGAATATACCTGGAAATTGTATCTGGTTGGATTATAGTCCCCCGGGATCGGATCACAGGACTCCAGTCTGTTGAACCCATCCAAATAATCCTTGGAATCCAGAGAATACAAAATCAGGTCTCCGGGTTTGAGTGAATCAAAGTCCGCCGTGCTGGCCGTATTCTCCGAAATGACATAGGTACCGATCTCGTCTGGCGTTGCCATTACCACTTCTTTTTGCAGATAGCCATCTTCGTTCAAAGAAGAGATCACGCTCTCAATTAATCCGATTTTCTTGCCGTCATTGGCAATTCCTGAAGTATCGTAGACCATATTGGACTGGAAGACCACAATATCAGGACAGCGGGTGTCCTCATTATATTCATAGGCGCTCACCGCATAGTTCTGGTCATCATTCATCTCGATCCTCGCAAGATAGTCATCGGTGGAGCTGACTGAATTGGAAGGAACACACAGCGCCAGTGTGGTATCGCCAAGGCCAAAGGCGCCGCCGGCACCTGCAAAGGTCTTAGAATACGCATTGTACTGCTTTGTATTCTGCAAAACAGTATGCTCCTCCAAGGCATCCATCCGTTTGATCAACCCGTCCGTACTCAGCTTATAGGACATGGCAAGATAAGATTTTCCGCCCATAGCTTCCCGAATGGCTTGCTCTAACTTGACCGCATCGCTGTAAGAAACACCGTTAAAAGACACTTTGGACGCAAAGGTAAAGGTTTCCACGCCGCTGTTTTGCGCTTCGATCATGGGAACCGCCTGCGCAGAAGGACCATCGCCTTCTTCCTCTTCGTCGTCCACAATCTTGCCCGGCAGGACAACCTGGGCGATCAGTTCTTTGGTCAATCCGTCTTCCACCTTTAAATTTACAATGGCGCCATACTGCCCGGCCGTCGCCAGATCAAAATCCAGTGCGGAAATCCGACCCAAATAGTTCAGCTTTACTACAACGGTCTGTCCAAGAATATTCTCTACATCCAGTCCGCTTCCATAGGAATAGACTTCCTCATTGATCCGCATTTCCCGTTCCTCTGTTTTCAGCTCGGAAACAGTTCCGGTTACGCTGTCACTGCAAACATAAAATTTGCCCAAAGTTCCATCCTGACTTCCATAAGCAGTCAACACATCGCCCGCCTTTACATCCTCAAGGGTAATGTCTTCGCCCTGGGCATTTTTCAGCACTCGTATTTTATCCGTATCACTTTCATCAAAGGAAATGATTTTGGAATTGTCAAATTTCTTTTCATTGGCCAAGGTCAGTCTTTGCGCTTCCGCATTCACCGACTCTACTACAAAGTCCTCATAAACATCGACAAAAACAACGTTAATGGCAGAACCGCTCTGGTGGCTGATCAGTTTCAGGCTTCCATCCGAAATCGCCGTCAGATCCAGTTTGGTCAGATCGTTACCCTCAAGCGGACGGCCGTTATAAAGCACCAGCGTATCACTGAGCAGTTTCTTGCTGACCGTCCTCTTGCTGTTCTCTGTATAGTAAGAAATGGTATCATCGGTAATGCTGGTGACGTCTTCTACCGCAAGGTCGATCACACTGCTGTCTTTGACTGCCTCAATGCCTCTGATCACACCCCGGTTAGAACCGTTGATTCTCTGGACAAACGCCCGTACCTTCATGCCCAAATATTCGTCTGCGTTGGTTTCGCCTTTATCATAAATCACGCCGTCAATCTCAACCTGATATTTTTCGATTCCCGGCACCGGATCTAACAAATAGGATTCATAGTTCGCGGTCACAACGCCCTCGATCTCCGCCAGACCGTCGTCCTCACTTCCCATCAGCAGGTCGCGGTAAGTCTTGGAAGAAACCTCTGCCACAACGTCATCATTATTGCTGTAAACCGTAACCAAGCGGTCGGCATCCAAACAGTTATAAATCATCCGCATGGTTTGCTCTCTGGTCAGTCCGTCATCCGGGCCGGCAGAAATGCCGGAAGTAACCCCATGCCGGCTGGCAGAGGACAGATATCCGGTAGGATATCCGCCCAATTCCTCTGCCTCTATGCCATAACCCAGCATGTGTACCAGAATTTTGGCCGCTTCGCTAAGTGTGACTGTGTTGTCCGGATAAAAATATCCGTCCGGGTTACCGTTGAGCAGGCCAAGCCCGCTCAAAATCACAATATACGGAAAAGCCCAGTGATCCGACGGTACATCCTCATAGATAATACCATAATCTTCCGGATAGCTGATGCCGTCAAGCTGCATAACGACCGCAACAACTTTGCTCAGTTCTGCCCGTGTGACAGGCTGTTCCAAATTTAACGCACCATTCTCGTCTCCCTGCAAAATCTCAAATGCTTTTAGATCAAGAATCATTTCATCGCTCAAAGTTTCCGCCGCGAAAGCCGAGACAAATCCGGCTGAAAGAAATACCGTCAAGCAGCATATGGCTGCAATCAGTGCAATTCCTTTTTTTGGTAATTTATTGTACATAAATTTTTCTCCTCCTCTGCCTACTCTGCCATATCAGCAATCACAGAAACAATCTTTGCAGCCTCTGCACGGGTGGCATTTGCCTCCGGCAGGAACTGATTGTTTTCATTTCCATTCATAATGCTCAATCCGGTCAGTGCAGAAACCGACTCTGCCGCATAATCGGCAATCTCAGACGCATCGGTATAATTCAGCGCCGCATCTTCGCCGGTAATTCCCTCTGCCGCAAGCATTCTGTCTGCCATAACCGCCATATCCTGTCTGGAAATGGGCTGGCCAATTCCAAAGGTGGTTTCATCCACACCTTTTACGATGCCCATCTCATATGCAGTGGCCACATAGGGTGCATACCACTGACTGCTGTCCACATCCGCAAACGCTGTATCTGTACCGGTTGTTTCCACATCCATTGCCAGAAGCAGCATCTTGAGGAATTCTTCCCTTGTCACGCTGTTTTCCGGATAGAAGTTGCCGTCACCGGCACCGTTTACAATCTGTTTGTCGGTCAGGTCTTTGACATACGCATAAGCCCAGTGACTGGATGTGATATCCCGGTACAGCCCGGTCTGCATATCCGGGTTCTGGTCAGGCTGTATGGTGCCTTGATCCGCACTTGGAATATATGGCAAACCACTGCCGCTGCCGCTACCGCCGCCGCTGCTGCCGCCGCCGTAGGAAGGTGTACCGCCACCGCCGCCGCTACTGCCGCCGCTGCTGCCAAATCCAAGTACTGTTACCGGTTTTTCCTCTGACCTTGACTGTCCGTTATAGGTAACCGTTGCCGTCAAAGTGACTGTTTCGTTTCCCTCACCACGGGTAACCTTTCCGGTTTCTGAAATCACCTTGGGATCACTGGACGCCCAGCTGATCACCGCACCGTTGATTCCCTCTGTGGGAAGAACCAGATCTTTGGTAGTGGTCTTTGGCAGGTCAATCAGGTTAAAGGTTGATTCAAAGACTTGCTCATCACTCAGCGCTTCTGCAAAGAGTAAAAACTCGCCGATTTTGATAGCGCTATCCGCCTTTGGCGTAAACTCTGCACGGAAATACGTGGGCTTCTGCTGCGCCAGCATTACGGGAACCTGTTTTGCGTTCCCCAATGTTCCGCCGCTGTAAATTGTTGTCCACTTTTCCCCATCTTCAGAAATCATCAGTTGATAAGAAGCTACATTATCGCCTACTTCTCCCAATACCACTGTCATGAATGGATAGACGCCATCCAGCTGATACTGGATATAAGGCTTTTCGTCATCGGCCGCACTGGTCCAATAGGTTCCAAAGCCCGGCTTTTTGACGTTATCCTTGCCGCTTCCGGAAGAAACCGCAATCTTTCCATCGGAAATCGGCGTGCCGTAGCTGGCAATGACATTGATGGGATATTCCCGGTTTTGTACCGCTCCGTCTTTTGACGCTGTCAATACCAGAGTCAGCGGAACATCCTCACCGAATTTCTGCGTAATCAGAAGTTTTCCATCCTCAATTTTTGCATTCTCCGTTGCTTCTTTGATGGACCAGCTGAAACTACTTCCATTTTCCACGCCGGTCGGCAACGGTGTTTCTACATCAACAGCCAAAGCGTTTGCCGGCTGAGGTGCAGTGAATACATTGGGATCCGTAAACTGTGTCAGGTCATAGCTGATAAAGTCATCGCCCGTCCAGCCGTCTGTGTTCTTGTACACCTTCACCGTATAATCCTGGGTGGCTACCGGAGCGGTATCCTCTGGGTTGCGATAAATGGACGCTGTAAAGGTGACCTCTCCGCCGTAATAACCATTGGTGATATTCTCTGTATGGTGCTTGCCATCTGTACCAATCAGGGTTTCGTTGTTGCTGATCCAGTCCACACGATAACCGCCGATTTCGGACGGCAGCTGTACGTCATGGGAAACGCTGTCTATGGTATCGCCGCCGGTCAGCGCCTTGCTGAAATCATAATCCCTGAGGGTGGCCTCTACCTCATCATAGAGCTTGCCGCCAACGCCGACAATCCACTGCCGCCAGGATTTTTTATCGGTATTTGCAACATTGGGAACATAGATCTTGAAGTATCTGGCTCCCGCCGGCAAATGGGTCACCGTGGTTTCAATCAAATTGTTGTCCGTATTTCTCTTGGTACCGTTGTATTCCCCTGTCGTTCCAACAATCTCCATGGAGGAATTATTGTAGTCTACTTCTGTCCAGGTATACATATTCGGGCTGAAGCTTCCCTGGGACGACTGGGCTTTGCCGTCATCCAGCGCGTATTCAATTTTTGGCCGGTTGATTTCTGTGGCACTTTTATCGGTATCATTCATCTGGGTCCGCACCACAATTTCAGAAAGCGCCTCTCCCATATCAAATGCGATATAGGCATCGCCTGCGTTGGTGTTGTCCGACCGGCTGAAACCGCCCCATACAGGCCCCAGCGGGTCCGTACCCTTGGTGGCATCGTCTTTGGTGTATTTCAGTGTGAAGTTAACCTTATTTAAGTGTACTACATTCGGCACCTCTGCCGCAGACCAATAGAAGGTACTCTTTTCCCAATCTTCTGTATCGGCATAGGTCAGATCACTGCCCCGGAAATCTGTATAGAAGGTGGCAACCCGTAAAGTGCTGAACTGCACGGCCAAATCATGGGAAACCACCGCTCCGGCGCCGTCTACCACGGTTATAACCAGATCATAGGTTGTCGCCGGCGTCAGGCCCGTTAAAGGAAACGTGGTTTCTTCTGTCGTCCCTTTGTCCGTCCCGTTGACAGAAATGCTGTATTTGCGTCCTGCCATATTTTCAAAAGCAGGCCAGTGTATCGTTACACCGCTTTCGCTCAAATCGGTAAGACTGATTGATGCCTCCACCGGCCAGGGCTCCAAAGTTGCATCGATTACCGTTCTGGCAAGCAGGAAAGAAGTGTACCGTGTTGTCCCGGACTGATCTACCACTGCCTGTACGGTATAATTGATCTCACTGCCCGTAGCAAGACCCGTGATGGTATATTCATTGCCCTCTGTAATTTCACTGACCACTACGCCCTGTGCATCACGGATAATATATTTTTGCACCGTTGCATTGGGTACTGCCGGCAATACCATGGTGACAGAAGTGTCCGTATAATCTTTAAAGGAAACCGTATTACCGCCCCAGATATCTTCTCTTGCATACGCCTGAAGTTCTTTCTCCAGTACCGAAGAACGAAGGTCATCATCATCCTTATTGACCGCCTGTACCCCAAAGGAATAGGTGCTGCCCGGCGTCAAATCGTCAAACCGATAGCTGTGCTCTGTATCAGAGGACAGCCGTGCCACTTCTGCCCCGTTTCTGGTAATCACCCACTCATAATTTGCAGGGGGATCGATCAGTTCAGGCCATGTAAACGCCGCCGTTGTGTCGGTATGCTCTGTCATGGTCAGTTCAGTTGCTTCCCCTGCCCAGTCATAGGCATAATCAAATTCATAATTAATCCGCACCTGCCGCAGCTTGGTACAGTCCACACGAGAGTTGCCAAATACAATCTTCAAATATTCTGTTCCCTCTGGCAAAGCGCCCGCTGAACTCAGCGTCTGGTCATTATTCTGATATCTGCCCGGTATGGTGATCTCCGCCGGGGAGGTGGTGATCCTGCTGAATACCTTATCCGCACCCGCCACATAAAATTCCGGCGTCAGCGGTTTTTGGTTTTGATCCCCTGTATTGCTTTCCGGATAATAATTTCCTGTCCACAGATAAAGGGTGACATCAAAGGAGATCATGTTCGGCTGATGGTAAACAACCACACCTGCTTGCTCCTGATCCGACCGCATCAAGGTATGTGCTGAAGCCGAATCATAAGTAAACGCATTGCTCCGGCCGCCGGCTTCCTCTTCCATCACGGTCAGATCCATCTTCGAAAGCAGATTGTCCGGGAACTTATACTGATCTACCATCTGTCCGGGCTCTGCGGATGTGACGATCGGAAGCTCTACATAGTTTGCAGTCAGGTCGGCATTTGCATCATCCTGAAGATTGACCGCAACCAAAGAATATCGGTATTCCACGCCACGGTCCAAACCTGTTGCCGAATACGTCGTTTTTTCATTGCCTTTGATCACGTCTACCACGCTGTAATCCTGCAGTAAATAATACGTAATGTTTTCCGCATCCGCTCCGGTCACCGGTGTCCACTGGATGGAAACATCATTTCTGCCCACCGAGGTGGCTTGAATATTTCCTAATCCATACACCTCTGCATTAAAGTTCATCTTTACTTTCTTGATGTTGACCTGATCGTACGCTTTGGCATCGGTTGGCCGTGGGAACTGAATCCGAAGATATTTGGTCCCTTCCGGTATGTTATTGGAGATATAGGTATAAATACCATAGGTGTCTCTATCCTCCGGCACATCTTTTTGAGATGCCACGCCGTTGAGCTTTTCATAAGCAGTCCAGCTAGTATAATCCTCGTTATCAGAAATATAGAAAATAGGATCACCGGGGGTTACACCGTTGTAATTCCCCATGATAAACTCAACCGAGAAAGAGGTCATGCCTTCTACATCATAGATAATATAACCGTCTTTGTTTTTTGCGGTTTCATTCACCCGACCCATACCATTGACCATTTCCGGCTCGTCTGCTGTACCAATATTTAAAGTATGCTGTTCAAAGAAAGCATTGTCACCATCGGTAGGCGCACCCAAGCCAGCATACTGCGGCCGGCCTGCCCAATCCGGACGTTCTTCCGGGACTTCTTTGATTGCATCGCCCCAGCCATATTCTATGGTACCTCCCAGCAGGTTGTCTGCGTTGTCAAACGTGAATACGCTGGAAAAAGCGGTACCGGCATCCGGTGCTTCTGTTTTGAAACTGGTGGTCAGCGGCGCTGAAGAAACCACAGAACCGTCCAAAACAGCCTCGATGGACACATCATATGAGGTCCCCTGCAGCAAATCACTATAAGTAATAGAAGTGGTATCCACAGTCTGCTCGTTTTTGCCGCTGCCGCCGGTACGGATCACACGATACGTAATGCCCTCTGCCGATTCATCGATCACCGGCCAGCTTAAGGTTGCCTCTGTTTTGGTCACATCAGATACCGTAATGCTGGCATCTGCATCCCACGCATAAGATGGACTTTCTGTTTCTTCCGCAATCATGTTAAAGATCGCGCCGGCATAACTGACATACCATTTTTTCCCAATTTGTGGAATGGTAATCTTAAAATATGCTGCATTATCCGGCAGAGAATTGCTTGCTTTCAGTTCATACATCACATAGCCGTCTGCGCCTGTGGGCTGTAGATCTGCTTCTGTAATCACATAGTCCTGATCTGCTGTCAAATCAACAAAATTACTTCCGTTTGTGGAATAAGCCAGTTTTACTTCATTTATATTGCCGCCATTAATGGCAATACGTACCAGGTAATCATAAAACGCCTGATAGTTTTTATTGGCAATACCACTAATCGATGCAGTCGAATAAACAAATTCTACAGGAGATAAATCATTGCTGGATCTATATAGGAAGGAACTGTTGTCTCCCAACGTGGCTCCCTTTACCAAATCCAGATTTTTAGATAAGTTCTGATCCATATAGGTTTTCCAAATGGTTGTATCATCTACTGCAAAGCTGGTATGTTCAAATACTTCGGTCTCCTCTGCGCCGTAAATGTCAATCTGACGAATGGCTCCCTGCCAGAATTTTCCGCCGCCAACGATATTGATCCGGATGTATTTGATCTTCTTTTCCTGCAAAACCGTCTTGCTGTCATCGTTAAGCGTAACCGTATATTCTACCCAGGCGTCTGCGTCAGGGTGCGTATACTTACTCGGATCAACCTTGGTTGCGTCATAGTCCGGCTCCAAAAGTTCACCTTTTGTTACGGTTAAGCCACTGCCCACTTCAAACTTCTGCCAATCGGTCTTGTTTTCTGATACTTCCACATTCAGTTTGGGATTATTTAAAGAGGTACCCTTATTCCCCATTTGTCCCCACATGGAAATCTTAAGATCCGAAACAATCCCGTCTACTGTATATCCAATGCTGTAATTCGCGGTGGTATTTTGGTTGGAGCCAGCAAGCACCTTTCCTAAAACAAGATCCGCCGTAGCGGGAATCTTGGATTTCATCTCCATCTGCGCAAATTTATCCCGGTTTGCAATTAATTCGGCATCCATTTGATCCGTAATATCCGCCCGGTCTTCTGCAAAGGAATCGGTCAGCAAAATTCCAGCGGCAGGCTCTTCCGGTTCCGGCTGCGCCGTTTCCTCCAGCGTCTGGAAGCTTCCGGTCAGCGGTGCGGTGGATTTGATCTCACCGTCTACCACTGCGTCAATAGAAACACTGTATGCCGTATTGGCTGTCAGGTCACTGTAGACAATGGCCGGGTCGGAAACGTTCTGCACATCTTCGCCGCTTCCGCCGGTGCGGGTCACCTTGTAGCTTGCCCCATTGATGGCCGGCCAGCTCAGGGACGCCCCGGCCTGGCTGATGTCAGAAATGCTGATTGCCGCACCGCTCTCCCAGTCATAAGACGGCTCCGGCTCCGGTTCGGGCTCAGTCTGTGCCGCATTATAAATTCTCACTTCACGGAAAATACCGGCCCAGGTTCTTGCCCGATTGGTTTCATATTTCCAGTATCTTAACCCATCCTGGGATGCCAGCTTTTCTTTGCCGGTATCTGTCAAGGCGATCTCTACCTCCAGCATGGCTCCGTCGCCTTTAAAGTCGTCAAACTCCTTGACAATGGTGGTGGTAAAGTCTGTCCCCTTGGTCAGCGTCACCGTATTGGAACCGCTTGCATCGGTGCTGAGGATGAACGATCCATTGAAATTGTCCGTTGTCGCGTTGGAGTTCATGCCACACCATGCCGTAATCTCAAAGTCTTTAATATCCGCTGCTGTCTCATACCCAAAGGCAAAGGAACCGCTGTAAGCATCCTGCGAACCTCTCATTGCTTTTCCAATCACATAAGACGGCTTGGTCTCCGATCCTGCCGAGACCACATCCCACATTTTCAGCGGACCGCCCACCGTAAAGGGCGCATATACTTTGGCATCCACCGCTTCGGTCCGGTCTTCTGTGAAGGTATCCTGGATCAAAAGGGAACTGTCCTCCGGCTGCTCTGGTTCTGTCTGTGCCGCTCCGTAAATATCGATCTTGCGGATGGCGCCCTTCCACAGTTTGCCGCCCTTGATAAACTTCACCCGCACGTATTTGGCGTCGCCGTCCAGCGCCGCTATCGCCGCTTTTCCATCATCGCTCAAAGACAGGGTATACTCCACCCAGGCCTCAGATTTCTGATGGGTATAAGTATCTTTGCCCAGTCCGGCCTCTTTCAGCGCCAAAGCGTCATAGTTCGGGTCCATAAACATGGTCGCCTCATCGGTGGAAAGGTACAGTCCGCTTCCCACTTTAAGGTCATTGGTCCAGGTCTGGCCGTCTGCCGAGAACTGCACCGCCGTCACACTGTTACCAAAGGTGGTACCGTTTGTCCCCATCTGCCCGGTCATCAGTATCCTGATGTCGCTGATCGCCTGATCCAGCTTATATCCAAAGCTGATGTTCTCATCCGCCGTATTGGTCCCTGCCAGAACCTGGCACAACACCTTATCCGGTGTATTGATCAAGTCTTTTGACACAAGATCATGCAGTGTCAATTTCTCCGCGCTCTCTAAAAGTGAAGAATCCATTTTTGCGGTGATCGCTTCTGTGCGTTCTGCCCCAAAATCATCGGTCAGCAAAAGTGTTCCTTCTGCAGCACCGACAGTAAATGTCACTCCGGACATCAGTGAAAGAACCATTATGACTGCCACTGCCAATGATACTGTTCGTGAAAAAATTCCTTTCATCACGTTTTCCCTACCTTCCTTATATTGATATATTATATTTTGAAAAGCTATAAGGCTTTAAACTTTTCGTTGTTTTCCGCCCTGTTCGGGCATCTGGTTTTTTTGTTTCTCTTTTTCAGTTCTTTACAGCGTTGGATCCTCAACCAACGCACCGGCTTTAAAATAGGAATACGGCTCGATTTTCTTCTCTTCCAGCAAATCATAGATAAACCGCACCAAAAGCCGTGCGCCGCTGTCACTGAAATGCGTTTTGTCCCGCTCAAAATAGCCGGCAAAGACTGCATCGGATCCCTGGGCCTCTACCAGATCTGCAAACTTCTGTACTGAAGTCATATACAAGTCAATATACGGCACATCCTGCTCCTGCGCAATCTCAATCATAGCTCTGGAGCGCTGATAAAGTGCCAGGTTGTTCCCGGTCAACGTTGCCGCAAGGCTGGACTCGTCAATCACAGCCGTGCCGGCCATCTCTTCCGCAGCGCCCAGCTCACAAACCGGAGTGACAAAAATCATATTCGCACCCTTGCTGCGGGCAAAAGCCACCGCACTGCGCATATTGTCCTTATATTCTTCCATGGTGGTTCCCTTGCTGCTGCTCAGCCGATCATTGTGCCCCAGCTGATAAAAGAGGAAATCGCCTTCTTGAATCTCATCAGCAATCGCATTCAGTCTTCCCGTTTGGATATAGGTCTTGGAACTGATCCCATCTCTTCCATAATTATATAGCGTTGTGTTATCTTTGAGATAGTCCGCCATGATCTCTCCCCAGCCGACCAAAGCCGGCTGACCGGTATAGTTGACGGTGGAATCGCCAATCAGGAAGATATTCCGCTCGGTGCGGGTATCGTCCGGATCACCAATATAACCGCCCTTTTTCAGAAGCGGAACCATCTCCCCTGCACCTGTCCAGGCAAACATTTCTAAATTGGTATCTGATGAGGCCGGCGTGACCTCTATGTCAAAATTCTGCCATGCACTGTCGTTTGCAAGCTGTACCGTCTGTGTCGACACCGCACTGTTGATACCGTCTTGGCTTTGGGTGACCAGCAGATCCAGTGTTTCCGCTTTCTCTCCCGCATTCAGCGCCTGCAGGCGCAGGGTAACGCTCTGATTGGGGGTCAGCTTGCTGACCGCTTTTCCGGCACTGTCCACAGCCGTCATGGGTTTTAGGTACAAACCGTGATAGCCCTCTGTTACCTTCATATTCCGAACGCTGATGTCCGGGGCAGTTGTACTTGCCGCTGTGATGGACAAAGACTGAAAATCCGGCGCCCCTTCGTTTGTAAAGATAATATCGTCAGCGGCGAGTACGCCGTCAATATACAATTCACATTGGAGCAGTTCAAAATCCACATACAGCTTGATGTTCTGCCAGGTATTTAGCTTCAGTTTGGGCAGAAAAACATAATTGTGACTGCTTTTGTTCTTATCCCCTTCCTGGTCGTATGCCCTGTCATACCGAAACTGCATGTTATTGTTATGGCTTAAATTAAAGGTTGCAAGACGTACACCGCTCAGCTGGGAATAGAGATTCACATTCAAATCTCCGCTATTTTCGCTGTTTACCTTGACATCCATCTCAAAGGTAAAATTCTTTGACAATGTGGGGGCTGGCGCTGATTCGTCCAGTGCCGCCGTAAAACTGTCTGTAATGGTTTGCTCTGCCTCCTGGGCCAGCCAGGTTCCAGCTCTTGGCACCCGATATACCTCCAAGGTTCCCCAGGAAACGGTCCCCGCTGTCAAGCCTTGTATCTTTAATTCAATTTGCGCCTGCTCGCCTGTAACGCGATGATCCTCTGTGACAAACAGACGACTCATATTGCTAAGCGCGCTGTTACGGGCCGCCGACATGACAAGGACCCCGTTTTTGTAATACTCCGTTTTATATGCCGTCCATTTTACATAGGTATCTTCAAACCCTGCACTTACAAAACCGTCTTCTAAGAACACGGCGTCCGGGCTGATGACCACTTCCCCCGAAAGGCTGACCGAATCGTTATCCTGAAGGCCCGAAACCGTCTGTCTTTGCGCTTCGGTCAAAGAAACCGCTAACTTTTCGCCCCGCTGTGAAACCGACCGGGGCAGAATCATCTCGTCTGCTGTCAGCAGTTTGGAGACCGCTTCCGAATTCTGCGTTCCAACCGCGCGGACCGCAAAAACATACCGGCCTCCTGCCTCTAAGTTCTCCGCACGATAGGACGTTTCCGCCTGCTGTGCGATTTTTTCGTTGTTCTGATAGATCTCATATTCTACCTGGTTATCACCGGAAACCGCCGGCCAGGTCAGCTCTATGGCATCCGCCGTACTTTTTGCCTGCACCGACGCGTCCTCCGGCCACGCATATGTATAGGCTGTGCTGTCATAGGCGATCCGAATCTCATCAAAGCCAAAGGCCCAGTACTTTCCATTGTCTACTTGCTGACCAAAATAGATTTTGACATACTTAATATCCGGCGGGAGGGTCTCTGAAGTGTACACCGCATGTTTCCAGTTTGGATCTTTAATTCCATCGTATTCAAATTCCTCTCGGGAAAACCTCGTAAACTCCGTATACACATTGCCATCCACAGAAATTTCAATTCTTGGTCTCTTCTCGCCGCCTCTGGCGGTATGTTCCACTGTGTCAAAGGAGAGCGACACCGCCTGCCCCTTTACTTCGTACAGCAGATACTGGGATCCGTCCAGATGGTTGTCATCGCTTACCAACACTACGTTTTCTTTTCCCGCATCATTCATGGTGGTGGTAGTGAGATATTGGCTGTGCTCTGCCATCATATCAAAGTTCTCACACGGATCAATCAATATCCCGGTGATGCCCTGACGCAGAACGGTAACTGCAAACGACTTTTGAAAAGTGGCACTGCCGTCATAGCCGTCGTCATACTCCACATAAGCAGTCAGCGTCACCGCTTGATCCACACTGCCCCGAGTGACCTCGCCCGTCTCGGAAATAACCGACGGATCGCTGGTTTCCCAGCGGATCGGCTTTCCATTTGTTTCTGCTGCCACGGGCAAATGCAGGTTTTGGGTGACCGCATAAACCGGCTCATCCGTAAAGGCAGAAAAAACCAGTTCTTCGTTCAGCTTTTCGCCTTCGGTCAACTCCCCTTTTTCTTCACTGGTAATCCGAATCTCCGCAAAGGCGTTTCTCCACGACTTTCCCTTTCCCACTGCAATCCTAAAATAGTGCATATTGGAAAATTCGACATCACTTACCAGCTTTTCTTTCAAACCGTCGCTCAGTGTAATGGTATAGCGGATCACCGTATCTTTTCCGTCATTGGCTTTTGCGTGGGCATCGTCCACATATCCGCTGGTTTGAAAAATATAATCTGTGTCAGACAGCGTTTTCCACTGCTGACCGTCTGATGAAAGTTCCAAGGTTGTATTGGAGCTTGCGTAGTTAAGTAAGGAGGGATTTTCATAGGTATTCTTGGTGCTGTTTTGCGTTTTAGTAAATCCCTTTACTTGCAAATCCATCATCTTTCCTTCCGTTTGATAGACAATGGCATACGACGGATCACTGCTTTGGTTTGAGACGGTCAGCATGTAATCCAGCACGCCGCCGTCTGTCCCGGTAATCTCCGCCATGGCCGGCACCGCAGTAGTTAGATCGGCATCCATGTTTGCTTTCAGCTGCTCGGCGCTCTGTCCAAAACGCGTCTCGTCAAAAGTATCGGTGAGAACCGTTTGCTCAGCTTCTGCCGCGGCCGCTGTCCGCCCTGCCGATGCCGGCACACCAGCAAACAGCATCACTGCCGCCGCAGCCAGGGCAATCCTTTTTAAAACATTTCTTTTCATGTTTTCTCTGCCTTTCTTGCCTCGGTTTTTTTAGCATTCATCGCTGATCCTATTGTAAACCGCAAATACGCTAAGTGCAATGCACCTTTGTTAATGTTGTTTGCAACGGCTCATCAGTTTAACAAAAGTCAATCACCTTAACAAAAGTCAATTCTTCTAAAAATCTGTTTATTTATGAAAAACTTTCCGATTTTCCTATCTTACCCAAAGCGGCGCCGAAATCGGTCTGATGTCCCTGCCGCCCGACCAAAACAGCACCTGAAACCGGGCATTTTCTAACGCACATTGCGCTGGGACGGTTAGTTCCAGCAGAAATGTTTGACTGGTGCCTGGTAAAACGGTTGTTTCTTCCCCGGTCTGTGCCGAAAGCAACATATCCTCTTCTGTCAGCGCCCCCAGTGCCATGACCGTCTGATCCTCTGTCGTGCGGTTATGATATATCACGCTGACCCGGAAGGTCTGTCCCGGCTGCAAACTGCCGATTTCCACCGGCCTGCCTTCCTCGTCCATAATCTCTATGGTATTGGCCGTGACAATCAGATTGTCCATATAAAATCCGCCGATTTGCTCTCCGATGCCACAGCTATAGTTGTCGATATAGGAAACCCTGGTTCGGGCAGGGATCTCGTTCAGCACGATCTCCTCTCCCTGCTCGCCAGCAATGGTAGCCCGGCGAAAGGTCAGCAAAACACCGTCTGCATACACCTTAAAATAATTTTCCTTGATGTGATATTCCACTTTGATATGGTAGATTTTGTCCGGATCAAACACAAAATCATCAAAGGCGCCCTTGTGGTTCCAGACCGGACCGTTATAGGTCCAAAGCTTGCTGCTGTTTGCGTACACCTGCACAGCAACGGTGCTTCCGGCTTTCAGCACAATCAGATTTTTCCAGCCGGTATCGGGAATCTGAAAGTCCCCTTCCGCAATCACCACATCCTGAAGCGGAATCAGCTTTTTGCTGACCTCCGCACAGGGCACGGTATCCGCTTTTTTCTTATCCACCGTCAAATAAAACCGGCGGCCGTTTTCGTCCTCCACCACATCCGCAAAGCAATCCTCCGGCGGGTCGGTGGTGACCTGCCAGTCGTTCTGATACATCAGCGGGCCGGGGAGATAACTTTCAAAATTATCCGCGATCTCCGCCACGGCCTTTGCTTCCGGCGGTGCAGGGAGGGTAACGGCTATTGCCTGGCTGTATGTCCCGACGCCGTTTTCCGTTCCCGCCGCTACCTTATAATAATACGTCTGCTCCGGCGTTAAAGAGCGGTGCATATACGTATTGTCCGCTCCGTCAAAGCCGGGCACCGGGAGATAGGCCCCGTCCTCCTGGGTGGAATAGACAAGATAATATTTTTCCGCATCACTTTCTCTGTCCCAGCGCACCTGTACCGCAGTGGGCGATAATGCCTGGGCGGACAGTCCCTTTGGCGGATCGGGCGGGTTTTGCGCCGCCTCCCTGCTCAGCACAAGGTGAAAGGTTTTCCCCAAAGCTTCTGCGGTGTCCACCGCAATGGTTGTTTTGCCGCCTTCCTGCATGACGCAGACACCGGGATCCGCCTGCAATACCCCCGCAAACACGCTGTCCAGTGTGAAACGGATAACACCGCCGGTCTGCGCCGGGTCGCTGACGGACAGCCGCAGAAGCAATCCCTCCTCCTGCATCATGACCATGGAGGGGTCATGGCAGGTCAAATTGTCTATCTGCTGGTCGCCGCTCCATATGACAGACGCAAGAATGCCGCTTTCCTTATCCCGCACGGTCTGCTGATATGCGCTGTTTTCCAGAATTTCAAAATCCGGATCCTGGGCATAGGCCGCTGTTTCTGCCGCAGTCTTTCCGGGCAGAATGGCATAGGCATACCCTGCGCCGTCCGGCTGGGCGCCGTGCTCGAAAGCCAGAGAGGCATAATGCCTTGTTTCCTTAATATCCCCATTGCCGGACTGAATGGTCTTCCAGGAATCCGTCCTGGTTTCCTTCCTGGCGGTCAGCGTTCCGCCCTGAGGAAAATAATACCCAATATCTGTGCTGTGGGTCACCGCCGTATCGGCACTGTTTCCCTGCAAATGCGCCCAGGATGGATCGTTATAGGTCTGGCTCCAGCCGGCGCTCTGGCCTGCCGTCTGTCCGTCAACGGTCAGGGTTTTGGCAAGGGAATCCACCTTGCGGTTTTCTACAATGGTTTCTGTCTCGCCGCCTTTTTCCGAAGAAATATCCGCACCCAGACAGAGTATCTCATCATCAAACATAAAATAGGCCTTTTTGGCCCGCAGGTCATAGGCCGCACCGGAATCGGACTGGTACTGCATGGCATTGACGCCGTACATGCCGTCAAATTCTACGCCGCCGGCATAGGGTGCGCCAAAAAGGGCGCTGTCTGCCTGAGTATTTTTGACCACCGTGGTCCCTGCCAGCCGGTATCGGTCCACCGTTGGCCAATAGGCGTCGTTATACGCCTCTAAGTCATCATTATAAAGATAGGTCGCCCCGTCCGCCGTATGCCAGCCCTGCAGGTTTGCCCCGTTAATGCTTTCATAGTTGCGGATCCGGTCAGAAAACATACTTACGCCAAAGGCGTATCCGTCCCGATAGACCACTCCTCGGTCCATGGCGCCAAAATTTTGATACAGATTGGGCGTCTCTCTCCACTGTACCGAATCATCATTTAAAATTTCATACAGGCAGTTGACGGTATAGACAGAGCTCATGCTGTCATAGGGTTTCACCACCGTATTGTTCTCGCACATTCTTTTGACCATGGCCTTATAATTTGCCGCATCCTCTGCCGGCGCAAACTGCACAAGAATTACCAGGCTTTCCAAAAGCCCATAGCCGGTATTGCTTCTGCCGGTAATGTCCCTGCCCCGCACGCCGTCCATCATTCTTCCTTCGTACTGCAGCGGCTCGAAGGATTGGTACACCCAGTCATAAATATGGCTCCAGTTTGGATTGCCGCTGGCAAAAGAACTGTTGCCCACCAGCAAACCAATATCGGCAACGCTGGCAAGGGCTGAGGTTCCGTAACCGCCGTTATACGGATATTGATGATGCTGGATAAACGACCCGTCTTCATAAAAACCGTCATCAGAGACAGAGTATGTAAGCTCTGTATCCATGGCCTTGACCCCTGCTTCCACCAATGCGGTGTCTTTGTCCAATATGCCCGCAATGATATAGGCGGCGCAGTTGTTCAGCCTGTTCGCCCCGGTTGCCGCAGATCCGATCTCCGGCACCTGTTTTTTGAGCGCCTCGATCAGCCCGTGCCGCATTTCTTCCGGCACTTCATCGTACATCAAGGTCAGGGTGTTCACCAGAGTTTTGGGCGCACGAATTTCCCATTCATACCAGTTTTCGCTGGGATTGGCGGGACTCAGGTTCCGGTTGGTGCGGGGAATGTCCTTGTTGTATTTGTATTTCCACATAAAGGCAAGGGAATCCAGGATTTTTTGCTTCAGCTCCGGATCCCCCTGCAAAGCACTGCCCTTGACCCGATACGCCATGGCCATTTTCTCGATCTGCTCCAGCGTCTTGGAGGTTCCCCGGGCAATGCGGGTGTATTCGTCATATGCGTCTCCCATACTTAAATCCGTTCCGTTCCACAGCCTGTCGCTGTTTTGGGAAAGATTTTCGGTCAGCAGACTGTCGGCAATCTGTTTGCCGTCCTTTTCAATATCCGCCACCTTAGCGGTTATGGCATCCCCGCTTTCTTCATAATCACCGCCTGTCAGCCGCTCCAGCCAGCATTGGCGGAGGGTATCCAGTTCATCCGCAGCCGCAGCAGGTCTTGCCGCCGGAAAAATACCCAGAAAAACCACTGCCGCCAAGATCGCCGCCCATATTCTTTTTCTTTGCGAAACCACCAAACCGCCTCCTGCATCTTTATTTTTAAAACGCCGTCTTTTACCAGAACCGGCAGTAATTGCCGTGCAGCCGCCAAAGCGCCTCTATGTAAAAATAATCGCCCCAGATGGTGGGCTGATTCCAGCCCTTGGACGCCTGATAAACGCCCGCCTCCAGCAGACCCATGTTATCCTGCCCTTCTTTGGTTCGGTAGTTTGCGGACAGGGAATCTAAAATTTTGAAAGCTGCCCTTTGGTAGATCTCCTTATCCGGGTCGGTGATGGGTAGTTGTTTTGCCAGCTCCAAAAGCCCGCATACCGCAATGGCGGCAGCGGAGGTATCCCGCTGCGCATCATCTTCGGTATAATAAAAATCCCAGTTGGGCACGTCATCCGAGCACAAATGATTCAAAAAGTAATTGCTCACCGCCTTGGCCGCATCCAGAAAAGCAGGATCCTTGGTATAGCTGTAAGCCAGGGGGAATCCATACACCGCCCAGGCCTGTCCCCGGCTCCAAACGCCGTCCTCGCCGCCTTTGCCCTGAGACTGGAAGGGGTCTGGGACAATGGTCCCATGGATCACATCCGCCACCCCGGTATGCACCACTGCGCCGTTTGGGCGGATGATCGAGTTTACGGTATTTTTGGCGTGGCAGTATGCCGCATCAAACAGCGTTTTGTCCCCGGTCTGCTCTGCCGCCCAAAACAGCAGCGGTATATTGAGCATGCAGTCCACAATAAAAACGCCGGTGAACCGGTCGGTTAAGTCCTCCAGATTGCCGCCTCTTTGAAAAATGCCCGGCACCTTGCGGTACATTTTCATCAGCCGGTACGCCGCCCGGATACCCAGCTGCCGTGCCTCTTCACTGCCGGTCATCTTATAGTCCGCCACGCAGGACAGGATATACAAAAAACCGATGTCGTGATGCTGCAATACATAATCCTTCTCCAGACGTTCCCGAAACAGATCGGTCTGCAGTTTGCCGGCATGGTAAAACACAGCGTCCCTGGCCGTCCCATAAGCCGCCCAAAGCATGCCCGGCCAAAACCCGGTTGTCCACGCCCGGTTATCCACCACCTGATACCTTCCCTCCGGTGCCGTCTCCGACGGGCAGGCATAGGCAAAGGTCCCCATGTTCTCTTTGATCTTTCCGATGCAGTATCTTAACGATGCTTCTGACAGCCCTTTATCCGCCTGATACGGCTGCCGCCATTTTTCTTTGAGTTCCTGCAAAACGATCTTCATTCTATCTTTCTTCCTTTCTGCGACATTTTGACTTTTACAATTATATCGGCCTGTTTTATAAAACGCAATGCACCTTTATTCACGTTGTCTCTGTCTGTTAAACAAAATAAAAAAAGTATATAAAATTAACATTTGTGTATTTTCCCTTTTTTCGGCAGATAAATGGAAAGGAAAAGCAGGCAATGAAAAAAATACCGCACGGCAAGAGCCGTGCGGTCAAAAATCAACCTTCCCCGCCGTATTTATGCCGGTTTCTGTAGTCAATCGGGGTCATAAAATAATATTTTTTGAAAATACGGATAAAACTGGACGCATTGGGATAGCCAACCATCTCAGAAATTTCGTTGACCTTTTTATTGGTACTGACCAAAAGTTCCGCCGCCTTTTTGATCCGAATCTCGATCAGATAATCGGTAAAGGTCTTTTGAGTGTACGCCTTGAAGATCTTGCTCAAATACGGAATACTCAAACCAAAAGTATCAGCAAGCAGGTTGAGCGACATATTGTATTCCGCATAATTGCGGTCCACATATTTCACTATCTTATCAATCAGATCCTCTGAACCGTGCACCTGCTTCTTTTCTGACATCTCCTGGATCATCTCATCCAAAAGCTGTTGGACAAAGTCCTCCATCTCTTCCACCGTGTCCAGCTGGTTGAGTGACAGATGAATGCTTTGGTAGTGGCTGTTGCTCAGCTCGGTTTCCTGTCCGCTGTAGATCAGCATACAGCCCTGCACAATCCGCATACACACCTGCACAATGGCATCAGAGGGGAACTTTTCCGCCTTCATCGTTTGAAATACCTGGTCAAGCAAGCCGTGTATTTTTTCCTGATTCAAGGATTCAAAGGCCCGCAAAAGAGTTTCCACCTCAGGATCCGCCTTCTGCACATTTGCTTCGGTATGACTTTTGATATCCTCCACCGTAATGATACAGTTATTTCCCATAATGGGCTTATATTTCATCAAACTGTCCGCTTCTTTATAGGACTTGACAATATCCTGAAAATTCTGGTAATGATCACCCACTGCCACCGTAATGGTAATCCCATAACAGCGCTGCATAAAACTATTCAAATATTCGGCAAGCTCCAGCGCCCGCAGGGTATTTCCCTGCACATTGCCGGTCTCAAAACTCAGTAAAACAAAGCACATCTGATTGGGAAGCTGGACCGCAAAGCCCTGCCCCTCCTGGTTGGCCAGTTCCTCCGCTTTGTTATACAGCCCCGCCATATACACGTCATAGGGCTCCCAATGGGATTTCACATCCAGAATATCCTTATCATCCAAATCAATCAGCATAACAATGTAATTTTCCGGATACAAATTCACCTTGATCATGCTCAGCTGGGTCTCAAACTTTTTATAGTCCGTGGCCCTGCCGGAAATCAGTTCCGTTACCAGCTGGTATTTGATGAACGGAATACTGCCGTTGATCTGTTTTCGCAGATCCTTTTGCTGTTCCATAGCGTACAAAAATACCCGGCCAAGCTCGTCAAAATCCCGCAGCCTTTTTTTGTCATCGCCGTTTTCTGCATTTTTTACCACAATGTGCATAAACCGATCCACCGGTGCGTACATCCATTTACTGGAAAGCAAAAAGGTCAGAATCATAAACAAACTGACCGCAATTCCAAGAAAAATGTTATAGCCTCGAAATGCCCGCACCGTCCCCACCATATCCGTATACGGCATCACGGAAACCAGTTTCCAATCGGTAGAGGGAAGGGTCACATCCTGCATCAGCATATTCTGTCCGTCTTCCGCCGTAAAAAAGGTGCTGCTTCCCGTTTTTTCTGCCAGCAAATGAATTACGGTCTCTTCGTCATAGGTAAAATAATTTTGGCTGCGAAACAGCACCTTATTGTCCAAATTGATAATCATAAAACTGGATTCCGTCCCGGTCAACGCCTCCTGCACGATCTGATTGAGCAGCATGGTGTTAATATTGACCACAAAATATCCCTGTATCTTGTCCGGTGTAGTGATAAGGGGATAGGTCCGCACCAGAGAAACCACCTCTGCCCTGCTGGTTGGCTGGCTGGGATTTGTGACCATCCTCGCCGAAGTCCATACTTCCCGCTTTTTTTGCAATTGGTCTACCGACTCCATCCATTTGGTATCATAAAAAGTATCGATGCCGAAAACGCCAGATTCGGTCACCACCGTTCTATTCTGGATGGAATACAGATACGCAGAATCGATATTTTTATCGCTCTCCGCCAAAAGGCCAATGGTGTCACTCAACTGCCGTATGGTGTTTTCATCTGCCGCCGCATTGCTGAAATACTGTTCTGTCTCCTGCCGATCCGCAGCCGCGGTAATCATCTTTTCTATATACTCAAGGCGCAGATCTATATTTTGCGACATCTGCGCAAGCAAACCTTTCTGGCTTTCCCGCACCTCCGCCGCAAAATTTTCTTCTTTTATATCAAATGAAAAAAAGATTATCGAAAAAATAATAACCACAAGCAAAACTACATAAAAACCAAGAATCCATTTCTTTCTGACGTTCCAAGGGACTTTTCTCATCTTTGCATCTTTTGATGCCGTTCTTTTTAAGTGCCGCTGTTTTAAAAGCTTCATCCCATCGCCCTTTCCTCATAGGTATCGTTTTCTTCTATATATTATGCCATAAAATGCAAAAAAAAGCGATATGCCTTTGTTATTCTGGATATACTTTTTTTATCTTTCTTATGATTGAAGCATGATTTTATCAAAAGTAAATTGATTTTTTCAAAAATTTATATAAAATATACTTATCAGCCGAAGATCGGAAGGGAATTTTCTTTTTGTGCCCCTAACGCTTTTTTGACTGATCCCTGCGAAACAGAAAATGGATTGACAGGAAGCGGCGCTCCTGTCCGGTGACCATTTCGAGTCGCCGGCATTTCTTTTGCGCCCCCTGTGCGTTTTTATTTTAATTTCAGGAGGAATGATTATGAACAAAAAACATTTGGCAGGCGCATGTACTGCAGCGTTGGCATTGACTTTGGCTTTGTCCGGCTGCGGCAGTCAGCAGGCAAACACCAACACCACCATTACAAAAACCACGGCGGATTCCTATCCCCTTGAGACAGACAGCGACGTTACCCTGAAATACTGGGTAGCCCTCAGTGGCCATGTATCCGCCCTTTCCCAGAGTCTGAACGATACCCCGCTGGCACAGGATCTGATCAAAAAAACCGGCATCAATGTGGAGTTTGTTCATCCGGCCAGTGGCCAGGAAAAAGAACAGTTTAACCTGATGCTGGCATCAAAGGATGTGCCCGACATCATTGAATATGACTGGAAGAACTATTCGGGCGGGCCGGAGAGCGCCATTGAAAAAGGAACCATTATTGATTTGAACAAGGTGATGGAAGCCGGCATCTCCCCCAATCTGCAAAAGCTGTATGAGGAGCATCCCGACTATGCCAAAGCCTCTCAGACCGAAACCGGCAAGAGCTATGTCTATCCGTTTGTGATCGGGGACGACATTCTGCAGACCTATATGGGCCCCATGGTGCGCCAGGATCTGCTGGAAAAATACAATCTGGATCTGCCCGAAACCATTGAGGACTGGGAGCACATGCTGACCGTATTTAAAGAAAACGGCGTCAAATCCCCGCTGACCCTGCGGATGGATACCACCAAATTCGGTGATATGTCCCCCTTCCTGGGTGCAATGGGCGTTGCCGGCACCTTCTATGTTGAAAACGGCGAGGTCAAATTCGGACCGTATACCGAAGAATACCGGGATTTTCTGACACTGATGGCGGACTGGTACAGCAAGGGTTTGCTTGACCCGAACTTTACCGATACGGATACCAAGCGTCTGACCTCTGTCATTGCCACCGGCGAGGCCGCAGCGGCTTTTGGAAGCGCAGGCGGCGACTTTGGACAGTGGATCCCCGCCACACAGGCACAGGACCCCAACGCCCGCTTTGTTCCGGTAAAATATCCGGCGGCCAACAAGGGCGAAACTCCCAAGTTCGGACAGAAGAACTGGCCAAACGGCAGCTATGGTGCGGCCATCTCCGGCAAATCGAAAAATGTCGAACTGGCAGCCAGATTTCTTGACTATGGCTACAGCGAGGAAGGGCATATGACCTATAACTTTGGGCAGGAAGGCGTTTCCTATACCATGCAGGACGGCATTCCTGCCTATACCGACATCATCACCGACGACAGCAAAAACGGCGGAATGGGCATCGGCCCGGCTATGGGACAGTATATCCGTGCCTGCTATAACGGCCCGTTTGTACAGGACAAAAACTATCTGACCCAGTTTTATACCATGCCGGAACAGCTGAAGGCAGTTGAGGTTTGGTCCGACACCGACACTTTGGACTATAAGATGCCCAACGCTCCCATGACCCAGGAAGAGAACAAGGAATATAACGATATTATGAGCGACATTGATTCCTACCGTGAAGAAGTGATGTATAAAACCATCACCGGCAAATCTTCTCTGGATGATTTGGATACCTACTATGCGGAAATGAAAAACCGCGGCATCGAACGTGCGATCGAACTCCAGCAGATCGCATATGACAGATATATGGAAAAATAGGAGGCGTTTTCATGTACGCAGCGAAAAAATACACAAAAAAGGCCATTCGGCAGGACTGGCACCGCAATTGGGCTCTGTATCTGCTGATGATCCCTGTCCTTTTATTCTATCTTTGCTTCTGCTATAAACCAATGTACGGGGCCATCATTGCCTTTAAAGATTATGATCCGGTTATGGGCATCCTGGGCAGTGACTGGGTTGGTCTGAAAAATTTCACTGACTTTTTCCAAAGTTCAGACTTTGTCCGGGTTTTCCGTAACACCATCAAAATCAGCGTACTGAATATTCTATTTGGTTTTCCGGCGCCGATCATTCTGGCGCTTCTCATCAACGAGCTGGAACAAAAAAAGTTTGCCAAAACCGTACAGACCATTACCTATATGCCGCACTTTATCTCCCTGGTCGTTGTATGCGGACTGATCAAGGACTTTGTATCAGACAGCGGTGTCATCACCTCCATTCTGGGCATGTTTGGCTTTCCGCAGGTCAACATGCTTCAGGAACCCGGCATGTTTGTCCCCATCTATATCATCAGCGGTATCTGGCAGGAAATTGGCTGGGGATCCATCATCTATCTGGCGGCGCTGGCCGGCGTAGACCAGCAGCTGTATGAAGCCGCCAGCATTGACGGGGCCGGCCGCCTGCGGCAGACCTTCAGCGTGACCCTTCCCGGGATCATGCCCACCATCGTCACCATGTTTATTTTGAAACTGGGCACCATCATGAATGTGGGCTTTGAAAAAATCATTTTGCTCTATGACCCCATTACATACGAAACAGCGGACGTCATTTCCTCCTATGTGTACCGCAAAGGTATCGTGGACAGTGACTATGGCTTTTCAACAGCGGTCGGTCTTTTTAACTCGGTGATCAACTTTGCACTGATCATTATTTCCAACACCATCAGCCGCAGAGTCAACGACACCAGCTTGTGGTAAGAACGGAGGAATCAATATGGTAATCAAAAAAACACCCCAGCGCAGAATCTTTGAGATTTGCAATATTATTATCATGCTGGCACTGGTTGTGGTAACGCTGTATCCCATGATCTATATCATCTTTGCATCATTCAGCGTTCCCATTGAATTTCTGGCCCATCGAGGACTGCTGTTCCGTCCGCTGGGCTTTGACACCATTGCCTATGAAAAGGCATTTACCCATCCTTTGCTGCTTTCCGGATACGGAAACACCCTGTTTGTGGTGATCGTGGGCGTCTGCGTCAACATTCTGCTGACCTCCATCGCCGCCTATTTCCTCTCCCGGGAAAACGTGCTGTGGCAAAGACCCATTGCCTTTTTTATCATCTTTACCATGTATTTTTCCGGCGGTATCATTCCCATGTACCTGACCGTGACCCAGGACTTCAATTTGCAGGACAGCCTCTGGTCGCTGATCCTTCCGGTGGCCATCAACACCTTTAACTTGATGATCATGCGGACCGGCCTGGCCGCTGTGCCTGCCAGCCTGGAAGAATCCGCCCGGATTGACGGGGCGGGACACTTTACCATTTTGTTCCGCATTGTCCTGCCGCTGGCTATGCCCACCGTGGCGGTCATGATCCTGTATTACGGCGTGTTCCACTGGAATTCCTGGTTCAACGCTTCGCTGTTTATCCTCAGCCCTGACAAGTACCCGCTTCAGCTGGTACTGCGTCAAATCCTGCTGTCCAACGACACCGCCTCCATGACCGGCGGCGTGGACGCAGGCTCCCAGCTGGCGGTCAGCGAAACACTGAAGTATGCGATTATTATTATCGCCACCGTGCCGATCTTATGCGTCTATCCCTTCCTGCAAAGATACTTTGTCAAAGGGGTCATGATCGGCGCAGTCAAGGGCTGATTATCACCCAGTATGAAATGCCGCACAAAACGTTTAAGATACAGTGCGTGCCAAAGATCTTTTGATCCTTGCGTCCCATTGTACACAGCGCTTTGTGCGGCAGTTTTTATTTTGAAAAGCAAAAAGGAGAAAAAAACAATGTATGAACCCATGAAACCCCTTTTGACCAGCAATTCTGCGGTCAAACGCTATGAAAAAAATCCTGTCCTGTCCTCCAAAGACGTCCCCTATCCGTCAGACCTGACCTTTAACGCCGGCGTAGCCAAATGGCAGGACAAGTATATCATGATTTTCCGCAATGATTTTGACTATGTCAGCGGTTCCCTCTTTCGTGGCTGCAATCTTGGCATAGCCTTTAGCCAAGATGGAATGAAGTGGGAAGTATGCGAAAAACCCTTCTTTTCCCTTGATAGGATTAAGGATCCCGAGGTAACCCGGGTCTATGACCCACGCTTGACTGTCATTGGAAATCAGCTTTTTGTCTGCTTTGCCATGGATACCCATCATGGGATCCGGGGTGGCATTGGCAAGATCCGTCCGGATTTCAGCGGTATGGATATCATCAGCCTGAGCGCCCCGGATAACCGCAACATGGTTCTTTTTCCAGAGAAGATAAACGGAATGTATGTCCGGCTGGAACGCCCTTTTACCGTTTATAGCCGGGGCGGGAAGGATCGGTTTGACATTTGGATCTCCAAATCTCCGGATCTGAAGTTTTGGGGAGAAAGCACCCTGCTACTGGGGGTAGAAAATGTTCCCTATTCAAACGACAAAATCGGCCCCGCCGCACCGCCCATTAAAACACCCAAAGGCTGGCTTACGCTGTTTCACGCAGTCGATATTGATACCACCCGCGGTAAACACGGCTGGGAAGACAAATGGCAAAAGCGTTATACTGCTGGCATTATGCTGCTTGACCTTGAAGATCCATCCAAAGTCATTGGTATGTCCAAACAACCCCTGCTTGCCCCGGAGGCAAGCTATGAAGCTCTGGAAGGCTTCCGGGCCAGCGTGATCTTCCCCGGAGGATTTTTGCAGGAAGACGACGGCAGTATAAAAATCTATTATGGCGCCGCGGATACGGTAGAATGTCTGGCGACCGCAAAAATAGAAGATCTGATTGCCCTCTGTACCGAAGCCAAATAAAATTACATAGTCATGACCACCGGCGGTGCCGGTGGTTTTCTCCATATAAAAGTAAGCCGGACGGCCAGAAGGCCGCCCGGCTTGTTTATCATAAAACCCGTTTTAAATCAGGTCTCTTAACCGATAGCACATGACTGCAATCTCCGCACGGGTCGCCGTTGCTTCCGGATTAACCCGATTTTGCTCGTTGCCGATAATGATACCCTTGTCTGTCATGGTCATCATGGCTTCCAGCGCATAATCTGCAATCTGGCTCCGGTCTTCATATTTTTCCAGCGCCGCCTGGTTATATGAAGTGCTGATGATGCCCATCTTCAAGAAGGCACGGTATGCCATGGTAATGATGTCCTGTCGGCTAATGGGATCTTCCGGTCCAAAATGGTTGTAGTCATAGCCGTTGATGATCCCCAGATACCGGGCACGGCCAATGGCTGAAGCGTAATAGGAATCCTCCGGTACATCCTCAAACAGATAGTTGCTGGAGGTGTTAAAGCCCAGCATACGGTCAAGCATCAACACAAAGTCACCGCGCTTGATAGAATCCGCCGGACTGAAGGTATAGGCAGAAGTACCTTTGATAACGCCTGCCGCACTCAGGGCGTCTACCGCTGCCGCAGCCCAATCATAACCCTGCATATCATGGAAATTAATGGGATCACCATCTTCACTGGAGCTTCCCGGAACGAAAACTCCGCCCCAGAAGCCGTTGTTATTGTTGTTATTGCCGTAAATGGGTCCCGCCGTTGATACACGGTCAGTCCAGACAGAGGACGCTCCACTGGCTTTTGATGCCTTGTATACCCCTTCTGCGGCATATCTCGTATAGAAATAATACTGGGTATTGGATTTCAGGCTGGTAAACCGTGTGCTTCTCTGCCATTCAATCTGGCCATCCGCACGCTCAATACCATATTCTACCACAGCGTCGTCATAATCGCTTTTTACCGTCCGAAGCGTTACGCTGGTGGTTGTCACCGTGTCTGCCCGGGGGGCGTCCGGCGCCTGCGTATATTTACTGTCAAGCCCTTCTACAACCGTAATCCCCTGGCTGTATTTCATGGCGCCAGCTTTGACGGCCTGTACCTTAAGCACTTTGTTTTCATCTGCTTCTACAGGCTGATATGATGCCTGATTCGCTCCTTCAATGGGTTCAAATCCAGCATCCGTACTGCGATACCATTGGTATTCCACTTCAACAGTAGTCTCCTGTGCTTCCTGGGTTTCTTCTACCGTGGTAACCACTGATACTGTCTCAGACTCCGTCTCGGGTTCTGGCGTTACTGTTGGCTCTGTCTCAGTTGTTGCCTCCGATTCCGGAAGTTTTAAAGAAGCCGTTAACTTCTTGCCAATGACTGCATAGTCCCCCTCAACGCCGTCTGCCTTGCCCTGATAAGTACCTTCCAATACAATTTCCTCATCAAAGGCAGGCAGTGTTTCACCCGCAAGAATAAATTTACCAAATTTTTGCGTCTTAAAGCGCAATGTGCGCTCTGCGGCTGTCACGGTCACTTCCGCCGGTGCAGCGCCCGCACCATCGTCATAAAACAGCTTGAGTCCATCTGTCACAAAGTTTTCAGATACCGTAAGTTGTACTTCCAGCTCTTTTTCCGGAGTCAAAATCTCGGTTTCAGCAGTACCTACCTTCTTTTCGATATGCAGATCAAACGCCTGCATAAGGGCGTTCTCCTGGTCTGCCGGCGGGTTCTCCGCCGCATCAGCCTGGGCAAGAACCACACTGTATGTCACATTTTTGCCCTCATCTTCAGGGTCGTTTTCATAAATCTCGCTCAAATTGGGAACAGACACCTTGATTTCCGCCGGGTTGCCCTGACTGTCCGCAAGATAAGCCGATGCCTCACTGACAAAGTCTACGGTGGTATCCTCGGTCAATGTCACATTGCCGTCTTTGATTTCAATGTTCCAAATCTGATCCTGGGTATCCTTCACGTCACCGGTCAGTTCTCCCATATTCTCCGCTAGAACCTTGCCCTCTTCATAGGTCTTGGGAACCAGGGTCACATTGCTTGCCTTCATTTTTTCTGCCTCGGCGGTATTCTTCAAAATCACACCGTCTGCCTGCAGCTGGCCGCCCGCAATGGTGGTCTGACCCGCATTTTCAATACAGGTATCCTTTGCGGTTACATCCACATCCTTCAGATTCAAAACACCGGCTTCCTTCACCGAGAATGCAGTTCCATCCGCATATTCCACAGCCGCACCGTCTTCTGCACCCGCAATGGTCAAAGCAGAAGCTACTTCAATTGTCTTGGCCAATTTCGCTGTACCATAAAGCACAAAATTCTGGTCAAAACTTTCCTGCCCAATCATTGAGGTCAACGGGGCAAACACTGTTTTTCCACCTGCGGATGTGCTGGCAAAACCATCCGGAACTTCTCCGGTAATCTGCCCACAGTCCTTTTGTTCCTCACCAGTTCCGGTCCGCTCAATGTACAAACTGTTTTCTCCAAACTGATTTCCTGCGCCCAGCTCTACCGAAGATGCCGGTCTGGTTTGGGTAATCGCCGGAATTTCCATAATCCCTACCGATCCCCAAGCGCTTCCGCTGGTGCTGACTTTTTCTATCTTGCCGCCGGTGCCGCTTGTGATACTGATGCCCACCTTAGCCGAATCTTTAATCGTAACATTTTTAATGGAAAAACCATCCACACTGTTAATGTCTATGCCGGCAGATTTTTTATCACAAATCAAACTCACATTTTCCAACGCAAAGTTTTGGATTCGTTCTGGATCCGTTTCTGCCGATGCTGCAATTTTTCCCGCTTTGATCAAAGCCTTATTACCGGTAAAAGCCGTGGTTGTTTTTATGGTAACATCCTTGATAGACACATTTGATGCTTCCACTAAGACTCCAGCGTTGCCACTTACCAACTTTCCGCCACAGTCAATAATGGTTTTGTCTTCTCCTGCACCTTCAATGGTAAATCCTGTTTTTGTAATCCGTGCCAGGTTATCTGCCGAAAGCGTATATGTTCCCTCTTTTAAGATAACACCTGTCACATCATTCTGTGTCTGCAGCTCTTGAAGCCGCTGTCCAAAATTTTCTTCCGTTGAAATCTCTACTTTGTTCTCCGCCAGGGTAACAGCAGCCTGCTCTTCCTGCACGGACACCCCGGTTTCCTGTGCCAATACCGGCATGGCTGCCCATGACGCCGCAATGACCGCCGGCACCATAACTCCTGACAACCTCCTCTTCCATTCTTTCATAAATAACGCTCCTTTCTTTCATCCTTTTTTGAAAAATCGTTTATTTGGGAAAGAGCAAAAGCACATTGGCACTGTGTTTTTGGCCTTGCCCATACTGCGTTACAATCTATTAGACGAAAATTTTTCCCATTTTGTTCCTAATTTTAAAAAAAATTATGCGCCAGCAGTATTTTTTTTGCCAACGCATGATTGATTCTTAAAATTTGACGATCTTTGCAACTTTTCTGGCTATTTTATAAGGCAAGCGCTCCATAGTTTTTGCCACATTTTTCAATTCCTTCCGAATCGGAATGGATTGCGGACAATGTTTTTCACATCTGCCGCAACCCACACATTTTGAAGCATTGGTCTGGTTATTCCTTAAGGTGGTACACATGAAATACTCTCGTATCCCGTTAAACCAGCCGTCCGAAAACCGAACATTGTAGCACCGGAAGCATACCGGGATATCCACTCCCGCAGGACAGGGCATACAATACCCGCAGCCGGTGCAGGGCACCTTGGTCACCTCTGCGATCTTCTCCCGCACCTTGCTGATCACCGCCTGCTCCTCCTGGCTCATACAGCCGGGCTGGGCTTCCTCCGCGATCCGAACGTTTTCCTCGATCTGCTCCATGGCGTTCATGCCAGAAAGCACCACGCTGACCTCTGGATGATCAAAAATCCAGCGCAGACCCCACTCCGCCGGACTGCGGTCATAGCCCGATTCCTGAAAAATCTCCGCCGCAGGCTTTGGAAGGCCGCCTGCCAGCCGGCCTCCCCGCAGGGGTTCCATAATAATTACCGGCATCCCCATTTCCGCCGCAGCCTTGAGCCCGGTCAGTCCCGCCTGGCTGTGCTCGTCCATATAGTTAAACTGGATTTGGCAAAACTCCCAGTCATAGGCCTTTAAAATCTGCAAAAAGCCCTGGGTGCCCCCATGATAGGAAAAACCGATCTGCCGGATCTGTCCCGACGCCTTCTTCTCCGCGATCCACTCCCGGATTCCCATGGCACACATCCGCTCCCAGCCACCGATATCGGTCAGCATGTGCATCAAATAATAGTCAATATGATCGGTCTGAAGCCGCCGCAGTTCCTCACGGAACATCTTCTCGGCGCCCTCTATGTTTTTCACCAGATAGTGGGGCAGTTTGGTGGCAAGATAGACCTTGTCACGATAGCCCTTGGCCAGAAATTTTCCCACCGCCGTTTCGTTTCCCGGATAAATATAGGCGGTGTCAAAATAATTGACGCCCTGCTCGATGGCATAGGCCATCTCCTTTTCCGCCTTGGCCTGGTCGATCATCCCGCCCCGCCGGGTAAACCGCATACAGCCGTATCCCAGCACCGAAAGCCGATTGCCGCTTTTAGGGTCTGTGCGATACTGCATTTTCCGGCTCCTTTCTTTCTTTCAGTTTTACTTTGATTGTCTGGATCTCAAATCCGCCAAAAGACACTGCCGATAAATCCACCGGCCGTTCCTTCTCTTCCATCAGGTCGGTCAGCACCGCTTTTTCCACCGGCCGGCCAAACCGCAAACTTGCCGCCGCCGGCACGCCCCGGCTTTCGTAAAGCCGCAGAACCAGCTCATCGCTGTCCTCTGCCAGCTTGACGCTCTCAATGATTACATTAGGATTATCCACCGTTACCAGCTGTTCCACCTTTCCGCCAAACTGTAGGGGAATATTGTATTCATAGCTCTTTTGCCGCACATCACTGTGAGCCAAATCCCCCGCATGGGGATACAATGCATAAGAGAAGGTATGCACCGCGATATCCGCCTGTTCGCCGGGATAATTGGGAGAACGCAGAAGGTTCATATCAATCATGCCGTTTTCCACGCAGTAGCCATACTTGCAGTCATTGAGCAAAGCCACGCCGTGACAGCAATCGGACAAATCTACATATTTATGAGCGCAGATTTCAAACTTGGCCATATCCCAACTGGTATTTCGCCGGGCAGGACGTTTGATGGAGCCAAACTGTATGTCACAGGATACCTCATCCGTTTCGATATTGGTATAAAATGCTGTTCTCAGCATTTTTTGGCTTTCTTTCCAGTCAACCTCGGTGTCAAAACGCACCTGTCCGCTGCCGTCCGTGATAGAAATGGTCTGGGTCAGAACACTGCTGCCAAAGGCATACTGCTGAATCACCTTTTTCATGGGCCCGTCCACATACGCCTTGGCATCAGTCAGTGCAAAATACCGTGGCGCACGTTCACGGTAGGTCTCGGTCATATCCCAGCAATCCCCATCGTCATAGTATACCGCAAACCGGTTAGAAGGCGCACTTAAAACCTCACAGTCCTGCGTCTTGTCATACACCGACAAAATGGAGCCGTCCGCGTCAAAGCTTACCCGTACCTGATCGTTCTCCAACACCGACGGATCTTCTGCCGCAGTTTCTGCCGCTGCCGTGCCATCTTTGAGCAGGGCACTGCCCATGGCCGGCACAGTAACCTGATACCACTTTCCGTCTTTCTTCAGCCAGCCGCTGCGATCCCAGGACAGGGAGTTGATGGCATAGTCCCCCTGGCCGTATGCGCTTTGCACCATGGCTTCGGTCTCCTCATACAGCGCCGCATACCGCTCCAGGGATTCGTCATAGACCCGCTTGATGGAAGAACCGGGCAGAATATCGTGAAACTGGTACAAAAGCACCTCTTTCCAGATTCTTTCAAAGGCCGTCCGGTCATAGACCCCGCCTGTGGCAGCCGCCGCAAACTCCGCCTCCCGGAGCAAAATCTCCATCTTCCGGTTGTATTTCTTGTTCCGTGCCTGGGTGGTATAGGTTCCCTGATGCCGCTCCAGATACAGCTCACCCTTAAAGGTGCAGTACCGATCTTTTCCTTTTTCCAGACGGTGGAAGAAATCCACCGCCTGCCCCTGGGTCACCGGAAGAAGCCCCTTTAAATCCTTCTCCCGCTTGAGCACCTCCAGATGGCTCTCGCCGGGGCCGCCGCCACCGTCACCAATGCCAAACAGCATCACCGCTTCATCGCAGACGCCCTTATCCAGATAGATACGCTCTGCCTTCTTGATGGCCCAAGGGGTGGCCATGGAGTTATACTCCCCTTCCGGCGGCATATGTACCAAAACCTCACTGCCATCGATCCCCTGCCACAAAAATGTGTGATGGGGGTGCTGGTTATGCCGACTCCATGACAGCTTGATGGTCAGGAAATAGGGCACGCCGCTCTTCTTTAAAATCTGAGGCAACGCACCGCTGTAACCAAACACGTCCGGCAGCCACAATACCTCCATATCTTTTTGAAATTCCTGACGGAAAAACCGCTTGCCGTATAAAATCTGCCGCACCAGCGCTTCACCGCCGGAAACGTTGGTATCCGCCTCTACCCACATGGCGCCCTGGGCTTCCCAGCGGCCTTCCTTGATCCGATCCTTCACCTGGGCATACAGCGCCGGATGTTCCTCCTTCACCCAGGCATACAGCTGGGGCTGGCTGGCGCCGAACACATAATCCGGGTCCTTTTCCATATTCCGCAGGGCAGTGGCAAAGGTTCTAGCCCCCTTACGCTTGGTCTCCCGGATGGGCCATAGCCACGCAAGATCGATATGGGCGTGCCCGGTGGCAGAAAAACGAAGATCCGCGTCCCCGCCTTTTTTATTCAACTCCACCGCCAGCACTGCTCTTGCCTTTTCCACTTCTTCATCCGTATAATCCCAAAGCTGGCAGGAAGCCTCAAACAGCGCCCGCAATAGCTTCTGATGCTTTGCCGAATCCTCCGGGGTCTCCTTCATCAAATCAAACAGGACATAGGCATCATAATACAGCGCTTTCACGTTGTCCCGGCAGATGCTGATTTGGGCAAATTCCACCATACCCACATCCGGACGAACCCCGAACAAATCATTGCAACCTGCATCTGCCCACAGGTCGATCTTCTCGCCGCCCGCGGCGCATTCTGTAATCACATATTCCCGTTTTTTTGGGCTTCCGCACAGGGGGTTCATGGACGAACTGCCGCTGGTCAGTCCCTGTACGGGTACGCCATTTTCATCAAACACGCAAAGCTCTCCGTGTACGTCAATATAAAGGATTACTTTTTTCCCCTTAGCAGATTCTGGCACCGTACCTGTAAAATGGAACCAGGCACAGTCCCATACCTTGCCCCAAAGCTCTCCTTCTTTTACAATTTTCCGTTCCCCGGATGTTCTTTCCGTAAAGGGTACCGGTTCCGGCGTAACATAAACCTCCATAGTAAGCGGACAAAGATGCTGATATATTTCCTCTTCTGTCCGCCGAAGCATGGCTTCTGTCACCTCTTTTTGGTTTCGCAAATTATATGGCATGATTTTATCCTCCCATCCATATTTTTAAAGTAAAATAATCGGTGTTTTTTTCCGCCTTCCTGTTCTAACAGGAAAAAATTTTTTCTCATGCCTATTCTACCGAAAACAAATTGAAAAGTCAATCCGTTTCTTTAAAAACCGCAACAATACACACTATTTTAAGAAAACATCTAAAATTTAAGAGTTATTTAAGGTTTTTCTTTTATACTAAAAAACAAAAAGGAGGAAATAAAATTGAAACGAATGGAATTCTATGCTGCTGCAGCAAGCGCAATTTTACTTTTTAGCACATTGTTTCCTGCTGAAATTTTTGCAGAAAACCCTGAAATTAATGTCAGTCTTAACGGCAATCTTGTGTCCTTTTCTCAGACTCCCATACTAGTCAATGACCGAACGCTGGTTCCGGTTCGAAGCATATTTGAAGATCTCGGCGCCGAGGTACTCTGGGAAGAAGGCAGCAACAGCGTTACCATTACCAAAAACAATCAAACCATTTCTCTCAGCATAAATTGTCCAGAGATGCAGATCACTAACGATGGTGAAACCCAAACTATAACGCTTGACACCCCGCCTCAGCTGATTGCAGACTGCACCATGCTGCCGTTGCGTGCCATTTGTGAGGCACTGGGCGCAGAAGTTACCTGGGATGAAAGCACGCAAACCGCAAATATTATAACAGATACCGCACTGCCCGCCTTGATTGATAATACCAAGTGGAATTATCAATCAGAAAATGACGTTTATTGGCAGACAGGAATTTCCTACTGCGCCAATCCGGCGGACAGCAGCTATGAAACGCTTGGCATTTTTATTCCAGGTACCTATGTCAATGCACAGGATAACGGAGACGGCACCTTTACCTTAACACTAGATTCCGACGGGACTTTAGGCGGATACACGGCCGAAACCGCTCCGATTGTCATTCCGGTCAATACACCGGGGTACTCCGCCATGAAACCCCCGTCCGGTTATGATTCCAGCACAGCACCTTATACTTCAGCAGGCTTTGTTTGCGTCAGTGCAGGCTGCCGGGGTCGGGATGCCGGTGCGCCGGCCGGCGTTACTGACCTCAAAGCCGCAGTACGTTATCTGCAATATGCACAAAACAGTCTGCCCGGCAGTACCGACCGTATTTTTACCTTCGGTATGAGCGGGGGCGGCGCACAAAGTGCCCTGATGGGCGCAACCGGTGACAGTGCGCTTTATACACCCTATCTTGAAGCCATCGGCGCGGTCAGCGGTGTCAGCGATGCCGTAGCCGGTTCTATGTGCTGGTGCCCCATTACCAGCCTGGACTATGCAAACGAAGCCTATGAATGGAATATGGGCCTGACCCGTACCAATCTGGATTCTCAGACGCAGGCTCTTTCAGACGGCATGGCGGAAGCCTTTGCCCATTATCTTAACGCTCTTGAACTGAAAGATGAAAATGGCAATGTACTATCTTTGACAGAATCAGAAACTGGCATCTATATGTCGGGCAGCTATTATGATTACTTGAAAAACCAGATCGAACAGTCTTTAAATAATTTCCTATCTGATACTGAATTCCCCTATACGCCGCAAAGCCGCGGTATGGGAGGACCTGGCGGTATGACCCATGACGGACAGGATATGCCGCGCATTGAAGATATTGATGGCATTGTCCGGGACGAAACGGAGGATAAAGAACAGGTTTCTGTTACCTATCAGACCGCCCAGGAGTACATTGACAGTCTGAATCAGGACATCACATGGATTAGCTATGACCCGGACTCTAACACCGCCACCATTAGCAGTGTGGAGGATTTTGTAAAAACCTGCAAAAAAGCTGGCAAAAGCGTTGGCGCCTTTGATGACTTAAACGCAACACAAGGAGAAAATATCTTGTTTGGTTACGGCGATGGACAGGGAACCCACTTTGATCCCGTTATGGCTCAGCTGCTAACTGGAACCGAATATGCAGAAGCATATCAAAGCGATCTTCTGCGGACCGATTTTTTAGGCAACACGGTACAATACCGCATGAATATGTATAATCCCATGTATTATCTTGTCCCCTATTATGATGGTTTTCAAACTTCTAACGTTGCGAAATACTGGCGCATCCGCACCGGAATTAATCAAAGCGATACTGCGTTGACCACCGAGGTAAACTTGGCACTGGCGCTTGAAAACTACAGTGATCTACAGGTTGATTTTGCAACTGTATGGGGGCAGGGCCATACCCAGGCAGAACGCTCCGGAGATTCCGATTCCAACTTTATTGCATGGGTTAACAGTTGTCTTGCCAGTGAAGAATAGTTTTCCGCATTTTATTTAAATATTATAGGGCTGTCATCTAAGACAGCTCTGTTTTTTTCTTCTTTTTTTAAATTTGTGTCTTTCTCTTGCTATTTTGGAAAAGATATTATATAATGGAACTTATCCATTATGCTGATTTGCCATATGGAAATGTCACGTTGTAAAGGATCGTGAACTATGGACTTGAATCAAACTGAAAAACGCAGAAAATTTATTATTGACATTGTGTATTTTGCCATTATCCTGTGTCTGGTGTTCCTGTTTTTGAAATACGCAGTAAGCTGGATCATGCCGTTTTTGCTGGGATTTTTAATTGCCCTGATGTTCCGGCCCTTGATCAAGGCTGTTTCCGGCGCCACCCGAATGAATAAAAAATTCTGTGCCTTTGTCATTGTGTTATTGGGCTATACTCTTCTGGGCTTCCTGTTGTGGCTTTTGGGCAACGCCCTGTTTCAGAGCCTGAAAGACTTCTGTCTGAACCTCCCTTCTCTTTATACCAATGAAATTGGTCCAGCGCTGGGCACTGCCAATCAAAATATCCTGGATTTTGCCAAGCGATTCTCACCTGATATCGCCGACCAAGTAGGCAAAACACTCAGTGATATGCTGGATGGGATTCAGTCCTCGCTGGGAGAGCTGTCTGCCAAAGGCCTCTCTGCTCTGGCAGGTGCCTCCACTAAACTGCCGCTGATGCTGATTTCCTTAATTTTTACCATTTTATCTTCTCTGTTTATCAGCATTGATTATGATAATGTTTTAAGCTTTATCAAACGACAGATTCCGGAAAAACGGATGGCCATTTTAACAGATGTAAGAGACTATCTTGGTAAAACCCTGGCCAGCTATGCCCGCGCTTATCTGATTTTGATGGGAATTACTTTTATTGAATTGTCCGTTGGGCTTCTGGCGCTTCGGGTCAATAATGCCCTGGGAATTGCCGCTGGTATCGCCGTTGCTGACGCCCTGCCCGTTTTGGGGACCGGGACGATTTTGATTCCTTGGACCCTCATTGCCCTGTTGCAGCAACGGTACTATCTGGCCTTGGGCTTGATTCTGCTCTATCTGATCGTCACTGTCATCCGCCATTTTATCGAACCAAAGGTGGTTGGCGACCAGTTGGGTCTGCCCCCCATTGTGACCATCATCTGTATCTATTTGGGATTTGTATGGTTTGGTGTCCTGGGCGCTATTTTGTTCCCAGTGACCATGAATATTATTATCTGCCTGCACCGTGCCGGCAAAATTCACATCTGGAAATAACCGGGAGGAAAACCATTGAAAATACAAGGTCTTGTTTTTGACATGGACGGCACCATGTTTGATACTGAAATCATTTCCGCCGCCGCCATGCGGCATTCCCTAGACACGCTGGGGCTCTCCCTTACACAGGAGGAAATTTTTCAATGCATGGGCTTGCCTGGACGGGTGATCCGGGACAGGCTTTTTTCCCGGTTCGGACCGGACTTTGCTTTTGACACCTATTTAGAGCGCAAGATTGCCTATCAAAATGCGGTGATTGACCAAAACGGGGTCCCTCTAAAAAAGGGTCTGCTTCCACTTTTACAATATGCAAAAGAAGCAGGCATCACCTGTGCGGTGGCCACTTCCACCAGCCGAGGGCGGGCTTTGCCTTTGATTCGGCGCTCCGGCACAGAAGGTTATTTTATTTCTATTATTTGCGGTGAGGATACCGCCATCGGTAAGCCTGCCCCAGATATTTATCTTCTGGCCGCAAAACGGCTGGGCCTTAAACCGGAGCACTGTGCTGGTATCGAAGATTCCAAAAACGGCATATTGTCTGTGCGCCGGGCGGGAATGTTTTCGGTTTTGGTACCTGACATGATTGTCCCCGATGCGGAAATGCAAAACGCTGCCGACCTGATGTGCGATTCTCTTCTTGATGTCCTCACTTTTTTCAAACAACGTACATAAAGAAAGCTCCGGGCCTTTCAGAGCCCCGGAGCTTTTTCTTTTAAAACCGTTCCTGCCGCCGCTGTTTCCGCAATGCACGGCGTTTCTCCCCTGCTTCCCATTCCATTCGTTCTTCCAGGGTTTCCAAAATGAGTCCCGGTACCGGTGCGGGTTTTTCCTCCGCATCAAGCGCTACCAGTAGAACATATGCTGTATTAATCAAGTTCCGCCTGCCGCTGAGCTGTTCCACATAGGTTTTGACACACACCTCCATAGAGGTATGCCCTACATAGGTCAGTTTACCGGTCAGCAAAATACTGTCGTTAGCATAAGCCGGTCCCAAAAACTGCAAATTATCTATGGCCGCTGTAGTCACATTACAGCCCGAATGCCGCCTTGCCACAATGGCCGCCACCACGTCAATCCACTCCATCAACTGACCCCCAAACAATCGGTGATAGCCGTTCATGCTGGACTGGTTAAGGATTTGGATCTGTTCCGTATAAGAATCACTGGTACGCTTGGCATTCTCCGGTGCGGGTACGCCCAAACTCGCATTATCATCGTATTTCATAGCACTCCTCCGTCCTTTCTTCCTGCAGGACACACCCGCATACAGATACCGCAGACCGCACCCCGGCCAATCTGCTGAAAATTTTGTTTCATATACTGACTGCACGCTAGCGCATCTATGATTTCCTCGCGGGGCGCGCCTGGTTCCCATTCCATACCGGTAATAGCCATGGCAGGACAGGCATTGACGCACCGCATACAGTTTTTACAGGGAGACGCCATCGGCGCCGACACTGGATTTTCAAAGGGACAATCGGTCAACACGGTGCCCAGCCGCACCCGAGGACCGTTTTCTTTTGAAAGAAACAACCCGCTTTTACCTACGGTTCCAAGTCCTGCCGATACCGCCGCATATTTATGGGAAAAGATTCCCTGCAATCCATTGACCGACTGGGATGCCGGCACAGGCACGTAATGATACCCCATCCTTTCCAGCATTCGTCCACACTGCAGGGACAACCGGTCAATCAATGCATTCACGCTTCGGTAATGATGGAAATAAGTATGGGTAGGCGCCGTTTCAATCTGGTCAATAATCACATCTGATAAAGGAATCGTATAAGACACCGCATATGTAAGATGAAAAGGGTTGTCCGCCGCAAGATGGCAGAACCCCACCTGTCCCGCGCCGTTCTCAATTAAAAAATCTGTGATCTTTTTTCGATGCAGTCTTTCGTTTTCCGTCATATCACCTATCCCTCCAGTGCCTTGATCTGCTTTAGATAATCCAAAGTCTGAAATTTGTGTTCCAGCCAATGCTCGATACAACAATCCCCCAACTCACTCAAATACAAAAGGGTATGCTCGGGCAGCTGAAAAGAAAAAATCCGCTTGGGTTCTGCCAGCGAAATATAAGCCGCCGCCTGCAAAACCGCCTCGCCCGTATGTACCGCACCGCTTTGCTTTTTCTCCCCGCACGCACTGCACAAAGCACAGCCACTCCTCAAATCCAGATAAGAAATTTCTTCCTTCCTGCCGCAAATGCCACAGATAGAAAGCTCCGGCAGCAAACCGGCAATGGCAAGCGTCCGGAAAGTAAATACCGCCTTAATCTGTTCGTACGGCGCCTTATCCTGACTAAGCATAAACAAACTGTTGAGCAAAAGAGAAAGTTGTTCCGGTTCGGGCGCTTCTTCCTGCACCACATAATTTGCAATATCGCAAAAATAAGCGGCATAGGCCATCCGCTCCAGCGACTCCCGAATGGGGGAAAAGGCCTCTAGAATCTCACCGCTGTTAATTTTATAAAGACTTTTACTCCGCCCCTGAAACAGCTGCAGAGATACATACGAAAAGAGCTGGGTGGCCGCCAAAAGACCAGACTTATTGGTTCTGACTCCGCCGGCCAGCACCGATATCTTCCCCAGCTCCTGTGTGAGTACGGTCAGGATTCGGGAGGTATCCCCATACTTAACCTCCCGGGTGATAATCCCCCGGGCTTCTGTGATTCCCAAGCCCCATTCTCCTCTCTTCCGCGGCGCCTCGAAGGCCGCTCTGCGCCGCTTCCTGCGGTGTGTTTTCCTTTTTTTCTGTTGCATCATTTCCACCGCTTGCCGCTTTTGCGGCGCTGCGATATTTCATATATGCTCCGATTGTGCCGGTACGCTCAAATTCCTTCCATGCATCCTCTTTTCCCATAGCAATCTCCTCCTGTGCCGAAAACCATGCTGTAAGTTTTCTTTAGTATATGATACGGAGATTTTTCTATGCGGTGCACAATCGGTCAATGATTTCCAATTAAGACAAAAAAATCATTCAAAACCAATATCGGTCATAAAGTTTTCCTTATTTCTCCAGTCTTCTTTCACGCGAACCCAAAGCTCCAGATAAACCTTTGCACCCAAAAACCGCTCAATATCCTCCCGAGCCTGACGGCCAATCTGTTTGAGCTTTTCACCGCCTTTTCCAATAATAATCCCTTTATGACTCTGTTTTTCGCAGTAAATGGCTGCTAAAATTTCATATGTCCCATTTTCTCTCTGTTTCATTCGCTCAATTTCTACCGCAATGCCATGAGGAACTTCCTTATTCAGCAGACGCAAAGCCTTTTCCCGAATAAACTCCGAAACAATCTGCCGTTCCGGCTGATCGGTGATCACATCGTCCGGAAAGAATTTTGGCCCCTCTTTTAAGCATTCCTTAATTTTTTTAAACAATTCCGGCAGATTTTCCCCGGTTTTGGCCGAAATGGGCACAATATCAGAAAAATCATACATGTCCTTCAGCCGATCCAGCACCGGAAGAAGCTGCAGCCGCTCTTTGGTGTCAATCTTGTTTACAGCCAAGATGACTGGTATACCCGAAGTTTTCAACCCGGCAAGAGCCTTCTTTTCCACCTCGGTCTCCTCAGGACGAATGCCGCAATCCACCACATAAATCAGTGCGTCAATGTCCTGCGTGGCGGTGTAAATGTACTTTTCCATTCTTTTTCCCAACTTATTATGGGGCTTGTGAATGCCCGGCGTATCAATCAGCACCGCCTGTAAATCCTTTTCCGTATAAACTCCCAATATCTTGGTACGAGTGGTCTGAGGCTTATTAGACACAATGGCCACCTTTTCCCCCACAATCCGGTTGAGCAAAGTTGACTTGCCGGCATTGGGCCGGCCGGTAATGGCTATAAATCCCGATTTCATTTTTTTGTTCCTTTCTCTTTGGTATGGCGGCCAAAACCGAAAATAAACCAAAGGCCTGCCGCCGCATAAACAATAAATCCTGCCAGTACTCCGGCAGAGCGAAGCCGAAGCAAGGCCGCCAGAAGCTTGTCCGTATCCGAAAAAGTAAAAAACGCCACAGCCACAGCCGCAACCGCCCCGATAAGCACTGCCGCTGCCGCGGCGTCCTTTGCTGCCTTGGCAAGGGGTCGGCTGTCTGACGTTTCCAAATCCACTGCACGTTCCACCCCAGTATTGACCGCCTCCAGTGCCATGACCAGTGCAATGGTCAAGATCAATGGCGGATATCCTGTGTTTTCCAGTCCGTAAAGAACTGAAAAAAGCAAAACCCCCACAGCGGCAGTCAAATGTACTCGAAAGTTCCGTTCCGTCCGGATACAATAAAAAATTCCGCCAAAGGCATAACAAAAACTTCTGACCAGCTTCATCGGCACAGCCCCATTTCCTCCAGTATTTTTTCCTGATAGGAAAACATCTCTGTCTCCTCCTCCGGTGTCATATGGTCATAACCTAGCAGATGTAGCATAGAATGCACAGTAAGAAATCCCACTTCCCGCTCAAAGGAGTGGCCGTATTCCTCTGCCTGTTCCGCCGCCCGCTCCAGAGAAATGACAATATCTCCCAGGCAAAGGGGCTCCGTCTCGTCCTCGTCTGCAAAATCTTCCACAATTTCCCCATTTTCGTCATATTCAAACATAGGAAAGGACAGCACATCCGTCGCCCGGTCAATCCCCCGGTGCATGGCATTCAGCACCCGGATCTCTTCGTTGTCAGTAAGCACTACACTGATCTCCGTTTCCCGGTCAAAGCCCATATAGGAAAGAGAAGTTTCTGCCGCCTGGCGTATCAGCGCTTTCAATGCCGCCGTTACCTTATACTTCTTTTGCTGATTCAAAAAACTGATTTTCATTGTCGTCCATCCTTTTCCGACCGGGCATTTTCCCGGCGCTGCCGGTTCTTCTGCGCCCGTTCCCGCTCGGTTTCCCGACGCTCATAGGCCTTGACAATTCGCTGTACCAGCGGGTGCCGCACCACATCCCGCTCATCCAGATACACAAAGGCAATGCCCTCCACATTCTTCAGAACAATTTCCGCATCCTTCAGTCCGGAACGCTTGTCCCGCGGCAGGTCGATCTGGGTAATATCCCCGGTAACCGCAATCCGGGAAGAAAACCCCATCCGGGTCAAAAACATTTTCATCTGCTCCGGTGTAGTATTCTGGGCTTCGTCCAAAATTATAAAGGCATTGTCCAGCGTTCTTCCCCGCATATAGGCAAGAGGAGCCACCTCAATCAGTCCCCGTTCCAGATTTTTCTGAAACACTTCAAAACCCAGCATTTCACCCAAAGCATCGTACAGCGGCCGCAGATACGGATCCACCTTCTCCTGCATATCTCCCGGCAGAAAGCCAAGGCTTTCACCTGCCTCAATAGCAGGCCGGGTCAGAATAATCCGGTCAACCTCCCGGCGCTTAAATGCCGCCACTGCTGCCGCCACTGCCAAATAGGTCTTTCCCGTTCCCGCAGGACCAATACCGAACACAATGCTGTTTTCCTCTATTTTCTGCACATACTGCTTCTGTCCCAGCGTCTTTGCCTTGACTGGAACACCCCGGGCTGTAATACAGATGACGTCCTTGCCCAACTCCTCTAGCTGATCCTGGTTGCCTGCCTCCACTTGAGACAGGACATACCGCACCTCTTGCTCGCCGATGTTTTCCCCTCGCCTTGCCATGGATATTAGGCTGTTCATAGCAGAAATGGCCTTTTCTGCCTGGTTCGGCTCACCGGTCACCTTGATCTCCGTACCCCGGTTGATAATCGACACCTGAAGCTCTTTCTCTATCAATTTCACATTGGCATCAAAACTTCCAAACAGGTTCATCACCAGTTCCATGCTTTCTGTTTCTATCATTCGTTCCATGCAAATACCTCAAATTATCTTTTGATTTCTAACGCTTCTATCATAATCCACCAGCGTGATTTTGTCAATCGCAAAACCAATAAATCTTTATCTTTTTCACTCGGTTTCCTTGGTATTTTCCTCCTCCGGCGGGTCAATTGGCACCTCGCGGGCAATATTTTCCCTGCAAACCAATGTAACGGTAACCGCAAGGGTTCCACGTTCTGTCAAGGTATCGCTGACCTCCCGCTCCAGCACTTCGGTATCGCCGGTAATCATACCACTTAGCTCTTTGTCAAGTTCCTCCACTGCGGTTTCCCGTGCTTCAGCAGGGGTGCGGCTTCTGCTTTCTTTGGTCTGCTCCCGCCACACCTCCTTTTCTACAAACAGCGACGGCAAAAACTCTAACGGTGTTCGGTACTCCTGCTCCGAACGGTCACAGGCGCTCAGCGCATAAGGCTGTTTGCGGCTCAAAAACAACGGAAAAGTCTTATCCAAAATCCGCAGCGTATACCGAGTGGTCTGCCGGCCTGTGTCTACCGCCTCCTCGTAGGAAAGAGGATATTCCCGGCTCAGGCTGTACCGGGTTTTGGCATACACCTCGCCATAGGCATGTACATATCGAAATCCCTGGGTTTCATTATCCATAATCCCGCTGACCAGCACATCTCCTTCCCGAACACCATCCCCGGGTTTGACCATATTCTGCCCGTTTCTCGCCTCGACCGAATCAATTTCCCCGTCTTTTGTGGCCACCAGGCTGCTGGGCTGATCCATCTCAACCCCCTGTTCCTGTTCCAGCCTCTCTACCACCTCCACATACACACGGGAACCGCTGACATTGATCCCGATCCACGCCAGATCATCAAGATCGGTCATCATCCGGTTCCGGATTCGGGACGAGTCAAGTCCGTGGGTTGATTCCCCCAGTTCCACTCCCGACCGTGCCAAATGCTCCAAAATGGTTTCCGTGGATATCCGGCTGTTTCCAAAAACTGTAATCCCCATAATATGTCCCGATGTATACCAAAGCAGAATGAAAACTGCCGCCAGTCCAATGAGTGCAAACCGCCGGCGCCGATAACGCCGAAACAGAAACGGCATTCCACACCGGCTGAGAATCCGAACCTTTGTGCGAGTTCTGCGGCAGACCGGCCGGATCTGCCGGAACGATGCAAGGCTCATATCCGCCGTCAGCCGTTCTGCCCCACGTCGCTGCAAATTCCAAATATTCAGTTCCCGCCGGGTACAGATATTCAAGAACCGTTCCAGAAAATAGCCGTCTGCTTGTATTGTCACATACCCTTCCAGATAAGCAAACATATCAGTAAATTTCATGGCATTTCCTCCATCAGGAACGGCAAAAGCCAATTTCACTGATTTTCCCAGTAATATAAAGCAGCTCTCGGCTGATGTTTCTAAGCTCCAAATTTTCTCCCGTCACCCGCACCGCATTGGGCTTGGCCTTCACCCGGATGCAGGTATCAGTATATTCGATAATTCCCTTATAATTTTCAAGCGTCATTTCCCGATTCCCGATACAAGTAATCAACACCGTATCCAGCAATACTTCCTTGGATATATCAAGGGCATCCGCCGCCCTCTCCCGCAAGGTAGGCCGCTCCGGCTTCTGTATTTCCTGCTGATCCTGATTCCTTTGTTCTCTTTCCCGCATAAGTTTTTCCTCCTTAGCCGCTGATTATCCATATTTTATGCTTAAAATTGATCATTCATGAATAGATTTAAAAAAGAGGACAAAAAACCATACTAAAAAGGACGGTGTCTATCCCATGGAACGATTCTGGAAAACCACCCTGCTGCTCTGTTTACTCTATCTGGCATCCGCCATGATCATCAATCCCATTGGCTGTACTGCCGCCGCCAAAGATGCCGTGCGCCTTTGCCTTGAGGTGGTCATTCCCTCTCTGTTCCCTTTTTTTGTCTGCAGCAGCCTGTTTATCTCTCTGGGAGCCGCAAATGTACTCAGCCGCCGGTTGTCCCGGCTGATGCGTCCTCTATTTGGCGTACCCGGCTGCGGTGCGCTGGCAGTTGTTCTGGGTGTCATCAGCGGCTATCCCGTGGGCGCCGCCTGTGCAGCTGATTTGTATACCTCGGGTCACTGCACCAAAACAGAAGCCCACCGTCTACTTGCTTTCTGCAATAATTCAGGACCACTCTTTGTGTTGGGAGCAGTGGGTATTGGTATGCTGGGCAATCAATATCTGGGCACGATTCTTTATCTCTCCCACATCACTGCCGCCTTGATGACCGGCCTTCTTTTTTCCCGCCTTGGTAAAAACGTTTCCATACCCGCACTTCCTCCAGCATCCGCCTCTGCTCCTTCTGTTAAAAATGCAGCGGCTGCTCTGGGCACTGCAGTGGGAAATGCTGCAGATACCATGCTGAAGGTCTGCGGCTTTGTAGTTTTGTTTGCCGTTTTTGCCGCTGCTTTGCCCTCTTATCCCGGCAGCCAGTTCGTCTATGCCTGCCTTGAAATTACCGGCGGCCTCCGCTCCTTGCTCTCCACGCCTTTGCCCGTACTCTTGTTGTTGCCCCTTTGTGCCATGTTTCTATCATTCTCAGGTGTATCCGTTCTGATGCAAACCGCTGGCATTGTCCTGCCCGCCGGCCTTTCTCTGCGGCCTTATCTGCTGGGAAAGTTGGTCCATGGCATTCTCAGTTTTATTCTGACCTTTCTGCTGCTGTATTTCTTTCCTGCTCCCCAACCCACTTTTGCCTTAACTGCCGTTCCCGTTCCTGTTCCCGGCACCAAAGAACTTTTCGTTTTTGCCCTTGTCAGCATTGCCTGGTACGCTATTGCGATAGGCATTCTGGCTCTTGCCGCCTGGCTTTTTGACCGATTTGACAAGCACAAATAACCCCCTGCCTTCTCCTCCATCCTAAGACAGTCAGAACAGGAATTTCCCCACAAAAAAAGCGCCCCGCAGGGCGCATTTTCTTCCTTATATCCGTTTGATCCGTTCCTATTACGGCTGTTTGCCGATATAAGCCAGGATTCCGCCGTCCACATACAGAATGTGGCCATTGACAAAATCCGATGCCTCCGATGCCAAAAATACCGCTGGACCTGCCAGATCCGACGCTTCTCCCCAACGGGCTGCCGGCGTCTTGGAAATGATAAACTGGTCAAAGGGATGTCTGCTGCCATCCGGCTGGATCTCTCTCAGCGGCGCGGTCTGCGGCGTTGCAATATACCCAGGCCCTATTCCGTTGCATTGAATATTATACTCTCCGTACTCGGAGCAGATATTCCTTGTCAGCATCTTTAAGCCACCCTTTGCGGCTGCATATGCAGATACTGTCTCTCTGCCAAGCTCGCTCATCATAGAGCAGATGTTTATGATTTTTCCATGACCCTTCTTGATCATGCTGGGAATCACTGCCTTAGAAACAATGAACGGTGCATTCAGGTCTACATCTACCACCTGTCTAAATTCCTCTGCTGTCATGTCGCACATGGGAATCCGCTTGATAATGCCCGCATTGTTTACCAGAATATCGATCACGCCTACCTCGGCCTCGATTTTCTTCACCAGTTCCTGAACCATTTGCTCATTGGTCACGTCACAAACATAACCCTTGGCATCAATCCCGTCCTGCTCATAGGAGGCAAGACCTCTATCCACAAATTCCTGTTTGATGTCACAGAAAACAATCTTCGCCCCTGCCTCGTGCATCCCTTTGGCAATGGCATACCCTATCCCATATGACGCACCGGTAATCAGGGCAATTTTTCCTGTCAGATCAAACTTCTCTAATATACCCATTTCAAAAACCTCCTGTCATTCGTTCTCATTTATAGTATAGCACAGTAAAATTAGAAAGTCAAATCTTTCCTTAGGGGATTTTACAACAAGATTTCTATTTTCTGCTGCAAAAATAGCCATTTTTTGCTGTGTACTGTGCAGAATGCACAAAAGAGCATTGACAAAACTGTTTCATTGTGCTATACTTTGAACGTTAGCGGCGATTGCCGCACAAGGCCTTACAACACAGGCAAATCAGGAGGTACGGTTTATATGCAAGGAAAAGTAAAATGGTTTAACGCAGAAAAAGGCTTCGGCTTTATTGAACAGGAAGACGGACCGGATGTATTTGTACATTACTCCGCCATTGCCATGGACGGCTATAAGACACTGAAAGAAGGTGCAGCCGTTGAATTTGATGTGGTGGACGGCGCCAAAGGTCCACAGGCTGTAGATGTGAAACCGGTAGAAGCATAAAAAAACCGGCTCATCCGAGCCGGTTTTCTTTATGTCATAAACGAAACGGAGGATTTCCCTTATGAGCGATATTTTAACCAAAGCAATTACCCGAGACGGCTTTCTAAAAGCCTCCGCTGTCGTTTCTACCGACACGGTCAATCAGGCACATCTTTTTCATCAGACCTCGCCGGTAGCCTCTGCGGCTCTTGGCCGGCTGCTAACCGCCGCCCTTTTGATGGCAGATCCCCTGAAGGAAAAGGATGCCACTTTGACCCTGCAGGTGCGCGGCGACGGGCCTTTAGGCATGATTGCTGCCGTTGCGGATTCTTCCGGCGGAGTCAAGGGCTATGCCGCCAATCCTGCCGTCGATCTGCCCTTAAAACCCAACGGCAAACTGGATGTAGGTACCGCCGTGGGACGCGGCACCCTCAGCGTGATTCGAGACCTTCGGCTTAAAGAACCCTATATCGGCCAAACCCCCTTGCAAACCGGAGAAATTGGGGACGACCTGGCCTATTACTTTATGCAATCAGAGCAAATTCCCACCGCCGCTGCCCTGGGTGTGCTGGTGGATCGGGATTTTTCCATCGCCTGTGCCGGCGGGTTTTTGATTCAGGTCATGCCAGGCTGTGATGAAAAAACGCTTTCGAAACTGGAAAACAGCATTAAGGGCCTAAACGGTGTCACCGATCTGCTCCAAAAAGGCATGGACAGCCGGGAGCTTCTTTCTTATGTGATGCTGGGCTTTGATATGGAATTTCTGGATAGTTATCCGGTGGCTTACCGTTGTGGCTGCAGCAGGGAACGCATGGAGCGCGCCATCTTTTCCTTAGGCGAACAGGAGATCCGCAGTATGATCGAGGAACAAGGCCAAGCAGAAATTACCTGTCAATTTTGCGGGACTTCTTATCTTTTTAACCGGACTGAATTAGAGACACTTTATGAAAAAGCCCGCAAACATAAAATTGAAAGAAAAATAAAGTATACTGGAGAAAAAGGTTGAAATCCGATATATAATTCTATATAATCAAGTATAATCTTGAATTCTCGTTTTGACTTTTTAACATTTCGGGAGTATAATAGTTAGCGTTGTCGCTTCACTTGGCGGCAAAAGTGGGGGCGCTTAGCTCAGCTGGGAGAGCATCTGCCTTACAAGCAGAGGGTCATAGGTTCGAGCCCTATAGTGCCCACCACACAAAATTTGGGCGCTTAGCTCAGCTGGGAGAGCATCTGCCTTACAAGCAGAGGGTCATAGGTTCGAGCCCTATAGTGCCCACCAGTTCGTTGTGGTCCGGTAGTTCAGTTGGTTAGAATGCCAGCCTGTCACGCTGGAGGTCGTGGGTTCGAACCCCATCCGGATCGCCATTTTTACGAAGGGGTACCGCTTTGATGTGCGCTCCTTTGTAGCTTGCCTCTGTAGCTCAGTCGGTAGAGCAGGGGACTGAAAATCCCCGTGTCGGTGGTTCGATTCCGCCCGGAGGCACCACGCTTCTCTTTTGGAGAAGCACTGTGCGGGAGTGGCTCAGTGGTAGAGCGTCACCTTGCCAAGGTGAACGTCGCGAGTTCGAATCTCGTCTTCCGCTCCAAAAAATATGATAAAAGACGCATATGTTTGCGTCTTTTATCATACAATTAAATATACGGCGCCATAGCCAAGTGGTAAGGCAGAGCTCTGCAAAAGCTTTATTCCCCAGTTCAAATCTGGGTGGCGCCTCCACCACGTCGGAACGGACTTTGCTCCGTTCCGATTTTTGTTTACACAAAAATCAGTCACACGCGCCGTCGTTCCTCCTTTTTCCCAAAAAGTGCGGCCACCGGCCGTCACTTTTCAGGAGCCCTGCGCCCGAAGATCCCGGGAGCTGTTTTTTCTTCGCTTTATCGCCTGCTGCTCCTCCTCTTTCCCACAAAGCCAACGGCTTTGCGGGAGCCTTGCGCCCAAAGAATCCGGGCGCTTTTTTTCTCCGTTCCGATTTTTGTTTACACAAAAATCAGTCACACGCGCCGTCGTTCCTCCTTTTTCCCAAAAAGTGCGGCCACCGGCCGTCACTTTTCAGGAGCCCTGCGCCCGAAGATCCCGGGAGCTGTTTTTTCTTCGCTTTATCGCCTGCTGCTCCTCCTCTTTCCCACAAA
>NZ_JADCKB010000011.1 GCF_014982785.1 Ructibacterium gallinarum
AATGCTCCAATGGAAAGATATTTCAATACTTTGAAGAATGATTTGATATATCAACATTATTACCATACTGAGCAGGAGCTTTACGCAGCTATAGAAGAATTTGCGTATGTGCATTACAATCATGTACATCCGCATTCTTATAATAATTACAAAACACCTTTCGAGGCACGCTATGAAGCTGTATAAGTTCTGTGGCAAAATTAGGTTGTTGTGTTACAAAAATGCTTGACCACAACAATGTTTCAATAATACTTGATAAATTTTTTCAAAGTTTAAAATTTGAAATAATTGTGATTGTATTTAGTATTGCTAACCGAAATGGCTGATGTTAAAATAATAAAGTAAAATAGAAAACTACATATGGAGAAAGAGTATGGGTATGGAAAAAATTCTTAAAACTTTGAAGAGGGTTCATTTAGTGCATTATTGTCATTGTGATTTTGCATGGACGAATTCCAGAATGTGGCACAAAAAACGGTATCTTGCATTCTTTCATAATGTGCTTGATACATTGGAAAAAGGGTTGGATTTTAAAATTATCATTGATAATACGGAACATGCTTTAAAAGTATTTCAAAAATATTCCCCGGAACGAATGGATGAATTTAAGCAATATGTGCGAGAAGGAAAAATATGTATTTCAAATGGGGGAGCAGCATTAGCTCGACCAAATGATGGCGGTGATGAATTATTCATTCGAAATATGCTTAAAGGGAAAAGTGAATTCAGAAAATTATTTGGTGAAGAAAATACAGGAAAAACATTTTTAAATGCAGACACTGCTTTTGGCCATGGTCAGCTTCCTCAAATTTTTCAAAATTGCGGATATGAACTTTATCGGTTTTACAGACCAAATTATGCTTTGGATCAACGGGGATTACCGAGAGAGTTTATCTATCAGGGAATTGATGGATCTAAAATATATGTAACGCGGGGGGAATATGCATCTCGACTTGAAAATCAATATAAATATATGGATTTTCAACAGGAAAAAGAAGTTATTGATACTTTTGTACACGAGGTCATAGAACCAGAAATGCCATTACAGGTTTCCGAGGATCTAATTATTTTTGTAGGCGGAGACGATATTATGCTGTTTTGTAATCCGCGGGATGAATACGAAAAAATACCTGAATTCGTTTCTTTATGGAATAAAAATTGTAAGGAAATAAAAATGAGCTTTTCGAGCCTTGATGATTATCTTGTGGAGATAAAAAAACAATCATTGCCTGTCATTGAGGGAGTAATTGAACCATGTGAAATTTTTTTCAACCTACCCTTAAAAGGAAATACTGGGCTTTGGAAACGGCGGTTTGCAGTTGATCGTGCCTTGATTTCTGCAGAAAGGATGGAGGTGATTGCAGCTGCAATGGGATGTCTGTTTGCTCCCAATAAAATACCTCAGCTATGGGGAAAAGCGTTTGAATTTTCGGGACATGCAATGAGTTCTTTGTTAAAGGATGATCTTTGTCGGGTACTCGAAAATGCAGACATGACTTTAACGGCAGTTTCCCAATACCAATATGACCTTGCTGAGTCGGTGTGCCGTAGGATCAGTTGTGGCAGGGAGAATGAATACATTATTTTTAATCTTAACAGTAGAGAAATATGTAGTAATGTTCCTTTAAATATTTGCGCACCGTCTAATGTCAGAGGATTTCAGATTTTAGACAGAAATGGGACGATACTACCATACCAAATTATCGATTTTAATCTGGGAGATAAGAATTTTAAAAACTGTGATTTCAGTGAAGTACAAATTGTATGTCAGCTGTCGGTACCGGAAATGTCTGCTGTTTGTGTTTTTGTGGAATTTGATGGAACGAGTGCTAGACAAAAAGCTGAAATGGACATGAAAAATTATTCTGGTGATTTTACGGTTAATAATGGTTATATGAAATTGAAGTTTAAAAATGGCATCATTATTTGCGTTTCAGATGTAAAGAATGGAGAAGAAATTTATTCATACGATGGGGAGCATAGCTTTGCAGATATTAGGCTTTACAATACTGAAGTAGGAGATTCTTGGTATTTACTGACGGAAAAAATTACTGAACATTATATTCCCGAAAGCTGTATTCTAAAATGTAATGGTCCTCTTCTATATACAGTGATAACAGAGGGTATGATTGGACGACATAAGTTGCGTCAGACGATCTCATTGGAACATGGAAGTCCCAGAATTGATTTTAAAACGGAAATCTGGGTTGCTGCCGATGGCATAGAAGGATATTTTAATGTTGCTTTTCCATCAGACAGCAACCGGATTATTGCAGGAATCCCTTTCGGACAGGAAAGTCGAGAGCTTGAGAAGGAATTCTATTCTTCAACGGAAAGTTTGATGACAGGTGACTATCTTATGTTTGAACGAGCTGGAAAAAATGTTTTTTTTGGAAAGCATTATATAGCATTTGAAAATAATAACGTGCCATTAGCAATTTTGCAGGGAGATTGTAGTATTTATTACAGAAAATTAGAAAATTCTTGTGAATTATTTTTGATGCGGGGGATTCAATATAATAAAAGAATAGAGAGAAAAGAAAAATGGCTTTCTCTGATAAATGAGAATGCAAATGCCGAAGGTTATAGCAGTTTCCAATACTCCTTGTTAGTCGGGGGAGAGAAAGATAATTTTTTTGAATTACATTCGGCCGCAAAGGAAAGAGAACGTCCCATGTTTTCTATGCCCCGTTATTATACGGATCAGACAGCAGTGACAAATTGGTTTCAGTTCATGAAAATCCTTTCTGGAACAATCATTCTTTCTGCGGCGGTAAAACAGGAACAGGGGTATATCTTGCGTTTTTTTGAGTCGAATGGTATTGATGGTTACGCTGAAATCATTGTAAATGCACCATTTTCCAATGCATATATTTGTGATTTTTCTGGAAATTATAAGCGCAATGTTGTCAAAACAGGGCCCAAAATAAGTTTTGAAGTAAAAAAATATGAAATTATTACAATACAGCTAATTTAAAAAGTTTGATTCATTAAAAATGGGTGTTGGTGTGTTTTTGCATTTATGCATTACCATTAATTTAGAATGGAGGTTAAAAAATGAATAAATGGAACAAATTTGTATTTATACTTTGCTTTGTTTTTAGTGCCTTAATAGGTACTACAGCTGCTGTATCCGCACAAAATAAATTAATTGACAAGAGTAAAATTATTCCGTTTGCAACGTCAGTAAGAAAGACACTAGCTGTCTGGGAAAATGTACAATCGTTAGTGAATGATAATTATGGTTTTGGTGCTGGCGATGGATATTATAATTGTGATGATTCTCCGTATTTACTTTTTTATTTAGGGGATCGCTATTGCATAGACGAAATAGATATATTTGCAGGAATCGATCATACAGGTCTTTTTCGTATTTCGGTGTCAGATGATGCAGATCACTGGATTTCAGTCGCTGATACAGAGATTAAAAATGGTAAAAATAATATTGTTTTTGCTGAGACCATATGTACCGGAAGCTGGATCAAATTTGACTTTGTACCTGGATCAGGTGGAAAGAGAATGTATTTTACAGAGTTTGATTTTTATGGTACACCAGTTTTAGATGCCTCATTGCCGCGATTGATTGAATTTGAGAATATCACATCGGAGGCTTCATCACAGGCACAAAGCTTATCGGTTGATATGGAAGATGGAAGTACAAGGTATTATGGATGTGAATCTTTGTATTCGCATGACGGATATTTGTATTCTACGTGGTGGACATCAGAAGATAATGGTGCAGGTACAGATGATTGGATATTATATGATTTGGGCGAAATCAATATTTTAGACAGTATGATTTGTTATTATAGTAGTGCCAATGTTTTTGATGCAGATATTTATATATCGAATGACAAAAGAACCTGGACACAATTAAAAACAGTCTCCTTTGATAGTGAAATTGAGGATGTCATTTATAGTGGAAAAAAGATAAAAATAAATTTGGAAAAAAGCAAGGCTCGTTATGTAAAAATTTGTAAAGTTAGCGCTTCAGAGGAAGCGGATACATGGAAAATGGGAGAAGTGTGCTTCCTGTCTACAGGAACAGCATCAACCAAAGGAGAGTTTTATAGAATAAAAGAAACAGGGGAAGAAAAGACAGATTGTTTGCTTTCCGGAACCATTCGGACAGTTAAAAAAGTGTCTTCTGAGAAGGAAGAGGAAGGCATTTTGTTTTCTGGTTTATATCATACACCGACAGGTGCATTGCAGAATTACAATATGAAAGAAATTGTTTTGACACCAACCCCACAGGATTATTCTATCGATCTTTCGGTGGATAGCGGATTGACAGGACTCCCGGATACTTTAGATGTGGAAAGAGTAAATTTTGCGAAAACAGCCCAACCTTTTGTCCTAAGCAATAGCGGAGCGCCGTTACAACCTGGTGCAGGAACTGTGCCGGGTAATGCAATTGATGATAATATGTCTACTGGTGTTCATTCCACCGGGGAATGGGCATGGACGTTCCAGTTGGAATTTCCTCAGGTGCAGAATGTGGGTTCAGTTGTAATAAGCTTTGAAGAAAACGGGTATCCAATCAATTACAGGATTATGACATCGGAGGATGGCGAAACATGGGATACACCAATTACAGTTACAGGAAATACATCTGGAGGTACATATTATTATGGATTTGATACAAGACCCGCAAAATACATTCGTATTAGGGACGATTTAGCACAAGTTGGAGTCCGCCAGATGACAATTACAAACATCGATGTTTACGAAATTTCCTATTCTAGTGATTATGAAATCCGCACTTTTGTACTGAAAAAAGATGGCCGAATGCCTTTGGAAGGGTATCTTGATATTTTAGGAAATGAAGAAGAACACATTATGATTCCTACTGCATCTGAATTGATATTAGATGGGGAAATAGAAGTAGGAATGGATGGAGAACTTAACCTTGATTTTCCAAAGGAATATGATGAAGAAGAACCGCTTCTTGTATATCTTGAGAAAAATTCCCAGTTACTTTATATGGATTTAAAAAACAGCGGTGCATATCAATTTCCACTTTCTTTTTCGGTACCTAACTTTAGTTTAGGCGATACTGTAACAGTAGGTGTCAGCGGCGCATTTTGTTATGAAAAAAGTATTGTGTATGATGAGAATTTTATTTGGGACTTTTTTCAAAAGGAACTAAAAAATTGTTCTGAAAGTGAGCTGCCCGAATTACTGGAAAAATATCAAACCCAAATCGATTCTGACTATGCTTTAGAAATTCAAAATTTTTCACAGGCGGAAAAAGCAAAAATATATTCTGTGGTTTTAAATGAATCTGCTCAATCTTTTATGGAACTGAAAACGGCAATTGATAACAAAATAAAAGAAATTTTGGCGAGTCGTGTTACCACAATTCCTTCTGGTGGCTCAGGAGGCGGAAGCGGCAGTTTTGGCGGCAGCGGGAATAGAGGCGGAGGATCGGTACTTATTTCTCAGGAAGATCTTACCGAAATGCAAAATTCTTCTTTTGATATTATCGATAAAGATAAACCATTTAACGATTTGAAAGGTTTCGAGTGGGCAGAAGATAGTATTTGCAGGCTTTATGAACTGAAGATCATTAATGGGGTCGCTGATAAAAAATTTGCTCCTTCTGAAGAGGTTACTAGAGCACAATTTGTGAAAATGCTTATTCTGGCCCTGGATAAGGATTTTAGAGATGATATGCAATGTGATTTTGAAGATGTTTTGCCAGGAAGCTGGGAATATCCTTATATTGCTGCAGCATGCCAGATGGGGGTGGTTAACGGTGTAAGTGAAAAATGTTTTGCGCCTAATGCGATCCTTACCAGGCAGGATGCGGCGGTCATGTTACATAGATTTTTGAGATATTTTCACATAGAAATCCCAGATGGTGATTCGGTAGTATTCAGTGATGAATTAGAAATTTCAGAATATGCTGCGGAAGCGGTTAAAGAAATTGCGAAAAAAGGTATTATGAATGGAGTTGGAAATAACAAATTTGCACCTTTAGAAAGCTGTAATCGTGCAATGGCAGCTAAAATAGTTTATGCTGTTCTCTGACAATAGTTTTTGACGAAACTTTTCCCGAAAGGATGGTTAAATGATGAGAGTAAAAAGAAAATGTTGTATTATATTGCTTGTATGGGTCATGGCTTTTAATGGTATCAATGGCTTTTCGGCTTCAGAGGAAAATGATCCATCTTTTTATAATCAAAACGTAGAGTTGCTGAAAGCATTAGGTGTTTTGGATGAAACATATGCTGTTATGAATAAGCCAGAGTCTTCTTTGTCAATGGGTATTGTACGCAATATAGCTGAGAAATTTAAATACACTGATGCATATGATTCGGATAGTGAAATTATTACTCTAGGGACTAGCATTAAAATTATGATTGAAGCGCTTGGATATCAGCCCAGAGCATTTACCGCAAACATGGAAGATATGGACTTTTATCGGCTTGCATCTTCTATAGGGCTGTTGGACGGTATTCAGTCTGATTATTCCAGTGTGTTGACTAGTGAAACGTTTGTTCAAATGCTGATTAACGCCATTGAAATTCCGATTATGGAAATTTCCAGTATTGGTAATGAAGATATCATGTTTCAGCCTAATCAAACCTTCCTGGAACGCAATAATATTTTTAGAGTAGACGGGATTGTAGACGCGAACTGTTTCACGTCCCTGAACTATGCAGAAGGTACGGATCCAGGATATTTTTCTTTAAATCATACACAATACCTGGATAATGAGAGTGATATAGGGGAGTATCTGGGCTATCATGTCCGTTGTTATCTGATGCAATCCGACGAAGACACTAATGCAAGATTAGTTTATTTTGTTCCTTTAAGTAAAAATAAGTTACTTACTGTTTCGTCGGATATGATCCATCCCGCAACAACTGCCCAGAAATTTGCTTATGAGCAGGAGAATAAATCAGGTATGGTTTACGCCCAGTTAGCGGATGATTACAGCTTGATTTACAATGGCGTTGCCATGTTGAAAAGAAATTCTGATCTGCTGCAGCCTGCGTTGGGAGAAGTGAAATTGTTGGATCATAATGGTGATAATCGTTATGATGTTGTTTTTGTTACTTCGTTTGAGGTTTATATTATTGACGGAGTAAATGAAGCAGACGGCATCATTTATGATCGGACAGGAAAAGAATCAATTGATGTTTCTGAATCCGATAAATTGATCGCTTTTCAAAAAAATGGAGAAAACTCTTCTTTATCATTGCTGCGACAAAACGATATTGCATATGTTGCATGGAGTGAAAACAAAGAATTTGTTAGTATTTTTGCTTCAAGCAATAAAATTAGTGGTACAGTGGATACAATTACCTATGACGATTATTGTTATTTCAAAATAGAAGATTCTCAGCTGAGGGTTTCTGAGAGAATTACAGAGCCAGGGCAATACCTAAACTGTGAAATTACAGCGTATCTTGGTCCTACTGGGATTGTGGAGGATATCAAATTCGAACATAACAGCAATTATGGTATTCTTTGCGGCGTTTCTAATCAAGGTGCGTTTACAGATACGGGTAAAATAAAAGTGATAGATCAAAACGGAAACTTTAACATCTATGAATTTTGCGAAAAAGCTTATCTCTATTCTGCTTCTGCTGAACGAAAGCTGATTGGAGAAGGAGAATATCAAACTTTAAAAAATTATTATTCAGACAGTGTCAATCCACCTGCTTCGGAGTATGGTTCTGGTGCAGCTGCGCCCATCATAATGTATACACTATCTGCGGGAAAGATAAAAACCATAAGTTTGCCCGTTTTGTTTGATCAAAACAATTTTGGGGATAACCGTGGAAAATATATTTTGCAGTCTGCTACGTCCAAGCAGGAAATGTTGAACAGGCAGTCCTATAACTTGTACCTCGGAGGGAGCAGCTCCTTTAATCCGAGTTATACTCAAAATCTAAGTGATGGTGCTTATAAATTTCTTTCGCCTGAAACAATTGTCTTTGATGTGCCGGTGAACAACAATTTTCAATTGAAAGACAATTTTTGGGAAAATATTAAGGTATACACAGGACGTGAATTTACATATAATTCGTGGATGTATAATAATTTTTATAATTTGAATGAAGACCGTACCATAGGTGTTCTTATCAATTATGTCACAAATACGAGTATCATAGATTTTGCCAAAGGGTTTCTTATCCAGTATGCAGCTAGTGTATACGAAGAAGGGACGGTTCATACCATGCTGACTGGAGTATATAACGGGGAAGAAAATGTAAGCTATATTTTAAGCGATGATGTAATCATTGATACAAAATTTTTAGGTGATTTTCAGGAAGACAGTAATGTTAACATTGAGGATCTTGGAGCGGGTGATTTTATTTTACCGGCATTTGATAAGAACGGCAGAATAAATTATATTCAAGTTATTTTGCAGGGGAAATATGATAAGACATATTACAACCGTGTTCATAATGGAAGAGGATTTGAAGGCGCTAATGAGTTGGTTTACGGCGTAGTTGCAGCAAAATCTGAAAACCTTCTTACAGTTGAAGTAGAGAACAATCTTTTTAATATAGGACAAAACTTATGCTATATTAACAAATATAAATCAGCAAAAACTTATTTGTATGATAGAGATCGAAATATGGCTTCCTTAGGAGATTATAGTATGATTAACATAGGAGATTATGTTTTAGTTCGGTCTGTTTTATCAAAAGTGCAAGATATTGTTATCGAAAAATAACAGGAGGAATGATATCTATGAGAAGAATAATTGCAATCTTGATGCTGTTATGCTTTATAAATCCTATTCGAGCAATAGCGGAGTCAGAAACTTCCCCTAATTATGCTTCTGAAGCAAAGGTGTATTTACAAAGCAACGGAGGTGTTCCCTTGCCTGATTCTGCTGGTAACATTGCAGAATATGCCATTGATGGAGATGATACAACGGGCGCGTGTGCTGCTATGGAATGGGCGTGGACACTTCATCTGGATTTGGGTGTAATCAGGGAAGGTATTAATCAGGTGGTTTTGACTTTTGCAAGTGATACTGCTAAGCCAGAAGATTTTTGTATCTTAACTTCAGAAGATGGTGAAACATGGAGAACTGTAGTTGAGGTTACCGGAAATCAGATTTATGCTCGGAAAGCATATGATTTCGAGAGTGTCAACGCAAGATATATACGTGTGCGTGATATGAAGGCTTTTGTCGGAGTTAGTCAGATGATGATTAATGAAATTGAGGTTTATGCTAATAAGACGGATACAGTGTCAGCGTATTTGACCAATGTAGCAGAGGATGGTTATATTGAAAAAGATACGCAACCCATTATACGCCTTAACAGCACTATGCCTCAGGAATATTATTCTAAAATAAAATTGACACATGATCAAGATCAAATTTTATGTTCTATTTCTGCCAATGAAACAGGCAAAGATATTACAGTCAATCCTAAAGAACCACTTGTAGTAGGAGAAACCTATATATTATCAATAGATTGTATCAAGGAGTGGAAACTGACGGTGGTGGATCGTTCGCCAATGAAAAATGTTACCGCAAGCATTCTCAATATGAATGAATTAGATTTTTCAAATTATGTGGCAGAAAATTACCGTGCAGAAAACGCGATTGATGGGAATTTAGATACTTATACTTTTTTGGATTTTGCAACCAGCGGTGATTTAATTTTTATATGCGAGCTTGATTTTCATAAGATTTGTGTAGATGTTTCAAAAGTAATTGTTAATTTTGGAACTTCTGTACCACCATCCTTCAACATAACCGTTTCTGTTGATGGAGAGAATTGGCAGACCGTTTATTCTAAATATACTTACGGCGCACAGAAACATATTATTGATTTTGCTCCGGTAGAGGCGCGGTATTTAAGAGTGGTCCCCAATGAACGGCATATCAATATTGCAGAAATTGAGGTTATGTGTCTGCCAGGACAAGATCCAGTGGAGGAGCCGCAGGAAGAAACGGGTAGTGGACCTCTGGAGATTTTGTCTGTATCTGACAGCGAATATATGGAGAATCGGGATTATGCCATTTATCCGGCCTTTGTGGATAATATGCCGTATCAATCATGGACCGAAGCAGGCAGTTTGGATTATTATCAGATAAAAGTATCTGGCGGGCAGAAGCCATATCAGTTTTCTATTACAGAAGGAAGATTGCCGGAAGGGCTTTTTCTGAGTAATGATGGAAAGATTTATGGTACCGCGACGGTAGAAGAAACGGTTTCGTTTACGGTTAACGTGACTGATGCGAATGCTGCCTCGGTATCCAAAGAGTTGAGCATGACAGCAAATCCATATCGAGCGTATTGGTTTGAAGAAGCGCGGTTTGGGGCTATGATACAATGGGGTGCTTTTTCCAAACCGGCCACTATGAACATTCCTGAATTTGAAGAAAGAATCTCTGAAGGATGGGATGCGGACAAATGGGCGCAGCAGATCTATGATATGGGCGGAAGAGTTTTAAATTTTACCTTGGTGGCTGGTGATGGGGTTCGTCTTTGGCCGTCTAAAGTCAGACCTGTGACAGATTTATATACACAGCGGGATATGGCACAGGAATTGGTGGATGCTTTTCATAAAAGAGGAATGAAGCTCATTTCCTACATATCGGGGGATTACACATGGATTGCCGAGAATATGATTATAGATGAAAAAACAGGATCTATGAGTGATCTAACTGACGGCTGGCTGCGTGAATTGATTGAAAGAGGAGTAGATGGGTTTTGGTTTGATTCAGGGTCTTTTATTGGACAAAGTAACCTGAGAAAGCAAGTAGCAATCATTAGAACGCTGAATCCTTTTGCAACGATTGAAAATAACCCCGGACCACACACAGAGGGATGGATGCCTTTGTATCCGGATGTGGATATGATTACAACCGAATGCACCAATTTGGATCCAACTGTAAATGCTCTTCCTGTTGCGGTACGCCCGGGTGTCAGAAAAAAAGTTACAGCGGATACCAATGCGTTGCTGGGACCTGACTGGACGGATATTGATGGAAGAACAGATGACCGTTGTACAACGGATTTAAAACCAGTGGAAGCAATTATTCAAAACATACAGGATAACTGGGATCAAGATGCAACGTATCTACTTTGCTGGCCTGTTGCTTCTAACGGAGATTTGCTGGGACATCCGAAGGTAGCACAGTATTTGCAGGAAATTGGAGAATGGGTTAATCAAAATCGCGAACCAACTCAAACGCCGGAAGCATCTTTGCCGGATGATGTCTCTTATCAAGGAATGCAGACAGTAGCGTTGACTTCTGAACCAGGAGCAAAAATTTATTATACGTTGGACGGTTCCAATCCTAGCGATAATTCCTTAGAATACACAGAGCCTATTGTATTGGAGGAATCTACCAAACTTAGTGCTTGTGCGTATATTGATGGAAAAGGAAAGAGCCGGATTTTAAGAAAAGAATATATTATTATTCGAGAAAATGAAAGTTTTCAATCGCTGTTCAGCGAGGAGCAGATTACAACTGCCTTGTCACAGGAAATTGCGGCAAAAGAATTGACTCCTGTTGCTTCCAGTAGTCGATTTGTTGAAGGAACAGACTCTGTCAGCTTCCTTTGTGATGGTAATTTGGAGAATTGTTGGTATCCTGAATGGGGCAATGATAAATCTGAGGCATGGGCTACAGTAGAATTAAATGCAAAATACCAGTTATCTTCTGTAAAAGTAATATCCCAAGAGGAATATACCGCTTCAGTTTGGCTGCAAATGGATAATGAGTGGCAACAGGTTGCAGAGTCAATGCAATTTGGCATAGGGGAAACAATTGTAGATTTACAGGGGAGACAGGCAACAGCCATCAAACTGATAAAAGAAAACAATGAGGGCATTTTTGCAATCAATGAAATTATCCCTTATGGTGTTGAGGTTAAGCAGTTAGGCGACCGGTCACAGATGGTTGGAATGCTGTTAACCACCGGAAAGTATCCGATCAAAATAGAAAGTGTAGGAAGAATGGTATCTGGAAACGACGGCGGTAAACATAGGTTTTTCTTGATCGAAGTGTCAAACGGAAGTCAGCCTCTGGTGGTTGCTGATATTGATATGTTGTCTGGAGAACCGGATTCTATGGGGTTTGTTTATGAAAGAGTTGCACCTGCCATATTGCAGCCGTTTTCTCAATATTTTGTATTATGTGAAGAGGATAAAAACAGTTCTTATTTGGATGTACCGATTAGTGGAATATCCAATCAGTATTTAAAAGTCACAGATGGTGCTATGTCCGATTTTTCTTTGACAAAATATTATGATTGCTCTTATTTAGGGGATAAAAGTCAGCTTTTAAATTTAAAATTTACCCCACTAACGCCGTTGGAAAATAAAAACAATAATTTGGCTTATGGTGTATCTGCTAAACTGTTAGATAATGAAGACAGAGTGCGAAGAGCTTCCATGGGCACTGGTCATGCTTTTTATGCCGTAGATGGAAAAGAAGAAACCAGTGCTGGCCCCAGCGAAGCATGGGCATGGACCTTATTTATTGATTTAGAACAGGTGTATGATTCTATTGATAAAGTGGAAGTATCATTTTCACCTGGATTATATCCGACAGAATATGAAATTTATGCTTCTGTTGATAATGTGGAATGGGTACGAATTACACATGTAGCAGATAAGCACACGGATGAAAAAATTGTGCATACTTATGAACCATTTTCAGCTCGGTATTTTAAGATTCGTTCTTTAAAACCAGACGGTCCGGGGCAGGAAGGCGCACAAATGTGGATTTCTGAAGTTGGTATTTACAATTAATAAGACAAATATGGCCTGAAAATGGACAGGGAGTGGTTGGCAATGAAAAAGTGCTGGATATCATTGTTAATAATTGTAGTGTTTTTCCTGGCAGCAATACATATGAATGCAGATGTTTGGGCGGAGGATATCAATTTAGCTGCTGATGCGAAAGCTTCTTTTAAGCAAATTAATGGAGAGGATTGGGAAATAGCCTCTTCGACCTCCTATCCACAAAATGCTATTGATGGGGATATGCAGACCTCCGCCGCTGCTGGAGAAATTTGGGCATGGGCATTGCAGTTAGAATTATATCAAACATCTCGAATAGGATATATATCGATTTCTTTCACCGATACGGGATATCCCAAAATATATGATGTTATTGTATCCGAAAACGGCTGGGATTGGAAGACGGTCATTTCGGTCAATGATAATACTATGGGAGGAAGTTTTGAATTTGAATTTCCTTCCTGTAATGCCCGGTTTATTCGCATACGCAGCCTTGAGAGCGATGAAACATTAATGCAAGAATGGCGTCAAATGACGATTTCTGAAGTTTCCGTGATGAAAGAAAGTCCTCAAAGCAATTTGTATATACAGCAAAGTGGTTACTATCAGATGACGGAAACAGGACCAAAAAAAATAGATTCATTAGTTGACGGGGAAATATGTTATGCCGTGAAAATGGCAGCAGATACTCCGATGACAGGAAAATTGATGTCTGGATTGTATGATAAAAAAAACAATACGCTTGTTCAACTTGCTGTCAGTGAGGATTTTGAAATTACATCGGTCCCAACTGAGCAGACTGTGGAGTTGATGTTGGAAGGGGAGGTAGAAAAAATAACAGAAAATCAAAATTTTGCATTGCATGCACTGCCTTCTTTTCAGACCATCCACGGCGAAAGCTGGAGTACAGTATTAGAGCAACATGATCCGCAGAATGCAGTTGATGGTAATGCGGATACCAGCGCAGTTCCAAGCGGCCTTTGGGAATGGGCATTGCAGCTGGATCTTAGAAGCTGTAAAATGGTGGGATATATTGCAGTAACTTTTGCTCAAGGAGGATACGCTAAGGATTACGATATCCAGAGTTCTGTCGATGGCGTTGCATGGGAAACCATTGTTCACGAAAAAGAGAATTTGAGTTGCGGTACGTTTGCGTTTTCTTTTCCCGCACGGAGCATGCGCTATATTCGCATTCGCAATCTGGAGGATGGTTCTGTTTTGATTAGGGAATGGCGGCAGATGGCACTAAGTGAGGTCGCGGTTTATTCATCAGAACCGAGGCGGAGCGATTATGAAATTCGGACATATTTGTGGAGCGGCGGAAATGCGCTTATACCGCTTGTAGGTCCTGCAATTCTTGGAGATGGAGTGGTTTTTGAACCGGAGTATGCTTCTCCAATGCAGAATATTACTGTAAAAATGCGAAATAAAAATGAATTGAATTTCACAGATTACGTGCCAGATACAACGGCCTGTACAAATGCAGTCGATGGAAATATTAATACAGTTGCATACATGGATTATCATGTTTGCGGGGATTCTGTTTTTCTTTATGAAATAGATTTTCAAAACGTTTATAACGATATATCCAGAGTAAGCATTGCGTTTGGAAATGAGATCCCTCCGAGGTTTGAAATTCAAACGTCTCTTGATGGAAGAGAATGGCAGACCGCTGCTGTTATTACTTCCTATGCGGAAAAAGTACATCATATTGATTTTGCTCCACAGACGGCACGGTTTCTTCGAATTGTTCCCAGAGAAAGATACATGAGTATTGCAGAGCTAAATGTAATGCGAGTTCCGGTTGATACAATCCCGGAAATTAGTGAAGATGAGGTTCCGGGGAAACCATTGACAATTGATACCGTATCAGACAACATGTATATGAATGATAGGGAACATGCAATTTACCCTGCATTTGTAGATAATATGCCATATCAATCTTGGACAGAGGAGGGAAGCCTCAATTATTATCAAATGGAGGTTTCAGGGGGAAGAAAGCCGTATTATTTTGAAATCATCAAAGGAAGGCTTCCAGAGGGTCTTTATATGGATACTACCGGAAAAATAAAAGGCACTGCGCAAACAGAGGAGACGACTGCTTTTACCTTAAGAGTTGTGGACTCTGATGGTTATACTGTGGAAAAAGAACTGTCTATGACAGCTCATCCTTATCGGGCACACTGGTTTTCTGAAGCAAGATTTGGGGCAATGATTCAATGGGGTGCATTTTCCAAACCAGCAATCACGGACATTGCTGAATTTGAAGATAGAATCTCTGAAGGATGGAATGCAGAGCGCTGGGCGCAGCAACTATATGATCTGGGTGTAAGGGTATTGAATTTTACTTTATTGGCAGGCGATGGTGTCACATTATGGCCATCTGAGGCAGAATCTATTACCCATTTGGCTACGCAAAGAGATATGGCAGGGGAATTGGCAGAGGCGCTTCACAAAAGAGGAATCAAACTAATTTCTTATATTGCTGGAGACTATACTTGGACAGATGGAATCCAGGTTATGAACCCTGAGACCTATTCTGCTTCGGATTTTACGGCAGAATGTATTCGAGAATTACTCGAAAAAGGCGTGGATGGTTTTTGGTTTGATTCAGGTTCGATCAATGGGCAAAATGATTTTGATAAAATTATTCCGCTAATTCGGACGCTTAACCCTTTTGCAACAATAGAGAACAATCCGGGAGTGGATAAAGAGGGATGGATGCCGGGTTACCCGGATGTAGATATGTATACAATAGAGTGTAGCAATCTGGATGCCTCTGTCAATGCACTTTCCGTAGCAGTTCAGCCGATTGTGAAAAAGAAGATGGCAGCCGATACGAACGCTTTGCTGGGGCCGCAATGGACGGATTTGGATTCTATAGAAGATGATAGTTGTACAACAAATTTAAAACCTGTGGAAGCTATTATTCAAAACATACAAGATAATTGGGATCAAGACGCCACTTATTTGCTCTGTTGGCCAGTTGCTTCTGATGGTGATTTGATGGGACATGCGAAAGTAGCCCAGTATGTGCAGGAAATAGGCGAATGGGTTGTAAAAAATAGAGAGGCAGCCATGACGCCGATAGCATCTTTGGATGACAGATTGGAATATACTTCCCAACAAATTGTTTCACTTTCTGCAGAAGAGGAGGCAAAGATATATTATACTTTAGATGGAACTATTCCTGATGAAAATGCTATTTTATACACGGAACCAATTACACTTTCCCATTCTACAAAATTATTTGCATGTTCTTATCTTGAGGGGAAAGGAAAAAGTCGAATTATGCGCAAGGAGTATATTATTGTACCCGAGAATAATGAAAACATGACGTTGATGGACTCACCTGAGAAATTTTCAGGGGATATTTTAAAGGGACCTGTAAAAAACAAAATGATAGGTATGACGGTTACAACAGGAAAATATCCTCTGCTTGTGGATGGAATTGGAAGATATGTATCAGATACAGGAACACATCGCCTTGTCATTATGCCTATGAATGATGGCTGTCAGCCGCTGGCAGTGACAGATATTGTTATGGATCCTGCTTCGGCGGATGAAATGGGTTTCCAGTACCAAAATATTGTCCCTGTCCGATTAGAACCTTTTACAGAATACCGGATTTTAAGTGAAGAGGGATGTGATTCTTTTTATTTGGATGCAGACACTACGGGAAATGAATTTTTAAAATGGAATGATGGTGCAGTTTCAGACTATTCTTTGACCAATTTCTATGCAGTTTCTTATGTCGGGGAAGAAAAACAGCTCCTTAGTTTAAGATATACGCCTCTTGCGCCGATTGAAATAAATGAAAAAAATATTGCGTTGGGGAAAAAAGCATTGCTTCTTGATAATAGCGGAAGAGTTCGTCGGGAAAGTGGTGGTACAGGATTTGCCTTTCATGCCATAGACGGAAAAGAAGAAACATCTGCTGTGCCTACAGGTGCTTGGGGTTGGACACTGTTTGTTGATTTGGAAAAAGTATATTCGGATATTTCAAAAATTATTCTTTTGCCGAAAAAGGGAACTTATCCAAGCATATATGAGATTTATGCTTCTGTGGACAATGTTGCATGGGATAAAAAAAATTATGTCGTAAATGCTAGCGATGGTTTGTTGACGCATGAGTATGCTACACCATTTAAGGCAAGGTATTTAAAATTTAAGGCATTGAAGCCTAATAACTATGGACAGCCGGGCATTCAGATGATGATTTCTGAACTTGAAGTCTACTGTGCGGAAACACTAAAATAAAACTACAAAAAGTATTTAGCTTATTATTCAAAATACCACCAATATTTTCAGACGCAATTTATATTTTAATGACAGAGGATAAATATGCGCCTCATATGGTTTAGGAGGAATTCATAGTGTCTAAAAATAACTCATATATTAAGGTTGAGAAATACAGGATTTCGTTTTGTGCGAATAGAAGCGGTAGATACTGCAATTTCTTTTAGAAGTGTTCTAGCCGTTTCAGAAAGTAGTGGGGCGATTGCGGTTGGTAATTTTTATTGTAGTGATGAACGGTTAAATCGTATTTATCAAACGGCTGTCAGGACGGTTAGTCTTTGTATGCAAGAATATTTATGGGATGGAATCAAGCGGGACAGGCTTGTTCGGGTGGGGGATATGCACCCGAAGGTGTCAGTTATTACAGCTATGTTTGGAACGGCAAATTTTACTGCTGCCGCAGTAATTATTGGAAAGAAGCAAGAAGCAGAGAGTAAATAAGGCTGGCTATTTTGCAATACAAAATGCGGACAAATGATGCCATGTGGTACAATTGACTTCAAGCAGAGGTTAAGTAATCAACCTAAGAATATACCAAAGTGCTTTTTAATATGGTGTTGCCCTTCCGTTTGCAGTATTTATAATTAACCTGTTAGCCACTTTTTTACAACGTTTATGCCTCTTGTTATTTTATTATTTTTATATACGGAGGAGGAGCTAGTATTTCAATTATTGTTGCCGCGATAATATATAATGAAAAAATTATCTAAAAGATCTGTGTCAGGTGGAATTTTAGAAATTATTTCACTTGCGCTAATTGAAATATATAAAAATTAATTTGGGCATTTAAAAAATTATACACGAAATAACTGATTTTGCATATCAATTTACTTTAAATAACCATATATGTTTAAAAAAATGTAAAAATATGAACAGTGTTTTTTATTTGAAATAATAGTTTTATAATTGAAATTGTGTTTGAAAATTTGTTGTGTTATGATGATAAAAAATTATAAAAAGGGATGAGCAATTTTGGAGAAAATAAAAAGAGAAGCAGTCAATAGTATTGCTCAAAGAAAAAGAAACAATTGTTTGGGGGAATTTAGAAGAAATAAGGTTTTGTACCTAATGACTTTACCTGCTATTATTCTGGTATTCATTTTTTCATACATACCAATGTTTGGAATTGTAATGGCATTTAAAGATAACAAAAGTGCTGCTGGTTATTTTTCTGGAAATTGGGTGGGATTTCAGAATTTTGAATTCTTTTTTCGATCTAATGATGCGGCAAGAATTACTTTTAATACAATTTTTCTAAATGCTTTATTTATTATTAGTGTTCTAGTGGTATCTCTTAGCCTTGCACTTTTGCTAAACGAATTATCAAAACGTTGGTTGGTAAAGACCTATCAAAGTGTAATGTTTTTCCCACATTTTCTTTCATGGGTTATCATAGGTTTTTTGACGTTTGCTTTTTTGAGTGTTGACAATGGATTTATCAATAAAATTTTAATTGCGTTGGGACGAGAACCTGTTTATTGGTACAGCAATCCTAATTACTGGCCGTTCATTCTTACAATAGTAAACCTACTTAAAAATGCTGGTTATTATTGTATCATATATTATGCTGGTATTACTGGAATTGATCAAGATTTATATGAAGCCGCCAGCATAGATGGTGCCTCTCGGTTTCGACGGATGATTTCAATCACCATTCCTAGTATTATGCCGCTAATTAGTGTTATGGTTTTGCTGCAAATTGGGAAAATCTTTTATGCAGATTTTGGGTTGTTTTACTATGTTCCCAGAGAAACAGGAGTTTTATTCCCTCGAACGGATGTTATTGATACCTATGCGTTCCGAGCTTTACGTGTGCTTGGCAATACAGGAATGTCTGCTGCAATTGGACTATTTCAATCGTTTGTGGGATTTGTTTTGGTCTTAGTTTCCAATTTAATTACCAAGAAAATTAATTCTGATAATGCTTTGTTTTAAGGAGATGTAAAGATGAAACAAAAATATACTTCGAAAAAAAAATCTCTTTTTTTCAATATAACAGTAAACATATTATTTATTGTAATTTGTTTTTGCTGCATAGTGCCGTTACTGTTGGTTTTTAGTATTTCTATTACACCTGAAAAATTAATTGCTCAAAATGGTTATCAATTGATTCCGCAGCAGATATCATTTTATGCGTATACCTACATATTTAAAAATTCGTTTAGCATATGGCATTCTTATGGAGTTACTATATTTGTTACTGCGGTAGGAACTTTGATAGGACTTTCACTTACTTCGCTTATTGCATACCCCTTAAGCCGTAAAGATGTAAAATATAGAAATTATATTTCTATGTATTTATTTTTTACCATGTTGTTTAATGGCGGTTTGGTTCCTACCTATATTTTAATTACCAAATACCTGCATTTAAAAAATAATATTTGGGTGTTAATACTTCCAATGTTGGTAGGACCATGGAATGTTATGCTTATGAGAAATTTTTTTAAAACTGGAGTACCTTCAGCAATAATTGAATCTGCTAAGATTGATGGAGCAGGAGAATTTCAGACATTTTTAAAAATTGTTGTACCGATTTCTAAACCAGCTTTTGCAACTGTTGGATTGTTTGTTATTCTCGCATACTGGAATGATTGGTGGCTGGCGCTTCTTTATATTGATGAACAGTCATTAATGCCCCTGCAATATACGCTGCAATCTATTCTTCTCAATATACAAATTTTAATGAGCAATATAAATTCGCAAACCCATCAAGTAACCGAAATACCTTCAGAAAGTGCGAGAATGGCATTATGTATGCTTGCAGTCGGGCCGATTGTGCTAGTATATCCTTTCCTCCAAAAATATATTGTAAAAGGTATGACGGTCGGCGCAGTAAAAGGTTAAAAAATATTTTATCTTTATATAAAGAAAGGATTTTTTAATATGAAAAGAAAAATAATTGTAATGTTATCTTCTTTGCTAACTGTAGTTATGTTGTTATGCAGCTGTGGCACAAAAAGTAATCAATCTGCACAAAATGAAAACAACAAGGAGGTTAATCTGGTTTGGTATTTTGTTGGAAACAGTCAAAAGGATTTGAAATTGGTTAATGAAAAAGTAAATGAGATTACCAAAAGAGAGATTAATGCAACCGTTGATTTAAAACTTTTGGATTGGAATGCGTATGACCAAAAAATGAATATGACCATTTCTACTGGAGAGGAGTTTGATCTTTGCTGGACAGCCCCTCAATTTAATGATTATTATACAAATGTGGCGCGTAATGCATTTATTCCGTTGGATAATTTATTACAGCAGTATGGAAAAGAAACGTTTGCTGGCGTTCCAAAAGAATATTGGGAAGCAACTAAAATCAACGGACATATTTATGGAATTATTAATTATCAGGTCGTATCTACCGCATACGGTTTTGCAACACCGCGTAGTCTTGCTGATGAATCTGGAATTAATTATGCTGATATTAAAAATTATACGGAATTGGAGCCTTATCTATCCTATATAAAAGAAAACCATTCAGAGTTAATTCCGTTGGGGTATAGTAAGACACAAGATCCATTTAGTTCCCAGCTTCCGGCTTTTGGATTTGACGTGTTAGGCGATAATAAGACGCCTGGAGTTATACGGTTTGATGATGAGAGTATGAAGGTAATTAATCAATATGATACAAATGAATTTCGCCAGTTGATTAATACGATGCGTGATTGGTATCAAAAAGGGTATTTGAAAGCAGATGCTTCAACCAGTGAAGAATATACTTCGGATACGGCTGCTGGAAAATATGGTGTTTTGTGGCCGTCATTTATGCTTAGTGATACGATTGAGGATGACCGCCGTCCTAATGAACCGTACGGAAATACTGGAGTACCGCATTATACAAAAAAGTTTACCAATACCATTGTGAGCACGGACAGAGTGCTTGCTACTATGACCGCGATTTCTGCGACTTCTAAAAATCCTGAGCGTGCTATGATGTTGATTGAATTAGTTAACACAAATTCGGAACTTTATAACTTGCTTTGCCATGGGATCGAAGGAAAACACTATAATAAGGTAGATTATTTTAATGAAATTGGTGCCCATATTCAGGTTGAACCAATCGAAAACAGTGGATATAAACCGAATACTTATTGGATGTTTGGAAATACGGCAAATGCAATGTTGACTTCTGTAGATGTTCCGGCCGAGTATTGGGAAAAATATAATGAAGAATCTGAAGTTTCTCCTACGTTAGGTTTTTCTTTTGACAGCACGCCGGTTTCAAATGAAATTGCAATGTGCAGTTCTGTGGTAGATGAATATTTGAATTCTTTGGTTAGTGGAAGTGTTGAGATTGAAAGCCGGTATAATGAATTTTTGGAAAAATTAAACATGGCTGGGGCAGAAAAGATTGTTAATGAAAAGCAAAAACAACTTGAGGCATGGATGCAAGCAAAGGATCAATAAGTATAAAACAGATAGTGTAAAGTAGAATATGAAAAATAAATGTCATAAAAAACCGTCCGTCACCCTTGACATTTAGTCGGATAAATGCTCGTTAAAAGATGCCGACGGTAAGAAACTCAAGAATAGATCATAATTTTGGCGTCGCAAATAACAGTGTAGCATTTATTCGCCACACTGTCAAGGGCAAGCAAAATCTACGATTTTGTGACTGTTTCATGCCTCTGGCTCAAAATCTAAGAACAGATCAGCCTTCGGCTACTTTGTTTTGAAGGTTCAGGATAGTTTTTTGACCGAGATAAATGAGCAGTAGCCATTTATCGGGCATGGTGTCAGCAGATTCAAGCACTTCAACACTGTTCAACACTTTGAAATTGTTGATGCTGTGAGGACGCAGGAAGTTGTAATATGCAACCCATAATGCGAGATTGTAATTAGCTCCGTCAAAATTATCATAGCCACATTTTACACGGTAAGAAGCTTTAAAAGTACGGTTAAGTCGTTCAATAATTTGTTTGTAAGGTCTGAACTCTTTTGATACTACATCATCATTGGTAAGTCCGATAACTTGTGTAATATTGAATTTGAAGCTTTCACCGTATTTCATGAAGAATTGCTATGCAGCTAACGGATAGGCGCTGTATCCATCTGCAATGAATCTAAATTTCTCAGGAAGTTTTTCCTTGAAATTACGTAAAGCCATGCGCATAGCAAGAATACAAGGACCTACACCGCGGTTATCAGATACTTGATAGCCAAGTATGGAGCGTTTAACAGCGTCCATAATAAACCAGACATAGCCTTTAACACCGCGAACTTTGATATATGTTTCATCAGCAGTCATGGTATTAGAGGGCTCATAATCGTAATTATCTACAAAAGGCTTGATTACTAACGCAGCTGTACGGGCATAGTTAGCGACTTGTTGATGAGATATATTAATATTGTATAAGTCTTTAATAGCCTGAGCAGTTTTACGTAAGGATAGTCCGAGATTGACATGCATAGTAAGACAAAGTGACATTATGTAAGAGCTATGCTTAGTGAATTTTAGAGAGGAAGAGTTTTTAGGCAAAGATGAAATATCCATCTTAAAGAAATCCACAGTAAATTCACGGTAGATATAATGCAGCTTGTATTTGTTTTTGCCGAAAGGCTCATTAATATGTTTCTTGTCAACGTTTTTAAGATTATGACGGTAATAAGGACACTTAGGATTAGTACACTTATGTATAACAAAGTGTTTACGGTCTTTCTTATGCGCAAGCGTATGAGAACAGTGAGGACAGCGCAAGATAATTTTGCCAGAGAGTTCATTAGCATGAGTTTGAAATTTTCTGCTACAAACTTTACACAAAATCTGATTGTGCGAACCGTTGTTCTTGTAAAGATACTCTTTAGGAGCTTTACAGTATGGGCAAGTACAATCATCAGGAATATCACAAAGAGAACGGCGTTTGACAGGGGTTATAACATAACCGTAACGCCATTTAATATAAGAAATGAAGTCCTTGTAAAACCAAACTTCACGTTGGATAATGATGGGCGGTTCATCAACTTTGAATTTTTGATACTTAGGAGAATTAGAATCATCAAAAACCCATTGTTTAAGAGGGATATATTTACAAATAAAATCAAAAAGATACAAAATAATTTGCAAAAGGCATTGATTTTGTATCAGTAAATAGTGTATAATTGTATTCATAGCAATAACATCTCCTTTTTGTTTTTGTGTTTTGGTCGATACAATTATACCATAAAAGGGGGGTTATTGCTATATTTTTATGCAAAAAAAGCAAAAACCTCATAAAATCAACGATTTTAAAGAAATTTAAAATAAAAAACGGGGTGTCTATTTGACACTACCATAAAACAAAAGGAGGATCAGAAATGAAAAAAATTTATTTAATTTCATGGATGGCTATTTGTTTTTTGCTAATTAGTTTTTCTGTAATCAATGTCTGCGCTGCGGAAAATTACAATTATGCTTCTGAAGCAACAGTGTGTTTTCTTGACAGCAAGGGTAATGAATGGTCACAGGCATCAGGACAATCATATCCGGAAAATGCAATCGATGAAGATAAGAATACGGAAGCAGCTCCTAGTTGCTGGGCGTGGTCTTTAAAATTGGATTTGGGAAAGCCTATACAATTTGGTTATATTAGTGTTTCTTTTGGAGGCTATCCTAAAATTTACGATATTTCTGTTTCGGATAATGGATTAGATTGGACGCCAATTATTGAGGTTTCTGATAATACAACGGGTGGAGTTTATGATTTTGAAATTGAGCCTGTTACTGCACGGTATGTTAGAATTAGAGATAATGAATCTGAGGAAGATTTGACATCAGAATTGCGGCAGATGAGCATTAAAGATGTCATTATTTCCAATAAAAAATTTAGAGAGGTTTCCATAAATTTAGACAGAACCGGATGGAGTGCCACGGCATATTCGGTGCACCCCTCTTTTAGTTGGTTGACACCGGATTATGCTATCAATGCAGATCCGGAAGATTATTGGTTAAGTGAGGATGCTTCTGTAGATGGTAATGCCGTGCATGAAAGATGGTTTAAACTGGATATGGGGGAACTTAACTATATTAATGCCATTTCTATGGAGTGTGGCAAAGCAGTGGATTTTTCTCCTCCGCGCGAAATGGATATTTGGGTTTCTACAAATGACAAAGATTATACTCTTGCCGCACATTATAGTGGAAATGGTAGAAAAAAAGGTCTGTTTGTAGAGTTGGATCATCTATATCAAGTAAGATATGTGAAATTTGTTTTAACCAATGCAGATACATTACCAAATGTATGGTATATCTCAGATATTCAGTGTTACAATTCAGAACAGACATCCACAGAGTTCTTTTTAGTGAACAACTTGGGCGAGGAGCAACTTTTGACTTCTATAGCTGCCGGGAATGTACGTATAAAGAAAACGATTTCTTCTGAATTAGGATATCAGGGAAGAATAATTGCGGGTCTGTATCACAAAGAAAGTGGCATATTGGAAAATATGGTAATGAGTGATATGCTTTCATTTTCGGAAGGAAATCATACATATTCTGTTGATTTGTATGTTGATAAGGATAAAACCGGATTGGATAGTTTTGTAAACAATAATTGGGCATTAAGTGCGATTCCTTCCTTCAAGACAGGTGATGGGAATGACTATTTTGGAGATGCTTCTAATAATAATTATGTTACTAATGTAAATGATGGGGATTATAACACTTTTGCAGTTCCTGCCACCTGGGTATGGCAGCTCCAATTAGATTTGGGAACGACACATCAGGTTGGATATGTCAATCTTAGCTTTCCAACAAACAATTATCCTAAAAAATTTGATATTCTTATCTCAGAGAACGGAATTGATTGGGAAATAGTCAAAAGCATAGAAGGTATTACGATAGGTGGAACTTATGAATATGAATTTAATACAATGAATGCTCGATTTCTCAGAATTGCGCAGAGAGAATCTGAGAAAGAGTTGATAAATGACGGAAGACAAATGGCTATTAGTGAAATACAGGTTTATACTCAAAAACCAGCTGATTCTCAATATGAAATCTGCTCTTTTTTGTGGACAGAAAAAAATATGATACCTATGGATATGCCATGTATACTGAAATAAGTTATTTCCAAAGGGATGAACAAAGCAATAAGGTACTCAATAGTGGTAAGATTGAAAAGATGATTTTTCTTTTTAAATTTATGAATCCTTTATGAGATTATCACAGAAGAAAAATCCTTGGCTTTGGAATGAAGGAAACTGTGTGCTCCCAGAAAAAAGGCAGAAAAAGGCTTCAAAAAACGGGAAATGAAGGGCGTGTGTGTTTTCCTGTAAAATAAAATTTCTATGATAAAATTCTATAATTTATGAGCAGAAAAGCCAATTCCTGGCTTTCCCGCCTCAGCGTGTCGATAAAGTATCGACACGCTGGCAGATGCCGAAAAAGGAAGTTAGATTTTCCGCAATCGCTTTCGTCGGCGTACGAAGGTACGGTAAAGAGCGATTGCGGGAAAAGCAAGCAATGACGCCGGTTTCTCGATGAATCCGGCGTCATTTTATACGACAACATAAAGTTTATGAAAAGAAAGCGCATTTTGCTTTTATCATCTCGCTTGCGGATATGCTTCAGTTATGCTCTCTTTTATACCGCTAAGCCCATCTGCGCATAATATTAGAATATCCTGCTCTCCCCGGTTTTTCAGGTCATTCAGCATACCCAGCCAATATTTTGACCTATCATTTTTGCCAATTGTTATATTTAGTATTTACTGGCACCTCTTGTCATTGACGCCAAGAATGATGTGTGCAGAATAGGCTCATCACGAACTGAAAAATGGATTGCCTCAATGAAAACGATCGGATATACCGCAGATAAGGCCGATTTTGCCATTCTTCTATCTGCAGTAATATCTTGTTTGATACGCTCGTTACCATACTTTTATTGACTTCAAAGCTGTAAATTTTTTCTATTATGGCTGAAATCTGTCTGGTGGTCATTCCCTTTGCTGATATTGCTATGATTTTTCTTTCTATCTCGGATATATCCTGTTTTGCGCTTTTGCACAATCCGAGGCTCAAAATCCTTGTGCAACCTCAATCGGCATTTTGCCATAGGAGCTACGCAGTTTTTATATCATATATTGATTGCCTCTTTGTGTATACTTTTTTAGTGTTGATCTATATTTATATTTACGCAAGTTGGTAAAGCCTAATATTTTTGGAATTTTTGATAATGTACAAGGACGGCCCCACCGAAAATTCGGCAAGCCCGCCCTTTTCTTAATCTTATTAAAAAATAACAGTGTAGAAATATATCTTTGTCTATCAGTTATTTATGGGAGTTGAAGATTGCAAGGGTAACTCATTGTTTTGAACTTTGTTCAAAAAATCCAAAAATGCTTCTTTGCTATTTTGGCATATTCCATAGTTTAGACGAGCTTGTCCGGTGGATTCACAGAAGAAATACCGATTATCCATGTCGGCTGCCAACAGATATAGGTGAAAAATACCATTTGTGTCCTGTGTGATCGCTCCGATGGTCCCCAACAAATATTTTTCCGGGCCTTTGCCGGTGAGTAGAATAATATCCTTTCCACCGCATTTTTCCTTGCTGACAGAGTATAAATCCTCAAACAGCAGACCGGCTTCCTTTTGCGTTTGTCGTATGCGGGCTAGCAGGACTTGGGTATCTAAATCATCTATTGCATAATTTTCCGACGATTGATCCATGATGGAAAGAATATATTGGTCACAGAGAAGCAGCCAACGGCCGGAGAAAATTTTTTCCGTCTTGACAAGATTGTCTGTAAATATATTACTGAAGTCGTTGGAATATTGATTCATTTCCGTTACTAAAAAAGACTGTTCAAATTCATAACGGATTTGATCTCTGTTTGCTGCTAGAAGCTGCGAATCCTCCGTTGTAAGAAGTCCGGGAATTGGATAAGTAATTAAAACCTGCTGGGCATCTTCGTTCCAATCGACGAGTGCATCCAGTGCTTCAGAAATTGCGCGAACCGGGACCATGGTGCGGTCATTGATCAGGCGTGAAGGAACATCTAACGCAATTGCAATACCATTTTTTTTCAAGGTGGGCGTGTCAATAGTAGTTTCGACAGTAATCTCTCCCAATGTGACAGACGCAGTCTGCGTTTCCTCAGTCCAAGATACCTCGGCTCCCATTGCTTCAAAAATGGCACGAAACGGTACCAGGGTACGGTCGTTTTCGGAAATAGGCGGTACATCGCTTTGAATTTGTGTTCCGTTAAGCCAAATGGTAATATTGGTAGGAACAGGATTATCGGCCCATGCCGATACATATAAAATTGAAAGAGCCAAAAGAATCATTAGACAATTTTCTGTAATTTTGCAGAATATTTTTTTCAAAACATATTCCCCCTTACCATATATATTCTTGATTCGTAGTGTATCACAAAATACGTTAAAATGCAATGATATTTACAGAAAAACTTTTTTTCAAAATATAATCTAATTATTCTAAAGAGGAAAAATAAGGAAATATATTAATACATATGTGATGAAACAACGAATTTAAAAGAAAAAACTAAGGATTTATTGGCGGAAATTGTAGTAGACTTGTAAAAACATATGTAGTATAATAATTTTGGTTTTGGATATGAGAAAAGAGGGAAAAAGAAATGGATGTTAAATATTTATTGGACATTGCAATCATTTTGCTCAGCACAAAGCTTTTAGGCCTTTTAACTCGGCGTATACAGATGCCCCAGGTAGTTGGCGCTCTGCTGGCTGGTTTGATTCTTGGCCCAGCATGTCTTGGATGGATTGGGGAAACGAGTCTGATTAGTAGTATAGCAGAAATTGGTGTTATAGTTTTAATGTTTAATGCGGGAATGGAAACCGATGTACAGGAACTAAAAAAGTGTGGTGCGGCTTCAACAGTAATTGCTGTTATGGGTGTTATTGTTCCGCTGCTAGGCGGTTGGGCTTTGGCAAGTGTCTTTCATCCGGCTACGGATTTTATGACTATGCTGCAAAACATTTTTGTGGGTGTTATACTTACAGCGACTTCGGTTAGTATTTCCGTAGAAACATTGAAAGAATTGGGAAAGTTATCCACCAAGTCTGGGAATGCGATTTTAGGCGCTGCTTTGATTGATGATGTGCTGGGAATTATTGCATTGACAATTATCACCAGTTTTGCGGATCCTTCCGTCAGCATTGCTGTGGTAGGATTGAAAATTTTAGGCTTTTTTGTATTCTGCGCGTGCATTGCTTTGCTTTTTTATAAGGTAATTACTCCATGGCTCAATCGATATACTAAGGATTTAAGAAGGTTTCCAATTCTTGCTTTTGCCTTTTGTTTGTTGATGGCTTATTGTTCAGAACGTTTTTTTGGTGTATCCGATATTACGGGTGCCTTTGTAGCAGGTTTGATTCTGTCCAATAACCGGCATACAACTTATATGCAGGCACGTTTTGATGCTATATCTTTTATGTTGCTTTCGCCAGTGTTTTTTGCAAGTGTTGGACTTAAAGTAACAGCTGATCATATGAATGGTACGCTTGTACTATTTATTGTTTTGCTTACATTAGTGGCTATTGTGAGCAAAATTATCGGATGTGGATTGGGAGCTAAACTATGCCGATATACAAATCTCCAAGCTACTAAAATAGGGGTTGGCATGGTTTCGCGAGGTGAAGTAGCGTTGATTGTGGCCAGCAAAGGCGCAACATTGGGACTTATGGTTAATGAATTTTTTGCACCGGTGATTATTATGGTAGTGGCAACGACGATTTTGACACCGATTATGCTAAAGATGGTTTATAAATACCAGGCAGCACGGCAAAGTGAGCCAATGATGGAAAGTGCTTTGGTGGAACGGTTTGAGGAAAAGGGCTACTTAGAGCATATGACGCAAGAAGCACTTCGAAGACATGAGGACATGAAAGAGCAAATTAGACAAGCGGAAGCAAAAACAAAAAACAAGTAGAAAAACAGGGAAACCTATTGCCTTTTACTTGTTCTTTGTGGTATAATAATAGAAAATATATTTTAGGTCGCCTGTAGATAAAGACAGGCGGCCGTTCTTAGCATTTTTGGGGCTTAATAAAGTTTAAAATGCGATTTTTAAGGGAGGAAAAAATATGCACGAAAGAGGAAAATTTTCCAGTAAGGTTGGATTTGTATTGGCCGCGGCTGGATCAGCAGTTGGTTTGGGAAATATTTGGAGGTTTCCATATTTGGCGGCAAATTATGGTGGTATGTTTTTGTTGACCTACTTGATTTTAGTCATTACTTTTGGTTTTACTGTTATGTTGACTGAAATTGCCATCGGACGTAAAACTGGCAAAAGTCCTATCGGTGCTTTCGCCTCACTGAATCAAAAATACCGTTTTATTGGATGGATTGCTGTTGCCGTTGTGTTTATTATATTTCCGTATTATAGTGTGATTGGCGGCTGGGTTTGTAAATATTTGATTGTATTCCTCATGGGACAGAATCCTTCGGTGGAGCAGAGTGAGAACTTTTTTAATCAATACATTGCGCAGCCTATTGAACCAATGATATGGCAGATCTTGTTTGTACTGGCTACAATGGGGGTAGTCGTTCGAGGCGTGAAAAAAGGGATTGAGGCGGCAAGCCGTATTCTTATGCCCCTTTTGGTGATTTTGACCGTAGCCATTGCGATTTATTCTGTATGTTTGCCTGGTGCACTGGAAGGTGTAAAATATTATTTAGTGCCTGATCTTGGGAAAATGAATGTGAATATGATTTTGGCGGCTATGGGGCAAATGTTTTATTCCATGTCTTTAGCAATGGGTATTATGATTACCTATGGATCTTATCTTCGTAAAGAAGACGATCTCGAAAAATCAGTAGGCCAAATTGAAATTTTTGATACTGGAATTGCAATTTTAGCAGGTTTTATGGTTATTCCTGCAGTATTTGCTTTTGGAGGTAAAGTGAACCAGGGTCCTGGATTGATGTTTGTGACCTTGCCACAGGTATTTTCCAGCATGCCTTTAGGGCGTGTGGTGGGTGCTGCATTCTTCCTGCTTGTACTGTTTGCCGCATTGACTTCTTCTATTTCAATTATGGAAGCGCTGGTTTCTACCTTGTGTGATCAATTTAGATTGAGCAGAAAAGCATCTTCTTGTGTCATTGCCGCGTGGGGTATTTTGATAGGTATTGCTCCGTCTTTAGGATTTGGGCTTTGGCAAAATGTGAAGATAATGAGTATGGATATTTTAACCTTTATGGACTTTATTACAAATTCAGTGCTTATGCCTATTGGAGCATTTTTAACCTGTGTATTTGTAGGATATGTTATTGGTGTGGATACCATCGAAAAAGAGGTAGAATTGTCTTCGCGTTTTCGCAGAAAAAAGATGTATGTTGGTATTGTCCGTTATGTAGCACCTGTATTTATTTTGGCAATATTAATCAGTTCAGTTTTGAGTGCGTTTGGATTATTGACATTGTAAGAGGTGAAAGATTTTGGAGATTGGCAAAAAAGTTTGGGTCATTGCGGATGGTTACATGAATCATACGCAGAAGGGAAACTTTGAAAGTCATGAAGCAGTTTGTGTTCTAAATGTTTCCGGTAAAGCGGCGCAGATTGAAATTACAGTTTATTTTGAGGATCAGGATCCCATCAGCGGATTTCGGGCAGTGTGTGAAAATAACAGAACCAATCATATTCGCTTAGATAAAATTACCAATGATATAGGAGAAAAGATTCCTTATGAGAAGCCTTATGCATTACTGATAAAAAGTGATGTGCCTATTGTGGTGCAGCATAGCCGGATGGATGTATCACAGCCAGAAATGACTTTGATGACAACGATTGCATATTAAAAACTCCCGAAACGGATTTATCCGTTTCGGGAGTTTTACATTGCACAATTATCTTGTTAGCCAGTTGCGGACTTTTTGGCCGTAACGCTGGTTCAGGTACCAAATGCAAAGACCGGTAAAAAGCCCGGTGAAAATACCGGATATGAGAAGAATCGGCAGATACCAGACAACCGATATCGTTTGTGTAATGAGACATGCGGCAAGTATTTGGATGGTGTTATGCACCATGGCGCCGACTGCACTGATTCCCCAGATATAACGCATGCCCTGTCTGCAAATCAGGAGATATTCAATGGCAAAGCAGCCGAGTCCACCCGACAGACTATAGATGAGCATGAGTGGGCTTCCTGTCAGCAGTGTGCCCAGGCAAATGCGTGCCAGTAAAATGCAGACCGCTTCTTTAGGAGAAAGGAAAAGAAGGGCAAACAGTGTAACAATATTAGAAAGGCCCGGTTTAATGCCTGGAACGGGAATCAATCCGGGAAGCCGTGCTTCTATAATAAAAATGGAAAGTGCGATGGCGGTCAACACGCTGCAAAATGTAAGATGTTTCAGTTTCATAAAAATCTCCTTATAGGTCGCTGTGTAGCGAAAATTATTGGGATTTGCAAGCGGCTTAGTTTATCGGCTCACGGCATCGGGGGAGGCTGTATTACTGCTTTTTATCTGGATAACGACCTGGTTTGGAAGACATACAATAGGATAAATCCCATTTTTAATGATGCCTTGATGTACGCAAAGCTGATCCGGACAGGTGGAAGAGTACATAGAGATTTGCCCGTGTTCAATAAGGATTATATTTTCGCCCAGTTTGGATGTAAGTGTAATTTTTTCTGGTTCGGTTACCGAGCTTAAGTCGATGGTCTGCATCAAGATACCTTCCTGATAAATTTCTGCCTGTGCTGACTGGGGACTTGCAAATTTACTAATCCCAATGGCGATGGTGCAAAGCAGAAAAATGCTGCTGAGAAATAAAATCCAATGACTGGCTCGCATAGACGTCCTCTCTTTTCTTCTGTGTTAAAAACTTGTAAATAAACGGTAAAGATTCGTTAAAATACACAAATTTAAAAGCATGTTTTGCAAAAAAATTACCGTTACTACTGAATCATACCGATTTTGAGGATTTTTGTCAAGTTTTTATTAGAAATGCTTGTTTTTTTATTTCATTTTATGATATACTACTTGCGTAGATTTTTTGATTTGGATTAAGAAATTTGTTTTAATAAAGAAAGAAGGCTTTGGAAGTATGAATTATACCATGCTGACAGACTTTTATGAATTGACCATGGCAAATGGATATCTGAAAGAGGGAATGGGAGATAAAATTTCCTATTTTGATATGTATTTCCGTCAAGCACCGGATGGGGCTGGCGTTGCGATTATGGCCGGTGTAGAGCAACTGATTGCATACCTTGAAAATTTGAAATTTGAAGAAGAGGATATCGCCTTCCTGCGGCAGAAAAATATGTTTGATGAAGATTTTCTTACGTATTTGTCTAATTTTAAATTTGCCTGTGACGTTTGGGCGATTCCGGAAGGGACGCCGATTTTTCCGAATGAGCCGATCGTGACGGTAAGAGGACCGCTGATTCAGGCACAATTTGTAGAAACTATGATTTTGCTGACGATAAACCATCAAAGTCTGATTGCCACAAAGAGTAATCGAATTGTCCGTGCGGCGGGGAATATTCCGGTCATGGAGTTTGGCTCTCGGCGGGCGCAGGGTTACGATGGTGCTATATACGGCGCAAGAGCTGCATATATCGGCGGTGTGGTTGGTACAGCGTGTACCATTTCCGATCAGTTGTTTTCCGTTCCCGCGCTTGGTACCATGGCGCACAGCTGGGTGCAGTCTTTTGATACTGAGTATAAGGCGTTTTTGGCATATGCAAAAGCCTATCCTAATAATTGTACGCTATTGATCGATACCTATAATGTTTTAAAAAGTGGACTGAAAAATGCAATCCGAGTTTTTGATGAGGTGCTGCGGCCTTTGGGAATTACCAATTGCGGTGTTCGGATTGACAGCGGAGATATTACATATCTCACTAAGAAATGTCGGAAGATTTTGGACGATGCAGGATGGAAGACTGCTAAAATAGTGGTTTCTAATTCTTTAGATGAATATATTATAAGAGATATTTTGCTTCAGGGCGCTAAAATTGATTCTTTCGGTGTGGGAGAACGGTTAATTACCTCTAAGTCCGAGCCAGTATTTGGCGGTGTGTATAAGATGGTGGCTGTTGAAGAAAATGGGAAGATTCAGCCTAAAATTAAAATTAGTGAAAACGTTATCAAGATCACGAATCCTTATTTTAAAAAAGTATACCGGCTTTATTCCAAAGAGACTGGTATGGCGATTGCAGATGTACTGACTACCTTTGATGAAACCATTGATACCTCAAAACCCTATGAGATATTTGATCCTAGAAATACATGGAAAAGGAAGACGATTACCAATTTTGAAGCGGTGGAGCTACAAGTCCCCATTTTTCAAAAAGGAAATTGTGTTTATCATTCTCCTTCCCTTCAGGAAATTCGGGCTTACTGTGAAGACCGTTTAAATACCATTTGGGATGAAGTGAAACGTTTTGAAAATCCGCATGAATATTATGTGGATTTATCACAGAAATTATGGGATATTCGTTACAAGATGCTTTCTTCGTATAATTTTTGACAGAATAATTGACAGAAAAAGCGCAGCGCGCATGAGATAAAAGTTTTACAAGTGAAAGGATGGATTAAAAAATGGAGAGCGCAATTGAATCTTATAATTTAGGACGATTGGGTGTTATTGGAATGAAAGGCTGTGAAGAGATTACCTGTAAAATTAATCGCCATTTGCAGAATTTTAATGAAGGTAATGACAATCAGATTGATACTTTTATTATTCCGATTACCTGCCCGCGGTTTGGTACAGGGGAAGCGAAGGCGATGATTATGCATTCAATCCGTACGTATGATGTGTATATTGTCATGGACGCCTTTAATTATGGTGTAACCTACAGCATGTACGGAAAAGAGCATCCTATGAGTCCGGATGATCATTATCAGGATTTAAAGCGCGTAATATCTGCTATGGGTGGCAAGGCAAAACGAATTACGGTTATTATGCCTATGCTTTATGAGGGTCGTCAGCACAAAAGAGTAGCACGTGAGTCTTTGGACTGTGCGCTGGCTTTGCAGGAACTGGAAAATATGGGCGTAGATAATATTATTACTTTTGATGCCCATGATGCTCGTGTACAAAATGCGGTGCCTCTTAATGGTTTTGAAAACGTACATGCCACCTATCAGATGATCAAAGCATGTTTGCGTTATGATTCTGGCATTATCCTGAATAAAGATCAAACTATGATCATTTCTCCTGATGAGGGCGCTATGGGGCGGTGTATGTATTATTCTTCAGTGCTGGGTATGGATCTCGGCATGTTTTATAAGCGCCGCGATTATTCCACTATCATTGATGGAAAAAATCCTATTGTGGCACATGAATTCTTGGGAAATGATCTGGCAGGAAAAGACGTCATTGTAGTAGATGATATGATCGCTTCTGGTGATTCGATGATTGATGTGGCCAGAGAACTGAAAAAGAGAAAAGCCAAACGTGTGTTGGTATTTGCCACTTTCGGATTGTTCACAGAGGGAATCTCAAAATTTAACCAGGCATATGAGGAAGGCCTGTTTGATGCAGTTTTCACCACGAATTTGGTATACCGGAGGCCAGAACTGCTTCAGGCGCCTTGGTATCATGAAGTGGACATGTCAAAATACATAGCTTTGCTGATCAAAACATTGAATGAAGAAAAGTCTATCAGTGATCTTTTGACACCGATTTCAAGAATTGAGAAAATTTTGAATAAATACAGGAATCAATTATGAGACAATCAAAATTAGTTAGTGCCGAGGAAATGGCGGCGCAAAAAAATTTTATACAGCAAATTCATATGTTTTACTGCCAGCAAGGGAAAAAGCCTTCTGCTTTTGTGGAAACCTATGGATGTCAGCAGAACGCTAGTGATTCAGAGCGGCTGATGGGTATGCTTGAGGAGATGGGATTTTCGTTCTGCAGTGAGCCGGATGAGGCGGATCTTGTGCTGTATAATACCTGTGCAGTACGGGAAAATGCAGAACTGCGTGTTTTCGGTAACATTGGTGCTTTGAAACATGTCAAACGCCGCCGTCCGGAGATGGTCATTGGCGTTTGTGGCTGTATGATGCAACAGGCGCATATTGCAGAAACTATTCGGAAAAAATATACCCATGTGGATCTAGTGTTTGGCACCCACGCATTGTATCGTTTTCCAGAATTACTGTGGAGTGTTTTGCAGCACCAGAGAATTTTTGAAATTGCAGATGAGGAAGGACGAATTGCGGAGGGAATTACAAGCCGCAGGGATATGCCTCCGCTTGCTAGAATCCCCATTATATACGGATGCAATAACTTTTGTACTTATTGCATTGTCCCATATGTCAGAGGCAGGGAACGCAGCAGAAAAATACAGGATATACTGGCAGATGTTTGCGATGTGGCAGCCAAAGGGTATCGGGAAGTTATGCTTTTGGGGCAAAACGTGAATTCGTATGGCAATGATTTGGAGGAAGAGATTGATTTTGCTTCCCTAATGCGGCAAGTGTGCCGCGTAGAGGGAATTGAGCGGGTTCGGTTTATGACTTCTCATCCCAAGGATTTATCAGATGCGTTGATCGATACCATGGCGGAAGAACCCAAAATATGTAAGCAGCTGCATTTGCCGGTTCAATCGGGATCGGATCGTATTCTAAGGGCAATGAACCGCAAATATACAGTAGCGGAATATCTGGAGTTGGTGGATAAAGTCCGGGCGAAAATGCCAGATATTGTTTTGACTACAGACATTATTGTTGGTTTTCCCGGCGAAACGAATGAGGATTTTGAGCAGACCCTTGCTATCTTAAAAAAGGTGCAGTATGATACCATCTTTTCCTTTATTTATTCTAAAAGAGTCGGAACGCCTGCGGCACAAATGCCGGATGTGATGACAGAAGAGGAGAAACATCGGAATTTTGAAAAAATGCTTCAGGTGCAAAATGAAATTTCCAGACGGAAAAATGATGCATACCATGGGAAAGTGGTGACAGTTTTGGTTGAAGGCGCCAGTAAAAATAATTCCGAGAATCTGACCGGTAGGACCGAAGGCGGTAAGGTGGTGAATTTCCCGGGAAATGCGTCTCTTGTAGGAAAGTTTGTGCGAGTGAGAATTACACAAAGCCAAACATGGTCTTTGTTTGGTGAAATAGAAAGTGAGGAAGCGTAATTATGGATCGCGAAAGAATATTTGAAAAGGCAAAAGAACTGGGTGAACTGATAGCACACAGCCAGGTGAAAGCCCGGGCAGATGAAGCAAACCGCGCTTTATCAGCGGATGAAACCGCCGTGGATTTGATCAGTAGCTATAATGATAAACGGGAAGAGAAAATGGCGGCGCTAGAAGGCCGTCAGCCTTCTGCTGAGGAGGCTCGGGAAATCAATGAATATTTGCAGCAGGAGTTTAACAAAATTGCTGAAAACCCGGTTATCCGAGAATATATCGAAGCAAACCAGACTCTGGATCAGGTGCTCTCTCAGATGGATCAGATCATCCGAAATGCAATTTCTGGTTCCGGCGGCTGTAGTGGGTCTTGTGCCTCTTGCTCTGGCTGTCATTGATGGGAAAAGGCAAATCCCTGTGAACTTCCACAGGATGAAGAACCGTTGACCGCATATTCGGTCTGCGGTTTTCTTGTAGATGGACATACGTAAATGTGGAATGGAGATGATATGACATGGCGGTGGAAATCGAAATGGATAAGCTGACGCCAATGATGCAGCAGTACTTTGCGGTCAAAAATGAATATAAGGATTGTATTTTGCTGTATCGTTTGGGAGATTTTTATGAAATGTTTTTTGATGACGCCATGATTGCTTCTAAGGTGCTTGACATTACACTGACCGGAAGAAACTGTGGCCTGAAAGATAGGGCTCCTATGTGCGGAGTTCCCTTTCATGCGGTAGATGGTTATGTCGCCAGGCTGGTGGCCGCAGGATACTCTGCGGCAATCTGTGAGCAGGCGGAAGACCCGGCTTCTGCCAAGGGAATTGTAAAGCGTGAGGTCATTCGGGTTGTGACGCCCGGAACCATAATGGATTCTGCTGCACTAGATGCCAATAAGAATAATTATCTTTGTTCTTTGTGTGTAGGGGAAAATGGAAGCGGTATTGCGTTTGTGGATATTACTACCGGAGAGTGTACAGCGAAGGAGCTTGCAAAAGAGAATTTTACCTGTGCGGTTATGAACGAACTTGCAAAGTTTATGCCCATTGAAGTAATTATGAATCTGCGGGCATATGAAAATACTGGTTTAGTACAGGAAATTCGGGATCGGACCCATGGTGTTGTTCGGAATTACTATGATTGGGCATATGAAGAGGAAGCGGCGAAAAAGAAAGTGACGGTACAATTTGGAAGCCTACAGGAGGCATCCCTTCAGGACAAGCCAAACTGTGTTTGTGCCATTGGTGCTTTGCTCTTGTATTTGGAGGAAACCCAGAAAACGGAATTGAAAAATTTAAAACAGGTTGAAGTAGACCGGGATGCAGAAAATATGCAGCTTGATATGTACAGCCTGCGGAATCTGGAGATTTTGGAGACGCTGCGGGAGCGCAGCAGCCGCGGCAGCCTTTTGCATGTCCTGAATAAAACCAGGACGTCTATGGGATCCCGCTTGCTTCGTAAGTGGTTGACCGCACCTTTGATGAATTGTGCCGCAATTGCAAACCGGCATGTGGCGGTGGATGAGTTAGTCAAAGACCCTCTACTTCGAGCAGAAATAGTGGAAGCGCTGAAAAAAATTGCAGATATCGAACGGTTGATTAACCGAATTGTGTATAAAAATGCTGGTTGTGCCGACTTGACGGGATTGAAAATTTCGCTTCAACAGCTGCCGGATATTGCAAGATGTTTGGAAGACTGCCAGGCAAGCCTTCTTCGACAATGCCTTAAAAATATGGATGTGCTTGAAGATATTGCAAAGCTGATTGATACCACTATTGATGAAAATGCGCCGGCAACTTTGAGAAACGGTGGATTGATCCTTCCGGGAGCCAATGAGGAATTGGACAAAACCAGAAATTTGATGGTAAATGGAAAAGCAATTTTAAATGAATTGGTAGAAAAGGAGAAGGAAAAAACAGGGATTAAGACGTTAAAGCTGGGTTATAATAAAGTTTTTGGGTATTATGTGGAAGCTACGCGGATGTATGCCGATAAAATTCCCGACTATTTTATCAGAAAACAGACCCTTGCCAATACGGAAAGATATATTACACCTGAATTAAAAGAAGTGGAAGAAGCAGTTTTAGATGCCAGCACCAAGAGTGTGGATATGGAATATGAGCTTTTCTGTCAGGTACGAGATCAGGTGGGTCGGGCTTTTGACCGAGTTCAGAGAACAGCAGAAGCGATTGCTGTGGTGGATGTACTTTGTTCCTTTGCTGCGGTAGCTGAGAAAAATGGTTATGTGATGCCTGAAGTCAATATGGGAGATAAAATTTCAATTAAAGACGGAAGGCATCCGGTGGTAGAGCAATTGAATAAAGACCATATTTTTATTCCGAACGATGTGATATTGGATAACCGTGAAAATCAGGTGGCTATTATCACTGGACCCAATATGGCGGGAAAATCCACTTATATGCGGCAGACAGCCTTAATCGTGCTGATGGCACAGGCGGGAAGTTTTGTGCCTGCCCGACAGGCGGAAATTGGAATTGTAGACCGTATTTTTACCCGGGTAGGGGCATCTGACGATCTGTCTGCAGGTCAGAGTACTTTTATGGTGGAAATGAACGAAGTAGCCTATATCTTGGATAATGCAACCTCCAAGAGTTTGGTAATTTTAGACGAAATTGGGCGTGGTACCAGCACTTTTGACGGACTTGGAATCGCGTGGGCGGTTGCGGAATATATGGCAGATTCCAAAAAATGCGGCGCTAAGACGATGTTCGCGACGCATTATCATGAACTTACCCAACTGGAAGATAAAATTCCAAATGTAAAAAACTATTGTATTGCAGTAAAGAAGCGTGGTGATAGTATCAGCTTTCTGCGTAAAATTATCCGCGGTGGCGCTGATGAGAGCTATGGCGTAGATGTCGCTGCTCTGGCGGGCGTGAAAAAATCAGTAGTGCGCCGCGCAAGAGAAATCGTCGCTTCTTTGGAAAGTGAGGAAAAGAGCCAGGTACAGGATGCCAAAATACATACAAAAATTCCGGAGGAGAACGGAAACCAGGCCCAAATGAATTTTTTAGGTGCTGCGGAAAATCCTGTCTTGACGGAACTGAAAGCTCTTGATTTAAATGTTATCACGCCAGTAGAGGCGCTGACCAAACTTTATGATTTGCAGGCAAAAGCGAAGAATCAATAAGAAAGGAGATCCGTGTATGCATCAAATTCAGGTATTAGATCAGGCGGTAGCGGATAAAATTGCCGCGGGCGAGGTGGCAGAGCGCCCTTCTGCGGTAGTAAAAGAGCTGGTAGAAAATGCGATTGATGCCGGAGCGGATCGTATCCAGGTGGAGATCCGTAAGGGTGGGGTGGAGTATATTCGTGTGGCAGATAACGGCTGCGGTATTCCTGCCGGACAGGTGGAAACTGCGTTTTTGCGGCATGCCACCAGTAAGCTTTCTCAGATCGATGACTTATACCGGATTTCTACTATGGGCTTTCGAGGGGAGGCTTTAGCGAGTATCTGTGCTGTAGCGGAAGTGGAGGTCATTACAAAAACACCTGAGGAAGAAGAGGGTGTTTATCTGCGTTTGAAACATGGAATTTCTGAGGAAAAATCAGAAATTGCCTGTGGTACAGGAACTAGCATGATGGTAGAAAATCTTTTTGCCAATGTCCCTGCCAGAATGAAGTTTTTAAAAAAGGATTCTACAGAGGCGGGGTATGTTGCAGATGTACTGGGCAGAATTGCGCTTTCGCGTCCGAAAATTGCTTTTTCCTATACCTGTGACGGAAAAGAAATCTTCACGACTACTGGTGATGGAAAGCTTGCCAGCGTAATTTTGAAAATATACGGGCTGGATCATGCAAAAGCACTGCTTCCAGTAGATTATACGGAATCGGGTATACACATCAGCGGTGTGGTGGGAAAGCCAGAGCTTGCCAGAGGTAACCGGACCAGACAGACGCTGTTTGTTAACGGCCGGTATGTGAAGAATCATGTGATTGCCAAGGTGGTGGAGGAAGCGTTTCGAAATAACATGATGGTTGGAAAATTCCCGTTTTTTGTAATTAGCGTGGATTTGCCTGCAGAACTGGTCGATGTTAATGTGCATCCGGCAAAAACAGAGGTAAAATTTGCCAATGAAAAACAGCTTTATGATATTGCATATCATGCGGTCAGAAATGCGATTGGTGCCGGAGAAAAAGGAAAACGCGAGGAAGTGCTTGCGGTACAAAAAACGGAAATGCCCAAGCCTGAAAATTTTGTTCGGTATACAGACGGAGAAAAAATACAGAATCCACATGAGTTTCGCGACGCTGCACATGCAAGCGTGAATCGGACCGTTGTTCGGCAGTTTATGGAAAACACGATACCGAAACGAATTGAAAAAGAACCGGAAAGGACAATGCGTTTTCGGGAGGAATCTTCAGTCATTCCGGCGCTGCCGGTTCAAGAAGACTTCACTACACAATCAGAAGAGCGTGTTTTTGGCCATCCCGAGCGGGAATTGTCCGTGCCGGAGCAGCAAAGTATGGAAGACGTTTTAAAACCAGAGACAACGGGTTACAACGTGCCGGAGAAAAACATTATCGGGCAGGTATTTGATACATATCTGATTTATCAAACCGAAGATACCATGTGTTTGATTGATCAGCATGCTGCCCACGAACGATTCCGGTTTGAAAAATTGAAAAAGGCATATTTTGCGCAGGAACGATTTTCCCAGATGCTGCTTACCCCTGTGATTGTAACCTTAGAGCCATCAGAAAAATTGGTGGTTATGGAAAATTTGAAATATTTTTCGGACTTTGGGTTTGAAATTGAGGATTTTGGAACCAATGATGTGATTGTACATGCCTCTCCGATTGCGGCAGATGACAAGGCCATTAGTGAGTTAGTTTTAGAGCTGACAGATGCATTGCAGGAACAAATCAAGCATCCGATAGCGAATTTTGAAGAGAAGGCATTGGATATGATTTCTTGTAAATATGCCATCAAAGCGAATCATCATTTGAGCCTTCCAGAAATGCAGGATTTACTTTCAAAGGTACAGTCTTTAGAAGCGCAGGGAATCACTACCTGCCCGCATGGCAGGCCGATATCTGTACGGTTTACCCAAACTGAAATTGAAAAAATGTTTAAGCGGAAGCTATAGCAGGAGGGATAGAAGTTGGAAAAACCAGAAATTGTATGTGTGGTAGGCCCTACTGCTTCCGGCAAAACAGAATATGCTATCAATTTGGCTAAAAAATACAATGGTGAAGTTGTATCCTGTGATTCTATGCAGATTTATCGGTATATGGATATCGGTACAGCAAAGCCGACACAAGAGGAAATGCAGAATATTCCGCATCACATGATTGATTTTGTGGACCCAAGAGAGGATTATAGTGTGGCCGATTTTGTGCGTGATGCACGAGTCTGTATTAATGATATTTTAGAAAGAAAGAAATTACCTGTTCTTTGCGGCGGTACCGGCCTATATGTGGACAGTATTTTAAATCAGATTGAATTTTCAGAAGAAAAAAAAGACGAAAAATATCGGCATCAACTGCAGGAGCTTGCGCAAGTCAAAGGAAACGATGCAGTCTATGCTCTGCTTTTAGAGCAGGATCCAAAAGCTGCAGAAGCCATTCATCCTCATAATTTAAAACGCGTCATTCGTGCTTTAGAAATTATAAAAACCACAGGAATGACCAAGGAAGAGGCGGATAAAAAAGCGAGAAAGGAGCCCGTGTATCAAGCAACAATTTACGGTATGCAAATGGAGCGGGAAAAATTGTATCAGAGAATTAATCTGCGGGTGGATCAAATGATGGATCGTGGACTTTTAGACGAGGTGCGGCGGCTTTTGGAGATGGGTGTCAGCCGAAAATCTACAGCCATGCAGGCCATTGGCTATAAGGAACTTGCCGAATACTTTGATGGCTTTTGCTCTTTGGAAGAAGCAGTAGACTCGATTAAGAGGGAATCAAGACGGTATGCAAAACGGCAAATGACTTGGTTCCGCAGAAATTCAGATATTATTTGGATACAGCGTTGAAATTGTCTTTTTTTGGGACCATTTCATAAAAAATAATAAATCAAATGTACTTTAGGTATGAAATTTGTGCGGAGTGTTGAAACTTTTTTTAAGAAAATCTCTGTACAAATAAGAATCCTTGTGTTATAATTTTGTTAGTAATTTAACAAAGAGGCTTGCCGGAGATGTCCCGGCCCAAGGAGCGAGAAAAATGGAAAAAAAGGTGTCGGCATCGGTCATTAACCGCTTGCCGCGGTATTATCGGTATTTGACGGATTTGCTTAGCAGTGGAATAGAGCGGATTTCGTCAAAAGAACTCAGTGAGCGTATGCATGTTACCGCTTCACAGATACGGCAGGATTTGAATTGCTTTGGAGGTTTTGGACAGCAGGGTTATGGCTATAATGTAAAATCACTGCAAAGTGAAATTGCAAAAATTTTAGGATTAGATCGTGGATATACCGCTGTCCTGGTGGGAGCGGGAAATATGGGGCGTACTTTTGCCATTAATACCAAATTTGAATCCAGAGGTTTTCGGCTGATAGGGATTTTTGATACTGATCCTAAAAAAATTGGTACGACTCTGACCCGTTATACCATTATGGATTACAAAAATATTAAAGAATTTATCGATACGCATCACCCGGAAATGGCCATTTTGGCTGTTCCCAAGCAGGTGATTCATGGAGTGGCAGAAGAACTGATTGGTTATGGGATTCGCGCATTTTTGAACTTTTCTTATACAGAACTTTCGACTGCGGAGGATGTTGCGGTGGAAAACGTGCATTTAAGTGATAGCCTGATGCGTCTATCCTATAAATTGCTGGAACATGATCAGAATGAGGACAAAAAACAGGAATCAGAGGTTTAATTTGAATCAAAGAGGGATTCGATATGAAAGTTTATGCATTGGTAGGTAAATCAGGAACCGGCAAAAGTCATCATAGTATGTGGGTTGCCAGGGAAAATCAAATTGAATATATTATTGATGATGGACTTTTGATCTCGGATAATAAGATTGTTGCAGGAAAATCTGCTAAGCGGGAGCCCACTAAGGTTGCATCGGTACGCTGTGCAGTCTTTAGTGATCCGGAGCATGCCGCTTCGGTCCGAAAAGCGATTGCGGAGCATCATGTGGATTCCATATTGATTATTGGAACCAGTGAAAAAATGGTGTATAAGATTGCAGATGCATTACGGCTGGGTGAAATTCAAAAAATAATTCATATTGAAGATGTTTCCACACCGGAGGAGAGGGAAATTGCTGCAGAGATGAGGAATAAGCAGGGAAAACATGTTATTCCTGTACCTACGTTTGAATTAAAGCGGCAGTTTTCTGGTTATTTTACAGATCCCTTGATGCTGCTATTTAAGAAGAAAGGACAGACTATTGTAGAAGAAAAGACGGTAATGCGGCCGGCTTATAGTTATTTGGGTGAATATAAGATTTCGGCAAGAGCAATTTCTGATATATGTACCTATGAAGCAATGCGGCTTCCAAGCATTCATAAGGTTTTGAGAATTAGGCATTCTACTACACCTGGTGGAAGGTTGATGCTGGAGGTGGATGTTTCGGTTAATTTCCCCTGCAGGGTTTCTTATCAGGCGGCTTTGGCAGCAGAGCGTATTAAAACTGCGGTGGAAGAATTTACGGCTATTACAGTACGCTGGGTTCATGTGAACGTGAAGACATTGAATATTAAACGGGAGGAAAATCATGATATGCCTTAAAAATCATGAATTTTCTCCCAAGGCAACTTTTGAATGCGGGCAGTGCTTTCGCTGGACAGCAGATGATAAAGGATATGTGGGTATTGCCGGAGGAAGAGCCTGCCGAATTCGCGATGGAAGATTGGAATGCCCTGAAGAAGACAACGCTTTTTGGAGAAGTTATTTTTGCTTGGATATGGATTATTCTGCAATGAAAGCTTTTTTGCTGGAACAGGATCCCACTTTGGAACCATGTCTTGATTATGGACAAGGTCTTCGGATTTTAAGACAGGATTTGTGGGAAACAGTGATTTCCTTCATTCTTTCAGCGAATAATAATATTCCGCGTATTAAAAAAATGATTGAAGGGCTATGCAAAAAATTTGGTGAACCAATCGCTTTTGAAGATAAAATTTTATATTCTTTTCCTTCAACTCAATGTATTGCGGGACTTAAATGCAGTGATTTGGCCGCACTGAAGCTGGGCTATAGGGATCGTTATGTTATGGATGCGGCCGTTTTTATGGCGTCACATGCTGACAGTATTGCATGGCAGCAGCTTTCTGCAGAAGAAGCACGACAGACACTGATGCAAATCAAAGGTGTAGGAAGAAAAGTTGCAGACTGTATTTTATTGTTTGCATTAGGCTGTTATGATGTTTTTCCACAAGATGTTTGGATTCGGCGTATTATGGGACAGGTATATCAGACGCCAGAACGTAGTACACAGGAATTTGCGCAGCAGAAATATGGGTATTACAGAGGATTTGCACAACAGTATTTATTTTATTACTACCGGAATCATGCCGGAAAGATACAGGGATAATAATATGATTATACACAGTAAAACATCAATTGGTTTCCAGTGTCCCTCCTGCGGAAAAATACAGATACAGGAACTTTCAGCTTTTGCGTTCGCAGACAGCCAGCGACACCAAATTTTATGCGATCATTGCCATCAGGTATTTGCAGCTTTCCATCCAGGTGATGGATCCGAATACCACATACAGGCAGTTTGTTTGGATTGTTGCAGTGCGCATGTGTTTCGTGTAAAACGTGGTTTGTTTTGGCTGGAGCATTTGCGGGAATTTCGGTGTCCGCAAACAGACGAGCTGATTTTGGCAGTGGGGGATGAAGAAAAAATAGAAGCACTTTTAGCAGAGGAGTTTTATCTTGATGAAGAAGATTTAGAAGAAGATGAGACGGGCGCGGAAGATTTAGAGCAAATTGAAGTGATGACACAGTTGGTAGCTTTGTTTGAGCATTTTAAGCAGTTGGGTCAGAGCGGGAATTTGACCTGTATGTGTGATCGGCCTCAGATTCAGCTTCGATTTGAGGATGGATGGGTACATATGGTATGTCTGCATTGTCAGCGGGAAACCTGCATCGACGTTTCAGATTATGAAAAAATTCTTGCCGCACAGGCTATAGAGAAGATATGTTTGTCAGATAAACCTATGAATAAAAAATAAATTATAATATATTTATGGAGGTACTGCAATGTTAGTAACAGGAAAAGAAATTTTGGATCATGCGCATAAAAATGGCTATGCGGTAGGAGCATTTAATGTAGTGAATATGGAAATGCTCCAGGCTGTTGTCAATGCGGCAGAAGAGGAAAAGTCTCCGGTGTTTGTTCAAACTACTGAGGGGGCGCTCTCCTATGCGGGTATTGGTTATCTGTCTGCTATGATTCGCTATGCAGCAGAACAGGTAAAGGTGCCGGTGGCGTTTCATCTGGATCATGGTGGCAGTTTTGAAGTAGCCATGAAGTGTATCAGAAATGGCTGGACTTCTGTCATGATTGACGGTTCTCATCATCCGTTGGAAGGAAATATTGAAGTAACCCGGCGAGTAGTAGATGCTGCGCATGCTTGCGGTGTGTCTGTAGAAGCAGAACTGGGCCGTCTGGGCGGAGTAGAAGACAATATCAGTGTTGATGAAAAAGATGCTATGTACACCGATCCGGAAGAAGCTAAAAAATTTGTGGCAGAAACCGAGGTAGATTATCTGGCGATTGCGATCGGTACCGCACATGGAAAATATAAAGGAATTCCTAAGCTGGATTTTGATCGGCTGGCTACTATAAAAAATGATTTGAAAATGCCGATTGTTCTTCATGGCGCATCTGGCGTAGACGAGGAGAGTATTAAAAAGGCTATTGCGCTCGGTGTGAATAAAATTAATATTGATACTGAACTGCGTTGTGCTTATACAGATAAGAACCGCGAAATCTTTGCGCAGCAGCCGGATTTGTTTGACTTAAGAAAGTATATCGGACCGGCACGGGAAAACGTGAAAGCAAAAGTAATTGAAAAGATTCGTTTGTTTGGCTCAAACGGAAAAGCATAAAATTTACTTGCAAGACAAGGCCGCGCTTTTGGCGCGGTCCTTTTTTGCGTTTGCAAAAATATACAGAGTTTTTTACGCTTTGACAAATTTTACGCTTTTTTTTGGTGCGAAACTAACAATATCAGAAAAAAATTAGGAAAAGCCCTTGATTTTTTTTTCAGAGTAGTTTAAAATTGATACATCTGTAATATAAATTTAATGATTGGCTTTTGCCGTCATAAAATTTATTTGAGTGGGAGATGAAATCTTGCTTTATTACAGAGAGAAAAAAACATGGAAAAAACTTGCGGTCAATGCAGTAAAAGGCGCGGCTGTGGTTGGGGCAGCGGTTTGGATTTGGAGCTGCTTCGGCATGGCCCCCAAGCAAAAGGAAGATGAGAGTAGGATTGTTGTAGCACAAGCTGTATATGATGAAAAAGGTTCAATCGTAAGTTCTGTATCGGAAACGATTCCGGCTTCTGCGGAAGTGCCAGAGCCTAGTGAGGATCCTACTGTGGCATGCGGAAGTTTTATAGAACCTGCTGTAGGAGTTTTGACTTCTGAATTTGGTTCCCGTTGGGGCAGACAGCACACGGGTATTGATATTGGTGGTGAAAACGGGTCAGAAATCCTCGCGGCAGACGGAGGAAAAGTGATTGTTTCCGGATGGGTGAGCGGTTACGGTAATTATATTGTGATTGATCATGAAAACGGTTATCAGACTGCGTATGGCCATTGCAGCGAACTTTTGGTTACAGAAGGGGAGCGTGTGGCGCAAGGTCAGTTAATTGCATATATGGGAAGTACAGGAAACAGTACGGGTCCGCATCTTCATTTTGAAATTAAAGCAGATGGAGAATATCAGAATCCGATGGATTATGGTGTTTATTGATACAAAAGTTTTTTGAGAATATTCCGGGGGTGGAAATCTTGGGTAAGAAAATTCTTGTGGTAGACGATGAAAAAAGTATTGTTGATATTTTAAAGCTGAATCTTCAGAACGAAGGATATACAGTTTATGAAGCATATGATGGTGAAGAAGCGGTGCTAAAGGCCGCAAACATTGAACCGGATCTGATTCTGCTTGATGTGATGCTGCCAAAACTGGATGGATTTTCGGTGTGCAAAAAAATTCGTGAAACTTCTTCGGTACCTATTTTGATGATTACGGCGCGGGAAGAGGAAGTGGATAAGGTGTTGGGCCTGGAGTTGGGCGCTGATGATTATGTTACCAAACCATTTAGTGTTCGTGAGCTTATGGCGAGAATTAAAGCCAATATGCGTCGTACAGAGCTGGAACCTGCACATACGGAAGAGGATAACGATATTGTCAATGTGGGATGCTTTACTCTTGACTGTAACCGTTATGAGCTTTATAAAAATGGGAAATTGATTGACTTAACTGTAAGAGAATTTGAGCTGATTAAGTTTTTGTCTGCACAGCCCAATAAAATTTATTCCCGAAAGGCTCTGCTTGAATACGTATGGGATTATGAGTATTACGGTGATGTCCGTACAGTGGATGTGACGGTGCGCAGAGTACGTGAAAAAGTGGAGGATGACCCATCTCAGCCTCGGCATATTATGACCAAACGCGGTGTTGGCTATTATTTTGCGGTTTAATGCGGATATACTTGAGCCGGTCTCTGACAGAGACTGGCTTTTATCTTTTGGGGAGGATTGTTCATGCTGAATATTACGGTAATTGGGGTTGGGAAACTGAAAGAAAAATATTGGAAAGCAGCAATAGAGGAGTATGCAAAAAGAATGACAAGGTACTGTAGGATCGAGATACAGGAAGTGAAGGATGAGCCTGCACCGGAAACGCTTTCAGAAAAGGAAAAGCTGATGGTTATGGAAAAGGAAGGCAGAAGGATTATGGATCGGATTCCGGACAGCGCCTATGTGATTGCTCTTTGCATAGAGGGCAAACAGATGCCCTCTGAAAAATTAGCAGAAATGCTACGAAAAACAGCGACAGAGGGTAAAAATCATTTTGTTTTTATTATTGGAGGTTCTATGGGACTCAGTGAGATGGTAAAGCGGCGAGCGGATCTTCAACTTAGCTTTTCGCCTATGACTTTTCCGCATCAATTGATGAGGGTGATCCTTCTTGAGCAGATTTACCGGGCTTTTACTATTCTGCATGATGGAAAATATCACAAATAAAAGAATATTCTGCGGATATTCCGGAAATGCTTGGAATAGAAAGAAGGAGGAGTTTACATGAAACGTCTTTTTTATAATGGCTCAATTTTAACCATGGACGGGACATATACCGAAGCGCTTTTGATTCAGGATGGAATGATCCAGGCGGTTGGAACGTTGCGGGAAATGGAGAGGCAATGTGATCCGCAGACAGAAAGGACAGACTTGGCAGGATGTGCTTTATTACCTGGTTTTATTGATGGTCATAGCCATTTGACCTCTGTAGCAAGAACCATGGGGATGATAGACTTGCGGGGAGCGGATTCTTTTGAAGAAATTTTGCGGCGAATGCAGGAATACCAAAAAACAAATAGCGGAGAATATGGGGATTGGCTTATGGGTTTTGGCTATGACCATACTGTACTAAAAGAGGGAAAACACCCGGATGCGGCACTGCTGGATCAGGTAAGTACTGATAGGCCAGTAATGATTACCCATACTTCGTTTCATATGGGCGTGGTTAATCATGCGGCGCTGAAGCGTCTGAGAATAGGGGAAGAAACACTGGATCCGGACAATGGAAAAATTGGCCGTGTGGATGGATCTTCTTGTCCAAACGGTTATCTGGAGGAAGGTGCATTTATGCAGGCTGGAAGCCAGCTTCCTAGTCCTTCTGAAGAACTTATGCACAAAAGAATACGTGAGGCGGAACAATATTATTTTTCTTATGGAATTACTACAATTCAGGATGGTATGACGGATGCTGCGGGCTGGAACCTTTTGAGGAATATGGCGGAAGCAGGAGAACTGACTGCAGATATTGTGGCCTATACAGATGTTCGCTTGGAAAAAACGGAAGAACAGGAAAAATTTCGGGCTTATTGCGGACATTTAAAATGGGGAGGTTATAAGTTGTTCTTGGATGGTTCTCCTCAAGGCAGAACAGCGTGGATGCTGACCCCTTATGTTGGAAGTGATTTTTACGGTTATCCTGTCCATAGTGACGAGGAGGTAAAAAAATATACACATAAGGCAGTGAAACAGGGAGTGCAGCTTTTGACACATTGTAATGGGGATGCGGCCGCAGAACAATTAATTTCTGCGTTTGAACAGGAGGAAGATTTTGCCCGGCTTCGCCCTGTTATGATTCATGCACAGTTGGTACGTGGTTCTCAGTTGAAACGGATGGGAAGATTAGGGATCATCGCTTCCTTTTTTCCAGCACATGTTTATTACTGGGGAGATGTGCATATGAAAAACTTTGGCTTGCAGAGAGCTTCGGCGATCAGTCCGGTCCGTACGGCGATGGAGGCGGGAGTTATTTGCAATCTGCACCAGGATACACCGGTTATAGCACCCAATATGCTGGAGACAATGTGGTGCGCTGTAAGGCGTATGACAAAAGGAAAAGTTTGTCTTGGGGCGGAATATGCGATTACTCCGTATGAAGCCTTGAGGGCAGTAACCAAGGATGCAGCTTTTGCTTATTTTGAAGAATCAAAGAAGGGAACATTGACCCCGGGGAAAAAAGCGGATATGATTATTTTAGACCGTAGTCCTCTTTCCTGTCCTCCAGATGAGCTTAGAAAGGTGGCTGTTTTAGAAACGATAAAAGATGGAAAAACGGTGTATCAAAAAGAAAAAGAATAGTAAGGATCTTGACTTTTTGGTAAATATAGGGTAAAGTAAAAGTAGAATTTGTACAACGAGGAGGAGTTTAGAATGGAAAAAATTTATACAAAGAATGCGCCAGATGCGATTGGACCTTATTCTCAGGCTATTGCAGTCAATGGGATGTTATTTACGTCCGGACAAATTGCAATTAATCCTGCTACCGGAATAGTGGAAGCGGAAGATATTGCAGGGCAGACAGAACAAATTATGAAAAACCTTGGTGCATTGCTGGAAGCAGGCGGGAGCAGTTTTAGTAAGGCCGTAAAAACCACTTGCTTTTTGGCAGATATGAATGATTTTGCTGTTTTTAATGAAATTTATGGTAAATATTTTACGGAAAAGCCGGCACGCTCCTGTGTGGCTGTGAAGGCTTTGCCTAAAGGCGTTTTGGCAGAAGTTGAAGTGATTGCTGTTCTTTGATGATGAAAGAGAAGATGTGTTCTTTTCAACAAGCAGTGGATCAGCCACTTTCCGAAAAAAAATATTGGAATATGGCATATCTGGTGGCTGCGGCCGTAGCGATATTTACATTTCTTGTAATGCGGAATGTTCGACTCTACGGTGATGATTATTTTTATGGTACATTTGGTATGCAGGGCTGGAGCGGGTTTTGGCAGGCACATCAAAACCATTATATGCAGTCTAACGGCCGGGCGGTTGTTCATATTTTGGATGCTTTGTTTTTGCAGTTTCCTCCCATTTTATGGCAAGTGGTAAACTGTTTTATGCTGGGGCTGGTCGTTTTTCTTGGTGTGTGCTGTGTTTTGCCGGAAAACGGAAGAAGACCTTCTCAGGTTTTCTGCGGTTCGGCAGTGCTTGGAGCTTTGATTTTATATTTGGATATCAGGATTACCAATCAGAGTGTATACTGGGAAACAGGTTCCTGGAATTATGTTTTTCCTTTTGTCCTTTTATTGGGTACTTGGGTTATGTTGGAAAAAAGGCGTAGAGAAAGAGGAAATAGTATTGCCTTATCAATTTTGGCTTTTTTTTCTGCTGCGACAACGGAACAGAATGCCATGATGACAGTAGGTCTGATTTTTCTTTATCTCGCAGATAGTTGGTGGGTGCATAAGAAAAAAGTGGATCGTGCCATGCTTTGCGCATTGTGTATTGCGGTTTTAGGGGCCTTGTCGGTTCTTGCTGCCCCATCGCAATGGACACGTTTTCAGGATGAACAGCAGGGCAGAGCAGAAATGACGTTTGGAGAATTATTGGTAGCTAACGTGAAGGAACAGGGAACCTTGTTTTTTTCTGGTATATATATGCAAGTACCGCAGATTATGGCCATTGCAGGAACCATCTTTTTTGTGTTCACCGTTTCATCAAGGTTTTGGATTGTAGGAAATGTGTGTGGCAAGCTGTGGTGCCTGGTAGGTCTTTGCGTTATTGGCTTGGTGCTGTATGCGTCAGGAGAATATGATGATATTATTGCATACCGAACTTTTTCATGCATTTTCATTTTTATCTATTATCTGCTTTCAGGTATTTTTCTATTTTGGTATATGCTCACCTATAAACCGGAACAATACTATATACCTTTGATAGCGGTTATTTTAGCGGCCGGTTCTCAGTTGATGATGCTGGTTTCACCTATGTTCGGGCCACGAACGGTTTTATGTGCTATTTTTTTGATGGGAATTTATACATCATTTATGGTTACGCATTATTTGCCATTTCAAAAAGGGAAAATAGAAACCCGCGGATTTATGGTTTTACTATGCCTGGTGATGATGGGAAATGCAGTACAGCTTTTTTTGCCTACAATATCCGGATATAAGGCAAATGCACCTATTGATGCACAAAACCGTATGTTAATTGAGCAGTACAAACAACAAGGCGGTGAAAATTTGGTACAGTATACCATGCGGGACGATTTTTATGCTTGGTCTTTGCCTTATAACAGTGCTTATCATGAAGAGTGGTATAAGGTGTATTATGAACTTCCGGCAGAACTCCCAATTGTGTGGGAAAACATGTCAGAGGAAACATAAAGAAAAACGGTTTCAGTTTTTGCTGAGCCGTTTTTTGCTGATTACATGATTAAGTGTGGAAAATGATCTTGAAAAATGGTTTTTATTTAAGTAGCAGGTATAGTAAAGGTAATGCTGTGTAAACAGCCGTGGGGCATTATTCGCGTAAGAAAAATTTTCGATGAGCCTATAGTCTCGGCTGGTAACGAGCCCCAAGGGGGAAATGCAAGACACCGACACCTGTTGGAGTCAGGCAGATAACTATGAGTTATGTCTTGACGGCGGTAAAATTGGCATTGATAGATGTGTCAATATCATTGCTGCGCTGTCTCAGCATATGTAATCATTAAGAAATCGAAACTCTTTATTTCTATGGCAGAAAAGGTAACAGAAATTTTGTCTAGCAAATATTTAAAAATTTTTTTTATTTTTGTAGAATAGAATTCTTGTAATTTTTGGATAACTATGGTACACTAAAATGAATAAAAGCTTTTTCGCTGTATGCAGTTAGAAGATGCATGAAGTACATAAAAGTGGGAAGGATAAAAATGGATATTTAGTGTGGAAAGAAAGGGGTGAGGATATGGCAAAAGAAACAATAGAGCGAGTGCGTGGTGTGGAAAACGAAGCGGATGAAATAGAACAGAAAGCAAAAATGGAAGCAGTGCATATTCGGGCTATTGCGGAGGATAAAATCCGCGAAATGCAAGAAGAAAATGAGAAAAAAATTCAGGAAATGAAAGATATAAAACATAGGGAAGCCCGAGAAAAGGTTTCTGCATATGAAATGGAGAAACTTGCGGAAGCGGAGGCCGCATGTGCTGACCTGGAGAAAACCGCGCGGCAGAAGATAGAGCATACAGCAAAGAAACTGGCAGCGTTTTTAAAATAGAGCGGTGCCTGCTAAGAAGGCTTTACATTATAGAAAGCGGGGTGAAAATATGGCAGTTGTTGCAATGGACAAGGTTACCATATATGGAACTAGGCAAAACCGAAAAAAAATATTGGAGGCTTTGCAGCGGCGCAGTGTAATTGAAGTTACAGAAGAATCTTCAGAAGAAAATTTTCAAAAACTTGATACCGCCAAAGCACGTAGCTTATTTGATAAAGCCGCGTCTGCTGCAGAACAGGCTTTGCAGATTTTAGATCAGTATGCATCGGAAAAAAAGGGATTGTTTTCTTCGCTGGAAGGCCGGAAGCAGTTATCTGCCGAGGAATATTATACCAGGGCTGCAGAGGTTGATCAGAGTATGAATGTCGCAAAAGAGATCATACAGGCAGAAAAATCAAAAAGTGAGCTTCTTGCAGAAATTCAGCGGCGGGAAAACCAAATTGTATCTTTGCTGCCATGGAGAAATCTGGATGTTCCTATGACTTTTGAAGGGACTAAAAAAACGGCCGCCTTAATTGGATTGTTTCCGGAACAGCAGTCAAAAGAAAACATTCTTGCGCTGTACCAGGAGCATTTTCAGCGGGATGAAGGAATGGAAAAAGAACCATATCCTATTGAGGTTCAGGTTATCAGCCAGAGCCAGGAACAAACTTGTGTTTTTGTATTGTGCCGCATGGAGGATAAAGCAGTAGTAGAACAAATATTGCGAACATTGGGCTTTGCCCGGCCCGCGGTATTTACTTCTATGGTTCCGAATGCAAGAATAGAGCGGCATCAGAAAAAAATTGCGGCGGCAAAGAAACAGATACAGGAATTAGAAGAAGGCATCCGATCTTATCAGACACAGAGAGAGAAGCTTTGTTTTTTGTATGATTATTATACCATGCGCCGGGAGAAATATGAAGTGCTAGAAAAAGTGCGGCAGGGAAAACGTATTTTTATTATCACTGGTTTTGTGCCGCATATGCAGTCACAAAAACTGGAAGCAGAGCTGTCTGCGGTTTATGGCGCGGCTGTGGAAACAGAGCCTGCAAGTGATGAAGATAATCCACCTGTTCTGTTAAAGAATAATGCGTTTGCGGCGCCGGTAGAGACGGTACTTGAAACCTATAGTATGCCTGGACGGGGAGAAGTGGATCCCACCAGTGTGATGGCTGTGTTTTATTATGTTTTATTTGGATTGATGCTTTCTGATGCGGCATATGGACTTTTAATGGTGATTGGCTGTGGTTTGGTGCTTCATAGATACCGGAATATGGAAAGTGGTATGAAAAAAACGCTGACTATGTTTTTGTACTGCGGAATATCAACCGCGTTTTGGGGTGTGATGTTTGGAAGTTATTTTGGCGATGCGGTGTCTGTTATAGCACAGACCTTTTTCCATCGTGATTTTAGTATACCGGCAGTTTGGTTTGTTCCGGTCAATGAACCAATGCGAATGCTGATATTCTCTATGGCATTGGGCATTGTGCACATTTTCGGTGGATTGGCCATGAAACTGTATATGTGTTTAAAACATAAAGATTATACTTCTGCGTTTTTTGATGTGATCTGCTGGTATCTGCTGGTCGGAGGCGGTGTGGTTTACCTGTTAACAGTTCCCATGTTTTTGCAAATGGCGGGATTAAGCTTTTCGCTGCCAGCCGTAGTTGGTACAGCTGCCGCAGTTTGTGCGGGCATTGGTGCAGCTGGTATTATTTTATTTGCGGGCAGAAGCTCTAAAAACCCAGCCAAACGGATAGCCAAGGGACTTTATGAATTATATGGTGTAACCTCATATTTAAGTGATATCCTTTCCTATTCGAGGCTTTTGGCCTTGGGACTGGCCACTGGTGTAATCGCACAGGTATTCAATAAAATGGGCAGTATGTTCGGCGGCGGTATTTTGGGAGCAATTCTCTTTATACTGGTATTTTTGATTGGGCATACGCTAAATATGGCAATTAATTTGCTTGGAGCTTATGTGCATACGAATCGATTGCAGTTTGTGGAGTTTTTTGGAAAATTTTATGAAGGCGGCGGGGAAAAATATACACCCTTTGCTGTAAATACCAAATATTATCAAGTTAAGGAGGAAAATTAGTTATGGAAAATTTAGGTATTGTTTTTGCATTGATCGGTGCGGCGCTGGCGGCGCTTATGGCGGGAATTGGTTCGGCTATTGGAGTTGGAATTGCTGGGGAAGCGGCAGCCGGTGTTGTGACAGAGGATCCTCAGAAATTTGGTAAAGTGCTAATTCTTCAGCTTTTGCCGGGCACGCAGGGAATCTATGGCCTTTTGATTGCATTTATTGTCCTTTCACAAATTGGTATTTTAGGTACGCCGGTAGAGATTTCTACAGCAAAGGGCCTTTTGTATTTGGCGGCCTGCCTGCCTATGGCGTTTGTGGGATTGTGGTCGGCAATTCGCCAGGCGAGGGCGGCTATTGCGGGTATTAATCTGGTGGCAAAGCGCCCGGATCAAATGGGTAAATCTATGATTTTTGCGGCGATGGTAGAAACCTATGCTATTTTGGCGCTTCTGGTTTCCATTCTTTCCGTGGTTGGTATTCAGGGACTGAATCTTTAATGTTCCTGTTCTATCGGACAGAAAGGAGGGTATGGTATGACAGGGTTAGACAATATTATCAGCAGTGTCCTTAAAGAATCTGAGCAGAAAGCTGCGGACATGATAGAGAAGGCATCGGCAGAGGCGGAAGAAAAGATGAAAAACGCCCAGATAGAAGAAGAAAAGCGTATGCAGCAAGCGGAGCAGAAAGCGGAAGCGGCTGCAGAACAGCTGTATGCACGTACGCAGTCAGCAGTACAAAGGAAAATTAGCCAGATGATGCTGAAAAAAAAGCAGGAACTGATTCATGAGGCAATTGAAAAGGCTTACGAACACCTGCTTCAGATGACCGACGAAGAATTCGAATTTTTTGTTTTAAAGCGGTTGGAAAAAATTTCGCCTGACACCGAAGGAATTTTATATTTTGTGCCGAGAAACGGAGAATTGATCAGCAAAGAGCTGAAAAAGGAACTGAAAAAGCAACATCCTGGTCTGGAAATTTCCGAAGAACCGTTAAAGCAAACAGACGGGGGTTTTATCTTGCAAATTGGATTGGTACAGGAAAACAGTACTTTCCGGGCTTTGCTGGAAGAAAATATGGACGCTCTCCGTGATGAGGCTGGTCGCCTTTTGTTTGAGGAGGCGGTGCAATGAAAGAAGATTATATCTATGGTGTAGCTAGGGTACATGTGCGGGAAGCAGAACTGCTCAACCGGCAAGATATTGAGCAGCTGCTGACAGCGACTTCGTATGATGATGCCGTGCAGATGCTAGCAGAAAAAGGATATACCGGAGATGATAGCAAGATCGAAAATTTGATTTCTGCGCGGCGTAAAAGCCTATGGGAATTTTTGCAGGAACTTGGCGTTTCCCCACAGCAGCTTAGTATGTTTCGGGCTGATATTGATTTCCATAATTTAAAGGTTGCTGTAAAATCTCAGATTTTATCGGAAGATGCGGAAATGTTTATGATGGATTTTGGCAATATTGCTCCAAAACAAATCCAAAAAGCCGTGCAGGAAAGGGATTTTTCAGATTTGCCGTCGATTATGGGAAGAGCTGGACAAAATGCGTTAGATATTCTGCTGAAAACGCGGGACGGACAGCTGTGTGATGTTATTTTGGATCGTGCGGCACTTGAGTCGGTCTATAAGGCGGGAAGGGATTCTGATATTCCGCTGGTTAGAGAATATGTAAAATTGAAAACAGCTCTGACAGATATTAAAATTGCGGTTCGCTGCTGCTTGACGGAAAAATCGTTGGATTTTATAGACCGTGCTTTGGCTGTGTGTGAAGGACTGGATGTTCATGCATTGGCGTTGGCGGCTGCAAAGGATTTGGAAGCAGTTTATACCTGCCTTTTTTCTACAGAGTATGACGGTGCTGTTGCAGCGTTAAAAGAGTCGATGTCTGCTTTTGAAAAATGGTGTGATAATCAGGTTATGCAATTGATCCGACAGGAAAAAAGCAAATGTTCTACGCTAAGCCCGATTATTGCGTATTTACTTGCGGTTGAAAATGAAATGAAAATTGTACGGCTGATTCTTTCAGGTAAAAAAAATCAACTGGAGGAAAATCTTATTAGGGAAAGGGTGCGGGAACTATATGGCTAATATTGCAGTGATAGGTGAGCGTGATAGTATTTATGGTTTTGCGGCCTTAGGCCTTGATACTTTTTTTGTCCAAGCGGAAGAAGAAGTACGGCAGTGCTTTCACCAGTTGGTCGGCGGCGGATACGGTGTGATTTATATTACAGAAGCTGCGGCATCATTAATCTCTGAGGAAATAGAGAAGATAAAAATGCAGGCGGTTCCTGCCGTTATATTAATTCCAGGTGTTTGGGGAAATACCGGTGCAGGAACTGCTAATGTAAAAAAATCGGTTGAACAGGCAGTTGGATCGGACATTTTGTTCCATAACTGACCACAGCGGAAAAGGATGTGATGAAAATGAGCAAAGGAATCATAAAAAAAGTCGCTGGACCGTTGGTAATTGCGGAAGGAATGCGCGATGCAAATATGTTTGATGTGGTTCGCGTGGGAGAACAGAGACTAATTGGAGAAATTATTGAAATTCATGGGGATAGAGCGTCCATTCAGGTTTATGAAGAAACTTCCGGTCTGGGACCGGGTACAGCCGTAGAATCTACCGGTGCTCCACTAAGTGTGGAATTGGGTCCCGGATTGATCGGCAGTATGTTTGATGGTATTCAGCGGCCCTTGGATGAAATTCGGAGGATTGCTGGCAATAACTTGGAGCGGGGTGTTGAAGTTGCCGCACTGCGCCGGGATAAAAAATGGAAATTTTATGCAGAAAAGAAAGCTGGCGAGGAAGTACAACCGGGAGATGTGCTGGGAACTGTACAGGAAACAGAGATTGTGGTACAGAAAATCATGGTTCCTCCTGGCGTTTGCGGTACAGTGAGAAATATTGAAAGCGGTGAATTTACCGTAGATGATACGGTGGCTGTTTTGGATGGGCCAAATGGAGAAGTAAAGCTTACCTTGGCACAAAAATGGCCCGTGCGTGTGGGCCGCCCATATGCCAGAAAATTGGCGCCGGACATGCCGCTAGTTACCGGTCAGCGAGTTATTGATACGTTGTTCCCTATTGCCAAAGGCGGAGTTGCCGCTGTTCCAGGACCGTTCGGAAGTGGAAAAACGGTGGTGCAGCATCAGCTTGCAAAGTGGGCCGAAGCGGATATTGTGGTTTATATCGGCTGCGGAGAGCGCGGTAATGAAATGACAGATGTTTTGAATGAATTCCCGGAGTTGGTAGATCCGAAAACTGGAAAATCGCTGATGGAACGGACAGTTTTGATCGCCAATACCTCTGATATGCCGGTTGCGGCGCGGGAAGCTTCGATTTATACCGGAATTACCATTGCGGAATATTTTCGGGATATGGGATATTCAGTTGCATTGATGGCGGATTCTACTTCCAGGTGGGCAGAAGCACTGCGTGAAATGTCCGGGCGTTTAGAGGAGATGCCCGGTGAAGAAGGGTATCCTGCATATTTGGGAAGCCGGCTGGCACAGTTTTATGAACGTGCCGGAAGAGTAATGTCTCTTGGCAGCTCCCAGCGTGAAGGCGCACTTTCGGTGATTGGAGCGGTTTCACCTCCTGGAGGAGATATTTCTGAACCAGTCTCACAGGCAACTTTACGAATTGTAAAGGTGTTTTGGGGTTTGGACTCCGCCTTGGCATATAAACGACATTTTCCAGCAATTAACTGGCTGAATAGTTACTCTTTGTATCTTGATAGCTTAGAACCGTGGTTTAATCAAAATGTGGAAGGAGATTGGATGGCGTTGCGTACTGAATTGATGCGCCTTTTGCAGGAAGAAGCCGAGTTAGAGGAAATCGTCAAGTTGGTTGGTATGGATGCTTTGTCAGCTCCTGACCGATTAAAACTAGAAGCGGCGCGGTCTATTCGGGAAGATTTTCTGCATCAGAATGCTTTTCATGAAACAGACACATATACTCCACTGTTTAAACAGTACCTGATGATGAAGGTGATTTTGGGGTATTACGATCTATGCTGTGATGCACTGAAACAGGGCGCGGATGCAGAAGCATTGGTTGCGCTTCCGGTGCGAGAGCGGATCGGACGTTTTAAATATGTGGAAAAAGAAAATGTACGTGAAGAATTTGAAGAAATTATGAAACAGCTTCACACTGAAATTGGAAACCTACAGCCAAAGGAGGGGTACTGATGCCAAGAGAATACAGAACCATTGAAGAAGTTGCCGGTCCTTTAATGCTGGTACGGGGTGTAGAAGATGTAAATTATAATGATTTGGGTGAAATTGAGCTTGAAAATGGTGAAAAACGCCGATGCAAAGTTCTTGAAATTGATGGAGAAAATGCCTTGGTGCAGCTGTTTGAAAGCGCAACCGGTATTAATCCGGAAAGCAGTAAGGTTCGCTTTCTGGGCAGGAGTATGGAGCTTGCCGTATCTGAGGATATGCTGGGTAGGGTTTTTGACGGAATTGGCCGCTGTACCGATGGCGGCCCAGAAATTCTGCCGGACAAACGGATGGATATTAATGGATTGCCAATGAATCCGACGGCAAGAAACTATCCGCAGGAATTTATTCAGACTGGTGTTTCTGCAATTGATGGATTGAACACGTTGGTGCGCGGCCAAAAGCTGCCGATTTTTTCAGCAAGCGGTTTGCCACATGCACAGCTGGCGGCGCAGATTGCCCGTCAGGCAAAGGTGCGGGGAACCAATGAGTCCTTTGCAGTTGTTTTTGCGGCCATGGGGATTACGTTTGAAGAGGCAAACTATTTTATTGACAGTTTTAAGGAAACAGGCGCCATTGATCGAACCGTTTTGTTCATTAATTTGGCAAATGATCCAGCCGTAGAACGTATTTCTACACCGCGTATGGCCTTGACCGCAGCTGAATATCTGGCCTTTGAAAAGGATATGCATGTGTTGGTTATTTTGACAGATATCACCAACTACGCAGATGCCCTGCGTGAAGTTTCTGCGGCTCGTAAAGAGGTCCCAGGACGTCGGGGATACCCGGGATATATGTATACAGACTTAGCTACGCTGTATGAGCGCGCCGGACGTCAGAAGGGAAAAGACGGAAGTATCACGCTGATTCCTATTTTGACTATGCCGGAAGATGATAAAACACACCCGATTCCTGATTTGACCGGATATATTACAGAAGGTCAGATTATTCTTTCCCGTGAACTTTACCGCAAAAATATTATGCCGCCGATTGATGTACTGCCGTCATTGTCGCGTTTGAAGGATAAAGGAATAGGACAGGGAAAAACGCGGGAAGATCATGCAGATACCTTAAATCAGCTGTTTGCTGCTTATGCAAGAGGTAAGGATGCAAAGGAATTAATGGTGATTTTGGGTGAAGCAGCTTTAACCGAAATGGATAAAAAATATGCTTTATTTGCGGATGCTTTTGAAAAAGAGTACGTTTCCCAAGGGTATAATACAGACCGGGATATTGAGGAGACCCTGGATATTGGATGGAGGTTGTTGTCCATTCTTCCCCGAAGTGAGCTAAAACGTATTAAGGACGTGTATTTGGACCGTTATTATAAGGAGGGGGCCTATGGCAACAACGCAGGTTAATCCCACTCGAATGGAATTGACACGCTTAAAACGCAAGTTGGTAACTGCATTAAAGGGCCATAAATTGCTGAAAGATAAGAGAGATGAATTAATGCGGCAGTTTTTGGACATGGTGCGGGAAAATATGACGTTGAGACAGCAGGTGGAGGAAGGAATCCGAGCGGCCAATCAAAATTTTGTACTTGCCAGTGCTGTGATGAATGAGCCTGCTCTGCAAACTGCACTGATGGCACCAAAGCAGTCAGTTACTCTGGATATCGCTTATAAAAATGTGATGAGTGTAGAAATTCCACAGTTTAGCTATCACACCCGTACGTCTAATCCACATGACATTTATTCATATGGATATGGTTTTACTTCCGCGGATCTTGATGATGCGGTAAAAAGTTTGGCAGAAATTTTTCCACAGATGCTAGAGTTAGCGGAAAAAGAAAAGGCATGCCAGATGATGGCTGCAGAAATCGAAAAAACTCGCCGGCGTGTTAATGCCTTGGAACATGTAATGATTCCGGATTATCAGGAAAAAATCAAATATATTACTATGAAATTAGATGAAAATGAAAGAAGCACGCAGATTCGTTTGATGAAGGTTAAGGATATGATGATCAAGGAACGGATCGAGCAGAGCAGAGCCCAAGCATAAAAATTTTAATAATGAAAAAGGCATGTTTTCATTACAAACGAAAACATGCCTTTTTTTTCATCGATTCATTTCATCTTGACGGCCAGTGGCGTGATGTGCTTTTATTATGCTTTCGATTTCCTGAAGGCTGCTGACCGACATATCACCGCTGACGGTATTTTTAACTGCTGCCATAGCATTGCCGATTTCCACCGCCTTCTGCATATCGTCATAACGAATCATACCGAATAAGGCGCCGGAAAGATAAGCATCACCACTGCCAATTCTATCAATTACTTCAATGCCCTTATAAGCTGGCTCTTGATAAAATTCGCCATTATAATAAATTCTTGATCCAAAGTTATGGATTCTTGGGCTGATTACTTCGCGCTGTGTTGTAGCTACAACTTTGCATCCGTATTCTGAAGTATAGCCCTTCATGATCTCATCCAAAGATCCTTTGCGCTGCAGCATCCTCCGCGAAGTTTCTTCAGAGACAAATAAAATATCCACATAGGGGAAAATACCTTCGATACATTTACGTGCGGTTTCTTCATCCCAAAGATTTGCCCGGTAATTAACATCAAAGGAAATACAAACCCCTGCATTTTTAAACCGTAAAATTAATTCCTGTATGGTGCTTTTTAAATGTTCATTCAAAGCTAGAGAAATACTGCTGACATGAAAAACAGATGTTTTTTCATAAATATCAGGTGCAATTTCGTCAATGGATAAAGTTGTCATAGAGGAGCCTGCCCGATCATATATCACCGATGCTTTTCGAGGATAAGCGCCTTGCTCATAATAATAGACACCAAGGCGAGCCTTGGGAGAAGTATCGTAGACGATATGGTCGTCACTAACATCACCGTATCGAATCATGTTACGGATATAATGTCCCAACTTATTTTCTGGAAGTTTGGTGATTAAAGCCGTTCGGATTCCAAGCATGGCCGCTCCGGACATTACATTAAATTCCGAACCGCCTGCATTTTTTTCAAAAATATGTGATTGGGATATCTTATCTGTTCGCTGCGGTGAAAGCCTGAGCATGACTTCTCCTAATCCGATCATATCATACTCTTTGCCCTTTTGAATAAAATTCATTTTGTTTCTCCTTCCGCAGTTTACTTAGCAGTTAATTCCAAAATAGTTTTTAGCATTATTGAAGCAAATATCTTGGACGATTTTTCCCAATGTGTCCATATCTGCTGGGAATTCACCGTTTTCTACCCAAGTTCCAAGAAGATTACAAAGAATCCGTCGGAAATATTCATGTCGTGTATACGAAAGAAAACTGCGGGAATCAGTTAGCATACCTACAAATTTACATAAAGCCCCAAGGTTGGCCAACGTTTTCATTTGCGTTTCCATACCATCCCTTTGATCATTAAACCACCAGCCTGAACCAAACTGTATTTTGCCGGCAGTTTCACTGCTTTGAAAATTACCAAGCATTGTTCCTAATACATAGTTGTCTTTGGGATTTAAGGTATATAAAATGGTCTTGGGAAGCATTCCCTCTTGTTCCAGAGAATCCAGTAAACGAGAAAGAGGCTTTGCAACGACAGCGTCTCCTACAGAATCATATCCGGTATCTGCTCCAAGCTTTTCGAACATACGGGTATTGTTGTTGCGAATCGCACCGTAATGCAGTTGCATTACCCAGCCTAATTCATGGTATTTACGGCCCAATGCAGTCAGTATGGCCGTTTTATATTGCATTTGCTGATAAGGACTAAGCGGTTCGCCAGATAAAGCTTTTTGGAAAATGGTATCAATCTCCTCGGCCTCCCCTTGTGCAAAAGGAATGTCTTCTAGACCGTGATCGGACACGCGACAGCCCATTTGATGAAAATATTCCATTCTTGAATAGATCGCTTGAATCAACTCTTCAAAGCAGGAAATAGAGATGCCAGCGCTTTCTCCCAGATGAGTAATGTATACCGGAAAATCCGGTTTTTCAAGCTGTAGAATTTTATCCGGCCGGAAAGCAGGTAAGACGGACGCTTTCATATGTCCTTTTTCGCGAATTTTTTTATGCCAGATGAGTGAGTCGATCGGATCATCTGTGGTGCAGATAACCGCAACATTAGATTCATTTATGAAAGAAGAAGGCCGCATGGAAGAATTTTGTATTTTGGCGTTTGCATTTTGCCAAATCTGATCTGCGGTATCCTCGCGTATAATAGTATCAATATTAAAATACCTCTTAAGTTCCAGGTGTGTCCAGTGATACAGAGGATTTCCGATTCCGTATTGTAGAGCAGTACAGAAGGCCCGGAATTTTTCCTTATCCGGCTGATTTCCCGTAATATATTCTTCATCAATGCCACAGGAGCGCATATAACGCCATTTATAGTGATCGCCACCTAGAAAAAGCTGTGTAATATTTTTAAAAGGCTGGTCTTCATACATTTCCTGCGGGTTTAAATGACAATGATAATCAAAAATAGGCATATCGGCCGCAAAGTCATGATAAAGTTTTACGGCCATTTCTGTTTGCAGCATAAAATTTTCGTCCATGAACTGTTTCATTATCATAACCTCCAAATATTAAATACTTGTTTTATATTATAAAACAAAATGATTGGAATAGCAATGATAATTTAACACTTTTTTCTGCTGCAGGGGTAAAACACCTTTAAATAACATCACAAAGTGTACAAGGTGTAACCTGAAACCGGCAAAGCATTTCCATTGCTGCTTGTGCTTCGTCTGGTGTCAAGAAACGCGCTTTTGCTTCTGCGCTTTCCGTTAAACTGTCGTTTTGAAAAATGGAAGCCCGTATACCATAAGGATAAAACTCGTTACCATCATGTATCATTTCCAGTTTAACGGTGTATTGTATTCCCTCCGTGTCTGTTACTTCATAAGTTGTTTTCATTTGTATAACTCCCTTTTGTATTTATTTTTAACCGTTAACCATGTTCGGTGCACTCTTATTTTCGCATAATTTACCATAAATTTCAAGTCCTGATCGAACGCAAAATTCGACATAGTATTAAAAGCCAAAAAATAAATAAAAATAGCTTAGCTCTCTTCTTTTATGGTATTTTTAGAAGAATTATGTAAACTTTCTTGTAAAATTTTTTGAGCATCATATAGTTTCCGTTTTCTGCGATACATACGGTCAAAATAGCGCCCACATCCGCATTGGGCTCGGAACGCAAAACTGCTGACTTGATCAGTGACATAAAACAACAATCTGTGGCATTCGTCACAGTAAATATTATTGTTAATAAGATCTGCCATAGCACTACATTTCTTTTCGAATAAATTCATTCCGTAAGATAGATAACCGCTGTGCCCGCATTTGCAAATGAGGTGCAAATATATGTCAGTACAGTGTTCCTGATAGATGTAACATAATAATTGTCCGCATTCACTGCAATGAACAGATCCAATACCGGTTTTTCCAAAATGTAAGCCGCGTACACGTTTTAGTTCTTTCATAAACATTGTTCCTTTCGTTTTAATATGTCCAGGCACACCGCATTGCTTGCGGCATATCATAAATTATGGGAGGTGGTGCATATGAACGAACAGTATCATCAGTTTAATGAGATGCTGATGCAAAAGTTAAATCCAACACCCGAACTTTCTTTTGAAAACCAGGACAGTGTTTCCGTATTTTCGGATATAGCTGAGAATATGGGTCAAGGCAATTTGTTAGTACAAGTTACATTAGCCAAGGCGGCTATTCCGATAGAAGGGGCTAAAGTTACCGTGACAGACAGCAGTGGAAACGTTGTTGCGAGGGCAATTACAGATCAAAGCGGGCGGACGGAACAAATCCCTTTGCCTGCCCCTTCTGCTGAATATTCACAAAATCCGGGCGGTACTGTTAGACCGTACAGCATTTATAATATTCAGGTTGCTTATCCCGGATACTATGTAGAGGATGCTGTAAACGTACCAATTTTTGACAAGGTAAATTCAATTCAACCGATACCGTTAGAACCGTTACCTGATGGCACTGATCCAGAGGAAAAGATCATTGTCAATGAAGCACAGACGCCGAATTTATAGAAAAGGAGGACACATATGGCTGCTACATTTTATGTCCCGCAGAATATCACGGTTCATTTGGGAGCACCTGATGATACATCTGCACCTAATGTGACGGTTCCATTTGTTCAGTATATTAAAAATGTTGCTTCCAGTGAAATATATCCGACGTGGCCGGAAAGTGCAATCCGAGCCAATATTTATGCACAGATCAGTTATGCGCTCAATCGTATTTTTACTGAACATTATCGTTCGCGCGGATATAATTTTGATATAACAAATTCGACCCAATATGATCAGGCTTATATTCATGGACGGGATATTTTTGAAAATATCAGTCAAATTGTAGATGATATTTTTAATGATTATATTGTACGGCAGGGCAAAATTGATCCATTGTTTGCGCGGTATTGCAATGGGACAACTTCGGTATGCCCTGGTGGTCTTTCTCAATGGGGAACCGTAGAACTGGCAAAGCAGGGATATACCCCTTATGAAATTTTGTCTTATTATTTTGGTGAGGATATCAATATCATTACGGATGCCCCAGTCGCCGATATGCCGGAGAGTTATCCGGGTACTCCGCTGCGGTTGGGAAGTTATGGGGAAGCAGTGAACCGAATTCAAATTTATTTGAACCGGATTGCAAAAAATTATCCGGCTATTCCTAAAATTGAGTATCCTGATGGTGTATTTGATTTGGAAACAGAGGCGGCGGTCAAGGAGTTTCAGCGTATATTTAATTTAACGCAGGATGGTATTGTCGGTAAAGCAACATGGTATAAGATATTTTATATTTTTACTACGGTAAAGCGATTAGCGGAATTGGATTCAGAAGGAATTACATTGGAAAGCGTAAGTCGGCAGTATAAAAATGCGCTAACATTCGGTGACCGGGGTGAAGGGGTAAGATTAATACAGTATTTTTTAAATGTTATTGCAGAATTTAATGATTACATACCAGCGATTAATATTGATGGAATATTTGGTCCAGCTACACAGAATGCAGTAAAAGCCTTTCAGCAATCAGCTGGGTTGCCTGAAACTGGTGTGGTTGATGAGACCACCTGGAACGCGTTGCTTGAAAATTATAATACGGTAATACAAGGATTGCCACCCGATTATAGAGTCGGCGGTGCGGTTGTCTATCCAGGCGAAATTCTTCGCCGAGGCATGAGCGGAGAAAATATCCGGTTGCTACAGTCTTATCTAACAAAAATAGCAGACACCGATTCGGATATCCCTAAAATACCAGTTACAGGCTATTTCGGCGAAGAAACGGAAAAAGCGGTTTTAGCGTTTCAAAAAAAATATGGTATACCAGCCCGGGGGATTGTGGGTCTTAATACATGGAATGCTATTGCAAAGCAGTATGATGCATTATAGTATTTGGGATTGACAAGACCTGTGGCAGGTGCTATAATAGCTCCTTAATGATACTGGAGAGTGTCAGCGTGAGGAGATGTTCTTATGAAACAGGTATTGAGCTTAAAAAAATTTGTACGTATTGCTATGTTAACGGCTTTAGCTGCTGTACTTACAATGTTTCCGCAAATTCCAACAGGCACTGGAGGGTATGTACACTTCGGAGATAGTATCATTTATTTGGCAGCGGTTTTTATGGGACCTTGGGCCGGAGCTGCTGTGGGCGCAATTGGACATAGTATAGCCGATTTGATGAGCGGATACGCTATATTTGCTTTTCCTACATTTGTGATTAAAGGCTGTATCGGTTATACGGTCGGTAAAATTGTTTCTGGAAAATTGCAGCCCAAAAGAATGATCATGGCTGCATTAGCTGCTTTAGGAATCGTAACTTTTGGTTATTTTTTGGCTGAATGGCCGATGTATGGCATTGCAGCAGCTGTGGTTGTTTTTATTTCATCACCTGTGCAGTGGCTTATGAGTATTGTGGCATCTGCATTTTTCATTCCGATAGTGCAAAAGATCAGCCATCAAATTGGACTAAAATAGTGGTGATACAAAGTAGACGCTTTTCTTTATGGAAAGCGTTTTTTTCTTTGAAAAAATAATGTATCATTCCATAACATTATACAGTAAGAAAGACAAATAAGCAAGAGCAAACTTGAAAAGCATAGCAAAAACTTAATTGGGACTTGCAAAATTAGATGAAATTTGCATAAAAATGAATGAAGATAATTTTTAGGAGGTGCAGTTTATGTTTGGGTTTTTATTTCAATGCCTGCAGTCGATTACGCTTTTGCTGTCTTACCTTTCTGGAAACCATTCTTTCCCCAAACCGTTGACGGCGGAGGAAGAACGGGAATGTTTGCTGCGTTGTCAGCAGGGAGATATAGAAGCGAGAAATAAATTAATTGAGCATAATTTACGTCTTGTGGCGCATATTGCAAAAAAATATACAGGTAGCGTTCGAGATCATGAAGATATTCTTTCTGTTGGTACCATTGGGCTGATAAAAGGAATTTCCAGTTTTGATCCTAGTAAAGGCACTCGCCTTGCAACCTATGCAGCAAGATGTGTAGATAAACCGACCCTATCAAGTTGGCTCTTTTTGAGGCTGAAGGGGAAAGATTTGCTCCTTTTTCAGAAAAATGGCGGTTGCTATATCAATTTCAGAATTTGTATCTGATGTTGAAACGGACAGCAAAGGGAACAAAGATTATGCCGTTGTATATACATTCCTTCCGATTCGTTACGCCCCATACTGTTACAGAAGCCCAGCGGTTCAATTTATTACACCCCGATCCTGAAAGTTGTACGCATGTGTCGGACAAGCTCCGTTATTATCGCTATCAGAATAATTTGTTTCAGTCAGACGTTGCAGAATATGTCGGGATGGATAGGGCAACCTATTCCAGTTATGAAGAATATGGACGGGACTACTACCCGATAGAAAACATGCAAAAAATCGCCAAGCTGTTCGGCGTTCCTGTTACCGAATTGCTTGACGATTATAATTTGTTTTTATACAACGGACAGGGACAGCAAGTGAAGAAAATCCGTAAGTCCCTGCATCTTACCCAAGCCCAGTTTGCTCAAAGAATGGGCGTTCAAACCGGTATGGTAAAACGATGGGAACAGGGAAAAGTAAGGATATTTAAGAAAATATTTGAAAGTTTAATTGAATTAAAAGTTGACAACATTTGAATTATTTGGTATTATAATTCAAAGGAGATGATTACATGAATTTTTCAAGTAATGCAGAGGAAATACGGCATTATATAATGGAATTTTTATCCAATACAAATGGCTCTCATTCCAGAACAGAAATATTTAATTATGTATTAAAAACGTCTGGAAAGAACTATACTCAAGGTATGCTTACCGGTGCGCTAAAATCACTCGTTGATAATAACGACAAAGTGGTTTGTAAGAAAAGAGGATGGTATGAGCTTGAGTCTATTAATATGGGTGATAGTCAGATTTTACCACGTATTTTAAAGATACTAAGCCAAACCAAAAAAGAATTAAATGAAGCATGTACCGTTAATTTGTTGGTTAGTTCACCTAAAGATTTAGAAATAACTGATAAAATTTCAGCATTGATTACTCTAATAGATGAGATTATCTTAAGCTTGAAATAGGGGGTAATAAAATGAGAGGAAATATATCGTTTGCTAGTTATAGATATTTCATAATTCCGATGGAACAAATTTCATTATTTGATATAGTTGAAGAAAAAAGGAAAGAAAGTGTCAATAAGTTTTTTAAGCGTTTAGAGAGCGAGAAAAAATTAACTTTTACTTTAGAAAAACGCAAACATATTTTATTTTATAATCGGATGGTTAATAAAAATATATTAATATGTAAATTTAGTCGTGAAAGTTTTGAGACTAGATATCAAGAAGGCGAAGAAGATATTGAAGATTTTTTAGAGCCGAACTTTCCATTCATTTTTCTTATCATTGATACAGAGCGGCAAATTATTTTAATGGAAATTAAAACCAATGTGTTTTCATCTATAGAGGCCGCTAAAAATAAACTTGAAAAATGTATTAACGATGTATTTGCAATATCGGGGTTTGAAGTAAAATTAGAAGAAATTTCTGATGAAGATGGTTTTTGGAATTATGTAGATGGGGCAACCGGCATATATGGATTGACATTAAAAATGAATTCGCCTAATTTATTTGGCGGCTACATAGATACAAATGAAATGTTGAGAGAAATTAATCAAGAATATAACAATACAGGAACCTCTATTGGTATAACAAATAAAAAACCACAAATTCAAAACGTTAATAAAGATAACAAAAAATTGGCTAATGCAATTAAATATGTGTCAGGTGGAGGTGGCGAATGGACCTTGACCGCAGAGACGAAGAATGGAAAGAGAACATTTCGTAGTAAACACAATGTTAAGAAAGTAAGCATTAAACATTTAGAAGAATCAAACGATAAAAATTCTATTAATAAAGAAATTATTGATTCATTAGAATCCGTTGAGACAATTTTAATTAGGAGAAAGCAAAATGAAGATAAATAAAAGAATAATGGTAATTGTAATTGTTGCTATATCTTTTTTAATTTCAGTTGCTTTGTCGTTAGTTTTACCTAGCGATATATTAATAGTCGAAGATGAATTTAGTATTACATTTTTAGGAGTTATCCTAGGGATTGAAATCACTATTTTGACTTTTATATACTCTTCCTTAAGTACCATCCAAAGTTTTATTGATAAACTATATGGAAAGAAAGATATTGAAAAATCAACAAAAGTTAATAATTTACTATTGTCAGCATTTAATGAATTAATAGAAGATGTCAAATTTGTTTTCATTGCTTATCTATTGCTAATTGTGTTTATAATAATATTTAATATTGATTTTCCATATATTCATTGGCCATTTAAAATATTAAGTAAGGACTGTGTGAATATAATATTAAAAGTTTGGATAATGATTAATATATTAGTCGCCACAATAGACAGTTTCTTCACCCTCACAAATATTATGAAATTAGCCACATTCCGAAAAAAATGATTAAACACAAAAGCGGTCAGGTAATCTGGCCGCTTTGTTTGTCTATTGAGTTTTTCAAGGATTCTATCAATTCCATTTTCCGCTCCATTGGGTAATTCTGACGATTGAGGTAATTGTTCACCGCCTCAATATGTACGGAAGCAACCCGTTTTTTCAATTCCTCTATATCTGACATATCCTTAGAATAGTGCATAATCACATTCATCAACAAACCTCCCATCACACCATCAATTCAATATATGATAGACTGCCTGTACGATATGGCTAACAGCGTGGTTTTTTGTATTGTTCATAATTGATGACATTTAGGACAGTTTGTTCGCCTGAACTGTCCTGATGGATAATTTTCTTGGAATATCCGACAACTTCCTCGTAGTCCCGTACCAGTTTCCGAGCTTCGCAATACTTCATTTTTACAGGTTTTGGACGTTTGATTCCTCTGGAACAACGGTAAATTCTGAAATGGGCAGGATAGAAACGTAGTCTACTCCCCTTGATCTCACTCTTTGTTACAGGACCATCATCAACAGGGGTTATGGTGTCTGCGTCAGCAAGCCGGGCATAGAAGTAAGCACCGAAGTTATCTACAAAGGGAAGCCGTTTCACAAAAGCAAATCCATGCGGCCACAATTTGTCTAATATTGATTTTGGAATGTATAGTTCGTTCCCATCCGATTGTTTCAATAGAATGTGCATATGCCATGAGCCGGTTCCCTGCGGTTCAGCAATGCAGACATATTCAAAAGAGTAATAATAGCGTAAAGCGGTTTTGAAACGGTTGAAATCCTCATAAAGCCTAGTAGTGTCATTCATCCATGTTGCATAAGTAAGGGTTAAAAACAGTTCGGAATCATCACCGCTAAAGTTAAGATTGATAATCCGTCTAAGGGTTGTTAAAGACTTACGAATACCATCAGTAGAATCCATTCGTTTGTCGTACTTGTTGTAAGAACCATACGTTCCGGTTTTTGAATTGTAATAACGGTTTCCAGTTTGTCTATGGCAATAAATGAGTTTATTGGAATCAGACCGTTTGGTAACAATCTCTACAATATTTCCATTCATATAAACCGTTGCAGGTGTCTGACTGTGAAGTTCTACTAACTCTCCTCTCTCTATAAAAGTTTTCTCATCATAAACATTCATGTCATATCCCCTCTCTAAAAATGTTTTTAGGTTACAGAGGGATATAACGGATTGACATATGAATTCCGTCAAAAAAGATTTCATTTTTTGTGTTAAACCCTAAAACTAAATATAAATAAAGATGGGATTGAAAATATTGACAAATGATGATATAATACAAATATTCCGGAGAACGAAATGGGAAACTATTGGAAGCAGGTTAACCGTATTGGGAGCAGAATTGGATTGACTCATGTATCATGAATACAATTGCTCCAAAAGATAAGCAGTTTTTTGACAACCATCGAAAGAGATTGCCGTTTTATCGCAATGTGGCAATGATGGGGTGTTCGTCTATGGAAGCTAAGAAGGATTCATCCCGATATTGGTTAGAGCAGGCGGAACAACACCTAAAATCTGCAAAAATATTTGATTGTAAAGGCGATGCCAACCGTTTCTACGACTGTGTATTTCATTGCATGAGAAGCATACTCGCTTTGGAAGAGTTAAATTTCAATAAACACTCCGGGCTGCTTACATATTTTAGAAAAGAGTACATTAAAACGGGCAAATTTAGATGTTGTCCTGTCTGATATCATCACAGACGTTTTTCAGATACGGACAGAAAGTGATTATGATGATTATTATGTAGTAAGCAAGGCTGAAGTGGAAGAACAGATAAAAAATGTTGACTATTTTATTTAGCAGATAAAAAAGTATTTGGAGGATTTACTATGAGAGTTTGGGGAATGGGCAGTTATTGGAATGATTCTGAACCCAAAAATAAGATAGAGGATTTTATTAAAAATCAAGTTGCTTCTATTGGTTGGACGAAAGAAAATGCGCCTGCATTATATAATATGGTACAAGAAATGGAAAAGGGAGATATTATATACATAAAATCTTATGTTATGAAAAAACGAGAGTTAAGAATCAAGGCCATTGGGATCATAACCGATAAAAAGTTATTAAATATAGAAAATTTAAACGACCAGTGTTTCAGTGTAAATTGGCTCAAGAAGCCAGAAGACAATTTGCCAGTCATAAAAATGGAACCCAGATATTTGCGATATAATGTGTATAGTTGTACACTATATCCTGAATACAACGAAGAAATTGCTGAAAAAATAAGAGAAATGGCTGGTTTCCCAAAAGATTATAAATAATTAAAATGCACTCTACTATACAGTGGGGTGCATTTTGTGTCTATACAGTCCTGTAAGCGTACAAATGACTTATAGGACTTTTTATTTTATTTCAGCGGACAGGTTGCCGCATGTGAGTAACAGACGGTTTAGAGGACAAATTAAGGATTATTCATCATTCGTCTGTTTTCCACGAAAGCAATTAGCTACATCAATTAAAACAGACACTTCCTTTTCCGACAAATCATCTATATTTAATACTGCTCCATGTTCCATGCCGAGCAGATAATCGGTTGAAACATTGAATAGCTTTGCCAGTTCAACAATGTATTGAGTAGACGGAACAGACAAGCCCATTTCCCAACCGTTAATACTGGAGCGGGTCAGCCCCAGTTTTCGAGCAAGTTCTGCTTGAGTCATTCCAAGTTGTTCACGAATGGTTTTAATTTTTTCGGATAACAAAAACAATTCCTTTGCCATGACATCACCTCATCTCTATACAATAATTTTATTATAGTCAAAATGATGTTTCTTTATCATTTAGATGTTATAACTTGACAATTATATAGAATTACATTATAATGATATTATGGTTACATGGTTTTATCCTATAAAATAACATTTGAAAAAAGCAGGAAATTGTAATTACCAGCCGAATTCATTTCTTGAAGGAGGTGAATTCGCATGAAATCAAGCACTATAGCCATACTCGGTCTTGCTGCGCTACATGCTGTACCAAAGATTTTTGATATTGAATGTCCTCTTTGTAGGTCGTGGTGTTCTCTGTCGGAAGTCAAACGAGAGGAAACAGGGAGTTGTAATTTGACGATGAAAAAACGGAGAATGCTAAAACGTGGATATGGTAAAGGTATTCCCGTTGTCCGCACTTATTATGAAGTAACCTTCCTATGCAAACGGTGTGGGGAAACGGTAGTTCGGCAGGAGTATAGAGATATGGAAGATATGAGAAATCTTTTAAGAAAGGGGATTGAATTATGAACTGTCGTATTTGTAAAAAAGAGATAAAAGATGGTACATTATGTAACAAATGCCTTAAATCCCTTGATGACGAATTGATGACGATAGAAGAACGCAGCCAAAGAAATGAAATGGTAAAAAGCGAACATGACAGACATTTGGCTATAGGCAGTTTAATGGTTATTATAGGGATTATTGGCCTTTTTGTAGGTATTATCATTTCTCCTTTATTTGTTGTAGCCATATGTTTAATTGTCTTCGGAGCAATTTATTTTCTTATAGGTTTTTTTAAAAACACTTCATTTTGTCCCGCATGTCAAAGAAAAAAATGTTTAGAAGATATTAGCAGGGATTTAATAGGTGAATTTCAAACAACCATTAGAGAAAGACGAAAAATTGAACGGACAAGACATGAGGGCGGACGGGTTGTAGGTGGTTATCCAGAAACTTATGAAATGGAAGTAGATGCCCCTGCTGTAGAAAGGCACTACAGGATAACATATAAGTGTAATAAGTGTGGATATATAGGCACAAGAGAAGAATCTGAAACGGTTAAAATTTAACATGATATGGAGTTTATAAAATGGATAGATTTTGTACCAAATGCGGAAATAAACTAAAAGAAAATAGCTCTAAATGCGAGAAATGCGGTTTTATCAGTATCGATGCAGGGCTTTCAAAAGTAGCTGAAAAAATAAAAAATTATGATTATAAAGGAAAGTTTCATCAATTTAAAGAATTTACAAAAGATAAAACAGAAAATTTAAAACAGAAATATACCCAATATGCCGAGCAAGAAAAACGCCGCAGAGAAGAGGCGGAAAAACAAGCTGAAATATTGCGGCAACAAACGGAAAATTTACAGAAACAAGCTGCTGAGGCAGAACAAAAAGCTGAAATTGATAGAAAAAACAGCATAGTTATACGAAGCAGTTTATCTGCAAAGTTTGGATATAGTTTTACTTATGGAATCAAGGAATTTATAGATCGTTTTAATAAAGCCTTAGATATGGCTATCAATTTACCTAAAATGAAAAGTATAATGGAAAATAGGGAATTTTCCAATTTTTTCGCTAGTATTAGAATATATTCTTTAAGTGATTTTGAGTATAAAGAAATTTGGGATGAAGAAGTATGGGCAAAATCCGTCTTGAAGAAATCAAATGCAGAAAAGGTTTATATAAAAAATCTAACAGGGTATGATATTCGTTTAGTTATTAGTACAGATGAAATTGAAAATATAGAGTGGACAAAAATTTATTGTCATTCAAAATATATCAGTAATGATGAATGGCATAAATTAGTTGAATCATTATTTGTTATCATAACGATGGCTTTATTCAATAACGAATCTTATGAAACAGCCTTGTTTAAGATAAATGAGGCTGAAGAAATGTGTGAATACTACGCAGCCAATAAGTCCAATAATAAAGGGAAATCTATGTCAACACAAGCACAATATATAATTGACAGAAATACGAAATCAGATGTTGATGATTTATCTTATTCTTATATGATAATACCTGTCAACAATGGTGCATTATAATAATTTATGATAGGTGCCTTGCCAAGTTGCAGGGCACTTATTTATTATCTCAATAAAATGTATACATCCTCTGCCTGAATAAATGAAGTTATGAACGGAAGGAGATGATAAAATGATACCGATTGTTGAAAAGCTTGAAAATGTTGAGGTGAAAGTATCGGCTAATGTAGAGGATACCACCGATATTATATTATTAAATTTTCAAATTGTATTGAATTGCATGATGGAAGCAAAGAATCTTGTTATGGAGCTTCATGGTGAAAGTGTCATGACAGATGTATTAGATGATTGTATAAAGAAAATGAACATTCTTATCAATTCAAATCCAAAAATAAAAGAGGATGGTGAATATTATGGTAAAAATAATTGAAAAGTCAGAATGCAATAAGGCTCTGTCTGCTGATGAAGTCATAGCGGCAAATCTTGCTATGGTTGCTGACGGGCTGGCAACGCTCCGACAGTTTTTTCAGCCCAATTCAGAAGATGATGTTATTGCTTTTGAGTTAGAATCATGTCGTAGAAAGATTGCAAAAATTAGAAAACAGGTGCTATAAATCCATCTTATTTGCAAGTTGTTTTTAAATTTTGAATTGCCGCTATGCCTTGATCAATGTTGTAAGACAAAAGAAACCGTATGATATTATAACTTAAAATTGGATTCCATAACTGCCGGTTAAACCATCCTGAAATAAGGGAATGTGCGGAGGGAAAAATGTAAACAGCATAAACAGCAGTACAAGTGCAATGAAAACGGCAATCACAAATTTCGCATGGATTCCTTTGCTATTTTGATAGATATGTAGCCCCAAAAATTGCCCAAAGATGAGAGACAATAACAATATTAGGATATCCACCCACAAAAGTTCCACACCGAAGGCTTCGGTATAAAAATAGTAAAGCATAGGCATCGTAAACAGTGATGTCAGCAATGCGGCCAAAGCGCCTCCAAACCACTTGTTTTTGTCAAGATCGTACTGTTTGCCTCGGAAACAATAGTAGAGCGACCACCAAAGAATGACTGGCCAAAGTACCATTTTGGTATGCTCCCAAATGCTTTCGTTGACAGGCGCAAATAATCCCACAATCGGGCTTTCCCCTAAGATGTTGTATGCAAAATGCAGGATAGCGCCAATTAAAAACAGGATAGGGATTCCGATTAAAACCCATTTTTCAGGTTTCGATAAAGCTTTCATTTTGATCATTCGCCTCCTTATGATATGTTTCGTATCAGTTTATGTTTCAAACAGCCACAATATGACACAGTTGTTGTATACGAACGATTTTCTGTATACCCACATATTATGTTCAGTAGGAGGTGAGGAAGGTGAATCAAAACAGATACCATAACCGTGTTCCGGAAATAAAGGATTATGGTCCGGAACCACTGATTGTAAACATTGACAGCTTTGCGAAAATGAACAACAACTACCGGACAGCATTATGGACCGGAGAACATTTACAGGTGACATTGATGAGTATTCCGGTTGGCGGAGATATCGGCCTGGAGATGCATGACAATCTTGACCAGTTCATACGGATTGAAAATGGATATGCGCTGGTTCAAATGGGAAAAGACCCGGACGTTTTAAATGACCAGCAAAGAGTGAACAGTAACTATGCAGTTCTTGTTCCAGCAGGTACATGGCATAATATTATCAATATTGGCCGTATGCCGCTTAAGTTGTATTCCATTTATGCGCCGCCGCAACATCCGTTTGGAACGGTTCATAAAACCAAAGAAGCGGCAGAATTAGCAGAAAAGCAAAAGTAATTGGCGTTTTGGGAGATCGATTTTCCCTAAGTACTTATTTAAAACAAATTGTAAAAAAGATTGCCATGAGAAGCCTTACCGTTCTCATGGCATTTTTTTATGCGAATTCGCAAAAAAGTTTTTGCTTTTTCGGTTGGTTTTTGCTATAATATAAATAGAGCCATTATGTGTGGTTAGAAATAAAAGCATAACATAAGGTGAGGGAATATCCAATGAATGAGAAACAAAATCCATGTATCGCCATATACTCCAGAAAATCCCGCTTCACAGGAAAGGGCGAAAGTATCGAGAATCAGATTGAATTATGCAAAAAATATATTGACGTAAACTATCCCAACACACCGGAGGAAAATATATTTATCTATGAGGACGAAGGGTTTTCTGGTGGAAACACGGAACGTCCGCAGTTTCAAAAGATGATGGAGGACGCAAGGAAAAAGAAGTTTAGCGTTATCATTTGTTACCGGTTAGACCGTATCAGCCGTAACATCGGCGATTTTGCGAAACTGATTGACGAGTTTAAAGCCCTCAAAATTTCGTTTGAATCCATCAAAGAAAAATTTGATACTGATTCTTCTTTGGGACGTGCTATGATGTATATTGCTTCGGTATTTTCCCAGTTGGAACGGGAAACCATAGCGGAACGTATCCGGGATAATATGCACGAACTTGCAAAAACTGGACGCTGGCTCGGAGGGAATACGCCAACGGGCTATCAATCAACCCAGGTACAAAAAGTAACGGTTGACGGGAAAAAGCGGAGCGCCTACAAATTAGACATTGTGCAGGACGAAATGGAGCTTGTTAAAACGATTTACAGCCGATTCCTGGAAATGAACAGTCTGACAAAGGTAGAAACCTACTTGATACAAAACCATATGAAAACGAAAATGGGAAAGGATTTCACCCGATTTTCCATTAAAGCGATTTTACAAAATCCCGTTTATATGATAGCGGATATGGACGCATGGAATTATTATGAAAAATTAGGCGTAGAGCTATATGCGGATAAAACAGAGTTTGATGGCAGACATGGAATCATGGCCTATAACAAAACCATTCAGCAAGCGGGAAAGGCAAATCAGTTCCGCAACATGGACGAGTGGATTATCGCAGTCGGGAAACACGAAGGCGTGATTTCAGGAAAGGAGTGGGTAACGGTGCAGAATTATTTAGAACAAAACGCATCAAAAGCGTATCGAAAGCCAAAAAGTACAATGGCTCTATTGTCAGGCTTGCTCTATTGTGGACATTGCGGAAGTTATATGCGCCCCAAGGTATATAACACCGAATATGCAGAGGGCGAAAAACGCTATTCGTATCTATGCGAGATGAAAGAGAAAAGCCGTATGCAGGAATGCAATATGAAAAATCCTAATGGAAATGTGCTCGACAGGGCGATTTGTGAGGAAGTTAAAAAATTATCCGAAAACAGTTCCGAATTTGTAAAGCAGTTGGAGGAAAGCAAGAAAGCCATTAAGGCCAATACCAGCGAGTATGATAGACGGATGGAACATTTTAAAAATTCGCTGGCAGACAATGAAAAAGAAATTAAAGCCTTGGTTTCCAAACTGGCAGAAACGGAAGGGACTGCCGCAAACGGATATATCACCGACCAGATAAACGAATTACACGAAAAGAACGAATCCATCAAAAAGAGTATGGAAGAACTGGAAAGCCTTACAAAAGAAAATGTGTTGTCCCACGAAGAATTTGATATTCTCCGGGAATTGCTATCGTCGTTTGCGTCCACATTTGATACCATGACGATAGAACAAAAACGGATGGCAATTCGCAATTTCGTTAAGAAAATTGTTTGGGACGGTGAGAATGTTCATGTGTATTTGTTTGGGGCGAATGAAGATGAAATAGAACTTCCTAACGAAGCGGAAACAGAGCCGTCAAGAGGGGGTAGCAAATGAAATCTTGATGCTTTTACGTTCCAGAAAAAAAGAGCAAGGAGATGTATCCCTAAATGAATCAATTGGTACGGATAAAGAGGGAAATCAGGTTATGCTCCTTGATGTTATGAGCAGTGATGATGTTGATGTATTTGATGAAATTAATACAAGCATGGAAGTAAAACAGCTTTACAGCAATATTTGTCAGGAGCTGGATCCACGAGAACGACAGGTAATACTTTTGCGCTATGGTTTAATTGATGGACGATGTTTGCCGCAACGGGAAATTGCCAAACAATTAAAAATTTCCCGGTCCTATGTATCAAGAATTGAAAAAAAAGCAGTGACAAAACTGAGAAAGGGAATTTGCGAAGAAAAAAAATAATTTAATCTTTTTACAGAAGTTCTTGCATGTTTGGGAAAAATCGTTTACAATGGAAAAAATATTTATTGTTTTGGGGGAACAAATGAAGTTTTTAAAAAAAATTACTATTTCTGGAGAGTTTCGTCTAGCTTATGTGCTCCTTTTAATGCAGTATACCTTTTATAATGATAGTAAAGGACATATAGGGGGGCGTTATGTCTTTCCCATGCCGGAAGAAATTGTGATTCGAGATCTGCAGATACTGACAGCAGGAAAAACAGTGCTTCGTGCTTCCATTCAGCCGGCCTGTTTGCCCGAATTACAAGAGTTTGGTGTTAAGTTACTTCAACTTACTCCGCAGACTTATTGTCTGCAAATGGATTCTGTTGCCCCGGGAGAAGAATTTCAACTTCAGATGCAAGGAGTCATGCCGCTTCAGATAGCGGGAAATGGATACAGATTTGTTTTTCCTTTAGGATTTTTACTTCCGGGAATGGAACAGCAAAAGATGGAATGTTGTCCGGTGGAAATGGATTTTACTTTGGCTCCTGCGCCGGACACAGTATGGTCTCCTACGCATCAGTTACAGATACACAGAAAAGAAAGGGAAATGGAGATTTTTTGCTTGACAGAGGCAGGGAAAGATTTTGCACTGGATGTGAAACAGGATCATCCGGTGCCAGTAAGCCTTTTGAGGGAAAACATGAATGAAGGAATTGGAATCTATCGGCTGTGTACCATCAATAAGAATCTATATTTAGAAAAACGTAGATCTTCTGTTTGGTTGCTGCTTGATCTGAGCGGAATTCATTCCGAGGAAAAAACCAATGCAGTGAAGGAACTTTTGTATCGAGCCGTAGAGTCTTTGCCAGAGGACATTTTGATACATATTTGGTGTACTTCGGAAAAGCTTCCGGTGTTTCATGGATTTCGGATGGCGCAGTCAGAGGATCAGATATTTTCTGTTCTAGAAAAAACGGACAATGGAAAAGGTAGCCTCGCAGAAATGTTTTTGAATCTTTCGACATGTAAAGACTTGCAAAGCGGTGATTTGGTTCTATTGTTTACGGGAGGATCTCCGGCACAGCCAGAAGCCGCATTAAAAATGAAAAAAAAACTGCCTGCTGTACACTTGATGACAACTGGTGCAGTGGCAAATACAGAGTTTGTGCATCGCTGGAAAAATGGACAAGGTGGAGAAAAATGTGTTCATGTACATTTTTATGAACAAGAAGCGCCTCAGTATAGGCTCCCTGATATTATAAATCGCTTGCTTTATCCATCTATTGTTCCTTTGGTTACGGCAGAAGATGGAGTGACAGAAGAAATGCTGACTTTGCCTGATGCGACTTTGGGTATGGATGGGTATGTGGATGTAGCCGTGCGATATACTGGGCGGGCTCCAATGCGTTTCGCATTGTGGGTAGATGGAAAGAAAAAAGAAGTTTGCAGTGCAATCCATAGTCCAGTTTTTCGAAATTTACCTGCAGCAGATGCCCTTTTTGGAATGTATAAAACAGAGCATTTGAAAACATTGCTGAACAAAACAGAAGTTTCATCTCACAGGAGAATTAAACAGGAAATGTTGGAAACTGGCCTGCGTTTTCGAATGATAAATAGCGAAACGGTTTTTGCTATTGATTATGGGGAGAAAATAAATGCGGTTCCCATTGTATTTTATTCTAGTATATCTGAGGGAATGGAGGAATACCAGAATCGGCCGTCTATTTTCGGTGAAGAGGAATCTGGACTTTGTTTACAGCCCGGAAAGAAAAAAATACTGATTTCGTATTGTCAACAAATTATATTGCAAGGGATTTGTAGTGACGGATCCATTGCGGCTCCATATGTATACGGAAGAGAAAAACGAGGTCTGCAGACAGCATATTCCTGTCTTGCGCTTTCTTTCTGCATTGCAGAAGCGGAAGGAAAATATAAAGCAGTTTTAAAACAAGTGTACGCGGATGCAGAAGCGTATTTAAAAAGCAATCCCCCGAAGGGAATCGCAGGATTTTTATTAGATGAAAAAGAAGATATGAAACAGAAACTATACCTGCATCGTAAAGAGATTCATCGAATGCTTCCGGCTGTTCATGAACTTTGGCGACGACTTAAAAATTGCCCAAACGATGCTGAAGCTGCTGCCTGCTTGCTTCTTCAATGTTTTTTATAAGGTTACGCCGTCTTTAAAAATAGAGATTTCGCGGTATCCGTATTGTTCGTTTTTGGTTTTTTTGCCGCTGGCAATTTCCATACAGGACTGAAATAGAGTATTGGCGGTTTCGGTTGGATCTGCCCCGGATATCAAAATTCCGGCGTCAAAATCAATCCACCGGCTTTTATGCTTGGCGAGAGTAGAATTTGTAGAAATTTTTACCGTGGGGATTGGATTGCCTAATGGAGTCCCCCGGCCGGTGGTAAACAGTATCATATGTGCTCCGGCGGCAGTTAGATTGATAACAACCACCATATCGTTGCCCGGCCCGTTGAGCAGATGTAGCCCGGGCACGGTAAGGATTTTCCCATAATCTAAAACATTAACTACAGTAGAACGGCCGTCCTTTTGGACGCAACCAAGTGATTTTTCTTCTAAGGTTGAAATGCCCCCATTTTAAGCCGACTTTTAGCATGGAGGCAGGAAGAAGCGGTTCTCTTTTTGTTTGAGACGCTGGGGTAAGCTGGAACCAGCGAGACAAGAAAGCGGAAGAAAAGAAAAGGTGCAGAAGATGGTTCGTTATATCAATACGCATTACATGGAGGATATTACCCTGCTAAAGCTGTCAGATCAGTTTTATATGAGCAGTACATATCTAAGTCGAACCTTTCGTAAAGTTATGGGGATGACCTATTCGGAATATTTGATTCGGGTGCGTATCAGACAGGACATTCATTTATTAAATCATACGAAAATGAGGGTAACAGAAATTGTACAAAAAACTGGGTTCCATTCGGATAATCACTTTTGTAAGATGTTCCTTCAGATTACCGGAGCATTGCTTTGAAATATCGTATATCAATACGTGAAAAATAATAAATCTTTTTCAGCGAGGGCTTGCAACTTTCTAAATTTTTTTGTATAATATTTCATTGGATAAGAATATGCAGGGAGAGGTGTCAGACGATGTGCAAGATTGGGTTTGATAATGAAAAGTATCTTCGGATGCAGTCCGAACATATCCGGGATCGTATCGCGCAGTTTGGCGGTAAGCTATATCTTGAATTTGGCGGAAAGCTGTTTGATGACTTTCATGCTTCTCGTGTACTTCCGGGTTTTCAGCCGGATAGCAAGCTGCGGATGTTGCTGCAGTTAAAAGACCGTGTGGAGATCGTGATTGCGATTAATGCAGCTGATATAGAAAAGAATAAACTTCGTGGGGATTTGGGAATCACTTATGATTTAGATGTGATCCGTCTGATTGACTGTTTCCGCACCATTGGATTGTATGTGGGCAGTGTGGTGATGACACAATTTCAGGGACAGGCTGTTGCAGAGGCGTTTCAAAAGCGTCTGGAATCTTTGGGCGTGCGTGTATATCGGCATTATCCAATAGATGGATATCCTTCTGATATTGCTAAAATTGTCAGCGATGAAGGGTATGGGAAAAATGAATATATTGAAACCAGCCGGGAATTGGTTGTGGTGACTGCGCCGGGACCGGGAAGTGGAAAAATGGCCACCTGTTTATCTCAATTATATCATGATTATAAGAGGAATATTCAGGCGGGATATGCCAAGTTTGAAACCTTTCCAATTTGGAATTTACCTTTGAAGCATCCAGTAAATCTGGCATATGAAGCAGCTACTGTGGATTTGAATGATGTTAATATGATTGACCCATTTCATTTGGAAGCCTACGGAGAAACGACTGTAAATTATAATCGGGATGTTGAAATTTTTCCGGTTGTAACAGCTATGTTTGAAAAGATTACGGGAAAATGCCCGTATAAATCTCCCACGGATATGGGTGTCAACATGGCGGGCAACTGTATTATTGATGATGAGGTTGTGCGTCAGGCCTCCTGTCAGGAAATTCTAAGACGTTATTACACAGCGTTGTGTGATCAGCGCAAGGGTTTGGCTGATGAAGAAATGATTTTTAAACTGGAGCTTTTGATGAAGAAAGCCGGAATTACTGTGCATGATAGGGCGGTTATTGCACCGGCCCTTCAGAAGGCAGCTTTGACGGGATCTCCGGCCGCGGCATTGCAGCTTCATGATGGAACGATCATAACTGGGAAAACTTCGGATTTGTTGGGAGCTTCTTCGGCGTTGCTTTTGAATACTTTGAAAACGCTTGCTGGAATTAAGGATGAAATACATTTGATTTCTCCAGTTATTATTGAACCGATTCAGCATTTAAAAGTGGATCATTTGGGTAATAGAAATCCGCGGCTTCATACCGATGAGGCTTTGATTGCACTATCCATTTGTGCAGCTACGGATCCCACTGCCGAGCTGGCTATGGAACAGCTTTACAAGCTCCGCGGCTGTGAAGTCCATTCTTCAGTGATTTTGTCTGCCGTCGACGAAAAGGTGTTTCGGCGGCTTGGCGTAAATCTTACCTGTGAACCAGCATATCAGACGATGAACGATAATGATAGCAAGGATTTTGCCTCTGTTTAAATAAAAGAAAAATGTTTTGACACAAGTGAAATCATTTAATAAGAAACTGATCAATAACGGTCCTGAAATCTGCAGTGACCGTTATTTTTTGTGCTTAGAATTTTAGATGGTGTTGTGGCAATTTTGTTTCTGTAAATATCTGTTTTTATTTGCAATGTTTTTTTAAAATAATATTGCAAAATGTAAACTATATAAAAATAATTAGTTTACATTTAAATAAATATATGATATAATGCCTAAAGTCAAAAGGAAGGGTGATCATTATGAAACGTTTAGTTTTAACGCCACAAGCATTATGTATGTGTGCATTGTTTACGGCTCTGATTGCTGTTGGAGCCTTTATTCGTATACCATTGCCGGTGATTCCGTTTACTTTACAAACATTGTTCATTATGCTGGCAGGACTGCTCCTTGGAAGGCGTGGCGCTTTAATAAGTTGTGGAGCGTATTTTATTTTGGGTATGATAGGAGTACCTATTTTTACGCAGGGAGGTGGTTTTGGATATATTTTCAAGCCAACTTTTGGGTATTTGATCGGATTCGTTATAAGTGCCTGGATCATCGGGGCAGTAGCTTATTATCGAGTACAGCAGCCTTCTTACTTACGCATGTTAATGGCTTCTTTTGCAGGTTTGGCAGTTATTTATCTGTTGGGAACAGTATACTATTATTTTCTCGCAGTTTATTATATGGGAAAAACGGTTGCTGTCTGGCCGTTATTGGTCAGTTGTGTATTTATGACTTTGCCAACCGATATTGTCAGTGCTTTGGCTGCTGCGTTTCTGGCAAGACGCCTTTTACCGTGGGTGCGCCGGTATAGGGTTCAGTTGTAGCTGTAAACCTTTCTTTTGTTTACCAGAAAGAAAAAGGTGACTGCTGCGGCTGAAATCTCGGCAAAGGTAATCGCAAGCCAAATGCCGTCTATGCCCCATAGTACTGGAAGAAAAAGAATACAGATGACCTGAAACAGCAATGTTCGTAAAAAAGAGATGGCGGCAGAAACAAAGCCGTTGTTGAGCGCGGTAAAGAAAGCGGAGCCAAAAATATTAAAGCCAGTAATCAAAAAAGATATGGAGTATATCTGAAAGCCGCGACAGGTCATGATCAATAGTGTTTTGTCATAGCTGACAAAAATAAGAGAAAGCGGTTTTGCCAAAAGCTCAGCAAAACAGGTCAGAAAGATGCCGGCTGCGCCGATTAGAACCATGCTTTTCCGCAGCAAATTTTTCAATTCGTTATGATTTTCTTCCCCGTAATGAAATCCGATTACTGGTGCAATGCCGATGGAATAACCGATAAAGACGGCCAAAAAAATGAAATTGACGTACATGATTACTCCGTAAGCGGCGATACCGTTTTCTCCTGCCATTTTTATCAACTGAAAATTATACAGAATGTTTACCAGTGACAATGATAGGTTGGTCATGAGTTCTGAAGAACCGTTAGTGCATACTTTGATAAGCATATTTAATTCAAAGGCAGGTTTTACAATTTGCAGTAGACTATCATTTTTCCGTGCGAAGTAAAAAAGAGGGAGGATGCCTCCCACACATTGGCTGATAACCGTTGCAGCTGCTGCCCCTGCTGTGCCCCAGTGGAAGACTGCTACAAACAGTGCGTCAAGTACAATATTGGTGCACCCGGCTGTAACGGTAATACCAAGGCCTAAGGTAGGTTTTTCTGCAGTAATAAAAAAGCTTTGAAAAACATTTTGTAGCATAAATGCAGTTTGAAATGACAAAAGAATACTCCCATAAATGATACAATCATTCATCATCTGTTCTTCTGCACCTAAAGCGGCCGCAATGGGACGCAGCCAGATAAGCCCGGGTATGGTAAGAAGCAGACCAATAATGATGGTGCTCCAGACTAAGGCAGAAAAATAGCGATTTGCTTTGTTTCGGTCTCCTTTTCCTAAAGTTTTGGATACGATAGCACTGCCACCAGTGCCGATCATAAAGCCTATTGTTCCAAGCCCCATTAATAAGGGCATGATAAGATTAATGGCGGCAAATGGGGTTTTCCCGGCAAAATTTGATACAAACAGTCCGTCTATAACACCATAGATAGAAGTGAAAAGCATCATCATCACAGAGGGAAAAACAAATTTTATTAATCTCATAAAGGTGAAGTGGTCGGATAGTTGAATTCGCATATATATCTTTCGCTTTCTTTCATTATTTAGGAGAACAAAGTCATGAGCATAAAAGTTCTCCAGCTTCTTCTTTTAAAAATTCCAAATACTGATGATACATGTTCAAAAACAAGTTACATTCTTTTTCTGAAAACCGCGCGAAGGCTTTTTCCTCTATTTTTAATATTGGATCTATAGTATTCTGCATCAGTTTTTCACCAGTTTGTGTTAAAAGAATTTGTTTGTTTTTCTTATTGTTTTCATTGGATGAAAGAACAATATAACCGTTTTTTTCTAATTTTTTCAAAGCAGAGTTTACGGTTTGTTTGCTTAAGAAAAGCAAATTACAGATTTCTTTTTGCGTATATATTTTTTCAGTTTCTCTTAAAATATATAAAATCCAAAATGCACAGTCTGACAACCCGAAATGTCGGGCCAGATGATGGTATAACTGATCATTTTCTTTATAGATACTATTATATACAATTAAAAAATTTCTTTCTCTGGTCTTTTGCAAGCAAAGTACCTCCTTTTGGTAAAAAAACTGAACTTTTAATATTATAGTCTGATTTCGGACTTTTGTCAAGTGTATTTGTGCATAGGATAAATGGTTATGGAAATGCTATACATAGAAACTATGGCTTAAGGAAGAAAAAGACATGGAAATAAATTTTAAACATGCGTTTGCAAATCAGGAATTATGCGTATGGTATGAGCCACAGGTAGATATGCAGACAGGCAAAATATGTGGTGCAGAGGCTTTGGTTCGGCGGCAGAAGAATGGAAGGCAGATTTCGCCGCTTAATTTTATTCCTGCATTGGAAGAAAGCGGGCAAATTGTTGAACTGGATCGGGAGGTGCTTCGGGTGGTATGCCGCGATATTCGTGAGGCAAAGCGGAGGGGTGCTTGTCTGGGACCGATTTCTGTGAATTTGTCAAGAAGGCATATGGGGCAATGTGATGCAGCTGAAGAATTGATTAAAATCACAGAAGAAAATGGAGCGGAAAAAGAAGATATTGTTTTTGAACTTACAGAAACGGCTGTATGCCGCGATGATAAGGAAGATTTAGAACAATTTATGGGAAAACTGTCACAATGGGGATTTCAAATATCATTGGATGATTTTGGTATTGGTTTTTCGGCCTTAAAGTTATTGGCAGATATTCCTTTTCATATTTTAAAACTGGATCGGTATTTTGTAAGCAGGATTGGAGATCCCCGTATAGAAATTATTTTAAGTGCTACAGTCGATTTGGCACGGAAGCTGGGGATCAATGTAATTGCTGAGGGAGTAGAAAATACGACGCAAATACGTTTTTTGTTGGAAAATAGCTGTTTTACAGGACAAGGATATTATTTTTTTAAACCAATGCCTCAATCTGAGTATTTGAAACAACTGCTGTCTTAAGAAAGGAAATTGGCTTATGAAAAAATTATATCGAAGATTGGCAGTAACCTTGGCGCTTTCTACACTGTTTATTGCAATTTTGTTTACCATTAGCTTGTATGGAAGAAGCAAAGCGGAAAGTAATCATTACCTTAATCAGCTTTTAGAGAGTGAAATTACCAATATTGAAAATACGGTGGCAGATCAGAAGGAAAGGGAAGAAATTCTTAAAGAAGATTACCTTAATCGTGCATGGGGAGTAGAATACATTGTTTCTCATGATTTTAAAAATATTTCCCGAAGCAATGGACTTGTCTTATTAAAGGAGTTAATGGAAGTCAGTAATATTTCGGTAATTGATTATTCTGGAACGATTAGTTTATGTACAGATGATTCAACAGGCAAGTTATATGAAAATCAGGAAGAATTGCAGACTGTTCTTCACAGTGAAGAAGATAAGGCTTATGTTTTCTGTGTAGATCGTCCACAATTTTCTCAGCGGCCGGCATATTTTTATGTATTGGTGAAATCAAATTCACCGTACTATGCCGCAATTCGGATTGACGCTGATGTATCCCGGCTTGGATTGATGAGCCGTGAGGAACTGATACAGTATACTCTTAGACAGGCAACCACCGAGTATGATACCAGCATGCTTGCCGTAGATCAGGAAAGTGGACGAATTTTAGGCATTACAGAAAACAATCATCAGGAGTTCCATATGGAGGGAACCCAGTCGCAGCAGGATATGCTGCAATTTTTGGATTCCATGCCGACAAGAGAGCCTGTTCTCCTAAAAATTAATGATCAATACTGGCAAAGTGTGATTTGCCGATACGAAGATATTTATTTAATTGCATCTTCTTCTATGGATAAAGTGTTTGGAAACATGGCTCAAACTTTACTGGAAGGATTATTTGGAATATGTATTATCAGTTTATTGACTGGCCTTTTGGTACATTATCATATTATTAGAATGCAAAAGGAATTATCTCTTGCAAAGGCGGAAGCCAGATATGATAAGCTGACAGGCCTGTATAATCGGAATGGATTTGAGCAGTATGCGGAACAATTTTTAACTCAGGATCAAACAGCTGGTGCTCTTATTTTATTTGATTTGGACAATTTCAAAAAAATCAATGATTTTGAGGGACATCCGGAAGGAGATCAAATTTTAAAGAAATTTGCACAATGCTTGAATGCGTGCTTTAGGAAAAGCGATTGCATTGGACGTTTGGGCGGAGATGAATTTGTTGTTTTGATCCCCAATTTGATTCCTGAAGAAATTTTAGTAGAAAAATTGGAGAATGTTTTATATGAGGTTAGAAAAATGCTCAATGGGTATTATGAAAAATATGACACATCAGTTAGCATTGGAGCTGTTCCAGTAGATGGAACCATCAAAACTTATGCAGGATTGTATCAATGTGCTGATGCTGCTTTGTATGCGGCAAAATATATGGGGAAAAATCAGTATTATATTAATCACGGTGAGATTCCTTATGCACAGGCAAAATCCAAAACAAATATCCGAAAGGAAAAACAGAATCGCGAAAAGAGTGTGTAAGCTATGAAAAATATCTGGATCATTATTCCGGCTCTGGAACCGGAGAGGGAATTTTGTACGTATCTTCATATTCTTTTGGCTGATATTCCTGCTGAGGCAATAATCGTGGATGACGGTTCTGGCCCGGATTATAAAACCATTTTTGAGGAAATTGGCCGTATAGATCGTTGCACGGTTCTACGCCATTCTACAAATTTGGGGAAAGACCGAGCGTTAAAGACGGGATTAGCATATGCTTGGAAAAAAGCTTCAAATAACAGTTGTTTTCTGTGTGCTGACTGCGACGGGCAGCATTCTCAGAAGGATATTATGCGGGTTCTAAAAACGCTTCAGAATCAACCAGGATCAATGGTGTTGGGGGAAAGAGATTTTTCTTCTGAACGTACACCACTTCGTTCTCGTTTCGGTAACCATGCAGCGTCAGCACTGTTCTATTTGGCTTGTGGTACATGGCTGACAGATACGCAGACAGGGCTTCGCGCCTTTGACAGTAGTTTAATGCCGATTGTTTTGGAAACCGCTGGTGATCGTTTTGAATATGAAATGAATGTTCTTTTAAAATGTGTCAAAAAAGATATCCCTATTATAGGCGTGACCATTCAGACGATTTATCGAAATGGCAATGAGGGTTCTCATTTTCGTCCTGTCTGGGACAGCATCCTTGTTTTAAGACCGTTGCTATCTAATTTTGTTCGGTTTGGCTTATCCTCTTTGCTGTGCGCTGTTTTAGATGTTTGGCTGTTTTGGATGTTTTCCCGTTTAGCAGTATGGGGAACAGAGAGGATTTATTTTTGGCAGATAGCCATTGCAACAATAGCTTCTAGAGTCATTTCGGCTTCAGCCAATTATGTACTAAACCGCAGCTATGTATTCTGTGCAGGCCGTCAAAAGATTTCTGTTCTGCGCTATAGCCTTTTATGTGCCGGGTTAGCAGCGGCATCGGCCGCTTCTGTTACGGCTGTAAATACATTGCTGCATTTGAGCCCTGCCATAAGCAAAATTCTGTGTGATACGGTTTTGTTTTTTCTTTCTTATAGATTACAGAAAAACTGGGTATTTCATACAAAGAGGAAAGACAAATGAGTTTTGAAAAGAAAAGAAATCTGTGTTTTATACTGACCATATTTTGTTGTGGTATATACCTCACTTGGAGAATTTTTTTTACGATTCCATGGCATCTGGGGATTTGGCAGTCCTTGGCGGGTGTTTTGCTGGCTTTGGCGGAATTGAATACTACTCTTGGTATGTTTGAACTGATGATCAGCAGAATGAAAGGTATGAAAAAGTATTTAGAGATGCCTGAAGTATCATCTGAAAAATATCCGGATGTAGATGTATTGATTGCAACTCATAACGAGCCGGCGGAGCTTTTGTATAAAACCATCAACGCCTGTACTTTTTTGGAATATCCGGATAAGAGTAAAGTGCATATCTTTGTGTGTGACGATGGAAATCGCCGCGAAATTTCAGAATTGGCGGCACATCTTGGAGTGGGATATTTGGGGTTAAAAGATAATTGTCATGCGAAATCTGGAAATTATAACAATGCCCTTGCCCACACATCTTCACCGTTGATTGCAACGTTTGACTCAGATATGATTCCCAGAAGAAAATTTCTTTTGAAAACCGTACCATATTTTTTGAATCCGGATATCAAAATCGGTTTGATTCAAACGCCACAGAGTTTTTACAATCAGGATTTGTTTCAGTTTAATCTGTTTTCTGAAAAGGATATTCCAAACGAGCAGGATTTCTTTTCCCGGGAAATTAATGTAATGCGTAATGCGTCAAATTCGGCGGCATATACGGGGAGCAATACAGTAATTTTGCGCAAAGCCATGGAAGAAATCGGAGGTTTTCCTTACGGTACCATTACCGAAGATTTTGAAACTAGTTTGCGTCTTCAGAAGGCGGGGTATATCACCTATGCTACCACAGAGACCTTGGCGTCAGGACTTTCGGCTTCTACTGTACAAAGTATGATCGGACAAAGGATTCGGTGGGCCAGAGGAGTGATCCAGAGTATTCAAAACACCAATGCGATATTTACCAAAGATCTGCCTTTGGCAGGGAGACTTTCGTACCTAAATGCCTATCTTTATTGGTGGTCTTTTTTATGTCGTATGATTTTTATCCTTTCACCTATCTTGTTTGCGCTTTTTGGTTTTCAGCTTGTGGAATGTCAATTTTGGGAATTGCTTTTATTCTGGCTTCCTTCTCATCTATGTTATAGTATCTCGGTAAGATACCTGAGTACCAATGTGCGGAATATGCGGTGGAGTCAGATCATAGATACCATTTTGGCGCCCTATTTGATTTTCCCTGTATTTCTTGAATCGATTGGAGTGCATCAGCAGAAATTTAAGGTTACGGATAAAAAGAAAAAAAAAGGAAAAACCGCGTCTTTTCGATATGTTCTTCCGCATAGCTTTTTGATTTTGCTTACCATAGCGGCAATTATAAGGTTTGCTGGGGGAAAGTATGGCATGGCCCTGATTTACAGCAGTGTCATTCTGTTTTGGTTGTTTTATAATTTAACCACACTAATTTATGCTGTTTTTTTCATGCTCGGCAGGGAGTCCAAGCGGAAGTTTGAACGGATTCAGGCGGAAGAACATATGATGGCTCAAATGCATAACAAGCATTATAGCGGGGTTACATTTGATGTATCTGAGGAAGGTATTTCGTTTTATTTAAATGAGAAGGCCTCATTCGTTCCGGGGGAGAAATTCCACATTGTTGTGACCTCGGAATACTATTGCACGGCGCTGGACGCAGAGGCAGTATACAGCAGGCAGGAGAATAAAAAATGGTTTTATACAGCCAGGGTCAAGCCGGAAACCGAATGGGACAAGCGGCAGTGGTTTCAAATCATACACGACAGAGAACACTCCCTGCCCAAGGAAATTGATCCATGGATGACGGTGTATGATGAAATTTATCGTAATATTAAAATGCGCTGGAGCCCTAAAAGGAGAACTTAAAGAGGGCAAGGAGGGAAATGTAATGCTGCAGGGGGTAAAGATATTTGCTTTTTTGATTTCTTTTGGTGGATATTTGTTTTTTGTATCCCGAAAAGTAAAAATTTCCTTATATTTTGTGCCAATCTTGATCATCGCGGGAATTAGCCTATTTTTATATATCGGTGGACTTCTAAACCGGCTCGTCCTAAGCGCATACCTGACATTTGCGGGTGGATTGCTTGGCGCTTTGTATTTTATGGTTCTTGCTTTTCAAAAGAAAATTGCTGTGCCCAAATGGAACATTGCTGAAATGTGTCTGTTAGCAGGTACAGCCCTTTTTGGTATCGTAATTTATCATTTGAAATTACTGCATTATGATAATTTTTCTCATTGGGCATTAATTGTTAAATATTTACTAATAGAAGAACATTTTCCAGATCTCAACACAAATATGGTGGTATTTTTGGATTATCCTCCGGGGACGGCAGTGTTTTTGTATTATGTCTGCAAATTTCTTGGAAGATCGCAGGGAATTATGCTTTTGGCACAGAATAGTATCATTTTTTCCTGTTTTTATGCCGTTTTTGGTATTGTAAAGGAAAAACGGCGTTTTTTGCTGTATTCTATTTTGGGTATGGGATGTGCTGTGCTTTCCTATTTAAACTTGACCATCCGAAGTAACAATCTTCTGGTGGATTTTCTCCTTCCTTTGCTTGTAATGGCATCTATGGCAATGGCGTACCGGTATCGGCGGCGGCCTGGAACGGTTGCTGTGTTTTCTATTTTGGTGTTAGGATTTACTGGAATTGTAAAAAACACAGGGATAATTTTTGCGGGAATAGGCTTGGCGTATTATTTTTGGAATCTATTCCATATCAAAGAAAACAAGAAAGCACTTTCCTCCAAATTTTTTATTGCATTATTGACAACAATTGGTATATTACTCCCTTTTTTGATGTGGCGGTATCATATGAAAGTGGATCTATCTGGCTTTGAAAGTAAATTTGATTTTGATGTCGGGCAGAATACAGAACAATATTTGGCGGCGGCGCCGCAATATCATCGACAAATTATTCATGATTTTATAAAAATGTCGTTGAATCCGTCAGATAGGGCCGCGCAGATTTTTTTCCTGGGAAATATATTGGCGGCAGCCGCTGTTCTGATAGGAAAATACTATCATTTTAAATGCCAAAATATTTGGAAGCTTCTTATTCCAATTGACTTGATGACGGTTTTATACTATATTGGTATTTTATTTTTGTATTTATATTCCATGCCGGAAGAAGAAGCTTTGCGGCTGGCTGGATTTGAACGATACGCGTGCAGCATTATGGTACTGTTTGCTGGATGTTTCATTATGGGAATTACAGTGGATATAGAAGAATCGTTTGCGGTGGAGATTGATGAACGTGGGGCGTATCGCGCTTTTGCTTCGCCGGCCTCAAAACGGATGTATCAATATGGCGTTTTGTTTACTTTTATGATAGCGGTTAATTTTCTGTATTCGGAAATCAATGGATTGATTAGTATCAGGCAAGAATATCATCGGTCTTTGCCTGGCAAAATAGAGCATATTACAACCGATCGTTGGCCTGAGGATGGGAAGGAAGACCCCAATCGATATTTGATTGCAGCGCAAGACCGGGACGGCCAGGTGGCAAGTGATGAAGTGCGGTATGTGGCTCGGTATTTTTTATATGCGCCGCAAGTGGAGGTTACGGATCAGCTTACTTCTGAAATGCTGTCGGAACTTCCAGAACGATATGATTATCTTGTTGTATTGGATGAGGAGGCAGTGAATTTGGAGGAAAAAGATTCGCAGAAAACAATATTGAAAAAAACGGGAATTTATTCTGTGTCCGCGCTTTCGGAGTCTTAGTAATAAGATACGGATTGCATCATATTTGGTGCAATCCGCATTGATAATATAAAAAATAGAAGGCACTACTCCTAGTAAGTTTCGCAGAAGCAGCGCCTTTATTCCACTTACATAAGCTTGTTTTTGGATTTGGATTAGTCCAGAAAATCCTTGCGGTAATCCAGTTGAAAAGCTTTTGCAAGTTCTTTCAGTTCTTCGTCTTTAATATTTTGCAGGATCGGAAGATGTGCTATTTTCATGTAAATTTCAGCTGCTTTTTCAATAGTTTCGATCAATCCAAAGGCTTCATCAGGATCTTGTCCGGTGCCGAAAATACCATGTTGTGCCCAAATGACAGAACGGTATTGTTTCATTTTTGCAGCAGTTGCTTCACCAATCTCAGTATTTCCGCATACCATCCAGGGCAGAACGCCAACACCTTCCGGAAAAACAACGATACATTCTGTAATCATTTGCCAAAGCGTCCGGGTGAAAGCGCGGTCGCTAAGTTCATGTACAAAGGTCATGGCAATGGTGTTGATGGGATGGGTGTGCATGACAATCCGGTGTTTGGGATCAATCTTAAGCCGGGCAATATGACTCATTAAATGGCTGGGGAATTCGCTGGTGGGACGACCTCCGTCTTCGTAACCCCAAAGCAGGTCATAACCTTTTCCGTCATCACTGATGCGCAGCAGCCCTAAATTCACTTCTGGATATTCTTCTATATTTTTAAAATATTTTGTGGTTCCAGTTACCACAAAGTATTTTCCAGCCACAGGCGATGCGTCAAAATCCATACTGAAATGCCGGCGTACGGCGCTGGAGTCGATATAATAGCGCACTTCTTCTTCCGGAACCAGATAGCTAATATTTCCTCCGTTGCGCTCATCCCAGCCCATACGATACATGTTGGCGGCTAATTTTTGAATTTCTTGTATGAATCTTGCGTCCTTTACTGCATACATAAATAACACTCCTTTTTCTTTTTTATTTATTATACAAAAAAGTGTACATTTTGTCTATATATGTTCATATGCTTGCGTGTTGTGCAAATATGTGTTATAATTTAAACATAAATAAGCATAAACGAGCAAGAGGGGGTATTGCATGTTTGCCCAGGAAAGAGAAACGGAAATTTTAGAAATTCTACGGATGAAGAAGGCAGTCACCGTGCGGGAACTGAGCAAAAAACTATATGTCAGCGAAGCAACGGTACGTCGGGATCTGAGCCGGATGGAACAAAGCGGTATGCTGCGGAGATCGCATGGAGGGGCTGTATTGCTTGAGGGCATCCAGGAGGATCCAGCTTTTTTGGTCCGTGAACAGGAAAACATTCGAGCAAAGCAGATGATTGCGGATAAGGCGGCGGATTTTATAACTTCAGGCAATACCCTGTTCCTGGATTCCAGCAGTACAGTGGGAGAGGTCATCGGGCTTTTAAAACAGTATCGGTTTTTGACGGTCATCACCAACGGTTTGAAAAACGCAATGCGTCTTTCCCAGGAAACAGATGTAGAGGTATATATGACAGGCGGACATATCAACGGCCGTTCCAATGCGGCTTTGGATGGAGATGCGGAGGAATATATCGGACGCCGGTTTGCAGATACTGTTATGATATCCTGCAGTGGTGTGGATATCCAGCGCGGGATTACGGATGCTTCGATAGCCCAGAGTCGCATCAAGAGTATTATGCTGAAAAATGCTAATACCAGAATATTGCTGTGTACAAGTAATAAATTTTCTACGTCTTATATCTGTCATACGGCAGATTTTAAAGATATTGATTATTTGATTACCGATACGTCGCCACCGGAAGAATATCGCAGGGCGGCAGAAGCGCAAGGATGTGAAATTGTATACTGAAAACACAGTCGAAAATTGTGCCTTAAAATAAAATTTGTCCTCCATGTTTTGACAGGATTTTTTGTCCCTTCTGCGCTATAATAAAGCCGGAGAGGGGGAGCGGAATGGAAATTGAAGTTTATGCTGATATTCTGTTTGCCCTGAATTTTTTTATGGATTTAAATATTCTGTTTCTTACCGTGCTCCTTAGCAGGCTAAAACTTAGTGTTTTGCGCGTTACTGCGGCGGGAGGTCTGCTGGCACTGTATGGAACTGTAATGTTTTATCCTGAACTTGCACTCTGGTATTCATTGCCCGGGCGAATTGCCGTTTCTGCTGGTGCGATTTTTTTGCTGAAAAAACACGGTAGATGGATTGACTTTTTAAAGGTATACAGTATTTTTTGGACGGTGTCAGTTCTTGTGGGTGGAGTGACGGCTGCCTTAGCAATGAAAACCGACATGGGAAGTGATTTGCAGGCAGTGCTGGTAAATGGGACGTTGTATCTGAATATACACCCGGTGGCATTAGTGGTGGGAATTTTCCTTTCCTATTTGCTAATGATTGTGTTTAAAAAAATATGTACACGAAATTTTACCCGGGAGAAAATCCTGATAAAGCTTTGTATTTGTTTGAAAAATCAAAGTTTTTATGTCACCGGTCTGATTGATACAGGATGCGAATTAACTGTGCCTGGATCGGGTGATGGCGTGATATTGATCCCTCGTCGGTTGCTGAAAAATGGAATACCGGAAGATGCCATTTGGATTTCTGCTGGAACCATAAATGGAGAAAATATGATTCCAGTTTTTTATCCTGACCGGATTGTCTGTTGTGATTCCCGATTTGAAATCAATGGAAATGCGGCTGTGGGTGTCATTGAACGGGAGTTTGCGGGAGACAGTTTATATCAGGCAGTGATGAACCCCGATGTACTGCGGGAAAACAATATAAATGGAGGCAGGGGACATGAAAAGAAAATTCAGAATGTATCTGGCGCAGTTGCTGGAAAAAGTAAGGAAAAAATGGGGTGGAATTTTACCCGGGCAGATCTTTTATATCGGAGGAAGCGATACACTGCCGCCGCCACTGAGCCGGGAAGAAGAGGAGGAGCTTCTTTTGCAGCTGAATGTTCCGGAAGCCCGGCAGAATGCGCGCCAGATCCTGATTGAAAGAAATCTTCGTTTGGTGGTTTACATAGCGAGAAAATTTGAAAATACCGGTATCGGTGTAGAAGATTTAATTTCCATTGGAACAATAGGGCTGATTAAAGCGATTAATACATTTAAGACAGATAAAAAAATTAAACTGGCTACCTATGCTTCGCGCTGCATTGAAAATGAAATTCTCATGTATTTGCGAAAAAACAATGGTGCAAAGGCGGAAGTGTCTATTGATGAGCCGTTAAATGTGGACTGGGACGGCAACGAATTGCTGCTTTCTGATGTTCTTGGAACAGATGAAGATATTACCCAAAGAGCGTTGGAGGATGAGGTGGATAAGCAGTTACTTCATCTGGCACTTGAGAAACTGTCCCAGCGAGAGCGGAGTATTATGGAGCTGCGCTTTGGCCTTTGCGGCGAAGGAAAGGAAAAAACCCAGAAAGAAGTTGCTGATATGCTGGGAATTTCCCAGTCCTATATTTCTCGGCTGGAAAAACGGATTATTGTACGCCTGCGTCGGGACATCAGTAAAATGATCAATGGCTGAGAAAAGAAGCTTAGTTTTCGCACCGCTGAATGTTAATGTTCAGTGTAGTCAGTTTTTCTACAAAATTTTCGTAGCCGCGTTCCATGTGTTCAATGTCATTGATAATGGTATCGCCTTGTGCTGCCAGTGCGGCGATTACTAAGGAAGCGCCGGCCCGAAGATCGGTTGCTTTAACCTGTGCGCCGCTGAGACGGCGGGCGCCATCTATTACGGCTGTTCTGCCGTCAATTTTAATTTTGGCTCCCATGCGCAATAGTTCGGGGACTTGCATAAAACGGTTTTCGAAGATGGTTTCTACAATGACACCGGTCCCATCGGCAACACTCATTAAGGCCATGAACTGGGACTGCATGTCTGTTGGAAATCCTGGATATGGAAGGGTTTTTATGTCTACTGCTTTGAATTTTTCACAGGGGAGGATATGGAGCATATCCTCCCCTGCTTCCATATCAAATCCCATTTCCTCCAATTTGGCAATGACCGGTTTGACATGGGAAGGACGGACATTGGTTAAAGTCACATCCCCTCGTGCGGCTGCCGCCATGGCCAAAAAAGTCCCGGCTTCGATTCTGTCTGGAATGACTTTATGTCGGCAAGGAGAAAGTACTTTTTTCCCGATAATGGTAATCGTATCGGTTCCGGCACCTGTAACATCAGCCCCCATTTTGATTAGGCATTCGGCCAGATCAACAATTTCCGGTTCGGCGGCCGCGTTTTCGATGACTGTGGTTCCGTCCGCCAAACTAGCCGCCAGCATCAGGTTTTCTGTTGCGCCAACACTGGGAAAATCTAGATAAATTCCGGTACCGGTTAAGTGGTCACATTTTGCTTCTACATAACCGTGTCCCTGTCGAATTTTTGCACCAAGCGCGGCAAAACCTTTCAGATGTAGATCAATGGGACGTGCACCGATCTGACAGCCTCCCGGCAGAGGGATCCGTATTTTGCCGGTACGGGCAAGCAGAGGACCCATTACTAAAAATGAAGCTCTGAGTTTGCTAACAAGTTCTAAAGGTGCAGATTTTCTTTTGCTCCCATCAGGAAGGCAGACGGAAACAGTGCCGAAAGACTCTCTTTGGCATATGCCTCCTGCACAGGTCAAAAGCTGTTCCATTCTCTGTGTATCCGAAAGGCAGGGAATATTTTCAAAAAACGAGGGGGATTCACACAGGAGTCCTGCGGCCAGGATTGGCAGAGAGGCGTTCTTGGAACCGCTAATGGCAATCGTTCCTTTCATATGCTGGGGAGGGGAAATCAAGTATTGTGCCATGACGTTTCGTCCTTTCTTTATTTATGCGTCTTTTTACATTATGAACCAATTTCTGAAAAAATATGTACTGCCATTTTTGTATAAATGGCAGAAAACAAGGTAAGATAAACATATCTGCTTATACCCAAGAGTTAAAAAATAAAACTGGCGCTATTACAGGCTGTTCCTGACTCAAAAAAGCGTATATGGGAAGATAGGCTCGGCCAGTCAGCAATTCCTCCAGTGAACTAAAAAAATCATTCATTATTATTGTACCTCCCTTTTTTATTTTTCTTACAAAGATAGTTTTCAAAAATTATTGAAAATATATGTTGCAAAATCTATGGGAGTTATGATATAAATGACTAAAAGGGTGAATGGTTTCATTAAAAGGAGAATTAGGGATAAAGGTTGTGAGCAGAATGCAGACCGTGGAACAGGCACTGAAAAAATTGGAAAAATCAAAATTTCGCAGTGGATTCCATCTTTCTGAACAGGACAAGGCTTATGTCCGCGCGAAAGGGATGGAAACGATTTGCCGTCATGCAGAGGATTTTGTGAAAAACCGGTTGGCACCGGCAAATTTAAATAATGATGGAAAGCAAACGCCAATGCGGGGGCATCCCGCTTTTCTAGCACAGCACGCAACTGCATGCTGCTGCCGGGGATGTTTGGAAAAATGGTATCATGTTCCTAAAGGTGTACCCCTTACTCCGCTTCAGCAGAAAAAAATTGTAAATTTATTAATGAAATGGATTGAAAAAGAAATGGAGGCATAAGCATTTGTTTTTAACTGAAAATCTCTAGGAAAGTATTGCCTTTCAATAATAACTGTGATATAATAAGACAAATTTATATCATTAGGGGGAATTATTTATTTATGGACAGTAGCACGGGGCTAATTATTATTTGGCTCGTAGTACTTATCCTTTGTTCGGCGTATTTTTCTGCAACAGAAACGGCGTTTTCTTCGTTAAATAAAATACGCCTGAAGAATTTGATGCATGAGGGGAATAAAAGGGCCGCGCTTACTTTACGGATGTCGGAGCAGTATGATAAATTATTATCCAGTATATTAATTGGTAATAATGTGGTGAATATTGCGGCATCTTCTGTAGCAACGGTTGTGTTTTTGAAGTTTTTTCCTGCTTATGGTGTTACCATTTCCACTGTTGTTATGACGGTTTTGGTGTTGATTTTTGGTGAGATTTCACCGAAAAGTCTTGCGAAAGAAAGACCGGAATCTTTCGCAATGTTTTCTGCACCCATTCTGCGGGTCATAATGACAATTTTACTGCCGTTTAACTGGCTGTTTGGTCAGTGGAAGATCCTTTTGAATAAAATTTTTAAAACAAAAGACGACCGGGGCATTACAGAGCAGGAACTTTTGACCATGGTGGAAGAAGCACAAAACGAAGGTGGAATTGATGCACAGGAAGGTGACTTGATTAAGAGTGCGATCGAATTTAATGATTTGGAAACCGGGGATATTCTGACACCAAGAGTAGATTTGACGGCAATTGATATTGACGAAGACCCTCAGGCGCTGTACCGGATTTTTATGGAAAGTAACTTTTCAAGAATCCCGGTTTATAAAGATACCATTGATAATATAGTTGGCGTGGTGCATCAGCGGGATTTCTTTATTATGCTTCGCACCCGTGGACAAAAACTTACGGATATTATTAAGCCAGTTATTTTTGTTTCTGAATCCATTAAAATTTCTAGGTTGATCAAGCATCTTCAAAAATCTCAGGCTCACATGGCAGTAGTCACTGATGAATATGGCGGAACTATGGGGATTGTTACCATGGAAGATATTCTGGAAGAACTGGTTGGAGAAATCTGGGATGAACATGATGATGTTATTCAGGATATTGAAAAATTGGGCGAAAACGAATATATGGTTTTGGGCGGTGCCGACGTTGAAGAAGTCTTTGAACTTTTCGGGCTCAAATGTGATGTGGAACAAAATACCGTGAATGGTTGGGCGATGGATCGGTTGGAAAAACTTCCGGAGGTTGGTGATAGTTTTATTGACCATAACCTTCAGGTTACGGTTAAGGAATTGGACGGCCGCAGGATTGGCAAGGTGTTAATTCATTTTATTCCTCTCGAAGATGACGCCAGCTCTGATGAGGATGATAAATAAGAAGGAAGGGGAGCATGAAAATGCTTCCCTCAGCCTGTAGAAAAACCCCTGTTTTCGCTCAGAAAGCAGGGGCTGCTTTTGTTAATGAGAATAAATTTCTAAAAATTTGCGTAAAGGCGAAAAGATATGTTGATTTATCAGTTCTGTTCCACCTATG
>NZ_JADCKB010000012.1 GCF_014982785.1 Ructibacterium gallinarum
TGCGGGAAAAGCAAGCAATGACGCCGGTTTCTCGATGAATCCGGCGTCATTTTATACGACAACATAAAGTTTATGAAAAGGAAGCGCATTTTGCTTTTATCATCTCGCTTGCGGTATAACGACTTTTCGACAGTCTGAATCACGCGACTATCGCGTGGTTTTCATTATACAAAAAAGACGACTGCCGAAGTAATCGTCTTCTATTAATTTTGTTAGTAATTATTTTGACTTATTGTTCAGTGGTATGCACATGATTATGTCCCGTTAAATTACTGTGTGTATGCGTATGTTTGCCGGAACTGTCTTCATGGGTATGCAAATGGCTGTGTTTGTGTATATGTTCATGCGTATGCAACAAGTCTCCGTGGCTGTGCAGATGGGTATGTGCATGCTCGTGTTCGTGATTATGCTGCAGTGAAATCGTGTCCCTTACCATAATAGCTGTGCTGATAATCATAATCAATAAACCAATGTAAAACTGAACAGCCGGTCGTTCCCCCACCAGTAACATACTGAATGCAACACCTAAGAATGGTGCAATAGAATAATAGGCGCTTGTTTTGGCGGCGCCTAAATCCTTTTGCGCCATAATGTAAAAGTTAATGCTAAGTCCGTAAGCTACAAAACCCAAAAGCAGAACCGCCGCAATCCAGCTAAAGGTAGGCAGATTTTCCCCAAGTATGAGTGCCACAATAAAACTTCCCAAGCCAGAGAAACAGCCTTTGATGATTACGATTTCTTCTGAACTCTTATTACTGATCATCTTTGTACAGTTGTTCTCAAAACCCCAGCAAACACAAGCTCCGAGCACGAATAAAGAACCTTTGTTAAATACAAATGCACCGTTCCCCTCAAAACTAAGTATTACGCTGGCTGCTGTCACAAGAAAGATTGCAACCCAAAGCTTTCTTGAAATAACTTCCTTAAAAACAATAAGTGCAATTAAAGACGTTGCAACAATTTCAAAGTTATTCAGCAGTGATACATTTGCGGAGTTCGTTCTGCTGATACCGAACATCAAAAGAATCGGTGCGGCAATATCCAGCACAACCATAGCTATGGTATATGGCAGTTCTTTTTTTGTCAGTGGTTCTTTCTTTTGCCCTTTTCTCGCCGCCTTACTGATAAGGCTGTATACCAGCATTCCTATGCCTGCACCTAAATATAGAAACGCTGCCATCATAGTTGCGTCTACATGATTTAACAATAATTTTGATAAAGGTATGTTAATTGCATATAATGCTGCCGCTAATATTGCAAACATAGTGGCAATGTTTTTTGTTTTCATAAAGACTGCTCCATTTTATTTTTTACATTTTGTTAAGTGAAACGAAAGTTGAAAACCTTTCAGGCTTTATGGTACAATGGTTTCACTACAAAGACAAAGCACTCCTTAAAGGAAGAGAGTTTCTTATAGTGAAATTATATCATACCACATGCCCGAAACGTAACAACAATCATTCATTTTATCGTTACGGCAAAGACGCTGTAGATTATAAAGATATCTTTGCCGAAACCGTCATCATCAATTTGCACCCGGACGCCTGAGGTCAGAGGGGGCAAAGTGGCAATAAAACAAGTATTTTAAGGGCTTTGTTTTGGCCTAAATCTGCTCTTGCAAGCTATAAAGAGAGGAACAACTATAATCCGATCCACAGATAATCCGGCTGTGTTCCTTAGTATTCTGCAGCAAATCGCCGCACAGCCTCAAACGGAAATTTTTTAGTCGTTTTTGGGCTGGTCCTTTTTCGGTTGGTCGCTTTCATGCTTGAATCCCCAAACCATAATTTCATAGAATATCGGCATCAAATCCCGTCCTCTCTCGGTAAATGAATACTCCACATGGGGCGGAATTTCATTAAACTGTACACGATTGATAAAGCCGTCCGCCTCAAGTTCCCGCAGAGAATTAGTCAGCATCGTATTAGTAATACCGGACAGTTCTTTTTTCAGCGTACTAAAGCGGACTGTATCATGAATACACAGTTCATATAAAATCTGTGTTTTCCATTTGCCTTGCAGCATAAGAAGCAACGGCGTAACAGGACAGTTACCGAGATCTGTCACAATTCCTTTTTTTACATCTCGCAAATATTCTTCATATGTCATAATCTTATCCATTATAAAACCTCCATAACACAGAAATAAGTCTCCAAAATCGGATATTCATACGGATAAACAATGAAACAGTGGCAATTGGGGTAAAATTACAATTCAATTCTTCGACCAATCAAGTACCCTTTGCCTCATACCGTCAATATCCAGCACGCCCAGTGCAAATCCCTTTCGGATCAGCTCTTCCGGGACATATTCGTCATATTTTTCAAAAGCCGGAACCTCTTTGGGATGGACAAGCTCCAGCGGATCAAATTCCTTTGCTGCTTCGTTTGCCGTGATCCGATAAAATTCTTCCTCGCTGACTTTCATAGTAAATTGCATATAGTAAGGTCTGGAGGAGTTCAGCCCTTTCAGTCCCAGTTGCTTTCCGCAGCGGATCTTCAAAAAACGTTCCAACGCAAGAAAGGCATAACTGCCAAGCCAGGGAAACAGCGCCCACATATTTCCACCCAGGTGCACTAACGGGTGGTCTTGCATACCGGATTTTTGGAAGGTATCCCGTGCATCCTGCAACCGGCACACCGCGTGCCGCATGAGATACGGATAGCTTTTCTGCTCGTTTAAAACACCGTACATCCGCTCCAGGATACGAGTGTGGATATCCCCCGCCACATCGCCGAAATAAGCAGGGATATTCCCCTTTACCAGGGTGCAGTAGACATCCCGCTTTTTATGGTCCACCTCTTCCACCAGCCAGACCCGCCCGGCAATGGCGATCTTATCCCCAACAGGGGGCGGCTTTACAATAGTACCCAGCTCCTCCGGGCCTGAGCGCACCGAGTACTCGACATTCTCCTGAAATACTGCATAAAACTTGTAGTTGTTTACTATCCGCTCCCCGGTAAGCCCGACTATCAGGCCGCCGTTTTCCGTACGGCTGATGTGATCCATTGCCAGCAGGTGACGCAGCAAAATACGGTAATCTTCCTGTGAGACACGGTGAAAGCAGGAGAGTGTAAGCACACGGGATGCCAGCTCTTGGGGAGTCATCTCCCCACAGGATGCCAGTGTACTCATGGTCTGATGGTAGAGAAGGCTGTATGGCAGCCTACCCATGCGCGGTGGCTCAACAAAGCGCTCCTCAATATATAGCTGCACCAGGGCGATGCCCTGGATCAAATACCATGGAATCATGTCCGGCATCATAGCCCGCGGTTCAGGGTGATTTTCCCGCATGACGAACCACATTTCGGACGGATCGCCGCGCCTGCCCGTCCTGCCCATGCGCTGTAAAAAACCTGACACCGTAAAGGGCGCATCGATCTGGAACGCCCGTTCCAGTCTGCCGATGTCAATGCCAAGCTCCAGCGTTGCGGTGGCGCAAACGGACATGAGGGAATCATCATCCTTCATCTCTTCCTCTGCGCTTTCTCGATAAGAGGCAGAAAGGTTGCCGTGGTGAATAAGGAACCTCTCCGGCTCGTGGTTTGCTTCACAATACTGCCGCAGGCTCTGGCAGACCGCCTCGCACTCCTCACGGGAGTTGGTAAAGATCAGACATTTCTTGCCTCTGGTGTGTTCAAAAATATAGCCAACACCCGGATCGGCCGCCTTCGGTGCAGTATCGGTCGGCAATTCCAGAATGGGTGTTTCAGGCACTGCCAGCTTTCCTTCGTCTGCCTGAGGCGCTGTGTTGTAAAAATGCTCCATGGATAGCCGCCAGACTTCCCTGCCGCCGTCAAACCGGGGAATGACGGTGCGGCGGCCGCTGCCTGCAGCGAGAAAGCGTCCCGCTGCTTCAGGGCTGCCGATGGTTGCGGAAAGACCAATCCTTCTGGGATTACATCCCGCCAGCCGACACATCCGCTCAATCAGGCAGAAGGTCTGCATCCCGCGGTCGCCGCGCAGCAGGGAATGAATCTCATCGATAACAATAAACCGCAGATCACCGAATAACGATGGTATCTCCATATGTTTGTTGATCATCAGCGATTCCAGTGATTCGGGTGTAATCTGCAAAATACCGGCAGGTTTTCGAAGCAGATTTCGTTTCTGTGATTGCGGCGCATCCCCGTGCCAACGTGTCACGGGGATACCGGCTTCTTCGCACAATTCATTCAATCTTCCGAATTGGTCGTTGATAAGCGCCTTCAAAGGCGCGATATACAGTACGCCCACGCTGTGGGGCGGATCCTCGTCCATCAAGGTCAGTATGGGGAAAAACGCTGCTTCCGTCTTGCCAGATGCCGTGGAGGCGGTGATAAGAACATTGTCATCTGTACCGAATATAGCGTCACCGGCGGCATTCTGCACGCCCCGCAGTGCCTGCCAGCCGGAGCGGTAAATGTAATCCTGAATAAATGGGGCATATCTTATAAAAACGTTCATATCGTAAACTCCACATAGTTTTTATCTGTCTCGTTGGAAACCGCCTCTGATTTTGCATAGGTGAAGTCATCCGACTGCAAAAGGTCTTGCATCGTCATGACCGGATTCTGATATAGCAAGTCCAGAAGCTCGATAAAGTCCCTAATCACCTCACGGGGAGTGATGTTCTGGTCAGCGCCGATCCGGCCGTATTCCAGTTTGATAAAGTGTACAAGGTCATCGGTACCGAGCTTCTTTTGATAGCTGTAGAGATCGGCGTGCATACCGGACAGCTTTTCACAGAGCACCAGCATTTCCTCCGGCGTCAGCGGCTCCAGATGTATGACAGGCGCCAGAAGATCCCTTGCGCCGGGCTTTGAGAACTTTCCTTCTGCAAGACGGGAACGGAGGGCCTCATAGCTGTATACTCCACGCCGCTTATCCTCGATCGCCTGGGGTGTCGCGCCCATGATAATGCCGAGATATCTGGCTTTCCCCTGCAAGGTATCGTTATACATGGTCAGCAGTTTTTCGTAATTGTACTGCCTGGTAATCGCATTCGGTATCTTATAGAGATTAACAAGTTCATCAATCATGATCATCATACCTGCGTACCCCGCTAATCGGAAAAATACAGCAAAGATCTTCAGGTAATCGTACCAGTCGTCATCCGTGATGATAATATTGACGCCAAGCTCCTCTTTTGCCTCACGTTTTAGGGCATATTCACCACGGAACCAACGGACAACTTTAGCTTTCATCTCATCATCACCGTCCACATAAGCGTGGTAATAGATCGAAAGGAGTTTTGCAAATTCAAAGCCGTGCACCAGCTCGCTGACTGCGGAGGTAACGGCATAGATATTTTGATCCACAGCTTTTGTCAGCGCGGGATCACCGGGTTCAAGACCGGTCTTTTGCACAGCCTCTGTCTGTACGCCGTTGATCCATCTGTCAAGCACCAGCGTCAGAGCGCCGCCCTCCGGCTTGGTTTTGGTGGATAGGTTGCTGATCAGTTCACGGTACGTAGCGAGTCCCTGCCCGCGTGTTCCCTGCAGACGCCGTTCCGGCGAAAGATCTGCGTCAGCGACAATAAACCCTTTGTCCATACAATAGTTGCGGATCGTCTGGATCAGAAAACTCTTTCCGGAGCCATATCTACCTACGATAAATCGGAACGACGCTCCGCCATCGGCAATGATGTCTATGTCATGAAGCAGTGCCTCAATCTCGTTTTTTCTTCCTACCGTGATATAGGGAAGCCCGATTCGTGGAACCACGCCTCCCTTCAGGGAATTTAGTATAGTTTGTGAGATTCGCTTTGGTACTTTTTTATTATTTTCATTCATTTATTGTTACCTCCAAGTATTTGCAGGATATCTTCTCTGTAATCCTCCACAATGGTGATGGCATTGCCATCGCATGCAAGGACGTTATCTCCAATCTCATCAAACAGAGCTGCATTGATTGTATCAGCCACGACAGAGGGCATCAGATGATTGTCTCTCATATACTTTTCTATTGGTTCATCTTGTAGAATAGCTCTAAGGATCTGTGTATGAAGTACATCCAGCGACGCAATCGGACTGCATATAGATTTTGTTTCATTCTGCTCAATCGGCTTGGTGGGTTCTTCTGTCTGTTTTTGTTCCAGGTTATCCCAAGCTTTCACGTCTATCTCATCCTCTATCAAGAGACTGTCCCTTGTGATGAGTGCATCCTGACGTATTTGGTTCAGACCGGAGAGGTCAATTGTGATCTTCTGCCTTGCGGCTTCGATCTCCGCTTGCCGCTCGGCTGCCAACACCTGTTCCACATAGGGCGCTGCCCATGCCTCATCGGGATTATCACGGAGATAATGGCCAATTTTCAAGTGTTTCCGCAGCCGCCGATCTGTCTCATGGAGGAAGGCATGAAACCTCTTTCTATCAAAATACAGACTGTCATATCGTTCTTCCCGCCACACACCGCCGCGGCAATGATACGTTCTGCACATATCCAGTACATAATCGGTATCCGGATGAGGATGTTCCTCCCAATATACAGCATTGGCAAGGGGACGCCACGGAAAGGATTTCTGTTCCCCAAAACACAGCGTGAAAATATCCGCGCCATTCCGGGAGTTTTCCGACGCATAACGCCAAACTAAGGCAAATAAATGCTTGCCCGGCGCGTCGTCTTTTTTAACAACAGGCGACTGTTCCAGTTTTTTTCCGGCAAAGGTGCAAAGAGCGGAAAAGACCTCTTCATCCGTAAATTTTTTCGGCTCTCTGAGAATCGAAAGAGAGAGGTCCTTTTCCATCACAGCGGAGTCGACATATTTGCGAACCAATGCCGCGGGCACATTGTGGATCACCGCATATTCCAGCATCCAGCGATGCAGGTTTTTGCGCATGCTAAGATCTCCGATCCCGGAGTCAAGAAAGCCAGTCTCAAATTCCCGCATCTTCTTAAGGCTGTCCTCCGGGGAGCTTGTCCCGATCCCATTAAGCAGTTCATACAAGTACAAATAGGCAAGTGAAGTGGCAATCGGGGAAAAGTTCCCTTTTCTGACACCGGTACGCCAGGCAAAGTATCCACGAAGCTGCTTGATATTCAAATCGTGGTAGGTCGGAAAATAGTGTTTATACTCTCCCGTCCATGGCGCATCATCCTCGTAATCCTCCATGAACTTGCCCTGTCGGTGAAAGTTCCGGCACTTTTGCGCAAAAGAACCGTCATTATACTCGTACAGCCTCAACATCTCACGAATCTTATCAGGAATTTTAAGCTCTGCCGCAGCAGATCGCTTGCCAACAAAGGGCAGTGCGGTGTCCTGATATATGTCCGTATGATTTGCGGCCGTTTCATCAAGAACAATGGTATATCCCCGTTCTTCGCCGGAATAGACTGCTCGGTCAAAGAGCCGGAAGATGACATCCGGCTTCGTTCTGTCGTTAAATATAATCCCTACCCACATTCTACCCTCCATGCGAAAAGGAAGTGAGAGGTAAGGCTCTGACAGTTCGGAAAGGATATTCTGACCGCATTTGATATCGCATCTTTGTATTTCCTTTCCTGAATCGGAATCCCACTGGCGCATAAGAAGGGCGATCCACTTTCCTGTACCGGGGTCAGCCAGAACTGAAAAGCCGGGAAAATCGGCCCATTTATGCTGTTCCTGAACATGAAATTTTTCTGCAGCATATGCCGTTAACTCTGACAGTTCCAAAGTGACACCCCCTTACATGAAAGTGATGATGAGACAATGATATTTAAAACCCCATGGAAATAAAAAACATTGCTGTGTCATCTTTCGTTCGATAAGACATTGTATAAATATTATACCATATCCATGAAAAAAATCAAGTACACAGAATAATCTGATATAGTATAAAAAGTATACTGTCGTGTACTCTATATAATATTTGATATTGAGGTTTTAGTGTGAATTATCTATAATAGAGTAATTTAAGGAAAAGGTTGTTTCTTTTTCTCATTTCCGGATATTGATAAAATTCTGCAATGCCACATGTCTTTATTTAATCCATGTCAATTTATCCAGTTTTCAGACTAAGTCAGTTGTTTCATACTATGTATGAATATTCTGCGTACTTGATTTTTTTATGGATATAGTATAATATTTATATCATATATCATTAAAAGAAAAGAGGGAAAAGGATGACTTCATTTGTAGTGGGAAATAAAAACATTTCGGTTTTTCCCGGCACGCTACCCGATATGCCTGTAATCTATCTCAATACATTTGCGAATGAAGGAGAGCGGGTAGCTCAGGCTTTGCAGGACATGGGCTGTCCTGATTTTACACTTGTAGCTATTAGCAACCTTAACTGGGATCATGATATGGCGCCTTGGGATATTCCACCTATTTCAAAGGATGACACGCCGTGCACCGGAGGTGCAGATGATTACCTGCTGTTTTTGACCCGGGAAATTATGCCGGAAGCAGAAAAAGAAATCAAGGGATGCCCTTTATGGCGTGGTTTGGCAGGATACTCTCTGGCCGGTTTGTTTGCGGTCTACTCTCTCTATCAGACAGATGTGTTTTCGCGATTTGCCAGTATGTCTGGGTCCCTGTGGTTTCCGGGGATCAGGGAATATATTTTCTCTCATGATATGAAACGAAAACCGGATCACATGTATTTTTCTTTAGGAGACAAAGAGTGTAAAACACGGAATCCGTACCTAAAAGAAGTGCAGGAGAATACCAAAGAAATCAAGACGTTTTATAGCAGACAAGGAATTGACACAATATTTCATCTGAATCCCGGCAATCATTATAAAAATACAGTTGAGCGAACTGCCGCCGGTATTGCATGGATTTTAAGCAGATAAATAAACAACATGGAGGGAAATAACAATGGATACCATTTATTCATTTTTTCAAAATATAGTTGCAGCTTATACAAATCAACCTGCGATCATTGAAAATGGACGAACTATGACATTTGGCGAACTTTCTGATATGGTTGATATGATTGCGTGCAGTTTCCCGAAAGAAATTCACAGTATCGGCATTGTCATGCGCCATCGTGCGGAAATGATTGCATCTATTCTTGCAGTGCTAAAATGTGGTGCAAGATATGTTCCGGCAGAGCCGGATTTCCCTACTGGAAGAATCCATAGCATGATGGAGGAAGCTAAAGTGGATTTTATCCTGACTGAGCATGCATTCACGCATAAGTTGGATGGTTTTCCACTACGATATACAGATTGCGAAATTTGCGGTGCGGAGACTCTCGCATGGAAGCGGAATGCCATTGCTGATCCGGAGCGACCCGCCTATGTGCTTTATACTTCCGGTACAACAGGACGTCCGAAGGGCGTGTGCGTGACAAATCGGAATGTATGTCATTATGTTCGTGCATTCGCTAATGAGTTTCACCCCGGGCCGGATGATGTTATGCTGCAATATTCTGTTTGCTCTTTTGATATCTTTGTCGAGGAAGTATTTACGAGCCTTTTAAACGGCGCCGCTCTTGCTATCCCATCGGATGAAGATAAGGCAAGTACATATTCTCTTATGGATTTTGTAGAGAAACATCATGTGACTATTATCAGCGGCTTTCCGTATCTACTTGCGGAAATGAACCACCTGATGAAAATCCCCTCATCCCTGCGGCTTCTTATCAGCGGCGGCGATGTGCTTCGCGGGGTCTATGTGGATCATCTGCTCGGCCAAGCAGAAGTTTATAACACCTATGGCCCTTCCGAGACAACGGTGTGTGCATCCTATTACCGCTGTAATGGGGGAACGGTTTTGGAAGATGGCACATACCCCATCGGTCGTCCGGTCAAAGGTGCCAAAATCCGTATTTTAGACCAATGTGGAAAAGAATTAACCGATGGTGAGATCGGAGAAATCTGCATTTATGGAGATGGTGTGTCTGCAGGATATATAGGCGACCATGATGAGGAAAACAAAGCCTTTGAAAAGCAGCAAAACGGCATTATAATGTATCGCAGCGGGGATATGGGATACATTCTGCCAGATGGAAACATTGCCTTTCTGCACCGCAAGGATAATCAGGTCATGATCTACGGTAAACGGGTGGAAGTATCAGAGGTGGAGTCTCGTCTCTATCAGTGCAGGAACGTTCAGCAAGCAATTGTCCGGGCATTCACTGATGAAGAAGGTCTTTCTTATATGACAGCCTATGTTGTTCCCTCTGGCGATAAACTGAAAGTTTCTGAAGTAAAAAAAGAGTTGTCAGAGAATCTGACTTCCTTTATGATTCCTGAATTTTTTGTGGAGATGCCACACATCCCTTTAAATGTCAATGGAAAACCGGATGTGTCAAAATTACCAGTTGTAATGAAAGCGGGGCGTTATAATGAAAATTGAGATACGTCAAGCTGACCTTACCGACATAGAACTCTTAATGAAATGGCGCATAGAAGTGTTGCACGAAGTATTTTCCATTCCGGAGGATCAGCCCATGAAAGAACTGGAACAGGAAAACCGATGCTATTATCAAGAGGCAATACCGGCAGGAAGTCATATCGCCTGTTTTGCTTACATCGGTACAGAAATTGTCGGCTGCGGCGGAATGTGTCTCTACCGGGAAATGCCGTCGCCGGATAATCCCAGTGGACAGTGCGCATATCTAATGAATATCTATACTATACCAAAATTCCGAGGCAATGACGTTGGGAAAACAGTGGTAAAATGGCTGGTTAGCCAGGCGATAAAGCATAAGATAACCAAAATTTATCTGGAGACGTCAGATGCAGGCAGAACACTGTATCAAAAGATTGGCTTTGTTGACATGCATGATATGATGAAGCTGTCGGATGGAAAAATACAGAATTTCACCATTTGACAAAAGGAACCGCTGGTTCAAATCGGCTTTTTTAACTTTGGAGACCTGCATTTTGAGGTATACGAAGGTCAAGGCAGCCATCTTCCGGGTGAGATTGTTTTGATCGATTATATCAACCATGTTATTTTTACGGGAGATGTGTATGTGAATACACGCGGCTATACCTTCGAGCAGGCAATGTATAACTGCTATGCTCCTCTCCTGATGACATCTGTCGAGACCGATCCTGCCTTATGTACAGTGGAGCAAAAAGCGATATTTGATCGACTTGGCCCTGGAAATTGGCGGATATTCGGTGTTTACGGTGCCAAGAAAGAGTATACGGTAAATTCAGCCGAACAGCAGTGATAATATGCAGGCTTCGAGGAAAGTCTCCCTGAAATTAAATTTCCCGACTAATCGGCGGCATCTTGACAAACTAAATCTATTAGTTTATAATTTTACTAATGATATTAGTTTTGGAGATGGTGATATGCCGAGACAAGGACTTGGAAAAGAGCGTGTCGTACAGGCGGCGGTGGCTCTGATTGAAGAAAAAGGGATTTCGCAGTTTTCTATGGGAAAACTGGCAAAACGGCTGAACGTAAAGACGGCTTCTTTATATAATCATGTGAAAAACTTAGATATGCTGCTGGAAGCCGTAGGATTTGTTGCTATCACTCAATTAACAGAGGCCGAGGAAAGGGCAGTCAAAGGTAAAACAGGAGATGAGGCGCTCTTTGCTTTGGCGGAAGCGTTTCGCGCCTTCGCCAGGGAGCATTATCAGCTGTATAGGGTGATAATGGGATTTCCAAAATGGAACAATCGGATGCTGGAACAAGGGGCCGGAAAAATTGTAAGACCGGTGATGCAGGTACTTGCCGGCTATGGCCTGAGCGAAGTTCAGCAGTTCCACTGGCAGCGGGTTTTGCGAGGAATGATGGTGGGGTTTGCCTTTCACGAACATGCTGGGGGATTTTCCCATTTTCCCGTCGATAAAGACGAGAGCTACTGTATCGCTATTCAATCCATTGCAGATAGTCTACATCGTATCGGAGGGATGACAGAATGAAAACGAAAGAACAAGTTTTATTTCAGGATGCTCCTGTCGGCAAGGCTGTCATCTCGCTTGTGATTCCCACTGTAATCAGCCAGCTGATCACCGTAGTATACAACATGGCAGACACCTTTTTATCGGGCAGATAGGCGACCCAAACCAGGTGGCCGCAGTTTCGCTGTGTATGCCCATGTTTATCTTTTTAACGGGGCTGGCCAATCTGTTTGGCATCGGTGCATCCAGCCTTATGTCCCGTAGCTTGGGGGTTGGCAATCATCAGAAAGCGAAACAGACGGCGGTTTTCAGTATTTGGACCTCCGTTGGTATTTCTCTGGCTTATGGACTTCTGCTTGCGCTGCTTCAGCCGGTGTTGCTCCCTTGGGCAGGCGCAGATGATGCTACATATGAATTTTGCAGTCAGTACATCTTTTGGACCATCACCGTCGGTGCTGTACCAACCGTACTCAATCAGGAGCTGGCCCACTTGGTACGGGCAGAGGGAAATTCGGCTCAGGCGAGTTTTGGCGTGGCGATGGGTGGGGTGCTAAACATCATCTTGGATCCAATCTTTATTTTTTTACTGGGATTTAACATTGCTGGTGCGGCAATCGCTACGATGCTATCCAATGTTATTGCTACCATATACTTTATGTTGTTGATTTTTTGCAAACGCCAATCGACGGACATTTCCTTTAACCTTACACTTTATACATGGAGGCATCGCATTGCACGTGAAGTGCTTCTGGTAGGGCTGCCCAGCTGCCTGATGAATCTGATGGGCGTACTTTCTAACATCACCATCAACAAGCTGATGGCGGGGTATTCCAACGCTGCGGTGGCTGGGATTGGCGTGGCAAAAAAGGTTGATATGTTATCCTTTGCGATTGCAACCGGTATGTCTCAGGGCGTACTGCCGCTCATTGGTTATAATTATTCCGCTCAAAATTATCGGCGGATGAAAGCCGCTATCCAGACCAGCTTTCTGATTAGTTTAGCTGTCGCTATTGTTGGAACAGTGTTTCTGTTTACCTGTGCAGGACCGATAGTTCGTGCCTTTATTGACGATGCAGAGACAGTTCGTTTTGGTCAGATGTTCCAGCGGATTATTTGTATTACAGGACCATGCATTTCCGTGACCATGCTGGCCATTACTGCTTTCCAGTCTGTGGGAAAGAAACTGGAGCCCGCTATCCTTTCCCTGCTTCGAAAAGGCGGACTGGACATCCCGTTTATGTTTGTGATGAATGCCCTAGCGGGGGTCAACGGCATTGTGTGGGCTACGCCCATCGCCGACTTTGGCGCGATGGCAGTGGCGGTAATCTTGTTTATCCCATTCTGGCGCAGGATATCGTCCCTAAAAAATCAGCAGGATTGCGGCAAACAATCCACTTACACACATGGTAAAAATATGTAAAATCAAAGGATATGTAAAGTATGAAACCAATAGTAAAAGAGATAGAAGTAAAAAGTGTATTGACAAAATCCAATCTTCCCGTTGCAGACTATTCGGTCAATCCCTATACCGGCTGTGCCCATGACTGTAAATATTGTTATGCCTCGTTTATGAAACGGTTCTCCAACCATCCAGAACCGTGGGGTGACTTTGTAGATGTGAAGCACTGGCCGGAGATCAAAAATCCGAAGAAATATGCAGGCAAAGAGTTGTTTATTGGCTCAGTTACTGACCCATACCAGCCTTTAGAGGAAACTTGCAGACGCACTCGTACTTTATTGGAACAGATGCAAGGCAGCGGGTGCAGCTTGAGCATCGCTACCAAATCCGATTTGGTAGTGCGGGACTTGGATTTAATCAAAAAATTCCCCAATGCACGTGTATCCTGGTCTATTAATACGCTGGATGAGTCCTTCCGGGAGGAGATGGACAATGCGGTGAGCATTGAGCGGAGACTGACCGCAATGAAGACCTTTCACGATGCAGGAGTACGCACCACTTGCTTTATCTCCCCGATTTTTCCAGGTATTACCGACATACCCTCTATCATACGCAGAGCTAAAAATCAGTGCAATCTGGTATGGTTGGAGAACCTAAACCTTCGAGGCGGATACAAGAAAACCATCCTCGACTACATTGACGAGAAGCATCCTGACCTGATGCCACTGTATCGGGCAATCTATCAGGAGGGCGACCGCAGTTATTGGGCCAGGCTGGATAAAGAAATGCGTCAATTTTGTAACGAAGAGGGACTTATGTATGTCCGGAACGACGACTCCATCAAGCGGCCTTTTGATGCTCCGCCCATCGTGGTCAACTACTTTTTTCACGAGGAGATCATCCCATCGGCAAAGAAGAAGCAAACAAAATGATTATGCTTCTTACTCAGTTACCAGTATGTAATTGTATATTGACGCAATCGTAAGAACTAAAGTAACTGCGCTGTTTTTGCGCTTGTAGTATAGAAGGACACTTTATATTTGACAAGCAGCGCAACTCAGTAAATCAGTTTGTGTGTATCACATACAAGCATTGCCACAATATTTTGCTTGTACATCGCTCAGTAAAAAATAATGTTTTCATATGCAGAGCATCGTAGATGTAATCATATATGCTTTTGCATTGTGGATTTTTTCGTTTTGCATTATAAAGTCAAGCAGAAATGCCTCAAGCTTGCCATAATCAATTTCAAGAAATCTCTGCCTGACAAGTTCAGCAGGACACTGCTTTTTTTCTATGGTGTAATATGGAGTATCAATTGTCAGAACCTCAGCCATAACATTAATAATCTTGTCTATGACTGATTTGTCATAATGATATAAAAGGATATCATATTTAATATTATCCTTGATTTTCAAGTGCAACGATAGATGCCCTAATCGCATCAATCCCTTCTTTGCAGATCATCGATAAGCCTTTTAGAGTGTAGTCTTACTCTTCAGGCAAACTAAGCATAAGAGAAAGTAACCCTTTGGATTTGAGCGATAGTTTCTTATTTCGCAAATGATGATTTGACATTACTATATCATTTTTGTTTTTTTCAATTCGAAATACGCACATGGTAAACCTCCTTTCCTAAATTTGGGTACAAAAAAAGCGCGTTCACTAAGCTTAAATTGAGCAGTAAACACGCAATGCTTAAATCTATATTCAATTTTAATTTATATGTTAAAAGTGATTTTATTTCATCAAATTATGCCAAATTACAACAAACTCATCAAATCGAAAAAAGCAAAGTAAACAACATTAAAAATCACGTAAAATCAGAGTGAATTTTAGCCATTTTTTAGCCCATCTAAATTGGTTTAAAATGAGTTAAATTCCGTCAAATTTTGCGGGAGACGACAGAGATTTTTGGGCATAGAAAAAACCCAGAAACCGCATGGTTGCTGGGTTTTTGAATGTTTTTGATTGTGATTTTATCTCTTACTAAACTGCGGAGCACGACGTGCGGCTTTTAAACCGTACTTCTTTCTTTCCTTCATTCTCGGGTCACGGGTCAGATAACCTGCTGCTTTTAACAGACTGCGGTATTCCTCGTCAACCTCCAGAAGCGCTCTTGCAATACCATGACGGATCGCGCCGGCCTGACCGGTAAAACCGCCGCCCTGTACGTTAACCAGAACGTCAAATTTACCTGTTGTTTTGGTGAGTTCCAGCGGCTGTCTTACAACAACCTTTAAAGTCTCCAAACCGAAATAATCGTCCATATCCCGCTTGTTGATTACAATCTTACCGCTGCCGGGTACCAATCTAACCCTGGCAATGGATTTTTTTCTTCTACCTGTTCCGTAATACTGTACGCTTGCCATTTGTATTTAGTCCCCTTTCTTAGTTCTGTTCCCAGACGATGGGCGCCTGAGCCTGGTGATTGTGTTCTGCGTCCTTGTAGATGCGCAGTTTCTTTAATGCGTTTCTGCCCAGCGTATTGTGGGGAAGCATTCCCGCAATTGCCAGTTCCATTGCTTTTTCCGGACGTTTTTCCATTAACTCTTTGTAGGAAACCTCTTTCAAGTGGCCGATGTAACCGGTGTGTCTGTACCATTTCTTCTGCATCAGCTTGTTGCCGGTCAATACAGCGTCTTTTGCGTTGATGATAATCACATATTCGCCACAGTCTACACCGGGGGTGTAAATGGGACGATGTTTCCCTCTCAGGATCGTGGCTGCCTGCGCTGCAACGCGGCCCAGCGGTTTGCCGGCAGCATCAATGATATACCATTTTCTTTCAATTTCATTCGCTTTTGCCATGTAAGTTGACATGCTTATGCCTACCTCCTGTTTATATTCATTCGTCTGTCCCAGGGACAGACAGCGCCTTAAGGCATTTGTTTTTAGCACCGCTTTCCAAGATAAAACCGTATGGATCCTTTCTGTGTCAAAATTCCATGTTGGTAAACTGCCAATCTTCGCGACGGTCCACTGTCAACCCTATCAGTAACCGGGTGCGAAAAACAAACGCCTCAATTTTCGACGCTCCGCTATTATAATATGTTTTCTGAAATTTGTCAATACTTTTTTTGAAAAAAATTAACTTATATATAGTCATGCTCTTGTTTTCTTGCATATACTCATAAATACTCTCGTATTCTAACTTTTGAATTTTAAATTTGTGCATTTTGCCAATATGATTTAGCTATGGCTTTTATTCTGTTTTTGCAGGATTTCTCTTTTTTTCTAGCATATTCTCACTTGATGAAAAAAGTTTCAATTTTTTTGGAAAATGTATTGACAAAATGAAAAAAACATGATATTATATTCAGGTCGCTGTGAGGCGGACAACCTTTGAAATTGAATACGGAGGGGTTCCCGAGTGGCCAAAGGGGGCAGACTGTAAATCTGTTGCATCTTGCTTCGATGGTTCGAATCCATCTCCCTCCACCAAGTCGGAGCAAAGTTTTTCTTTGCTCCGATTTTTTGTATTTACAAATAAAGAAACGGAGGCGGCGGCAAATGAAGCGGAAGAAAACACAGCAAATGTCGGAATCCATGCTCACCGCAGTGTTTTTGACGCTGGCAGGGGGATTTCAAGATGCCTATTCCTATAACTGCCGCGGCGGTGTTTTTGCCAACGCACAAACGGGGAATATTGTGCTTTTGGGACAGAATCTTGCAATGGGAAAATGGGCGGCATGCATTCATTATATTTTTCCTGTTGCAGCTTTTTTTGCAGGGGTTTATGCTGCGGAACGCTTGCGGCATGCCTGTTCGGAGTCTCGGCGGCTGCACTGGCGGCAGACGGTGCTGATATTTGAGATATTGCTTTTGGTGATTACGGGACTTTTGCCGCAGACCATGAATGTTTTAGCTAATATTATGATGTCATTTGCCTGCGCTATGCAGGTCAACAGCTTTCGAAAGGTGAGAGGCCTGCCTTTTGCCACCACCATGTGTATTGGAAATATGCGCAGTGCGGCAGAGCTTTTATGTCGCTACCGGATTACGGGTGATATAGAGCTACAGCGAAAAAGCCTTCATTATTTTTTTATTATTTTTATTTTTGCCATTGGCGCAGCTTGCGGCGCCGTGCTTACCGGCTGGATCGGAAACGGATCCATCTGGATTGCGGCAGCGCTTTTGCTGGTAGGATTTTTTCTGATGTTTTTTAAGGAAGAAGAGCAGATAGCTTGACTTTTTTACAAAAAATGCGTAAAATATTTTTATGAGTAACCGAAGAAAGAGGTAGGGAGAAATGGATTATACAGCCCTTGCGGAACTGCTGTTTCCGCAGATTGATAAAAACCCGGAGGATTATGAGCAAAAATATCCGTTGCGGGATTTGCCGGACGGCGCCATGGTGACCAGAATTGGACCAAGTCCCACGGGATTTGTGCATCTGGGGAATTTATACAATGCCATGATTGGAGAACGACTGGCTCATCAAAGCGGCGGCACGTTTTATCTCCGGGTAGAAGATACAGACGCCAAGCGGGAGGTCCCCGGTGCGGTAGAGCTGGTGCTCTCTGCTATGGATTATTTTGGAATTCATTTTGACGAGGGTGCGGATGCAAACGGGGACAGAGGAAATTACGGTCCCTACCGCCAGCGGCAGAGAAAAGAGATTTATCAGTGCTTTGCCAAAGAATTGGTGCGGCGCGGCCTGGCATATCCCTGCTTCTGTACCGAAGAGCGGCTGGCCGAGATGCGCAGCGAGCAGATGGCGAACAAAGAGAACTTTGGATATTACGGAAAATGGGCGCTGTGCCGGGATTTGTCCTTTGAGGAAATCAAGGAACGGATCGCCGCGGGAGAAAGTTATGTCCTGCGTTTTCGCTCTGAGGGGAACATTGAGAATACAGTGGAATTAAATGACGGGATTCGGGGTATCCTGCATTTACAGGAGAACTATCAGGATTTTGTCCTGCTCAAGTCGGACGGCATTCCCACCTATCATTTTGCCCATGTTGTAGATGACCATTTGATGCGTACCACCCATGTGGTGCGGGGGGAAGAATGGCTGTCTACTGCGCCCATGCACCTTCAGCTGTTTGATACCTTTGGCTGGATCCGGCCGGTGTATTGCCATACGCCGGTGCTGATGAAGATGGACGGAGAAACCAAACGGAAGCTGTCCAAGCGAAAGGATCCGGAATTGGGGCTTGACTATTACCGCCGGGAAGGTTATGTGCCGGAGGCGGTACGGGAATATTTGATGACGGTGCTCAATTCCAATTTTGAGGAATGGCGCAGTGAAAATCCGGAGCTGCCCATGGAGGAGTTCCCATTTTCCCTGGAGAAAATGAGCAATTCTGGCGCCTTGTTTGATATGATGAAGTTTGACAATGTCAGTCAGGAGACCTTGCTTCGGTTGCCGGCGTCTGAAATATATGAAAAGATGGCGGCCTGGCTTTCTGAATACGATCCGGAGTTTGCAAAGCTGTTTACCCGTGACCGTGCCTTTTCCGAAAGGATTATTGATGTGGGCCGCAGCGGCAACCGTCCCAGAAAGGATCTGACCAACTGGAAACAGGCGCGGCAGTTTTTGTCTTTCTATTTTGGTGAAACCTTTGCTATGGAAGATCCCTTCCCGGAGCGGGTGAGCCAGGAGGATAGAAAGGAAATTCTTGCGCGGTATCTTGCGGGGTATGACGCATCCGATGATAACAGCGCGTGGTTTGAAAAAATCCGCCAGATTACAGGAGATATGGGTTATGCGGTAAAGCCCAAGGATTATAAAAAGAATCCGGAACAGTATAAGGGAAGCATTACCGATGTGAGTAATGTGATTCGTGTTGCGGTGGTAGGCAGGACCAACTCTCCGGATCTGTGGGAAATCTGTCAGATTATTGGGGAAGAAGCCATGAAAGAGAGAATCCGGGCCGCCATGTAACGGCCTTTTGAGAAAGGAACAAAAGATATGGGAAAAGAAAACAAACCAGATAACCGGCCGTTTCGCCGGGAAAAGGAAAATATTCTGGAGATGCCCCGGCCGTCTTTCCCGAAGCGGGCGGTGATAACCGGCGGCATGCCATATGGGAACAAGACCCTGCATTTTGGACATGTGGGGGGCGTGTTCGTACAGGCCGATGTGCTGGCCCGGTTTCTGCGGGACAGGATCGGAAAAGAAAATGTGATTTTTGTTTCGGGAACGGACTGCTATGGCTCGCCCATTGTGGAGAGCTATCGGAGCCTTTGCGAAAAAGGCGAATTTTCTGGCAGTATCGAGGATTTTGTGCGGAAAAATCATGAAAGTCAGAAACAGACCTTAAAGGAATATAATATCAGCTTGAATCTGTTTGCGGCCTCCGGATTGGACGAGGCCAAGGTGGAGCATAAGAAACTGACGGATATCCTGATGCAGATGTGGTATGAAAACGGATATCTGGAAAAGATGGTAACCCGGCAGTTTTATGACGCAAAAGCGGGACAGTTCTTAAATGGCCGGCAGGTAGTGGGCAAATGCCCGGTGGAAAACTGCAATTCGGACAAGGGTTATGCGGACGAGTGTTCCATGGGGCATCAGTATATGCCGGAGGAACTGATCGATCCCAAGAGTACCTTGACTGGAGAAACGCCTGAGATGCGGGATGTGACCAACTGGTATATTGATTTGACCCGGTTCCAGAAGCTGATGGAGGAATATGTAGAGGATATTTCCGGCCGTGAGAATGTACGGCCGCTGGTGGCGAACACCATTCGGGAGTTTATGACGCCACCCATGGTGTATATCAAGAACGAGCTTTACGAGGATTATGAAAAAATAAAGGATCAGATGCCGGCGCATACATTAAATACGGCGGCGAATAAAACCTCCTTTTCTCTGGAATTTCAAAATTTAAAGGAGCGGGACGCGGCTCGTGAGGTACTGAATCAGCATGATATACGGTTCCGGGCGGGCAAGACACTGGTGCCGTTCCGGTTGACAGGAAACATTGCATGGGGAGTTCCCGCCCCGGTGATCGAAGGGGAAGAAGGTTTGACCATCTGGGTGTGGCCGGAATCCCTTTGGGCGCCCATTTCCTTTACTCGGACCTATCTGAAACAGCAAGGGTTTGATGAGGAAGAATGGAAGAAGTTCTGGTGCAGTGAGGATGCGGAGGTATTCCAGTTTATCGGCCAGGACAACATCTATTTTTATGGGATAGCGGAAATGGTCATGTTTATGGCAACCCAGGGCAAGGGGCCGCTTTCGGTGCATCCAAAAGACGGACAGCTGACACTGCCGACCCTGGTTGCGAACAATCATATCCTGTTTTTGAACAAGAAGGCAAGTTCCAGCGGTGCGGTGAAGCCGCCCATGGCAGAGGAACTGCTGGACTATTATACAGCCGAGCAGCTGCGGGCACATTTTCTGGGATTGGGACTGGGACTGAAAAGTGTCAGCTTCCAGCCAAAACCCTTAAATCCCACCGCCGGTGAAAAGGATGCTGACCCGGTTCTCAAAGAGGGCAAGCTATTGTCCAATGTATTTAACCGTGTGGCAAGATCCTGTTTTTATACGGCGCAGAAATACAATAACGGCATGCTTCCGCTGGGAGAGATCAGCGAGGAAGTGCTCAAAGAGGGCAAAGAGACTATACTCAAGTATGAGCGGTATATGTATCGATTTGAGTTCCATTCGGTGATGAGCCTGATGGATACCTATATTAGAAATGCCAACAAATATTGGGCAAAGCATATTGCTGAAGCGGATAAGGCAGATGACAATGAAGCAAGACAGCAGGTTTTGCGTGATGTTTTCCATATGGTGCGGGTGGCGGCAGTGCTGATGCACCCCATTGCCCCGGAGGGAACCGAATTGCTGCTTGATTATTTGGGCTTTGGTGAGGAGTTTTGGGATTGGAACCGTATTTTTGATACGTTATATGATTTCTGCGGCGGGCAGGAACATCAGCTGAAGTTTTTAGAGCCGCGGTTTGACTTTTTCCCCATGCACCAAAGTCAGATTGGATAAAAAGAAAAAACGGTTTCGCATACCGCCGAAACCGTTTTTTGCTGAAAAGGAGATGAAATTTATGAAGGAATTGGCGGAATTAGCGCAAAAGCGACGAGGTGTTTTTGCAATTTTATGTGCGGCGTTCTTTTTCGCACTGATGACTGCGTTCGTGCGGCTGTCAGGAGATTTGCCCTCGGTGCAAAAAAGCTTTTTCAGGAATTTGGTGGCGCTTTTGTTTGCATCTGGCGTGCTTTTAAAAACGCCGGAAAAGTTTCACTTCGAAAAGAGCAATCTTCTGCCTTTGCTTTTGCGTTCTGCCTTTGGCACGCTGGGGATTTTGGGTAATTTTTATGCGGCGGATCATCTTTTGCTGTCGGATGCTTCCATGTTGAATAAACTTTCTCCGTTTTTTGCCATTCTCTGTTCCTTTTTTCTTTTAAAGGAGAAAATTAAGCCGGTGCAGGGGCTTGCGGTTTTGCTGGCATTTGCGGGAAGTTTGTTTATTATTAAGCCCACTGGTCAGAACCTGTTGTCCCCAGGCGCAGTTGCCGGGGTTTTGGGCGGTTTTGGCGCAGGTGTGGCGTATACCTATGTGCGGGTTCTCAGCGGCCGGGGGGAGAGAAAACCATTTATTGTTTTTTTCTTTTCGGCATTTTCCTGCCTGTGCACCCTGCCGTTTTTAATTTTTGACTATCATCCTATGAGCTTTACCCAGCTGGTATTTTTGTTGCTGGCGGGATTGTCGGCAGCAGGCGGACAGTTTTCGATTACGGCGGCCTATTCTTATGCTCCCGCCCGGGAGATTTCGGTTTTTGATTATTCTCAGGTAATTTTTGCCGCTGTGTTGGGCTTTTTCCTGTTTGACCAAATTCCGGATCTTTACAGCCTGCTGGGATATGTGATCATCTGTGCGGTTTCTGTAGGTATGTTCTTTTATAACCGTGCCCATGCGAGCGCAGAATAGAAAAAACGCTCCCAAAAGGGAACGGCTGCAGTGTGCCCACACTTTATCGGCACACTGACAGATGACGAAAAAGGAAGTTAGATTTTGAAGGTCGCTTTCGTCGGCGTGTAAAGGTACAGCGGAGAGCATTTTCGGAAAAAACAAGGGCGCCGGATTCTTAAAAATCCAGCGCCCTTGTTCTGCAAAGAATAAAAACGTTTTTATGTTGGTATCACGAATTTTGCGGTTAAGGCTGGTTGATGTCGGCAAAAACGGAGGATTTCATTGCGCCGTTTGGAAGACCTAAGTCTGTCCAGTTCCATACTTCACATTGACCGCTTTTATTGTCGCCGGTGGCATAGGCAGTGCCGTCCTGACTGATGGCTATGGTGTGGTGAACACCGCCCGCGGCAGAAATTAGATTTTTCCAGAGCGCTACCTCACCCTGCCGCCAGTCATTATCGCCGGTTACAGTCAGACGGCCGTTATAGCCCAGCGCCAGCAGGTGAAAATCTCCTGCGCTGATGCCAGCGGCATTTTCAATATGAGAAGTATCGCATTCGCCATAGGTGTTGTCTCCGGTGCTGAGAACCTTGCCGTCTTTGGTTACAGCAGCGGTAAATCCGTTGCCCGCGGCGATGGCAATAACGTTTTGCCATGTGCTGACGTTCAGGGCACCCATTTGATTATCCCCTGCCGCAACCACTGTGCCGTCCTGGCGCAGTCCTACCGTATGGTTCCGCCCGGCGGCGACGGCAACAATCCCCGTCCAGTCCAGCGTGTCACATTGGCCATAGCTGTTATCCCCGGCGGTCACTACCCGGCCATTGTTGGTTACACCCACGGAATGTTTTTCGCCGGCGGCAATATCGATGATATGGTGCCATTCACCCAGGGCGCATTGTGAACTTTCGTCTGCTCCTACGGCCTCTACCGTACCGTTGCTTTTCAGCCCCAGAGTATGGTTGGTACCACAGGCAATGGAAGTAATGTTTCGCCACTCACTGGTGGCGCATTGGCCATAGCTGTTATCACCGGTTGTTACAACTGTCCCGTCCTTTCGGAGGGCGGCCGAATGTTTTTCGCCGGCGCCGGTTGTGCCGCTGAGCAAAGTGATAAGCTGGCGCAGATACCGGTCGCTGTCACGCCAGCTCTGTAAAGAGCCCAGTTCCCGGATGGCCCGGCTGTAATTTTCGGTTTGAATGGAGCATAATGCTTGATACCAACGAATATCCAATGTCTGTTCTTCAGAAAACGTATATTTTTCCAATTTGTCCAAAGCCGCAGAGGCTTCCGCATACTGGCGGGAATCAAACAGCGACATGGCTTGCGCATAGGCATCATTTCCGTTTTGAATATGCCGCCACAGGCAGAATCCGGAAATAAGAACTGCCGCAACCACGGTGACGGCGGCAATCCGACAGATTTTTTTTCGGAGCTTGGCATTTTTGGGTTTTCTCCCCGAGGAAGACTTATCGGAAAAGTCTTTCCAAAGGTTTTCTTCTGCCTTGCGCTGGGCTTTTCGCTCAGAAAATAGTAAATCGCCTTCCGGAGGATCCGGAGATTTGGCTGTTTCTAAGTGGGACGGTACGTCATGCCGCTGCCATACAGTTCCGTCAGAAAAGCAGACCCTGTGCAGGGTAGCAGTAATGCTGGCGGTTCGCAAAGAAGGAAGAGAAACAGGTATATCGTCTCCAAATTCGGTGCCGTTAGGAATAGAAAGCCCCTCATAGGGCAGTTCCGGCCGGGTGGAAACCAGATTGACTTCTTGGTCAAAACAGCATAAATCCACATATACATCGGTTACCGTTTTGCCGCTGACGTTTTTCATCTTCAGATACAGATGGATGGCAAGGGTATCCAGGTTTTGATATAGCCGGCTCTCCAATAGAACAACCGGCTGGCCATCAATAAGGGGATATTCAATTTTTCTGATCAGTTTTTGTCGTTCGTGTTCCATATCAATCACCTTTGTCAGAAGGAGGTGCCGGATACATACCATAAAGGCTGCCCGCTTTGCGCAGCATACTGCGCATTTCCAGCACGGCCTGTTTTGGAGATAAAATTTCAATTTCATTGCCATAACCAAAGATCCAGGCATAAAACCGTGGCCCAAGGGTAGTTTTGACAGCGGCAGTAAATGTACCATTCCAATCCGGAACCATCATGACATCTCTGCCAAACCGTTCCATAACTGCTCCGGATAAATGATTGGCACATCTTAAGGTTACGCCGTGAAAGGAACCGGGGCAGGCGCCTGCTACTTCTTCGGGCTGAAACCGCTGTAAATCTATTTCACGGAACAAGTTTCCGCCTTCCCGGCAGGAAGTCAGGATTTTGACATCCATAATTCGATCCGTTCGAAAATATTCCAGACGATGGCCGTCATGCCGGTAGCAAATCAAATAATAATGGTTATTGTGCCACAGAAAATCCCAGGGGCTGACGACGTAGGGCTGTGCGCGGTTATAAAGAAACAATTTTTTTTCAGGCGTAATTCTAAAACAGAGAAAGGAAACCTGCCGGTTATACCGGATCGCTTCATATATTCGTTTAATACTGGCAAAGCAATCGGTGGTATCATAAAAACTGCGGTTACGGGAAAGCAGACGCCGGGATAGTTGTTTGCGCTGATTGCTGCTGGCAAGTAAGCCCAGTTTGTGGATCAACTGATGACACATTTCTGCAGACAAAAACCGCGCGGAATGGACGGCATCGGTCAAAAGTCTCATTTCTGTCAGGGTAAAATGATGTTTTGCCAGATAGTAACCATAGTCGCTATTCATGCGGATATCCATGCCGGCTTCCCGCAGCAGCCGTATATCGTCATAAAGGCTTTTTCGGCTGGCAGAAATATTTTTGGCAGCCAATTCGTCAATCAGTTGATGTATGGACAACGAAGTACTGCGGTCGGTTTTATCGCCGAAAATTTGTGCCAGACAGAGCAGCTTAAGTTTTTGATGTTCGCTTTTAGCTATGGAGGGTCACCCCGTTTTCTGTTGGTTTTCCTATTGAGGCGGCTTTTCATGGAAGAAAGAAGCACTGACAAACCTCTGTATTCAGTATACTATATTTTAAAAAAAATGCAAGAGATGTTTAGCTATTGTGGAGTAATTTGAAAAATTTTTTTTGAAAAGGGATAATCTTGAAATTTGAGCATAAAGTATAGATAACGAAACAAAATGGAGGGATCAGCATGGCCAAAGCTGTGATGCGGGGAATATGCATAGGATTGGCGGTAATATTGCTTTGCACAGGGAGCATATGTGTATTTGCAGAGCCATCCACGCAGGTGGATACAGAGGTGTCTACCCAATTAGTGGAAGCAGAATCCGGAATATTGATGGAAGCTTCCACGGGAGAGGTGCTTTACGAGTGGGAACCGGATAAGCGGCTGCAGATTGCAAGCGTAACCAAAGTAATGACTATGCTGTTAATTATGGAAGCCTTAGACAGCGGAAAAATTCATAAGGATGATATGGTGACGGTCAGTGAAAACGCGGCATCCATGGGCGGTTCTCAGGTGTTTTTGGAAGTAGGAGAACAAATGTCGGTAAATGACATGCTCAAGGCCATTGCGGTAGCCTCCGGAAATGACGCAGCAGTGGCAATGGCGGAATATATTGGCGGCACCCATGAAGCTTTTGTGGAGAAAATGAATAAAAAAGCCCAGGAATTGCAGTGTGAGAATACCCATTTTATTAACTGTAACGGCTTGGATGAAACACAGGAACATTACAGCTCGGCAAGAGATATTGCAAAAATATCCCGAGAACTGATTAAGCATCAGGGCATTTTTGATTATACAACTATCTGGATGGATTCTCTGCGGGACGGAAAATTTGGGCTATCCAATACCAACCGGCTGATACGGTTTTATCCGGGGGCAAATGGGCTTAAAACTGGGTCTACTTCTGCGGCAAAGTATTGTCTTTCTGCCACAGCGGAAAGGGATGGTATGCAGCTGATCGCAGTCGTGTTGGGCGCACCCAGCACAGCGGAGCGATTTGACAGCGCATCTTCGCTGCTTGATTATGGTTTTGCCAACTATGCGGTGGCAGACGGTGATACGGTGGATATGACACTGCCGTCCCTGCCCGTGCAGGGAGGAACCGTGTCCGTGATTCCGCTTGAAATTAAAGATGGTGCTTTTATTGTAAAGAAGGGGAATCAGGATAAGGTGGAAAAAGAAATTAGTTTAGAGCCCAGTGTGAAAGCGCCGGTTGCGGCAGGGGATAAACTGGGAGAAATTATATTTAAAATTGATGGAGAAGAGGCCGCACGACGGGATATTGTGGCCGCGGCTGGGGTAGATCGGATTGGTACGTTACAGATGTTCCAAAAAATATTAAAGCAATGGGCGGCAATGTAAAAACAGCGCAGTCTGGCCAGGCTTGCGGGCGTTTGGCTAAAAGTAAAATTTTCAGTTCAAAGAGGGGAATTTTATAAAAGGCAATGGGGGAGAGGGACAAAAAGTCTCACTCCCCCATTGCCTTTTTTAACAATAATAAAACATTTTTTATAAATTTCATTGCAAAGTCCTTGTTTAATACCAAAGGGAACAAGAGTTTGCGTAAGTATTGATCTTGATTTGATAATTTTACATTTTTGCTGATTATAATTTTAAGCGGCACCACGGCGACAAAGTAAACCGGATAGAAAAAAGTGGGTATAATATTTTTTGTATAAGAAGATAAGAAGAGAATCTATCTTTGATTTAGTAAGAAAAACCATATTTTCAAAAGATTATCGCTTTACAGCAACAAGAAAAATAATTATAATAATAATATGTTGTATTTTGTCAGGTAAGAAAAAAGAATAGAAATCGACCAGAAACCATAAAGAGAGGTGAAATATATGTATCAGGTTTTTGTTGTGGATGACGAGCCGTCGGCACGGCTGGGGCTTTGCGAGTATTTTCCCTGGGAGAAATACGGCTGCCGGGTTGCAGGAGAGGCGGAGGACGGGAAGCAGGCCTGGGAGAAGATACGGGAAGAGAAACCGGATATCGTGCTGACCGATGTGAAAATGCCCAATATGGACGGGCTGGAGCTGGCGGCATTGATCAGCCGGGAACTGCCGGACACAAAGATTATTTTCATCAGCGGCTACAGCGATGTGCGGTATTTAAAGGAAGCGTTTCACGTGGCTGCGGTGGATTATATATTTAAGCCCATCAACCTGAAGGAAGTAGAAAAGGTGATACAAAAGGTCACCGGGAGCTTGGGCGACCGGCAGAAGCAAAAGGCCATGATTTTGCAGATGGAGACACAGCTGCTGCAAAGCATGCCGTTTTTGAAAGAGAAGTTTTTCATGGCGCTGATACGGGATTCGGATTTTCGTGAAGAAGAGCTGAAAAAGAAGATGGAATTTTTGAACGTCCGCTTTCCTTCCGGGAATTTATATTATATATTGATTGTTTCGGTGGATTCGGCGGCGGAGGTGTTCGGCGGAAGGTCGGAACGGGAGTCGCAGCTGCTTTCCTTTGCGGTTTTGAACGTGGTGCAGGAACTGCTGGAGAAATATTTTATTGGGTATAGTTTTGAGGACAGCAGAGGGGAATATGTGTGCATTGTATGTCCGCGCAGGGGGCAGGAGGAACAGCTGCTGCTTTTGGCGGAGGAGATACGGGAAAATCTGGCGCAGTTTCTGGAACTGAGCACCACGGTGGGCATAGGCAGCCCGGCGGAGGAACTTTGTGAGCTGCGGCATTCTTACATCAAAGCGGCCCGGGCGGTGGAACAGCGGCTGTTTATGGGGCAGAACCGCATTATCGTGACGGAAGATGAGGACCGGCCGGAGCAGGACTGGTATCAAATTGATTTTCGGCGGCCGGAGCGGCTGTCGGACTTTTTGCAAAACGGGGATTACGGATCAGCCAAAAAGGAGATTATGGACTTTTTCGGTGAGATCGGACGGCATCATGAGATGCCCAAGTGGTATATCCAGAGCCTTTGTATGAACTTGCTGCTGCTGCCGGATCAGCTTTTGTATGAATACGGCGGCAGGGAGGCGGCCAAGGAGCAGGAGATTCCCCAGGAGATTGAGCGGTTTTATAAGATTGAAACGGTGCGGGAGATGGAGCGGTTCATAGCAGACCGGTACCAGGCCGTTTGTTCCTTTTTTGAGGGCCGGCGGAATTCGAAACAGCGGGCGCTGATCCGGAAGATACAGGAGGTCATACAGGAGCGGTATGCGGAAAATCTCACCATTAATCAGATTGCGGACGAGGTGTATTTCAGTGCGACCTATCTGAGTTTTTTGTTCAAGCAGGAAACCGGGGAGACCATTAACGATTACATCACCTCGGTGCGGATGGAAAAGGCAAAGGAGATGCTATCCGATCCGGCCATAAAGTCCTATGAGGTATGCCGTGCGGTGGGATATCAGGATGCCGGATATTTCAGCAAATTATTCAAAAAGTACACTGGCTGCAGTCCCAGCCAGTACCGGGAGAAGCTATGAAAAAGAAGGGCAAGGAATTTTTGATTGATCTGGACAAATATTTGCATGTGCGCAAGCAGCTGGAAACAGGAAGCGTTTGGAAGAATGTTCTGGCGGCCTTTTTGCTTTTAGTGATTCTGCCCACCGGGATCATGCTGTCCTGGTACTATCACAAATCGGCCGATGCAGTGGAGCAGGAGATGGCGGAAACGGTGTTTAAGACGGTGGAGCAGGCGGCACAGCATATTGATCTGCGGCTTAACAGCGTGAAAGAGATTTCAGACAGTATTTTTATGAACACCATGTTCAACCAGGCCTTGACCCAGTCGGGAGAGCAGGGGATCAGTGCGCAGGTGGCGGAGCAGGCGGAGCTGATCCGGAATATCGAGGTGTTTCAGCGGCGGGAAGATATCCAGCGGATACGGATTTATTATAAGACGCCGAATTTCTACACCGGAGAGCATGTGAATTTCTTTGCGTATGCGGATTTGGAGCAGGAGCCGTGGCTTGGGCAGATGGAGGAGAACAACGGGGCGGTGACCTGGATCGGCGCACGGGAACAGGCGTATTCTGACGGAACAGAAGAAACGGTTCTGACCTGCGCCCGGCTGATGAAAAATTCCAGCAATATCAATGAGGTGACAGGAGCGCTGCTGATTGATGTCAAGTATGAGAATTTGTTTCAGGTGCTGGAGGAGAGCCGGGTCTCGGAGCAGGAACTGCTGTTTTTGTATCACGAAGACGCACCGTGGATGCTGGAAGAGGCTTTGGCAGGCGAAGAAGCCGCACGCAGCAAGCTGCTGACCATGGAAGAGGGCATTTCCAGGGAAGACGGAAAGTATTATATGATGAAACAGATGGAAGACAGCGGCTGGCGGGTTGGCGTAATCCTGCCGGAAAAAGCGGTGATGGCAAAGGGAAGGCACAGCAACCAGTTTTTCAGCGTGATTTTTCTGGCCATGCTGTTTTTGCTGTTTATGCTGGTATTTTTTGGGGTGTTTGGATATCTGGTCATGCGGGTCAGCTGGAGGATCAAGAGGATCGTGCAGAAGCTGGAGCGGGAAGGGATCGAAACCATCGGCAGCCAGAGCACGGGAGAAAAATCGGAGGTTTCCCTGCTGGAAAATCATATTGATGTGATGATTGCCAAGGCAAAGGATCTGATGCAGGAGGCCTTTGCGGCACGACTGGAGAAGCAGGAGGCAGAACTGCGGAGCTTGCAGGCGCAGATCAACCCGCATTTTTTGTACAATACGCTGGACAATATCAGCTGGATGGCGGTGCGGGCCAATGCGCCGGATATATGCGATATGATCCAGACGCTGTCCCAGTATTTCCGGCTGAGTTTAAGCGGCGGGAAGGATATTGTAACGGTGGAGAACGAGCTGGAGCTTGCCAGGGTGTATTTGGAGATACAAAACAGCCGGTTCCGGGGTATTTTAGAGTATCATATTGAGGTGCCCGAAACCATGCGCAGCTGTTATATTCCCAAGCTGACCCTTCAGCCCCTGCTGGAGAATGCGGTAATCCACGGCTTGCAGCCCAAGCCGGACAAGCAGTGGGAACTGCGGATCTGGGGAGAGGAAAAGGAGGACGGATTCTTTTTCTATGTGCAGGACAACGGGGTAGGCATGCCGGAGGAGACTGCGGCGGTGCTGCCTTTGCAGTCGCCGGCGTCGGAGGGCCGCCATGGATATGGGGTATACAACGTCAACAAGAGACTGCAGCTGTACTGCGGAGAGAAGTATGGTTTGAAGATCCGGTCGTGGCCGGGAAAAGGGACCTGCGTTTGCGTGGCCTTTGCCCGGATGGAGAAAGAAACACCAGCTGGCTAAAAGTTGGCAGAAAGCCCGGTGCAGGCCGGGCTTGTTTTTTTCTCCGGCGGGAAAAACGAAAAGAAACACAAGGAATCGTAGTTCTGTCATCTTTACAGAGAAGCGGGGAGACATTTATAATAAAGGAAGAAAAAAGACAGCAGGAAATGCAGTATACTGGGAGGAGAGAGGTAGATTATGAAAGCGGCAGCAACTGCGCCGGCGAGGCGCACGGATACAAAGATAGGCAAGCGGCAGCAGCCAAAATGTCTCAAGTGTCTCAAGCGGTATCCGGATTTGTATCTCATGATGATACCGGGCCTGGCATTTTTGATTTTGTTTAAGTATGTGCCAATGTACGGGCTGACCATAGCGTTTCAGGATTTCAATATTTTTGCGGGAATCACCGGAAGCCCGTGGGTGGGCTGGGCGAATTTTGAAAAATTGATTGGAAGCAGTGAATTTTATCAGGTTTTCACCAATACATTGCTGATCAGCGTTTACAAGCTGATTTTTCAGTTCCCGGTGCCCATCTTGTTTGCGGTTTTGCTGAACGAGATGAAGAATATGCTGGCAAAGCGGACCATACAGACGGTGATCTACCTGCCTCACTTTTTGTCCTGGGTGGTGGTTAGCGGACTGTTTACCAGCATTTTGTCCACCCCAAGCGGTCTGCTGAACCAGATCATCACAGCGCTGGGCGGCGAACCGATTGCTTTTATGATGGAAAAGAGCTTTTTCCGTTCGGTGGTGGTCACCTCCACCATATGGAAGGATGCGGGATACGGAGCCATTGTATACATAGCGGCAATCACCGGCATAGACCAGGAAATTTATGAGGCGGCACGGGTAGACGGAGCCGGTAGGATCCGGCAGATCATTCACATCACCATTCCGGGGCTGTCCTCTACCATTGTGCTGATGTTCATTCTGCGGTTGGGGCAGATCCTCAACGCAGGGACGGAACAGATTTTGATGATGTACAACCCGGTGGTCTATGAGGTAGGTGACGTAATTGGCACCTATGTTTACCGGATGGGTATTGGAAAGATGGATTACAGCTTTTCCACGGCAGTAGGGCTGTTTGAATCGGTGGTTGGGTTCCTGCTGCTTATGAGCGGTAACTTCCTTTGCCGGAAGCTGGTCAACCGCAGCATTTGGTAAAACAGCAGAAAGGAGCGGCAGAGCAAGATGAAAATAAGAAAAACAGCCGAGGATATTTTGATTGATGTGATCAGCTATGCGGTGATGGGTTTGTTTGGACTGATCACCCTGATCCCGTTTTTGAATATCATTGCAAAGACCTTCAGCGAGGACTGGGCGGTGGTTTCGGGCAAGGTAGGGATTCTGCCCATAGGTTTTCAGCTGGACAGTTTGGAGTATGTGATTACCAGCAGTCGGTTTTTGACCTCCTTTTTGGTATCGGTAATCATCACGGTGGCGGGGACGGCTTTGAGCATTTTGCTGATCTGTGTCACGGCATATCCGCTGTCCAAAAAGAAGCTGTGGGGTGTCAAGGGCGTGATGATTCTGTACGTCTTTACCATGATGTTTTCCGGCGGTATGATCCCCAATTACCTGCTGATCAAGAATCTGGGCATCTATAACACGCTGTGGTCGGTGATTCTGCCGGGAATGATCAACGTGTTCAACTTGATGATTGTGAAGAACTATTTCGAAAGCATACCGGAAAGTGTAGAGGAATCGGCCATGATGGACGGGGCCAGCCACACCCGGGTGCTGTTTACCATTGTACTGCCGCTGGCGGTGCCGACCATTGCCACCATTACGCTGTTTACGGCAGTCAATTACTGGAACAACTACATGGGGCCCATGCTGTACATCAACGAGCCGGGGCTCAAGCCGCTGCAGCTTTATCTTCGGGAGATCATTCTGGAGCAGAGCGATGCGGTGCTTTCGTCCCAGAGTGTGGATGACCAGCTCAACATTTCCAGCGAAGGGGTGCGGTCGGCAACGATTATTGCGTCCACCCTTCCGATTTTGCTGGTATATCCATTTATCCAAAAATATTTTATCAAGGGAATTATGATTGGTTCGGTAAAGGGCTGATCGAAAAAACAGGCCGCAGCATGCGGAGAAGGGAGCTTATTATGCAGAAAAGAACAAAAATGTGGGTTGGAGTTTTGGCAGGCGTGCTGGTGCTGGGCGCATTGACCGGCTGCGGGCAGGAGCAGAGCACAGAGGGCAGTGCCAAACCGGAGCTGAAGGTATTGATGAATTATATGAAAGAGGATCCCAACACCTATCCGGTGGCAAAGGATCTGGAAGAGGCAACGGGCTATTCGGTCAAGTATTACACCCTGCCCCAGGACAAACCGGAGGAAAAGCTGAATTTGATCATGGCCTCCAACGAGGCGTATGATATTATCATCACCACCAATAACCTGCGGGTCAGCTGGGCGGATTATGCCAAAAAAGGCGCCCTTTTGGAGCTGGACTCCCTGGTGGATCAGTACGGCACCAATATGAAAAAGGTGATGAAGCCGGAATCCTTTGATCTGATGCGGATGGACGGAAAGCTGTACGGCATTCCGGTGCCGAAAATCAAAATCGGCAAATCCCTCAACTATACCTCCATGCTGGTGACCCGGTCGGATATGCTGGAAAAATCCGGCGCCAAGTATCCGGAAACGCTGGACGAGTTTACGGCTATGCTGCGGGCCATGCAGACAGCCGGTGCAGACGGGGAGACCATTGCGCCGCTGTGCATCAAGCAGGCCATTGAGCTGCCGGGCATTGTGGGCGCCTTTGGGGTGCCCAATCCCTGGAACGAGGTGGACGGAAAGCTGGTCAACCGGGCGGAAGACCCAAGGTATCTGGAATATATTAAATACATGAAGAGCCTGTATGAAGAAGGCCTGCTGGACCGGGAATTTCCGGTGAACAAATCGGCAACGCTGACCGAGAAATTTTCCAGCGGCAGAGCGGCCATCATACCCATTACCTATTCAGAGGCGGGTACCATCAGCGATGCGCTGGAAAAGACCAGCCCGGGGGCAGAACTGACCTTTTTGGATGCGGTGACAGGTGCAAACGGTGAAAAGGGGATCGGCACAGGCGAGTCCTCTCTGGACAGACTGGTGTTCATTCCCAAGACGGCAGAGCATCCGGAAGATGCGGTGAAGTATATGGACGCCAAACTGGATGAGGAGACCTTTAAGCTGGTTGCCATTGGCCGGGAAGGAGAACATTATACGGTAGAAAACGGAGAATACTTCCCCATTTCTCCCAAGTTTTTTGACGAAAGAGGTTCGGCCAACAACTATCTGACCGGTATCAATGAAGAGACTTATCCGCAGTACTGGCAGACCAGAGTGAGAAAGGACCAGGCGGTATATGACGCCTATGCGTATATGTCGCTGGATGACGAGCGTCTGGAGGACGCAGTGGCCAATCCGGCTTTGGATGCGCCGGTATTTGACAGCGATAAATATGTCAAGATTGTCAACCAGATGGCCAACGACTATTTCATCAAGGTCATTGCAGGAGAAGAGGATCTGGAGAGCAGCTACGACGAATTTTTGGAGAATTGGAGACAGGAGGGCGGCGCAGCCATATCCCAGGATCTGAACAACTGGTATCAAAACAAGGCAAAGTAAAAAAGGGGGACAAGGAAAGATGAAAAAGCTCAGGAACAGCTGTGCGGCGGTATTGCTGGGGATCATGGTGCTGTGCACCGGGATATCTGCGGCGGCAGAGGAGCAGGTGATTGTAGAGGATGACTGCAACGATTTCACAAATCCCGCCATATACAATCTGACAGACGGCAAGGTGGCCAATATGAAAACGGCAGACAGCGCCATGAACTTCAACAAATTTTCAGACGGGACCTATGCCTCGGTTACGGACGGCAGAATGATCAAGGAAGCGGATCAGAATGCGGCCTCAGAGGACAAATCCACCTATATCATCTATTATGCGCAGGAGGCCATGGCCAGTTTTCATGTGGAGACCTACTACTGCAAAAAAGGCGGAACCACAGCCAACGATATGTCCTTTGCGGCCTCGTCAGACGGCGTGAATTTTACCCCCATCCCCAAGGCGGACGTGACCAAAACCGTGGCAGAGACCACCATTGACGGTCAGGTGTATAATGAGGACAACTGGGCGGATTATTTTTGGCGGCAGGTAAATTTTGACTTTAATTTGCTGCCCCAGAACACCCATTATCTGAAGATCAGCTTTGGCGCCAAGAGCTCCAAAGGGGCATATTATGACCTTGCCATTTCCAAGGTACAGATTTTTGCTGCTGCGGGAATCGACACACGGTATCTGGAGGAAGCGCTGAAAGAGACGGGAGCCTTGCTGGAGGAACAGAAGGACAACTGCGGTGACGGAGACCTGCAGTATCCGGAATCGGCCTATCAGGCGCTGCAGCAGGCGTATGCAGAGGCAGAAGCGGTATTGAAAAATTCGGACGCAGACCAAACGATGATTGATCAGGCGGCTGCGACGCTGACAGAGCAGACGGAGATTTTTTTGCAGTTGCAAAACCACCTGCTGCCCCTGGTGGATGAGTGTGAGAATTTTGACCTGCTGCTGTCATATACGGCAGACAACCTGCAGATTTCCACCAGCGACATTACCCTGGGGGACAGAAATCGCTTTGCCCGTCTGAAAGAGGGCAGTGCAGAGCTGGTATACCGGGTCACAGAGGACGTGGCATTTATCGAGCTGGAAGCGGCCGTCCGCAGGAATCAGGCAGAGATTGATGCGGGCGTGATGGCGGAGGATATGAAGATTTTTGTTTCGGCAGACGGACAGCAGTACACAGAGCTACCGGCAGATACTGTGACGGTGCGCTCCATAGACGGAGGCTATTTTGACGACTGGGTCAAGGACACCTGGCGGCGGGTGCGGTATACGGTATTTGATGTGCCGGCCGGAACCCGGTATGTAAAAATTGTCTTTGGCGCTGCGTCAGAAGAGGGCGTTTACTGGGAGAACCATCTGATGAAGGTGACCCTGGACCGGGAAAAGCGGGACAGCTTTTTGCGGGGGCTTTCCCTTTGGAAGACAGAAGAAAGCGGCGGCGTTGCGGTGACAGACCAGATCCAGCTGCAAGCGGGCGGCAGTTTTGTACTCACCGGAAATTTGACGGTGGATCCTGCTGCGGCAGAGAGCGTAATGCTTTTGGCGGCGGTGATGGACGGAGACCAGTGCTGCGGGGTCACCATGCTCAGGACGGATGAGAACGGAAGATTTGATTTTCGGGAAGAAAACGCAATCCAGGTGCCGGCAGGGCTGCATACGCCCAATATCCGGGTATTTCTCTGGGACGGAGAGATGCAGCTGCGGCCGGTTGCTGCGGATTTGTATGTATTTTAATCAGCGGCCGTGACAGCTTTGTCTGCACGGCCAAGAGGGAGAAAGGAGCGGCATATGAAGAAAGCGGGAATATGGATTCTGATATGGAGCATATGGATGTCCGCAATGCCTGTATTTGGGACGGCCGGCGCCCTGTCAGATGTGACGGGAACAGCGTATGAGCCGGCGGTGGCGGAGCTGGTCAGCCTGAATATTATGGAGGGCTATGAAGACGGCACATTCCGGCCGGATACCGGATTGAACCGGGCAGAATTTGCGGCGCTGATCGTGCGGATTCTGGGCATGGAACAGGGAGCAGAATCCCTGGCACAGCAGACGGTGTTTCAGGACGTGGCGGCGGAATACTGGGCAGCGGGATATATCCATTTGGCAGCAGGCATGGGGATCATCAACGGCTATGGCGACGGCAGCTTTGGGCCGGAGGACGCTGTGACCCTGGAGCAGGCCTGCAAAATGGTGCTGGAGTGCATGGGTTATGGGATCCTGGCGGCGGAAAAGGGCGGATATCCAAACGGATATCTGGTTACAGCCGCCCAGTACGGATTGACCCGCGGCATAGAAAGTACCGGCGAGGAACCGCTGTCCAGAGGAGATGCCGCTGTTTTGCTGGTACAGTCGCTGGACGTGGATGTGATCGAGAAGGAGTACGGGACGGATACCTACAGCAAAAAGGCGGGGGTCACCCTGCGGACCAAGCTCTGCGATCAGCTCAATCTGGAGAAAAAAGAGGGGATTGTCACAGCCAACGCTTATACCGGTCTGGGAGAAAGTTTGGGAATGGAAGAGAGAAGAATTGTGATCGACGGGGAAAACTACCGTACGGGGCAGGAGAATTTGGACGGTCTGCTGGGATATCAGGTGGAATACTATGCAAAGGACAATGCCGATGGCACCAAATCCCTGTATTCCATACAGCCGTCAGAGAAACAGAACCGCACCGTCAGCTTTTTGCCTGAGGATATAGAATCCATCGAGGAAGATGCTTTTTCGGTGTATCAGGAGGGAAGAAGCAAAACCCAGAAATATACGCTGGCAGAAGCGGTACAGACGGTCTACAACGGAAAATACCTGCCGGAAGCGGGGACAGAGGACTGGAAGATCCAAAACGGCACCATACGGCTTTTGGACAACAACGGCGACGGCCGCTATGAGATCGTCTTTGTGGAGGAGATCCAAACCCTGCTGGCGGGCAGTATCGATGCGGAAAAGGGTTTGATCCAGCTGAAGACTTTCAGTGCAAACACCACCAGCCAGTTTAACGGCAAGACCTATATCGACTGCCAGAGCACCGACCCGCTGGTACGGATCTGTGATGCAGACGGCAATGCGGTCGCCATAGAGGACCTGGGCGCTATGCAGATGATCGGTGTACGGCAGAGCAAGGATCAGGAACTGGTGACGGTCATTGCGGGCAGTGCCCCCTTTGACGGGACGGTGGATGCGGTATACGAAACAGAGGGGCAGGTTTCCATAGACGGCGAGATCTATGACCTGGCCAGAAACGAGCAGGGGGCGTTTCTTTTGGAGCTTCAGCCGGGGGATCAGGGCCGGTTCTGGCCGGATGTCATGGGCAGGATTGCGGCCAAAAACATCAGTACCTCCTCTGCGGGCTATGGCGCAGAGATCGAAACGGTGAACCAGGACCGCCTGTGCAGTTATCTGCTGGCGGCCAGCCAGGAGGCGGGATTTACGCCTTTGGTGCAGTTTAAGCTGCTGACCAACCTCAAGGACGGCAGCCGGGAGGAAAGGATTTTCCAGCTGGCAGACAGCGTGACGCTAAACGGCGAAAAAATGGATGCCGCAGAGGTACTTGCCGCCATTGCGGACAAGAACAACGGGGATTATCATGTTCCTATGACCTATGAACTAAACGGCAAGGGCAAGATCAAAAGCCTGTGGTTGTACACGCAGACCGTCCCCATGGGATATATGACCTATCAATCCGCCAATAGCTCCTTTGACGGCCTGTATTACCGGGATGCAGACAGCATTACCTATTTTGTGGACGTGCGTGACTATGAAACGGTTTATGCGGACACGGCCGTATCGCTGAACAACGGTTACCGGTATCAGGTGCGGATTTTTGATCCGGTAGAGGAGGAATTTTCCATACAAAAGCGGATTTTCATTGTCTATGTGGACCTGGAAAATGCCCAGGGGACAGCCATGGACGAAAACCAGCCGCTGCTGGTATCCAGCATTGTCAAATACGCCCAGGAGGACGGAACCCTTGCCTATATGCTGGAGGGGTTCTGCGGCGGCCAGCAGGTGGAGCTGAGCATAGCGGAAAGTGCGGAAGAAAAGGCGGCACAGCTTCGCACAGGGAGCCTGATTCGTTTTTCCAAGAACGCTGTAGAAAAGGTAACCGCCATCAAAATTTTAGGAGCGCTTCCGCCAGAGGAGTATTTCCGGCAGGGGGTTGGCGGCAGCAATGAGCAGGTGTATGGTTCTGCGGTACAGGCAGAGCGGAACGCAGATCACAGCTCCTGCGTGCTGACATTGGCTTATCTGCAAAACGGCGCAGAGAAACAGGCGTCCTATGAGATTGCCGGTGCGCCGGTCTATACATACGACGGCACGGATGTCCGCCTGGCAGAGACGGGCGAAGTGGGAGCGGGCGAGAAGATCTTTTTGCAAGTTTCCAATTTTGATGTGGAAGCGGTCATCATCATTCGCTGATGCAGAATGACTGCGGGAAAAGAAGGAGGATAGCCATGGGAAAAAGAATATGGAAAAAGTGTATTGCGGGCTTGATCGGCATAGCGCTGCTGGGAAGCTGTTTTGGACTGCCCGGGGGCACTGCGCTGGCAGAGGAGCGGTTTTTTGACAATCTCACGGATCTGTCTTTATGCTATGCGGCGGGAACCACGGCGGATAACATTGGATTTTCCACCAAGGACCTGTCTGCGTCCCAGGGAATCGCAGACAAGGACAGGGTGTATAAAAAGGCGGACACCGGTGCGCTGGATACCCAGACCTATCTGGTATATCAGACCAAGCAGGCCTTTGTCTCTTTTCAGGTAGATGCGGTATATTCCATGAAAAACGGCAAGATCGCAGGGGATTTGCAATTTGAGACATCCGCAGACGGCGAGACCTATACCCCATATACCCAGGTGGTCAGAACCGACGCAAAAGAGGGAGAGTTCTGGGAAGAAAGCCAGTGGCGCAGCATTGTATTTGCGTCAGAAGGCGCACTTCCGGAGGGGACCCAATACATACGGATCGCCTTTGGAGCCACGTCCCATATCGGCCAAAGCGGAAACACCACCCATCAGATTTCCAATGTTACCCTGGGAATAGCAGAGATGGAGGTGGATTACCGGGCCCTGCTTTCCCAAACGCTGGAGCGGGCCCAGAGCAAGCTTGACAACGCACAGGTGGGAACCGAGCCGGGCATGTATCCCAAGGAGGCAGTGGATACATTAACAACGGCGGTTTCCATGGCCCAGGAGGCGGTTTCAGACAGTGATGCGGATACGGCCCTGCTGGAGGAAGCCCTGACCATGCTGGAAGAGGCTCTGGTTGTGTTCCAGCAGTCGGTGGTGCCGGAAGCGGTGTTTGTGGACGAGTGTGACAGTGCATCCTTCCCCTATCGGCGGTCAGAGGATATCCAGGTGGCGACCTCCTCGCCGGAGAAGTTTGAAGGGGACGGCACCCGGTATTATAAGAAGCTGAACCACGGGGGCGAATGGGTCGAGTATAAGATGGAAGAGGGCAAGCGTGCCCAGACCGTCACCCTGGACACCTGGTATTATAAATCAAACGGTTCTCTTGCGGAGGACTGCACGGTAGAGTACAGCAAGGACGGCCAGGTTTATGAGACGGCTGCGGCGGTACGGACGGCAGATGAGGCAGGCTGGGCCAACGGCGAGTGGCGCAAGGTGGTCTTTTCGGTCAGCGACCTTCCCTTGGGGGTGGAATATATCCGTGTGAACCTGGGGGATACCACGGCTACCGGTGCGCTGTATGCGGTGCAGATCGGCCGGGTGACCATTCAGGTGGCGGCCAATTATGAAAAACTGTTGCAAAATAAGATCCAAGAAGCAGAGGAACTGCTCAGCCGGGTTCCGGGCGGCAACCAGCCGGGCATGTGTCCCGAATCGGTGAGAAACCAGCTGGTGACGCAGAAGGATGCAGCGGCACAGCTGCTGGAAGGGGCCGGAGAGGAAGAACAAAAACAGGCCATTGCGGCGTTGGAGGAAGCCATTTTGGCGGTAGAAAACGCCATCATCTATGCGGTGCAGTGGCCCCAGGACGCCCAGCTGACCGCCAAGGCAGAGAGCGCATCAGAGATATCCCTGTCCTGGCCGGGGGCGGAAGCCAGCGGAACCATTACCTATGAGGTATATCAGGGAGAAAAGCGCATTGGCACCACAGAGCAAACCACATACCGGGTAGAGAACCTGGCGCCCGGAATTGACTATGCGTTTCAGGTGGTGGCGGTGGTGCCGGCGGGCAAATCCAAGCCGCTGGGGCCGGTACAGGCCCAGACGGCAAAGCCAAAGGAGTTTATGCCGCCGGATTTCAGCCTGATCACGCCGGACAGCTTTGAGGACGAGGATTATCTGGCGCCGCTGATCTGGAAGGACGACACCCGTGGGATTCCGTATTATTATTTTAACCTGTACAAGATACTGAATGCGGTCAGAATGGAAGAGCCGGACCGGGGGTTTGTGGACATCTTTGTTTCCAGAAGATACAGTGCTTTTAACCCCATCAATGTGCGGATTCAGGAGGCCTATCTGCCCATCACGTATTTTTATACCCGCAACGACAGCTGGAACGAATACTACAACAATCCGGAGGTCAAGGTGCGGCTGGAAGCGGTGCTGCAGCACGTGCTGGATCTGCAAAAGACCGAGACCGATGCGGCCAAGGGGGAATATGCAGGCGCATTTCCGCAAAGCACCACCAATACCTATGATCTGGCGGGAACCACCTTTACCCTGAACTTTTTGGGGCAGGCGCTGAAGCTGCTGCACGAGGCGGAAGAAACCCAGATGGGATTCCGCTCCATTGATCCGGATCTGTTTCAGCGGCTCAACGAGGCATGCCGAAAAGCGATCATTTTGACCCTGACCAACGAGGCGTGGTATGAATACGGGCTGCAATATTCCAATCAGTACGGACTGATCTGGTCGGCAACGGCGGCGTATCTGGAATACAATCCGGACCCGGAGATCGAGAGCCTGCTGAAGGAAAAATACCAGCACAGCGACGAGTTCATCAGTCCGGCGGGGTTTTATTACGAAGAAGGCGCCTTTGACATGAGCTATAATCTGGGGGTACACACCAACAACATCTCGGCGGAGTACACCTATTTCAAAGATACGGACATGGAGGCCAAGCTGATCGAGGATCAAACCCGGTTTATCGATTGGCTCTCCTATAACCTGGTGATCGAGCCGGACGGCTCCTGGTTCAGCACCAACGGGGCGCCCAGCCGAAGGATCACCACCACGGGGTATTCCATCTACCGCAAGGATATGCCCATTGCGGAGAAAATTCCAATGGCTCGTGCGTTTGTAAGAAGCGATGTGGATATAGAAGATGAGATTGCACGGAATAAAAGCGCCATCACCGAGGGCGGGGCGTGGCCGGTATTGCCGGAAATGACCCTGCGGGGCGGCGATGCGTACAATGCGTACGGGGTCTTTGACAGATTGATGTACCAATATGTTCCCACAGAAGCAGAGCGCTGGGAGGCCATTGAGAGCCTGCCATATATGGCAAGCGAGAATTTCAACCACCAGCGTGCGGACGAGGAAAGCTACCTTGAATTTACCTATATCCGCCGGCCGTATTACTACACCATATTCAATGCGGGCAAGCAGTTCAACAACATGCAGGTGTTTGGACAGGGCTTGCTGTGGCATCCGGAGGGCGGAATCATGATCGCCAGCCAAAGCGAGGAGAAGGATACCACCGACAGCGAAAAAGCGCCCAAGGCCAATGACTTTTCTTGGGGGACAAAGTCCTATGACCCCAACCGGAAGCAGTCCATTGAGCGGGTGTATGAAAACGGAACGATCTGGGGCCAGCAGGGCGGCAGTGCCAACCAGAACCTGGTCTATACCGTAAACGGCCAGAGCCTTCAGCCGCAGACCGGGATAGCGGATCTGCCGGAGGGGGATATTGCGGTATCCTATGATTTGACAGAGTCGGGAGAGAAAAAGGGAAACAAAACCATTCGTTATGCAGAGGACGGCATTCATGTGAGCGTCCAGCACCCGGGCGGTTTGCAGGAATGCTTCCCGCTGATGATCCGGGATGAGGACAAACTGGAGGTCCAGGGCGACCGGGTGAAACTGGTTCGGGGTCGTGCGGTGATGGAGATTGTGTTTGACCAGACCGTCAAGATGGAAATCAGCAAGAAAAACTATACCATGTCCCGGTATCAGATGAATATGCTGACGGCGGCCACCACCAATGACGCCCTGTCCTATACCATATATATGGGGATAGAGGAACCCAAGGTACGGGAGATAGACGGCTCTGTACAGGTGACAGAGAACCAGATTAGCGGGCAGGAGCTGAACGGGGCCGCATTGCCTGAGGAATCCGAAGAGGCAGAAACGCCGGCAGAGACGGAGACGGCAGAAAACGCCGGAGTTTCCGAGGAAGAAACAGACAGCGTGTTTGCCGATACAAAAGGGCATTGGGCAGAGGAGGATATTAATTATCTTGCAGAGAAAGGGGTCATTGAAGGAGTAGACCAGACCCACTTTGAGCCTGACCGGTCCATTACCAGGGCAGAATTTACCGCCATTCTTGCGGAATATCTGGAACTGGATCAGACTCAAGGGGCGCCATTTGCAGGATTTGTGGATGTCCAGCCGGACGCCTGGTATTATGGGGCGGTTATGGGCTGTGCGCAGAAGGGGATCGTGCAGGGGATCGATGCAGAGCACTTTGCCCCGGACATGAACATTTCCAGAGCGGAAATGGATCTGATCTGCATGCGGGTTTACACCTATCTGCTGACCCAGGAAACATCGCCCAGAAACGATGCAACCCGGGCAGATGCCAGCGTGCTGATTCGGCGGCTGCTGGAGGACATTGACCGGATTGCCGGATAAGGCAGAGGAGAAAAGAGAGGAAAAGGGCTCCCCCAGTGCTGGCGGGAGCCCTTTGTAAAAAGGAGAAGAAGATGGCAGAGAAAAAGTATGATGTTTTGATTGTCGGTGGCGGAATCTCCGGGGCGGCTGCGGGGATAGCGGCGGCCCGGATGGGAGCGGACTGCCTGCTGGTGGAGCAGTATGGTTTTTTGGGAGGAATGCTCACGGCAGGCGGTGTGGGGCCGATGATGACCTTTCACGCAGGCAGCTTGCAGGTGGTGCGGGGGATCTGCGAAGAGGTGGTGGCACGTATGAAGCAAAAGGGCCAGTCCCCCGGCCACATTCCGGATTCTACCGGCTATACCTATTCGGTGACCCCCTTTGACGCAGAGGGCATGAAGGAGACGCTGGAGGAGATGTATCTGGAGGCGGGCGGCAGGCTTTTGTATCACACAGCGGCGGCGGGGGTGACCTGCCGGGGAAACAGACTGCAGGAGATTACGGTTGCCAACAAGGCGGGGCTCAGCCGGCTGCGGGCGGATATCTGGATCGACGCCACCGGCGACGGGGATCTGTGTCAGTGGGCAGGTGTGCCCATGGAAAAGGGCCGGCCGGAGGACGGAAAGAATATGCCCCTTACCATGAATATCAAGATGGGAAATGTGGATACCCAAAAGGTGCGGGAATATATGCGGGGGCATCTGGATCAGTTCACCCATTTAAACGCCCAAAACGTGGATTTGATAGACCGGGCGGTGCGGCTGTCGGTCAGCGGATTCCACCGGGAATTCCGGCAAGCCCTTGCGGAAAACCGTGTGTTTTCGGTCAGGCGGGATCTGTTGTTTTTTGAGACCAACACGCCGGGAGAGGTCATTGTCAATACCGCAAGCGTCTGCGGCTGTGACCCCACGGACCCGTGGGCGCTCAGCCAGGCGGAGACCCTGGGACGGCAGAGAGCGGCCGCACTTGCCAGATTTATCAAGGCAGAGATACCGGGGTTTCAGCAGGCAAGGGTTTTGCAAACCGGACCGGCCATCGGAGTCAGAAGCAGCCGGCGGCTGTGCGGCAAATACTGCCTGACGGCAGAGGACATCCTGACCGGGAAACGGTTTTGGGATGCGGTGGCATACGGTGGCTATCCGGTGGACGTCCCGCCGCCTTCCGGGGACAAAGACCGTGTGCACGCCGGCAGAATGCAGAAGATCCGGCGCCTGACCGGGGGCGAGGTCTATGGGGTGCCGTATCGGTGCCTGCTCAATGACACCATAGAAAACCTGATTGCGGCAGGCCGGTGTATTTCCGCCTCTTTTGAGGCGCAGGGCGCCATTCGGGTCACGCCCATTGCGGGTGCCATAGGCCAGGCCGCCGGGGTGGCGGCAGGCATGGCGGCGGCAGAGAAGAAGCTGCCGGCAGAGCTCAGTGCGTCAGAGCTCAGAAAAAATTTGATCAGCCAGGGAGCATTTTTGCTTCCGGAGGAGGAAGAGCATGAAGAGAACGTTTGAAATGATAGAAACCCGGGAAGATTGGGATGTTATTGTTTGCGGCGGGGGCCCGGCGGGCTGTGCGGCTGCGGCGGCAGCGGCACGGATGGGGGCAAAAACCCTGCTGCTGGAGGCAACGGGAGCCCTGGGCGGAATGGGGACCATGGGGCTGGTGCCGGCATGGTGTCCCTTTTCCGATCAGGAAAAGATGATTTACCGCTCCATTGCTAAGGAGGTGTTTGACGCCTTAAAAGCGGATATGCCCTATGTTCCGTCGGCACGGCTGGACTGGGTTCCCATAGACAGCGAAAAGCTGAAGGGGATTTATGACCGGCTGGTTGTGGACAGCGGTGCGGTCTGCCTGTTCTTTTCGCAGGTCTGCGGGGCAGAGGCAGAGGACGGCCGCATCCGCCGTATTTTGGTTTGCCAAAACGGGGATTTGAAGATTTATCAGGCAAAGACCTATATAGACTGCACGGGAGAAGGGATTCTCTCCCGCAAAGCGGGGGCGCAGATGGTGACGGAGGAGACGGTGCGCCAGCCGGCCACCCACTGTTTTGCTTTGGGGAATGTGGATCTGTTTGCGTTTCAGCACGGACCGAATATGCACGGAAGCAAGGCGGAAAGTCCGATTCATGCCATTGTGGCCTCCGGAAAATATCCACATATTCAGGACACCCATATCTGCTGCAATGTGGTGGGTCAGGGTACAGTAGGCTTTAACGCAGGGCATCTGTGGGAAGCGGACCCCGATGTGCCGGAGCAGATCTCCAGAGCAATGACAGAGGGTCGGGCGGCGGCCAGAGAGTACCGGGACGCATTGGCAGAATTTCACCCCACAGCATTTGGCAATGCGCATCTGGCAAGCACAGCGCCCCTGATGGGGATCCGGGAGAGCAGGCAGGTGCTTGGGGACTATGTCCTGACAGCCGATGACTATTGCAAAAGGCGGTCATTCCCCGACGAGATTTGCCGGAATTCCTATTATGTAGATGTGCATTATTCCAAGGAAGAGGCGGCGCTGATCGCCCAGGGGAAAAAAGAAGCGGTAGGTCGGCCGGAGCGGTATGGTCCCGGAGAGTCGTACGGAATTCCGTACCGGTGTCTGACCCCGGTGGGATTTTCCAATTTACTGGTGGCGGGGAAGATCATTTCCTGTGACCGGATGGCCCAGGGCAGTGCCCGTGTTATGCCGGTTTGCCTATGTACCGGAGAGGCCGCAGGTGTGGCGGCGGTGCTGGCAGACGGCGGCAATGTCCATGAGATTTCCACAGAAAAGCTGCGGGAGCGGTTAAAGGAAAACGGCGCATACCTGCCGGATGCAGAGTAGGAGGGAAAAGAATGGAGCAGAGGAAAACCATTATGGAAAAAATCACTGACCGGGTGATTTACGGAAACGACACCAGCTGGAACATGGATATAGAGCGGTTTGACTGGGGTCCGGGCGTGGGACTGTATGGGATATGGAAGGCCTGGCAGGCGACGGGAAAGGAAGAATATCTGCGGTTTTTGGAGGAATGGATCAACAGGCATCTCAAGGAAGCGTATGTGCAAAAAACGGTCAATTCCACTGCGCCTTTGCTAACGGTTCTAACCATGTGGGAACAGAAAGGCAACGAAGCATGGCTGCGGGTGTGCGAGGAGATTGCCGCCTTTTTGTTGGAGAAGGCGCCCCGGACCAAAGACGGGGGACTGGAGCACACGGTGACGGAAGCCGGCGCAGGATTTTCTCAGCAGATGTGGGCGGATACCTTATTCATGGTCTGTGTCTTTATGGCCCGGCTGGGGCGGGTCACCGGCGATTTGCGCTATATTGCCTTCAGCCGCCGGCAGCTGGCAGATCACCTGCGTGTCCTCAGGGACGAGGAAACGGGATTGTATTTTCACGCCTGGGACTGTGCCGGGCAAAATCATATGAGCGGGGTCCGCTGGGGCCGTGCCAACGCCTGGATTTTGTACAGTACGGCGCTGATTCTATCTGCCATTGAGGGCACGGAGCAGGAATGGCGGCAGTTTGCCCAAAGTGCGGCGGCCATGCGGGCGGTTCAGCGGGAGAACGGGGCCTTTGGGACAATTTTGAACGACCCATCCTCCTATGATGAGATCTCCGCCACGGCTGGGATTGCGGCAGGCATGGCGCTGGGAAGAGCCTGCGGCGTGCTGGGCAGGGAGTATGATTTGTCCATAGAAAAGGCGCTGCAGGCCGTATCTGCGGCGGTGGGAGAAAATGGAGAGGTGGGCGGCGTATCTGGCGGCACGCCGGTCATGCCCAGTGCGGAAGAATACCGGACCATCCGCATCCAGCCCACCCTATACGGACAGGGGCTTGCGGCGGCGGCGCTGGCAGAGGCAGGCAGAGGAAAAACGGAGAACGCCCCCCAGAGCTCTGCGGTGCGGTAACAAGGCATAAAAAAACACCTGCGGCAGCAAAAAGCTGCGTTTGGCAGGTGTTTTTTTGTTGGATCAAAGCAGCAAACAGGCCGCCGCTTCGGGCTGGGCGTCCGCAAGGGGGCGGTAGGAGATGGTTCTTGTTTCGCCCGGCATCATGAAAAAATAGTTGTCTTCAAAAATGCCGCCTGTACAGCAGACCAGATGCAGATAGTGGTCTGAGACAAGGGTCAGATGGTTTGCATCTTGGGCGGCAATGTCTACCGGAACGGCTTGGGAGAGCCGTAGATTTCCCTGCTTATAAAAAGCACGGTCAATGATCTCCCCGCCGCCAACTTCCCCGCCGGAGATACTGCCCCCGCCGGCAACGCCCATACCGTCAACACTCCCGCCGGCAGTTTCCCCGCCGGCAACTTCCCCGCCGGGAATACCGCCCCCGCCGGCAACTTCCCCGCCGGTAACGCCCATACTGGGAACCTCCCCGCCCTCCGCACTGCGGAGCTCGCTGATCAGCAGTCCGTGGGGGCCAAGGCCGGAGAGTGGAAAGGCAGTGACAATACAGCTGGTATTTGCGGCGGCCAGAACCGCCTGGGTGCTGACGGTGCAGAAGCTGTGGCGGCTGTAGTCCAGAACATGGACCGACAGACGGACGGTGCGGGAAAGGGGGCTGTCATTGCAGAGATAGACGTTTAGCATATCCCCTTCCCTGTCAATGGAAGTCATAACGGGTTTGGCACAGCGCCGGAAGCTGTAATAGCCGGCTTTGGGGCGGGCGTAATAGTCAAGCAGTGCCCAGCCGGCCGCCGCCGGCCAGCAGTCGTTAAGCATCCAGTAGAGAATGCCGCCGCAAAAGCCCTGATTCCGCCGGGCGTTTTCCATAGACACCCGGATCCATTCATATTGCAGATATTTGAGTTTCATAAGCCGGTCACGGCCATTGCAAAACGGGCCGAAAATATTTTCGGCAAAGCCTTTGATATAGTCAAAAATCTCTTTGGACAAAGCGGGATTGGTCTTGGTGTGGAATCGCCAGATATCCTCGGTTTCCAAAATATCCGCCCATGTCATAAACTGCCGCAGAGAGGTCTCCTCGGCGGCGCCCAGGCAGGGTTCCTCGGCGATAAAGCGGGCGGTAAATTCTTTGAGATATTCTTTGTAGTCGTCTGTGACCAAGCACTGATTCAACATGGTACCCAAAAATTGGGTATTGTGGGTGGTGCCTGCGGTTTTGGAGGCATAGCGGTTACCGCCCCAGGGGCTGGATAAAAGGAAGCGGCGCTGGGGGTCGTATTGGCAGAGCACGGGTGCAATGGCCTTCAGGGCGACGGTGCGGCCGGGGAAATTTTTACAAAGGTCAAAGCCGTTCACGGCGTTTTCGTTGTCGCCGGTCCACCACATCAGGCAGGGGTGGTTGCGCAGCCGGAGGGCGGCGGCCCTGGCCTCTTGCCGAAGGGCTTCCAAGAAGGCGGGGTCCTCTTCGGGGTATTCGCCGCAGGCCATCATAAAGTCTTGGGTCACCATAATCCCCAGCCGGTCACATTCGTCATAGAAGAAGTCCTGCTCAAAAATGCCGCCCCCCCAAACCCGCAGCATATTGATGCCGGCGGCTTTGGCCAGCTCCAGCAGGGCGGTGATTTTTTCGGGTGTTTCTGCTGAGGGAAAGGGCTCGCATGGGACCCAGTTTGCGCCCTTGCAGAAGACTGGGCGGCCATTGACCAAAAGCTGAAAGCCGGAGAAGCTTTGGTTTTTGTCATATTGGGGTCCGCCGGCGCACTGCTGAAGCTGCCGGCATTTTTGGGCAAAATCGCTGTCCGGGGCGTCCGGCGCCTGCAGGATCCGGGCGGTAACAATTCCAAATTTCTGCACGCAGGCCATTTGTCCGTCAATCCGGACCTGCAGTTCATAAAGGGGCTGTCTGCCCCAGCCGTTGGGCATCCAAAGGGCAGGGGAGAGAATATCAAGATAGATTTTGGCAGAGGGTTCTTCGCAATAGAAGCTTTGGCGGCAAACCTCCTGCCCCTTTGGTGACAGGACCAAAATGTCAACATGCCCGCCCAGAGCGGAGCGAAGAAAAGAAAGCTCTGCCACCTCCTGGGCGCTTTGGGCATCGGCGGCCTTGGTGTAAAGATACACCTGCGCAAGGGTCATAGAAGACGAAAACCGCAGATATACAGGCCGATAGATCCCCATGGTCACAAACCGTTCCACCCAGTCCCAGCCATAGGTGCACTGCATACGCCGGCATTCCAGACGCTGGGTGGAGAAAGCGCCCTTTCTGTTCTTGGTAAGGGGCCTTTGCGCAGGCGGAAAAAAGATTACTTCCAAAAGATTTTCCCCTTTCTTCAGAATCCCCTCCGCCGAAAAGGTATAAGGGAGAAACATATCAAAGCAGCGGCCCAAAAGACGGTGGTTGAGATAAATCTCACAGAAGGTATCCAGCCCCTCAAAGACCAGTTCGGGGTTGGCGCCGAGGTCATCAACCACAAAGCGGCGGCTGTAGCGAAAGCTTTTTGACTCGACCCACTGGCAGGAAAGGGCGTTGTCCCGCCAGAAAAGGTCGGCGGGCAAAAGACCGTGCCGGATCAGGTCGGTATGGACACAGCCGGGTACGGTGCCGGGAAAGGAGATGGGGTTGCCCCGAGAGTCCTCGCCCTGACACTGCCAGCTGCCGTTCAGACTTATTTTTTGATACATCATACAAATCCTCCTCCTGTAACCAGGTTATCATACCACAAAAAGGGCAGGGGGAAAATGGGTAAAACTACGTTTTTATGGTAGATTCCTTGGGAAAAAAAGCGGCGGGGAAAAGGCGCCGGGGTATCCATATAAACAATTGTGTGATTGAAAAAAAAGATAGATTTTGATATAATAAAAATAGAAAATAAGATTGTGTTTCATGCCCAGAAGTTGAATGCAACGAACATAGATGGTTAGTGTGAAATTAAGAGCCATTTTGCAATATATGAACAGTGGCCCAAGTCAAGCGAATGTACAAAAAGCTCTAGCCATGTAAAGATATCAGCAAAACATATATGGTCTGAGTGCTTAGAACTTGTTGAGGATTATCGTCACACTTCAAAGAATAAAGAATTGTATGAACAAAGGAAACAAATGAAAGAGCGAGTATTTGCCAAAGCCAAAGAAAAATACGCAATGGAATATATTTTTATCAAAAATTTTTCAGCTGTGTAATCAGCCACTGCCGGCCGTCCATGGCCCACGAGGCGTCTTGATGATAGTATAAAATAAAATCCACTCGACCCAGCAGGGAACGCAGATAGTGCTCTGGGGTATCTGCTATGTTTTGCCGGGACATATGGGCGGTTATGCCGTATTTTTGGCAATAATAAATTTCCTGCTTCACCTGCCGCCGGTATGCGGAGGGAACAGAAACCTGCTGGTTGACCACAAGCCCAGTAACCGTTTGGCGTCTGCTTTGCGAAAGCAGGCGTGTTTTTTTGGGATTGAGATAAAAGCCTTCTTGGTAAAGGGCACCCTTTACAAATTCATATAAAGAAACGGGGTCAAAGCTGCCAGAAAAGGTTAAATCATCACAATACCGAGAATACCGGATGTGCCGCTGGCGGCACCACGCGCAAACTTTTTCGTCAAAATCCTTTAACACCAGGTTGGCAATCACAGGTGAAGTAGGAGCCCCTTGAGGAAGGCGGTCACGATAATAGCAGAGCATGGTCAGAAGAATTCGCAGAGAGGGACTGTAGATGATTTCCGGAAAAGCCTTGTCCTTGACTGTGCTGTAGAGAATGTGGTCAAAAAAATTTTGAATATCCATCTGATAAACCAGCTTCTGCCCCGCATGCAGGCGGGCGTGCTGCGCTATGCTGGTGCCAAAGCGGTATGCCGCCGCACAGGGAGAAACCGGCATATGGCATAAAAGATTACGATAAATCGAACGCTGAATGGATTTTAAAAGGGGATCCGGGACAGAAAGAAGGCGGGTTTTCCCACCGCAGGCAAAGGAGACTTGTTCATAATGCCGGTCAGTTTGGTAACTGACAGCATATAGGGTTTTGGGCGAAAAGCCCAAATCCTTTGCCAAAGTATCAATACTGCGGTATATGATCATATGGTTTGGCCCCTTTCTGCGGCTGAAGCCGTACAAAATGTGCATAGAAAGAGGAAAGGGCGCATTTTTTTGTTGCAAACGCAGTTTGCGGGAATGCGGTTTTTCCGCTTTCTTGAGCGCAGCGAATCTGCGATAATAAAGAAAAAACCGGGCGCGACTCGCGCCCGGTGTCATGATGACTTGACTACGGCTTCAGCCGTTCATGCCGGAGGCGTGAATCAACAGAAAGTGCTTTATGGTAGTATAGCATAGCCCAAGGAAAAAGGCAAGCGTTGTTTCACGTAATATCGGAAACAACTTATCCATTTTGAAATTTCCGCATCCGGAGGTCCCGACCCACAAAGGGAATGACCGTATAATTGCCCATCAGCCGGGAGGTAAGGCGTCTGCTGTAGATTTGTTCCAGCCCGGCAGGGGTCAGATTGGTAGATAAAATACAGCTTTTTTCCCGGATCAGCCGGGTATTGATCAGATCAAACAGTGCGGCGGCAGAATAGGCTGAAATAAATTCGGTGCCCAGGTCGTCCAAAATCAGCAGGTCTGCATCATAAATATATTGGGCGGTATATTCTGCCCCTTCTTTTTCATCTCCGTCACAGCGGCCAAATTTTAACTTTTCCAGCAGATCAAACAGTTGGAAAGCAGTTTGATAATATACGGTTTTTCCGCGGCTTAAAACATGGTTTGCAATGCAGCTTGAAAGATAGGTTTTCCCCGTACCCGCGCTGCCGGTCAGCAGAAGGTTTGCGTGGGAGGTATCAAAGGTGTCCGCAAAACGCCGGGCAATGTCATAGGCCTTTTTAATACAGGGAAGCACCTCCCGTCCGCCGTCAGAGGGCTGGTCTGCAAAAAGATGAAAATCGGCATGATCAAAGGTCTGTTCCTTCATGTATTCTGTCAAATTGGCATTGGAGCTCACATACAGGCTAATCAGCTGTTTCAGGCAGGTACAGCGGCCGCCGCTTTCGTTGTATCCTGTGTCATGGCAGAGCGGGCAGGTATAAATATCATCCAGATAGGTTTCCGGCAGATGCAGCCGGCGCAGCAGCGCTGCCTTTTCCCCCTGCAATTTTTGTATGGCGGCTTGAATGGTTTCATAATTTTTTCCGTTTTCCAACACACAGCGGGCCAGTGCCGTACCGCATTGTGCCAGCCGGGCTTCCAGTTCAGAAAGCGTGGGGTCGGCTTTTAATACCTGGTTTCTGCGCCGTTCCTGTTCTTCCTGGTTTTGTGTGCGCCTCTGCGCCAGGGCGCGGCCGGCTAAGGTATACGCTGATTCCATATCTTTACACCTCGTTATCCAGCATCATATCCAAAAGCTGTTCCTCCAGCTTGTCATAATCCGTCTGGTTGCTATCTTCATAATTGTTGAATTTACTCTTTTTCGGCAGGGAGCTTTGCTGGGCAGGATCCTTTTGCTGTTTCAGCACACCATTCCATTGTTTTGCCTGTTCCGGGGTGGTAATGCCTTCTGCGGCCCAGCTTTCCAGAATTTTGTTCATATAAGCCCAGCTGAGTTTTCCTGTATGAGCTACCGTGCGGTCATAGGCAAGGGGGATAAGATCCAGGGAAATCTGACTATCCTCTGTCCAAAGCTTAATGTATTTTTTCTCGGTAGGCGTTAGGGCTCGGTCATAAATGCCGAGAATACTCCGGATTTTGTGCTCCGCGCTGTCAATGGCCTCCAGTTCCATAACATAGGATTCGGCCGCTTCAAAGGTGTCAATGCCACGGTCCGCCCAGTCAATGGCCACGGTTTCCAGATAGCGGCGGCTGGTTTTTCCGCGTTTTACCGCATAGGACAGCAGCATGGTGACCACCTCTACCGGCAATCCCAGCCAGTCAATGAAGGAGTAAAGCATTTCCATATCCGTGGTAGTCAGTACCCTGCCCAAAACCGTCTCTGCCTGATAAAACAGGCCGGATATCGCTTTATTTTGGGTTGCCGCCGCATCAATTTCCGCCATGGTATAAGACGGACGGGTGACCTGACGCCGTTTTTTGGGTTTGGGAGCAGGCGGGGTTGCCGCCGCAGTTTCCTCCGGAAAACGGTAGCCGTTTTCGTCATAAATCAGTTCGTCCCGGCTGACCCAGAAGTCCAGAATAAAAATAACCCGGTCAGCGGTCATACCAAGGCCTTTGGCAATGGCGTCCGGTTTGGGAAAAACTCCGGTTTTGTGGGTTTGGTACTTCACATAAAGATAAACCTGTATGTATTCCGGCCTGGAGAACCGGATATATTTTTCTGCAAAATCATAAGAAACAGGAAATTGTTCCATATTGCGGCAGCCTTCTTTCTGAAAATAAATAATGGGTTTTCGCCCTGATGGAAAGCGCCGTACAGGAACTTATTTTCCCACACAGAAGCGGGAAAACACCTGATCAATAATTTCTTCCTGTACGGTTACGCCAGTAATCTCTCCCAAAGCGGAGAGCGCGTCTTCCAGATCAACATACAAAAGATCATATGGCAGATCTGCGCTGTCTGCCTCGGCAGCGCGGGCAATTGCGTCCCGGGATTTTAAAAGCGCATCGCGCTGTCGGGTATTGCTCAAATAAACCTCCCCCGGGTTTAAATGGCCGCTGAGGAACATACGGCTGATCGCGGTTTCCAGGGTATCAATGCCGATGACCGGGCCGTCCTTGGGGGCGGCAGTTTGAATAATATTTTGAAGGGCAATTCCCAGTTCCTGCCGGGCTTCTTCCGGTGTGATCCGCGCTTCCCGGTCGGTCTTGTTCAAAAGTAGGAGGAAGTGCTTATCTTTTAATTGTTCTGCAATTTTCTTATCTTCTTCGGTAATACCCTCGGCGCTGTCAATGACAAACAGGCAGAGGTCCGCCTCCCGGGCGTGGGAGAGGGCACGTTCAATGCCAATTTGTTCCACTTCACCTGCGCCGGAACGGATTCCGGCGGTGTCCAGAAGCCGGAGGGAAATGCCGCCAATGCGGATATATTCTTCAATTACGTCCCGGGTGGTTCCGGGAATGTCTGTGACAATGGCCCGGTCACTGCGGGACAAGGCGTTAAGAAGGGAGGATTTCCCCACATTGGGTCTGCCGATGATCACGGTCAGAATGCCGTCACGGAGCATCCGCCCGGTTTCAAAGCCATCCAGCAGTGCCTGAATTTTTGCCTGCAAAGACTGTAGTGCCGCGGCGGTTTCTCCGGGCGCAGGAGGGTCGATTTCCTCGGGATAATCGGCAGCAGCGGAAATACGGGCGGTAACTGCCATGAGATCTTCCCGCAGGGCATCAATCTTTTTTGCCAAAGCGCCGCCTAACGAGCGAGCCGCGTTCTGCAATCCCAGGCCGGACCGGGAGTCAATCATATCCATCACAGCCTCTGCGCCGGTCAGGTCGGTCTTTCCGTTTAAAAATGCCCGGCGGGTAAATTCGCCGCTTTCAGCCAGTCGTGCGCCGGCGGCCAGCAATTCGGTCAAAATTTTACTGGCGGCAAAAAAGCCGCCGTGGCAGTGGATTTCTGCTACATCCTCGCCGGTATAGGAGCGGGGCGCGCGCATGATGACCGCCAGTGCCTGATCAATCAGCGCATCCGGATGCCCAAAACAGTGAATGCAGCACAGGGTCAGTTTGCGGTCCTCCAGTTTGGGAAGGGGTTTCCCACTGGGGGCAGCTGCAACCTGTGTTATAATTTCTTCGGCCCGGCTGCCGCTGAGCCTTAAAATGGCAATGCCACCCGATCCAATGGGGGTGGCGATTGCGGCAATAGTATCATGCAGTTTCATAAGGACAAACCTCTAATTCTTTTTGATGTTCTCTACCAGCTCACGGATGGTAGCGTTCAGTTCTGTATCCCCGCTCAAGTTCTGCCGGATCTTTTTGACAGCAGTCATAACGGTGGAATGGTCACGGTGAAATTCCTCGCCGATTCTGGGATAGGATTCATCCAGCACCTCCCTTGCAAGGTACATTGCGATATGCCGGGGATAGGCAATATCATTGGACCGGCGTTTGGTGACCAGAGAACCGCTGGGCAGCCGGAAATATTTTTCCACCTCGTCAATGATCACTCCAATGGTAATATCCCTCTGGGGCAGGGTGGAAAGAATTTCTTTTAATGCCTTCTGTGCCAGCTCCATAGAAATGGTATTGGTTCGTTCAATTCCGGCATAGGCCAGAATACGTTTGACTGCGCCTTCCAAATCCCGTACATTGGATTTGATGTTGTTTGCCACATACTCCACAATTTCTTCGTCAAAGGTAAAGTATTCTTCTTCAATTTTGGAACGCAGAATCGCCAGCCGGGTTTCATAATCCGGCGGCTGAATGTCTGCCAGCAGGCCCATCTGGAATCGACCTTTCAGCCTGTCCGCCAGGTGCGGTGTTTCAGACGGTAGGCGGTCCGAGGTGAGAACAATCTGTTTCCCTGCCTCAAATAAAGTGTTAAAGGTATGGAAAAATTCCTCTTGCGCCAATTCCTTGGTGGCCAGAAACTGAATATCATCCATCAAAAGCAGGTCGACAGTGCGGTGCTTGTTCCGAAAATCCTGATTGGTCTTTTCCCGGATGGCAATTACCAGTTCATAGGTGAACTTTTCACTTGTGGTATAAAGAATTTTTTTATCCGGGTAGTTTTTAAGGAAATAATTCCCGATTGCTTGAAGCAGATGGGTTTTGCCCAAGCCGCTTCCGCCGTAAATAAACAGAGGGTTATATTTCTGGGACGGGGATTCGGCTACAGCCAGGGACGCCGCGTGCGCCAGGTTATTGTTATTGCCCACCACAAAGGATTCAAAGGAATATTTGGGGTTTAAGAAATTCTGCTCCCGAATGGGATCGGTATTTTCTTTGTCTGATGAATCCGGCGTATCGCAGATGACCTCTATCTCGCAGGGATGTCCTGCGGCAAGTTCAATACAGCTTTCCAAAAGCGAACGAAATTTTGTCATCAGCATGTTTTTATTCAGGCTTCCCGGCACAGCAAGACGAATGTGGGTCTCGGTAAGCGCTATGGGACGTATGGGCTTAATCCATGTGTCAAAGGACACACTGGAAATTTCCTGTGCGAGTTCGTTTAAAACCTGTTTCCAAATGGTTGTGAGTTGATCCAATGCGGACGGCCTCCTGTCTGGTAATTCTTCGATTTATAATATATAAGCATACGGAGCAGGGGAAAAGAAAATGCAGTGCGAAATCAAAATGCTAAAAATGCAGTGCCTGCCGCGGTGATCGGATAACTTCCCTGTCCGTTTTCCTGCGGTAACATCTATCATAACAGATATTAAAAAAAAATTCAACACCCAAAAATTCAAAAATTTCCGGCAAAAAATTCTATAAATTGACGGAATACAAAATATAGAAGAAGTGAAAAAGGAAAATAACAAGATGTACGGTTTTATTTTCAGGAAGGCGGAGAAAAAATTTTTTCTGGCAAAAGGTACTTGACAAGCGGCATATTGCGTGATAAAATAGTACAGATTCTGTTATTGAATATTATTGTGGGAGATTTTCCACTTTCTACGATGATTTGTAAGGAGGGATAGCAATGCTGAGAACATACCAGCCGAAAAAGCGGCAGCGTGCCAAGGAACATGGATTCCGCAAGAGAATGAGCACCAAGAACGGCCGTAAGGTTTTGGCGAGAAGAAGACTGAAGGGCAGAAAGAAACTGTCTGCATAAGAAAAATTTGGCAGGCATTGCCATTGGCCATTGCGTTCCGGCGGCGCGCTGCCGGACGCTCGAATTGGCAGTCTGCGGCAGTTCGGGAAACAGAACAAAGAAAAAGTTTTTCGACAGTCTAAAGGCGCCACAGGCGTCTTTTTGTCTATATATGGAAGAATACCGGAAGACAGGACAGGTTATGAAAATCATAAGTTTAACACAAAATGCGCAGTTTCGGCGGCTATACCGCCGGGGAAAATCCGTTGTATTGCCTACCATGGTAGTGTATGCCGCCAAGAACCGGGAGGGGATTTCCCGGCTGGGGATCACCGCAGGAAAAAAGGTGGGTGGCGCTGTGGAGCGGAATCGTGCCAAACGCCGGATCCGGGAGATTTACCGGGTGTTTGCCCCCCGGTTGAAGACGGGGTATGATTTTTGCATTGTTGCGCGGGGATTCACGGTAACCGCCCCGCATGATCGTCTAGTCCGTGACTTCTGTGGCGCGGCGGAAAAGCTGGGAGTGTGGGAGCATGAAATGGCTGCTGATTAGAGGGATCCGGTTTTATCAACGGCACATTTCGCCGCTGAAGAAGCCGTGTTGCCGATTTTATCCCAGTTGTTCCCAGTATGCGGTGCTGGCCATAGAAAAATATGGAGTTTTACGGGGCAGTGTGAAGGCGCTTTGGCGGATTCTGCGCTGTAACCCCTTTGGAAAAGGCGGAATTGATTTTCCGTAGAAAAGACGGGATGTCAGAAGACATCCGCTGAAATGACGATAAGAGGAGGAACGCAGGTGTCCTATATTATGCTTGCTTTGGGGTGGATCCTGAAGCTATGTAATATGCTGGTGGGGAATTATGGCCTTGCCATTATTTTGTTTACCATTCTTGTCAAGGCGATCTTGCTGCCTATGATGGTGAAACAGCAGCGGTCTATGGCGAAGACACAAAAGTTGGCGCCGTTGCTTAATGAGCTGCAGCAGAAATATGCAAATGATAAGGAAAAGCTGAATGCGGAAACCATGAAGCTTTATCAGAAATATAAGGTCAACCCCATGAGCGGCTGCCTGCCGCTTCTGATCCAGCTGCCGATTTTGATGGCCCTTTACTGGGTGGTAAAAAAGCCGGTGGTATATTTGATGGGGTTTGGAGAGGACGAAGTTTGGCGGATCGTCAGTGCCGTGACCCAATGGGCAGAGGGAACGCCGGATGGGCTCAGTCAGTTCTTTACGGCGCTGGGAATTGAAAATATGGAGGCGCTGACTGCCAATAACTATAAGATGTTTGGTATGTACGAGATCCAGATTGCCCGGTTCTTGCACAGCCATCAGGAGATTATGAACAGCCAGTGGATTTTGGAGACCGGGAAAAATTATGATATTATAGATTTTAATTTCCTGGGCCTTGATCTTTCGCAGACGCCGAACCTCAGTGCGTTTTTTGGTCTGTTTATTGGGCAGGTCAAGGAACTTAATGTAAGCACCATAGCGCTTTGGTCCATTCCGGTGCTCTCCGGTGTCAGTTCCTTTGTGGTGTCTAAGCTGTCACAGAAAATGCAGCCAACAACGGCACCGCAGCGCAACGCTAACGGTGAAGAAAAGCCCAATCCCATGCAGTCTATGCTGTTGTTTATGCCGCTGATTTCCGCATGGTTTGCGTTTACGCTTCCGGCGGCGGTAGGCCTTTACTGGATCGTGAGCAATGTGCTCCAGCTGCTGCAGCAGTATGTTTTGATGAAAATTGTAAAAGTGGATTTGACGGATGAACAAATTGAAGGGGAGATCGTCAATGTTAAGAAAAATAGAAAAAAACGCAAAAAGTAAAGAAGAAGCCCTGCAAATGGCGGCGGAGGAGTTTGGTGTTCCTGTAGAGGCACTGTCTTACCGTGTAGAGCGTGAGGTTGGCAAAGGGCTGATGGGCTTGCTTTTGGGTAAAGAGGTGATTATCTCTGCCTGGATCACCAAAGAGGCGGAGGAGGAGGAAGCGCGGCTGAAACAGATCGCTGAAAAGCGCGCGGCTTCGGAGCAGACGAAGCAGGCGAAAAACGGCGGAGCCAATCCTTATGCCCCCAAGGAGGAGCCGGAATTTAAGGACTATGTGGGACCCGAAGGCCGTAAAAAGAAGAGCGCAGCCAAAGAGGTAAAGCCGCAGATAGAAAAGCCGCAAGCGGAGAAACAGCCTGTAGCGGCGCCGGAGAAAAAAGAAGAGGAAATGGCCGAACCGGCAGTTGCTGAAACGGCGGAAAAGCCCAAAGAGGGAGGTTCCAAGAAAAAGCGTGAGGTTACGGAAAAATCCTTAAAGGATGCAGAATATTTTGTAACCGAGCTGGTACATAAGATGGGGCTTACGGATGCCAAGGCAGAGGTGAAAAACACCGGTGAAGCGGTAGACGTTCAGGTATCCGGAGAGCGGATGGGGCTGTTGATTGGCAAGCGGGGCGATACCCTGGATGCGGTACAGTACCTGACCAGTCTGTATGTGAACAAAGAAAAGAATTCTTATATTAAGGTGAATGTGGATACAGAAGGCTACCGGGCAAAGCGGGAAGAGACGCTGGTCAAGCTGGCCAAGGGATTAGAGCGCCGTGTGGTTCGGGAAGGCCGGGCGGTCATGCTGGAGCCCATGTCTCCCAATGAACGCCGGATCATTCATGCAGCTTTGCAAAACAGTACCAAGGTAAAGACTTACAGCGTTGGGGAAGAGCCCCGGCGTAAGGTGGTAGTTGCACTGATTGACGCATAGAGCCAAGAAAAAAAACAGGCCGCAGCTGTTATGCGGCCTTTTTGGTTTTTATGATTGAAAGGTGAAGGGACGGAGAAAATGAGCAGCAGATATTTTGAAAATCGGGAATGTGAGTATTATCCCTGCCATGATACAGAGCATATGAATTGTCTGTTTTGTTTCTGTCCCTTGTATTTCATGCCGGACTGCGGTGGTCGCTATGTTTGGATCAAGAACTGCCGCGGAAAACAGATCAAGGACTGCAGCAGTTGTCTTCTGCCCCACAGAAAAGAAGGGTATGATTACATTCTGGCGCGGCTGGAAGCAGAGACGGACAAAACCGGGCCGCAGAAACCGTGAAAAATTGGCAGATTCGCTGGTGGAATTTTGGAGCAGGCTACTTGAAATTTGACGGTAAATAAGGTAAAATACCATATAAGGAAAAATTCGGAAAAGGGATGATAGGATGCATTTGGAAGAAATTCAAAAGCTGGACGAAAAATATTATATGAATACCTTTGGACAGCGGACCCCGGTATGCTTTACCAAAGGGGAAGGGATTGTCCTGACGGATACCGAAGGAAAAATCTACCGGGATTTTTTTGCGGGGATTGCCGTAAACAGTTTGGGATATGGGCATCCAAAAATGGTGCGGGCCTTGCAGGATCAGGTGGCAAAAATCACCCATGTATCGAATGTGTATTATTCAGAAAATCAGGCGTGTCTGGCACAGAAACTTGTAGAGAACAGCTGCCTTGACCGGATCTTTTTTGCTAATACAGGAGCAGAAGCCAACGAAGGCGCCATAAAGCTGGCGCGAAAATATTTTGTGGAGAAAGATCAGCCAGATCGGCATGAGATTATTACCCTCAAAAATTCCTTTCATGGCCGGACGCTTGCGACGGTGGCGGCAACGGGACAGGAAAAGTACCAGAAGCCCTATCGTCCTTTGCTGGAGAAATTTGTGCATGTAGAGGCCAATGACTGTAAGGCACTGCGCCAAGCGGTCACGCCGAATACGGCGGCGATTATGGTGGAGCTGATTCAGGGCGAGAGCGGCGTATTACCCCTTACCCAGGAATATGTGGATACCATAGCGGAGCTTTGCCAAAAGGAAGGCATCCTTTTGATTATTGATGAGGTACAAACAGGAATCGGCCGTACCGGCAAACTGTTTGCCTATGAGTGGTATGGGATCCAGCCGGATATTATCACTTTGGCAAAAGGTTTGGGCGGCGGAATCCCCATTGGGGCATTTCTGGCAAAGGAAAAGGTAGCGGCGGCCTTTCATCCGGGAGATCATGGAACCACCTTTGGGGGAAATCCTCTGTCTACCCGGGCGGGGCTTGTAGTCATGGAAGAACTGCTGGAAAACGGTTTGCTTCAGCATGCGGCAAACGTCGGCGAATATTTTCAAAAACAGCTGATGGAATTGGCAGAGCGCCATACGGAGATTGAGACGGTGCGCGGCAAAGGCTTAATGCTGGGCGTTGTCTTTCAGGACGAGATCGCAAAGGATGTGGGTACGGCTCTGCGTGGCAAAGGATATCTGGTGGGTGTTGTGGGCACCCGGGTATTGCGGATTGTACCGCCGCTTGTGGTGATGAAGACAGATGTTGACGGATTGATTGAGGCGCTTTCTGCAGTGCTGGAAGAGAGAAAGCAGACGGCGTAAGCGATAGAAAGGAAGGAAAACGATGAAGCATTTTATCAGTATACATGATATTACCCGTGAAGAATTTGACCAGCTGCTGAATCTGGCGCTGAAACTGAAAAAAGAAAACAAAGAAGGAATTGCTCACCCAATTTTAAAGGGAAAGACTTTGGGGATGATTTTTACCAAGTCTTCCACCCGCACCCGTATTTCTTTTGAAGTTGGTATGTATCAGCTGGGCGGACATCCGCTGTTTTTGAATGCCAATGATATGCAGTTAGGCCGGGGCGAGAGCATTTATGATACCGCCAATGTCATGAGTCGGTTTGTGGACGGAATTATGATCCGTACTTATGATCATCAGGATGTACTGGATCTTGCCCGGTATGGCACCGTTCCGGTCATCAATGCGCTGACGGATTATTTACATCCCTGCCAGGCGCTGGCGGATTTGATGACAGTATATGAGCACAAAGGCCGCCTGCGGGGACTGAAGCTTGCCTATGTAGGCGATGGCAACAATGTTGCTCATTCCCTGCTGTATGCCTGTGCCAAGGCCGGCGTAAATATGTCGGTGGCAACGCCGAAAGGCTATGCCTGTGCGCCGGAAGTGGTGAAAAATGCCAAGGAAGACGCGCTGGAAACCGGCGCTGTAATTGTGGAAACGGAAGATCCGGTGGAAGCGGTAAAGGACGCGGATGTGATTTGTACCGACACCTGGGTCAGCATGGGACAGGAAGCAGAAAAGGCAAAAAGAATTGAAATATTTAAGGATTATCAGGTCAATGCGGAACTGTTTGGAAAGGCCAAGGAGGATGCGGTGTTCATTCACTGCCTGCCGGCATACCGCGGCTATGAGGTGACGGAAGATGTTATTGACGGCCCGCGGTCGATTGTATTTGATGAGGCGGAAAACCGGCTTCATGCACAGAAGGCAGTTTTGGCAACATTGATGGTGGATCGGAACTAAAAGAAGAAAGGCATTCCCTGGCTCACGGGAATGCGAAGGATAGATTGTGAGCTGGAAAGGCTGAGGTAAGATGGAAAGTCTGTATGCATTTGAGGTTAAGCATGCAACGGAGGAGGATATTCCTGCCATTCATAAGATAACAAAAGATGCATTTTTGAAATATTGTGAGATGGCGGAATTGGATTATGATATTGAGGCGCTCAATGAAACCTATGAGGACATCCGCCGGGATATCGAAGAAAAAAATGTATTTGTGGTCCGGATCGATGATGAACCGGTTGGCGCAGTGCGTGTGGAATTGCTGCCTGACGGCGAGGCGTATCTGAGCCGGTTTGCGGTGGCGTCTCATCACCGTAACAACGGTATTGGTAAAATATTAATGAATGTGGTGGATAAGATCATGAAAGAACATCATGTTCACATTCTGCGTTTGCACACTGCGGCAAAGGTGGCGGCGCTGATCCGTTTTTACTATGGCAGAGGGTTTTACATTGCCAGTGTAGAGAACAGCCGGGGCTATCCCAGAGCGGAATTGATCAAGGAATACGACTAATGGAGTATGGACTTCCCGGGTTTGGGGAAGCCTGTTGATATATGGCAGAGAAAGGAAGATACCAATGAAAATCAAAGAGTTGTTTGCCGGCCAGGCGGAAGATGGTAAAAGCGTAGAGGTCTGCGGCTGGGTACGAACCCTGCGCGTGTCAAAAAATTTTGGATTTATCGAGCTCAATGACGGCTCTTATTTTAAGAATCTGCAGGTTGTAATTGAGGCGGAGAAGCTGGAGAACTTTGCGGAAATCTCCAAGCAAAACGTGGGAGCGGCCCTGCGGGTCAGCGGTGTTTTGGCGCTGACGCCGGAGGCAAAGCAGCCCTTTGAGGTAAAAGCGGACCGGGTAGAGATCGAAGGGGTCAGCGCACCGGAATATCCGCTGCAGAAGAAGCGGCACTCCTTTGAATACCTGCGCACCATTCCTCATCTGCGGGCGCGGACCAATACTTTTTCCGCAGTGTTTCGTGTGCGGTCGCTGGTGGCCTTTGCCATTCATAAATTCTTTAATGAGCGTGGCTTTGTGTATGTGCATACGCCGCTGATCACCGGCAGCGACTGTGAGGGTGCGGGCGAGATGTTCCAGGTAACCACGCTGGATCAGGACAACCTGCCCCGGGATGAACAGGGCAAGGTGGATTACAGCAAAGATTTCTTTGGACGCCGCACTTCTTTGACGGTCAGCGGACAGTTAGAAGGCGAAGATTTTGCCATGGCCTTTGGGGATATCTATACCTTTGGACCCACCTTTCGGGCGGAAAACTCCAATACCACCCGGCACGCGGCGGAATTTTGGATGATCGAGCCGGAAATCGCCTTTGCGGACTTAAATGATGATATGCGCCTTGCGGAGGATATGCTCAAGTATATCATCCGGTACGTATTGGAAAATGCCCCGGAGGAAATGCAGTTCTTTAACAGCTTTGTGGACAAAGGCCTGCTTGAGCGGCTTGACAATGTGGTGAACAATGAATTTGGCCATGTAACCTATACCGAAGCGATAGAGCTTCTTGAAAAAAGCGGAAAGAATTTTGAATACCCGGTGTCCTGGGGCATGGATCTTCAAACCGAGCACGAGCGGTATCTGACGGAAGAAGTGTTTAAGAAGCCGATTTTCGTGACCGACTATCCAAAGGAGATCAAGGCCTTTTATATGCGGCTCAATGACGATGGTAAAACGGTTGCGGCCATGGATTGTCTGGTTCCCGGTATTGGTGAAATTATCGGCGGAAGCCAGAGAGAAGAACGGCTGGATGTACTCTGCGAGAGAATGAAGGAAATGGGGCTTGCAGAAGATGATTACAGCCACTATTTGGATCTGCGCCGGTACGGCGGCACCAAACACGCAGGCTATGGTCTGGGTTTTGAACGTGCCATTATGTATCTTACCGGCATGAGCAATATTCGAGACGTACTGCCCTATCCCAGAACGGTAAACAGCCTGTATTAATATAGACTTTGAAAAAGAAACGGAGAGAATAGCAATGATTTTCGGAATACCCATTTGGCGGATCATCTTAATCATCACTCTGATTTTTCTGGTAATTAAACGTGCGGATCTGGTTGCGGCTGTCGGCCGGGTGAAATACGGCAAGCGCCAATTTCCGGAAGCAATGAAGATTTTTAAAATTGCGGATAAGATTGGAAATTTGAATATCAGCAACAAGATTACCCTGGGTTATGTCTGTCTGCGCTGCGGCGCACTGGAGGAAGCGCGGAAGAACCTGCGGCTTTGTCTGTCCCTGACCAAACGGGACAGTGCCGACCGGAATCAGGTGAAAAACCTGCTGGCATTGGTCAGCTGGAAAGAGGGAAACCTCAGCGATGCCATTGAAGAACTGGAAGAGGTGATTGCGTCTGGATATAAAAATACGGTGATTTACCAGAATTTAGGGATTTTGTATAACCTCAGCGGAGATAAGGAAAAAGCCCTTGCTTTTAACAAGGAAGGCTATGAATATAACAGTGATGACCATATCATCTGTGACAATCTGGCAGATGCCTACGCAATCAACGGTGAATACGAAAAGGCCGCGGAGATTTATGCCGCGTTGATGGAACAGGATCCGCCGCCCCGGTTCCCGGAGGCGTATTACGGATATGGCAAGGTGCTGATTGCTCTGGGAAGAAAAGAAGAGGGTGTTGCCATGATTGAAAAATCATTGACCAAACCGTTTTCCTATCTCAGCATTTGTCCCCGTGAGGAAATTGAGGAGCTTTGCCGCAGTTACGGCGGTCAGGTTCCGCCGCTGGAGACAGAAGCCGAAGTCACAGCGAAAGCCAAAAAGGAAAAATAATAGAAGCTGGGCATGGATCCGGAAACCAAAAAAGAAAAAACAACTATTGATAAAACATGTTTTGAACAGGATAAGAAAGCCCCGCCGGGAAGATTGCTTCCGGCGGGGCTTGTTGTTTTAGAAGAATCATTTAAATCGGAGCAACGCTCCTGCTAAGCTTGCTTAAAGCAGAGCTTGCGACAGATTGCAACTAGCACAGGAGCGTTAGCTCTTCAGGGTTTTAGAGGGAGATGATACCTCCCTCTGAAACCCTGAAATGGAATCCGCCGCCTACGAGGCGGTGAACATCTGTGCTTAGGTTACAGGATTTTGCTCACATGTCTGGTCACATGGCAGCTGATATTGACGGCACATGGCATACCGGCAATGTGGGTGGGAAAGGTTTCCACCTGCACGCCCAGTGCAGTGGTCACGCCGCCAAAACCCTGAGGGCCGATGTCAAGGCCGTTGATCTTTTCAAGCAAGGTTTTTTCAAGCTCTGCATAATAGGGATCCGGGTTTTGGGATCCAATCTCCCGCAAAAGGGCGGATTTGGCAAGGAGGGCACATTTTTCAAAGGTGCCGCCGATCCCCACGCCCACAACCAGAGGCGGGCAGGGATTGCCCCCTGCAATCCGCACGGTTTCTACTACAAAATCAATAATGCCTTCTAGTCCCTCAGAGGGTTTGAGCATTTTGATCCGGCTCATGTTTTCGCTTCCAAAGCCCTTGGGAGCGAGCTCAATTTCCAGCCGATCACCGGGGACGATCTCCGTGTGGATCACCGCCGGGGTATTGTCGCCGGTGTTACCTCGGCGAATCGGGTCGGCTACCACCGATTTTCGCAGATACCCTTCGGCATAGCCTTTGCGCACGCCCTCGTTGATGGCGTCGGTCAAAAGCCCGCCGGTGATATGTACCTCCTGCCCCAGCTTCAGGAAGAAGACAGCCATTCCCGTATCCTGGCAGATGGGGATTTGCTCTTCCTTTGCAATTTCCGCATTTTTCAAAATATCGGTCAGCATGGATTTGGCGGTTTCGTTGGTTTCACGTGCAAGGCCCTGCTTTAGGGCACAGTGCACGTCAGCGTTTAGGTTGCAGTTGGCCTCAATGCACATATCCCTGACGGTTTGTATGATTTGTTCAGCGGTAATCTCTCTCATGACAGCCTCCGGTTATTGCAGTTTTGCCAGGCTTTCCATTACGGTTTCCAGCATGGCCTTATATTTTTCGCCTTTTTTGCGTTCTTCCTCTACCACGGCGGCGGGGGCTTTTTCCGTAAAGCCCTTGTTGTTCAGCTTGCCCTCTACCCGTTTGATCTCATTTTCCAGACGGGTCTTTTCTTTATTCAGCCGGGCGGTTTCTTTTTCTTTGTCTACCAATTCATCCAGCGGCAGAAGCAATTCCGCACCGGGAGCTGCTACCGAAACGGCGTTTTCCGGAACGCCGGAGTGGTCTTTTTGAATCAGAACCTCACTGGCAGATGCCAGTTTGGTGTAAAACGGAATGCCGGCGGTAAAGACGGCTTCCTTATCAGTGACGATATATAAGGTGGATTTCTTCGAGGGCGGAACATTCATTTCACTGCGAATGTTGCGCAGACCCTTGATGGATTCCATAATCATCTGCATATCTGCCTGTGCGGCTTCGTTTTGGAAGGCCGGATTGTATACGGGGAAAGCGGAAATCATAATGCTTTCGCCTTCATGGGGCAGGGCCTGCCAGATTTCCTCGGTGATAAAGGGCATAAAGGGATGCAGCAGCTTTAAGGTGTTTGACAGAACATAGGTCAGTACCTGCTGTGCAGTCTTGCTGTTTTCTCCGCCCTCAGAGAACCGGGGTTTTACCAATTCGATATACCAGTCGCAGAAGCTGTCCCAAATAAAGTCATAAAGCTTAGAAACCGCAATGCCCAGCTCGTATTTGTCAAGGTTCTCGGTTACTTCTTTGACCAGCTCATTGTATTCGTGCAGAATCCAGCGATCTTCCAGATGCAGGGCATCCGGTTGAGGGAGGGAGCAGGTGTCAATATCAAGATTCATCAGTACAAACCGGGAAGCGTTCCAGATCTTGTTGGCAAAGTTCCGGCTTGCCTCCACCCGTTCCATGTAAAAACGCATGTCATTGCCCGGCGAGTTTCCGGTGGCAAGGGTAAAACGCAGGGCGTCTGCACCGTATTTGTCAATAATCTCCAGCGGGTCAATACCGTTACCTAAGGATTTGCTCATTTTCCGGCCTTGGGAATCCCGTACCAGCCCGTGAATATAGACGTGCTTAAAGGGAACTTCTCCCATATGCTCAAGGCCGGAGAACATCATGCGGGCCACCCAGAAAAAGATGATGTCATAGCCGGTAACCAGCGTATCGGTGGGATAAAAATAAGCAAGTTCTTTGGTTTTTTCCGGCCAGCCCAGGGTGGAAAACGGCCAGAGCGCAGAGCTGAACCAGGTATCCAGCACGTCCTCGTCCTGTTTCATGCTGCCGCCGCATTTGGGGCAGATGGTGACGTCTTCTTTGGAAACCACCGTTTCTCCGCAGTCCTGACAGTAATAGGCGGGAATCCGGTGTCCCCACCAAAGCTGACGGGAGATGCACCAGTCATGCACATTCTCCATCCAGTGGAGATAGGTCTTGGAAAACCGATCCGGAACAAACCGGGTTCTGCCGTCAATAACGGCCTGCATGGCAGGCTCAGCCAGCGGCGCCATTTTGACAAACCACTGTTTGGAGGTAATAGGCTCTACGGTCGTGCCACAGCGATAGCACTGACCCACGTTGTGGGTGTGGGGAACCACCTTGACCAAAAGGCCCGCATCCTCCAAGTCTTTAACAATGGCTTTTCTGGCTTCATAGCGGTCCATACCCTCATATTTTCCGCCGAAGCTGTTGATGGTAGCGTCATCGTTTAATACTTTGATTTGTTCCAAGTTGTGCCGCAGGCCTACTTCAAAGTCGTTGGGATCGTGGGCCGGGGTGATTTTCACACAGCCGGTACCAAATTCCATATCCACATATTCATCGGCAATCACCGGGATCTCTCTGCCCACCAGCGGCAGAATCAGCATTTTACCCACCAGCGACTTGTATCTTTCATCGTCCGGGTGTACGGCTACTGCCGTATCGCCGAGTAAGGTCTCGGGGCGGGTGGTGGCAATTTCTACAAAGCCGCTGCCGTCCTTGAGCGGGTATTTGATATGCCAGAAAAAGCCGTCCTGCTCAGCATATTCCACCTCTGCGTCAGACAGGGCGGTGGTACAGCTGGGGCACCAGTTGATGATCCGGTTTCCCTGATAGATCAGACCCTTGTGATAGAGATTGACAAACACTTCTTTGACGGCCTTGCTGCAGCCTTCGTCCATGGTAAAGCGTTCCCGGTCCCAGTCGCAGGAACAGCCGATCTTTTTCAGCTGGTTGATGATGCGGCTGCCGAACTTTTCTTTCCATGCCCATACCCGATTTAAAAATTCTTCCCGGCCAAGGTCATACCGGGTCAGATGTTCATTGACCCGAAGGTCCTCTTCCACCTTGATCTGTGTGGCAATGCCAGCATGGTCCGTACCCGGAATCCAAAGGGCGTTATAGCCCTGCATCCGCTTGGCACGGATCAATATATCCTGAAAGGTTTCGTCCAGGGCATGTCCCATATGCAGCTGCCCTGTGACGTTGGGCGGCGGAATGACGATGGTAAACGGTTTTTTGCTCTCATCGACTTCTGCATGGAAATACCCTTTGTCCACCCAGTTTTGATAAATACGTTCCTCGACCTGTTTGGGGTCATAGGTTTTTGGCAGCTCTTTGCCCATAACAATTGCTCCTCTCTGTTTGCATCCTAACTTCCATTCAAAATGAACCTATATATTATACCATGGATACCCCACAGGTGCAAGTCCTTTTTGATTTTGCTCTGGAATTTCTAAACGGCGGGATAACATTCTTAAGAAAATCGTTGAAAAAGTTTAGAAAATATTTAGGTTTGTTTTAGAGAAAATATAAAACCCCGGTCTATAATAGGTATTGTCAGAAGGAAACAGAAATCGGACCGGTCGGTTTGAGCCTTGGGACAATAAGGCAGGCACAGCGGTGCCGGGGACATTGGCTCACAGTCTCCGCAGCCTGAAAAAAGTGAGCCGGAAAGGCGAGGAATCTCATGAAAGGATTTAAAAAACATAAGTATTTAAAAACAGCCCTTTGCTTTGGGGTGGGCGCAGTGCTATTGACCGCAGCGGCGTTTGCCAATTACGATAACGCGAGCGGTTACAGCGTCTGCAAGAACGCAGCCAAGCAGCTGCTTTTTGAAACCAATTTCAGTACGAATTATCAGGTTGCGGTCAAGCTGGACGGCAATCCGATAACGGAATCTAAGGGCGTATACCAGACCAACGGCGGCGGCAATCCGGCGCGGTATGATATGATGGAGAATGCCTATTATTATGAGCTGGGAGGCGAACCCAAAGTTTCGAAACGGGAGAGCATCCAGCAGGATGGTTTGAGCGTCTATGTTCACACCAATGAAGATGGAGAACAATACAGCAGCGCTAATAAAATTTATCCTAATATGGTAAACGGGGTAGAGGTCAACACCGATGACGGTTCCTTTATCGGCGGCGGCAGTGATATGGCAGAGAAAGCCATTACCTTTGGTGAGAAGCTGTGTGACACTTTGGTAGGGGATCTGAAAAACAGCATTATCCAGGTAGACTCTGCGGATGGCTTACGTACCTATCAGGCATCTTTGACCGGAAACCAGATGCCGGACTTGGTAGCATCAGGTGTTTCGCTGGCGGTATCTTCTATCAAAAATTCTGTGGAAGTTTCCAGAGAATATCGGGAAGAGAACGGGTCTGCTGCGGACTATCAGAGTATCGATGATATTTTGTATGACAGCATGTTTGCCGGTGGTGACCCGGTGATCGACAGTGCAAACGGCAGTATGACAGTGAACGAAAGCGGACTTCCGGTGCATGTAAACGGCAGTGTTTCCTTTACCGGTTTTGACGCACAGGGAAATGCTCATACCATGGAATTTACCCTCAATGCGGATTTCTCGGATTACGGCACTACTGCCATTACGCCTATGGATATTTACGCCCTTCCGGATCTGCGGATTTTTGACAGAGGGGATAGCACCTATGTTATTAATATGGAAGCTTCCGAGGAGGAGCAGGCGGAGATCCGTGCGCAGGCGGAAGAAGAGGCTTCTTACGGCAATACGGTTCGGATTATTGACCAGAACGGAAAGGAACTGGCTGTGATGAACGGCGGGGAAAATTCTGGGGCGGAATAATAAGAAAAGCAAAACAAAAACCCTTCCAAATATATAATGCGAAACAGAGCCAAATTTCGGCTCTGTTTTGCGGCGTACAGATAAAATGGCCGCAAGCGGCGGATTGGAGAGAGATATGGAGCATGTACTTGAAATCAGGAATTTAAAAAAGCTGTATAAAAACGGCCGCGGCGTGGAAGAAGTGAATCTCACGGTAGACCGGGGTGATGTGGTGGGACTGCTTGGCCCCAACGGTTCCGGAAAGACTACCACCATGCGGGTGGTGACTGGACTTTCCGTGCCAAATTCCGGCACAGTCAAAATTTTTGGCACAGAGATTCAGGAAGACCATGAAAAGGCGATGGAGAAGGTGGGGTGTCTGATTGAGATGCCTGCTCTTTATGGGAATTTGACGGCGTGGCAAAATTTGAAAATGGCGGCGCGTTATTATGACAATGTAGATAACGACCGGATCCGATATATTTTGACCCTGGTGCATCTGGATCGGTATCGGAATGACAAAGCGGGACGGTTTTCTTTGGGAATGAAACAGCGGCTGGGTCTTGCCCTTGCCCTGCTGTCGGATCCGGAGCTGGTGATTTTGGACGAGCCGGCAAACGGCCTTGATATTGAAGGAATTATTCAGGTGCGGGAAATTATTACCAAGCTTGCCGCAGAGCGTGGCGTGACCTTTTTGGTGTCCAGTCATATTGCGTCGGAACTAGAGAAAACCTGCAACAAGGTTGCGGTTCTGCATGAGGGCCAAATGCTGACCTTTGAGCCAATGGAAAAAGCGCTGGAATTCCAGCCCACGCTGGAGGATTATTTTCTGTTCGTAGTCCGGGAAAAGAGAGGGGGTGTCGTACTGTGAAAAAGTTTTTTGTTTCGGTAATCAACGAGTGCACCAAGCTGCTGCACAGGAAGAAGTATCTGGTATTTTTGCTGATTGGGATCGCCATCAGTCTGTTTAATGTTTTGGGAAAGACGGTGGTCGGCAGGCTGAGCGGCGGCAGCTTTAATATTTCCGGATCCAGTGCCCCTATGGCTATGATGACCCTGTTTATTGAATTTTTGATTCCGCTGGTTGTTATGATGGCGGTGTGCGATCTGTTCTCCACCGAATATCAGGAAATGACCATGAAGGCCGTTTTAATCCGGCCGGTAAGCCGGATTAAAATTTATGCGTCCAAATTGACAGCGGTGACCCTGCTTGCGCTGGTGTATTTGTTGGTACTGTTTGCGGCTTCCGGCGTTTTGGATTTGCTGATTGCGGGGAAAATCCGAAGCCTGGGTTACGCATTTTTTGCCTATCTTTTGGACATTGTCCCCATGTTTGTGGTTATTTTAATGGCGGCTTTTATCAATCAGATTGGAAAAGGCTCGACATTGGCCATGTTTTTGTGTATAATAGTCTATGGAGTGTTATACGTTGCAGGTATCTTTATTCCCAATCTGAGCGGAATGCTGTTTACCGGATACATGAAATGGCACAGCCTTTGGCTGGGGCATATGCTCCCTGTTGGTGCGCTCACGGCAAAAACCGCATTGCTGGCGGGATATGCACTGGTATTTTTCAGCGGCGGCTATTATTTATTCCTGCGGCGTGAGATTTAACAAAATGGTCCAAAGAAGGTGATCCTTTGTCCATTCAGCGGAAATTATTGATTTGTATGGTGGTTATGCTGGTGATTCCGGTGGCGCTGATTCTTTTGCTCTCGGTAATTATGATGGCAGCTTTTGCGTTGCTGCATCCCACGGTGGAATTGTCTTTAACCGATGGTTTGGAAATCTCTGACCCGGTGATTATGCGATTTTTGGTTATTTGGGCGGTCATGGCCGGAGCGGTGGTTATTTCCACCGGTGTCATTATTACTGCATATTTGTCTCACAGTATCCTGCGGCCTTTAAAGGAACTTAATACTGCTATGGAATATATGAGAAACGGAAATCTTTCTTACGAATTTACCGGATCTGCCGATAAGGAACTGCAGGAGCTCTGCAAATCATTTGAAGCGCTCCGGCTCAAGCTTCAGACCACGGTAAACGAAAACCTGGAGCGCGAGCAGGAACAGCGGATGCTGCTTGCAAACATTTCCCATGACATCAAGACCCCCATCACCTCCATACGAGGGTATGTGGAAGGAATCTTAGACGGCGTGGCGGACACGCCGGAGAAGATGGAGCGGTATTTAACTACGGTACGTGCCAAGGCGGACGCCATTGAGTTGATGGCGGACAATCTTTCCCTTTATTCCAAGCTGGAGATGAAGCGGGTGCTATATCATATGGAAAATACGGATATTTTTCTTTTCCTAAAAGAAGTGACAGAGGAATTTGCGTTGGATCTCCAGCACAGCGGGATGCGTTTGACCTATGATATTGCGCCAGAGGCGGCGCCGGGAAAACTGGATAAGGAAAAAATGCGGCGGGTATTTGCCAATCTGATTACCAATGCCATTAAATATAAAAAGCCAGACTGCGGCAGTCTTTGCGTCAGCGGCAAGCTTACGGCGCACGGCGCCATGATTTCTTTTACAGATGAGGGCACTGGCATTGCCCAAGAGGATCTAAACCGGGTATTTGAAGGTTTTTACCGGGGGGATCCGTCCAGGAACAGCAAAATTGAAGGAAACGGGCTGGGACTTGCTATCTGCCGGCAGATTGTGCAGGACCACGGCGGGAAAATATGGATTCGAAGCGAGAAAGGGCAGGGGACGGAAGTCATTCTTCTTTTGCCTTGCGCGGAAAAGAAAAAGGAAGGAGACGGGGTATGAAGGTTTTGATTATCGAAGACGACAAGAGCATTGCGGAGCTGGAGCGGGATTATCTGCAGGTGAACGGTTTTGAATGCGACATCGCCGCCGACGGCGAGAGCGGCTTGAAAATGGCGATGCAGGAGGATTATGCCCTGGTCATTGTGGATATTATGCTTCCCGGGCGGGATGGTTTTTCCGTTTGCAGCGAACTGCGCCGGGAGAAGGATATCCCGATTATCTTCCTTTCAGCCCGAAGCGAGGATATTGATAAGGTTCGGGGCCTGGGTCTGGGAGCCGATGATTATATGACCAAACCCTTTTCCCCATCCGAGCTGGTGGCGCGGGTAAAAAGCCATATTGCCCGGTATGAAAAGCTGGTCAGCAAAAACGCGGCAAAGAAATCCAATATTATTCAGGTTCGGGATTTAAAAATTGACAAAGAAGCCCACCGTGTCTATGTAGGTGGCAAAGAGGTCGCCATGCCGGTACGGGAATTTGAGCTTTTGCTGTTTCTGGCGGAAAATCCAAACATTGTTTTCAGCAAGGAACGGTTGTTTGACCGGCTGTGGGGTATGGATGCCATGGGTGACGTGTCTACGGTAACGGTACATATCCAGCGGATTCGGGATAAGATCGAGAAGAATTCGGCCGGACAGAAATACATAGAAACGGTTTGGGGTGCTGGCTATCGGTTCCGTATTTAAAGGAGGAAGAGAAAAAGACCAAAACCGTAACGATTCAGCCACTTCTGGGAGAAAAACTAAGACGATTTGAATAGATTGGAAGTTTTTCCATTTGGAATATCGAATAAAAAGACTGCCGCTGGTGTTTTTGCACTGGCGGCAGTCTTTTATATCAATATATTATAAAGCGTCAAACTTTGCTGCATGGCATATTCCACTGTTTTATAGGTGCCGCTTCTGCGGTGAGTCAAATAAAAGACACAGCGGCGGCTGTGGTCCACCATAAAACGGTTACGGCGCATCATACATCCACGGTCATAGCTTTCAGAAACATAATGCACGATGTCCGCTTGCTGCATAATTTGTTGGTAGAGCAATACATCTGCTGTTTTCCAGCCTTTGGTCTGTTCTTTGCATGGCAGGGCGAGAATCAGGCGGATGTGAGGAAATTCATTCCGCAGCGTTAGTATCGTACCGGCGGCAAGGGTGTCAAAGCCTCTGGCCCCTCCGGTTATAAAATCTGCGGATCCGTTTTGTATCAGGTCCCGGATTTTCAGTTCCAGTTTATGAACCAGCATATAAAGATCCTCGGTGGGAATTTCGCGGTGTCCGGTAAAACAGCAGGCAACGTCAGTTCGAATCATAATATCACCAAAAAAAGTATACTATACTGAATTACGCCTGTCAAATTATTTTAGTATAAAAATTTAATATATATTATTTTTTTTGAAGAAAATTTTAAATTAAATGGAAAGGAGGAAAAAAGTTGCACAAAATTTTAAACATTTTTTTTATTTTGGGTCATAGACAAAGGAAAAAGAAAAAAGAAGCTGTCATCATTTTGTAACACAAGATTTAGGGGAAAAGTCTTTTCGGCGTACTTTATCATGCGGTAGGGCAGGAAAAAATGGGGAAAAAAGAAACAAATAAAAATTTGGTAAAAACTCACAAAAAACAGGAGAAAACAAGGACTGCGTTTGAGAAAAAGGCCATTTTGCTTGATTTTTAGCCTCAAATATGGTATAATAAACACAGTCGTTTTGCGACAAGCGGCTTTCGCTTATGGTAAAAAATAGGCGAAAAAGACACAACTATGAGGTGATCATGAATGCACAAACGCAAAAGGTCAGTAGCAGTCTTGCTGATGCTTGCTCTGCTGATGCTTGCAGTTCCAATGCAGGTTTTTGGATTGGAATTTTCAGATGTACCGATAACTGCTTCTTATTATAAAGCGGTGGATAAATTGAGCAATGTTGGAGTGATTCAGGGCCGGGGCGACGGTGTTTTCGCACCGGGTGACAATACTACCCGGGCTGAATTTTGTGCGTTCCTTGCACGTGCCAACGGATATAACGCAAATTATTACACGCCCAAACCCCTTCCGTTTCCGGATGTGGATTCAGGCAGCTGGGCAGTACCGTATATCTCTTTTTGTTATGAAAACGGATACATAAATGGTATGGAAGATGGAACGTTTCGCCCCAATGATTATGTGACCAATGAACAGGCGGTTAAAATGGTGGTTTGTTCCTCCGGTGTGGGGGATGAATCTCTGGCGGCCGTTGGTCCTATGTGGTATTCAGGATATTTGAATGTAGCACAGAAGTATGAATTGCTCAATGGAACCAAGGTAAAGGTCAGCCAGTCAGCAAACCGTGCTTTTGTGGCGCAGGTAGTATATAACGCTATGCTGGTAACGGGAGAAGCAGAAGATAGTCCCCAGGATGCGATTTCCATGGGGAATGCAGCGGTAACGGAACCAACCCCAGTTTCTACGCCAAAGCCTACTCCGGTGCCAACGCCGGAACCCACCCCGGTACCAACCCCAGAACCGACACCGGTACCCACGCCGGTACCCACGCCGGAACCTACCCCGGTGCCAACACCGGTACCTACTCCGGTACCAACGCCGGAACCTACTCCGGTGCCAACGCCGGTACCTACTCCTGTACCAACGCCGGAACCTACTCCGGTGCCAACGCCGGTACCTACTCCTGTACCAGCCCCGGTACAGCCCAGCGGATCCGGACAATGGACGGTGGTGCTGGATGCCGGACATAACTATAACGGTACGGATACGGGTGCAGTTGGTAACGGCTTGAGAGAGCAGGATATTACTTATTATATTGCAGAAAAAGCCAAAACATTGCTGGAAAGCCGTGGATTTACGGTGATTATGACTCGAAACAGTGTGATGGAAAACGTATCTACAGAATCGGTCAGCGCAAGCTTAATGCGCAGGGCAGAAATTGCCAATAATGCGGGAGCGGATTTGTTCCTGTCCATTCATTGTAACGCCGGCGGCGGTACGGGAACCGAGACCTATTATTATAACGGTTCTGAAGGTGGAAAACAGCTGGCGTCACTGATTCAAAGAAACGTGGTTTCCAAAGTCGGTTTATCGGATCGCGGTGTGAAATCTGCAAGCTTTGCAGTTCTGCGGTATACTTCCATGGTAGCCGCTCTTCTGGAAACTGCCTTTATTGATACGGCGGCAGATGCGGCCGTGCTGCGCAGTGAGGACAGTCAGTGGGCATATGCGGAAGGAATTGCAAGAGGTGTTTGTGAGTATTTTGGCACAAGCTATTGAGTTATAGGGATAAGGAATAGAGAGAAAGGAGCGCTTCGGAACTTCGGGAATCCGGATTTTCGAAGTGCTTTTTTTGCATAAGAAGGAGGAGCAGTATGAAAAAACCGGAGCTTTTGGCGCCTGCAGGAAATTTGGAAAAATTGAAAAAGGCGTTGATTTATGGTGCAGACGCTGTATATATTGGCGGAGAAGAATATTCTCTGCGGGCGGCGGCGGATAATTTTACGGCGGAGGAGATGCGGCAGGGTGCTGATTTTGCCCATGAACGGGGAAAGAAGGTATATTTGACTGCCAATATCATTCCTCATAACCGGGATATGGATGAATATGCAGATTATTTGCATCTGGTGAAGGATACTGGCATTGACGCGGTAATCCTATCGGATTTGGGAATGTTTTCGGTCACTAGAGAGATTGCGCCGGAATTGGATATTCACATCAGCACCCAGGCCAATAATGTCAATTATCAAAGCGCCCGTGTGTGGTGTCAGATGGGAGCAAAGCGGGTAATTGTGGCGCGGGAGCTGTCTTTAGAGGAAATCAAAGAGATCCGCCAACGTGTTCAGCCGGAGCTGGAATTGGAGGCCTTTGTCCACGGCGCCATGTGTATTTCCTATTCCGGACGGTGTCTGCTCAGCAATTATATGACTGGAAGGGATGGCAACGGCGGAAAGTGCGCCCACCCATGCCGCTGGAAATATTATTTAATGGAAGAGCAGCGTCCCGGGGAGTATATGCCTGTTTTTGAAAATGAGCGAGGGACGTTTATTTATAATTCCAAGGATTTGTGCATGATTGAACATATTGATAAGCTGATGGAGTCAGGACTCACCAGCTTTAAGATTGAAGGGCGGGTTAAGTCGGAGTTTTATGTTGCCACGGTAATAAAGGCATACCGGCAGGCGATTGACGCCTATATGGCAGATCCAGAGCATTATGTTTTTGATCCCCAGTGGCTGGAAGAGCTGAAAAAGGTGAGTCATCGTGGCTATACTACCGGGTTTTATTTCGGAAAGGCAGATGCGTCTTCCCAGAATTATGCCAGCAGTTCTTATATTCGGGAATATGATATGGTAGGTGTGGTAACAGGCTATGATCCCAAGACCCAAATGGCGGCTGTGGTACAGAAGAACCGGTTTTTCAAAGGAAGCACTGTGGAGGTGCTGGGCCCGACCGGAAAGTTTTTTACGCAGACAGTGACGGAGATGCGTGCAGAAGATGGGAAGGAAATTGAAGTAGCAAACCGGCCGCAAAGCACGGTTTATATCAAGATGGACCAGCCGGTGGAGCCGGATGCATTCTTACGGAAGAAAAAAGGTATGGATTAAAAAAAGGGACTTTCGCCTGTGCTTTTTTGCACAAGCGAAAGTCCTGTGTTTTTTGTGTATTGATGTTACATCGCAGAGGCCAGTGCGGCGCCTATGATGCCGGCATCGTTAAACAGGGTTGCAATTTTCAGCTGTGTCTGCGGAATATCCTTGCAGTAGGTATATTTATCAATGTATTGTTGAATGGGCTTGAGCATATAGTCGCCTTCCCGGCTGATGCCGCCGCCGATTACCAGTACATTAGGCTGGAAAATATTAATCACACTGGAGATACCATCTGCCACATATTCAAGATAAGTATCGACTACCTGTTGTGCTGCCGCGTCGCCTTCCTTGGCGGCTTCAAAAGCGGTTCTACCGCTGACGGAACCATTTTCTTCGGCTTTCTTTCGCATCAGGCTGTCGGGGTTTGCCTTGATGGCAGCTTCCGTTTGACGGATCAGTGCGGTTACGGAAGCATAGGCTTCCCAGCAGCCTTTTTTTCCGCAGGTGCAGTATTCGCCGTTGTGAACCAGAGTAAAATGCCCAATTTCACCGCCTGCGCCGTTAAAGCCGCGGTATATTTTTTTATCCAGTACAATACCACCGCCTACACCGGTGCCCAGTGTAATGGCAAGAAAGCTTTCTGTGTTGTCGCCGTTTACAATATATTCTCCGTATGCGGCCGCGTTGGCGTCATTTTCCACTGCCATAGGAATATCTGGATAATAGGTTTTCAGTTCTTTCACCAGAGGAACATGGTGCCAGTCCAGGTTGTTCGCATATACAATTTCGCCATTGGTACTGTCAATGGTTCCGGGGCTTCCAACCCCAATTCCCTGAATATCCGCCATAGTATAGCCGGCGTTTTCTGTCACCTCTTTGCATAATTCAGCCATATCCCTAATGATTTCCTGATAAGGGCGTTTGGCATTTGTGGGACGGGAAGCTTGAGCGATAACGCTGGGGGTATTATCTACCAGACCCACCGCAATATTTGTTCCGCCTAAATCGATTCCAATAAACATTTCATTTCCTCCATTGCAATAATTTCACATATGGCTATTATACTTCTTTTGCCTGGGTTTGTAAAGTTCTTTATTTGCTTTTTCTTTTCTTTTTGTAACAGTATGGGAGGAATACATAAATTTTCCTAATTTGCTTCATACTATATGCGAGGTGAGGGTATGGGAATTGTTGTACTGCGTACCATAGTGATGTATATTTTTGTTGTTTTGACACTGCGGCTGATGGGAAAGCGGCAGATTGGAGAATTGGAGGCATCGGAGCTGGTGGTTACCATTATCATCTCCGAAATCGCGGCAATGCCTATTACCAATACCGGCGTGCCGCTCAGTACCAGTGTGATTGCCATTTTGATTCTCATGATTTTAGAGGTGGTTTTGTCTGATCTTGCTTACCGAAGCATGGGGGTCAGAACGTTGCTTTATGGCCGGCCCAGTATGTTCTTTCAAAAAGGAAAGCTGCATCAGCAGGAAATGAAGCGGCAGAGGTTCAATGTGGCCGATTTAATGGAGGAATTGCGGAACAATGGGGCGGTCAGTTTGTCACAGGTAGATTATGTCATGATGGAAACCAACGGAAAGGTCAGTGTTATCTTAAACGCCGAAAGTAGTCCGGTCACGCCGCCAGATTTACAGCAGAAACCGGAACCGGTACGGATGTCCTATGTGATTGTGGACAATGGTACTCTGGTTCGCACAAATTTAAAAAGGCTTGGGCTGAATGAGGAGTGGCTGTATAAACAGCTGAACAAAGAGAGGCTAAAGCATTGGCGTGAGGTTTTTTATCTGAGCTTTGAGCAGGACAGCGGTAAGGTGGTACTCATACCGAAGGAAAAAGGAGGCAAAAAGCGGTGAATCGTATGGTGGCAATCATTTGTATTTTTGTTTTGCTGGTTGGGTTTATTGGTTTTCATTTTTATCAGATCCGAAAGCTGGATAAGGATGTCAGTAGAATATGCGAGAATATAGAAACCCGGTTTGATGAAAATAATTGGCAGGAGATACAGAATCAACTGGATCAATTGCAGCAGAGGTGGAACAAAAGCCGGTTTTGGGCCTGCCTTACCATTGACACAGCTCAGATAGAGGAAATTGAAATTTCCATGCGGCAGAGTATGAAATATGCCCAGATTGGAGCCCGGGAGGATTTTATTGGTGAATTTATTATGCTTCAGATGCAGATGAAGCATCTTCCACATCAAGAGGGATTTAGTATCGAAGAGCTTTTATAGCTTCTTGACATTTACTTTGGTCTGTGTTAAGGTAAAAAATAAAGGGGGCGGGCAAATGAATCTTTTGATCAGCGGCTGTCTGTTGGGACTGTGCTGTAGATATGACGGAAAGGAAAAACCTTTGCCGCTGGAGCAGATCCGGCAGCTGCAAAGCCGGTTTCATTTGATACCTGTATGTCCGGAGCAGCTGGGGGGGCTGACCACGCCCCGGCCGCCGGCAGAGCGCAGAGCTGGACGGGTGATGGCTTCAGACGGCATAGATGTGACGATGCAGTATCAAAAGGGGGCAGAGGAAGCGTTGAAAATGGCGCGATTGTTTTCATGTGATTTTGCTTTGCTCAAGGAACGCAGCCCCTCCTGTGGCTTTGGCAGGATTTATGATGGCAGTTTTAGTAAGAATTTGACAGATGGAAACGGTACGGCGGCAGACCTGCTTTCTCAAAATGGAATCCGGATTTTTGGGGAAAGCCAGATAGAGATGCTTTTGTCTAGCCGGAACCAGATGGAGCAGAAATAGAGAAAAGCGAAAGATAAGGTGTGGCAACATACATAGAAAAATTTTGGCGGTGAGAATAATGCCGCTTTTTCAACGAAAAAAAACGTGCGAGCTCAAAAAGCCCGCACGTTTTTCAATTTATGCAAATTTTTGCCAGTACCCCAAAATAAAAATGAAAATTACGATCAGCGGAAGAATATAACTGACATAAAAGCGGAGCCGTGCAGGGAACTTGAGTCCTGTTCCGGTATTGGCTTCTTTGAGGAAATTTTGAAATCCCCAGCCATAACGAGTCGTACAAAACAGCAGAAAAACCAGGCTCCCCAAAGGCAGAAGATTGTTAGAGAGAATAAAATCTTCCAGATCCTGTATGGTGGTTCCTTCTCCAAAGGGTGCAAAACCGCTGAGAAGGTTAAATCCAAGCAGACAGGGCAGGGAAAGCAGTGTCACTAAAACGGCATTGATCAGCACTGCTTTTTTCCGGCTCCAGTCAAACATATCCATGGTACAGCTGAGAATATTTTCAAATACCGCAATAATCGTGGAAAGGGCGGCAAAGCTCATGAAAAGGAAAAACAGGGATCCCCAGAGACGGCCGCCGGCCATCTGGTTAAAGATGTTGGGAAGGGTCACAAAAACCAACCCGGGACCCTCGCCCGGATTGACCTGAAAGGCAAAGCAGGCGGGAAAGATAATAAGTCCGGACAAAAGCGCCACCACAGTATCTAAAATACAGATGTTCAGGGATTCGCCCAAAAGCGCCCGTTCCTTACTGATATAGCTTCCGAAGATGGACATGGCGCCGATGCCCAGGCTCAGGGTGAAAAAGGCTTGACCCATGGCGGCAAAGACTGCATCTGCAAATCCATTTTCCCACATTTTTTGAAAATCAGGCACCAAATAAAACCGGATCCCTTCCATGGCGCCGGGCAGTGTTACGCTCCGGATACAAAGCACAAGAAGAATCAGGAAAAGGCAGCTCATCATGATTTTGGTGATCCGTTCCACTCCTTTTTGCAGTCCCAGACTGCATACGCCAAAACTAAGAATCACTGTCACAAGCATCCAGAACAGCATATAGCCGGGCTGGCCCAGCATGGAAGTAAAAACACCGCCCACTGCTTCTGCGGAGAGACCGGAAAATTCGCCCATGGCGGTTTTGACCGTATAAGCAAGCATCCAGCCGCCGATGGTGGTATAGAACATCATCAGCATATAATTTCCCGCCACTGCTACATAGCCTGCCCAGTGCCATTTTGTGCCCTTGGGTTCCAGGACGTGATAGCTTTTGGCAATGGATTTCTGGCTGGCACGGCCCACTGCAAATTCCATGACCATGATGGGAAGTCCCAGAATGGCCAGAAAAATAAGGTAGATCAGGACAAAAGCCGCGCCGCCGTATTTTCCGGTAATATAGGGAAAGCGCCAGACGTTCCCCAGTCCTACGGCACAGCCCACTGAAATGAGGATAAATCCCAGACGGGAAGAAAACCGTTCTCTGTTTTTCATACATAAACTCCTTTGTTAAAAAATTTTTTAAGATCGTTTGACCTGTGCAAACTGACTGTTATACAGCCGGGAATAAAAGCCGTTTTCGGCAAGCAGCTCTTCGTGCCGTCCTTGTTCGATAATGTGCCCATCTTTCATTACTAGAATCTTGTCGGCTTCCTTAATAGTAGAAAGCCGGTGTGCTACAATAAAGCAGGTGCGGCCCTGCATCATTTTGGTAAAAGCCTGTTGCACCCGCAGTTCAGTTCGGGTATCAATGGAGGAGGTGGCCTCGTCCAGAATCAACATCTGGGGCAGGCATAACATGGCCCGGGCAATACACAAAAGCTGTTTTTGCCCTTGGGAAATGTTGTCCCCTTCCTGAGAAATCATGGTATCATAGCCTTGGGGCAAACGACGGATAAATCCGTCTGCATATGCGGCTTTGGCCGCAGCAATGATTTCGTCAGTGGAAGCATCGGGTTTTCCATAAGAAATGTTTTCCCGTATCGTTCCGGTTTTCAGCCAGGTATCCTGCAGAACCATGCCAAACTGCCGGCGCAGGCTCTGTCGGGTAATGTTCCGAATTGGAATCCCGCTAATCAAAATTTCGCCTTGGTTGGTGTCGTAAAAACGCATCAGAAGATTGATCAGAGTGGTTTTCCCGCAGCCGGTGGGGCCTACAATCGCAATACGCTGTCCCTGGGATACGGAGAGGTTAAAGTCCTCAATCAGCGGTTTTTCAGGGGTATAGGAAAAATAGACGTGGGATAGCTTTACGGTCCCGTCTGGATCGGTCAGCACCTTGGCATCCGGTTTGTCCGGTGTTTGCGCTGGCTGTGTGATCAGGTCAAATACCCGCTGGGCCGAGGCAAGGGCGTTCTGGAGTTCGGCGACCACGCCGGAGATTTCGTTAAAGGGTTTCGTATACTGGTTGGCATAGGTCAGGAAGCAGGAAAGCTGTCCAACAGAAAGTCCGCCTGCCAGCACGGCAAAGGCGCCGGCAATTCCCACCACGGCATAGACCATACTGTTAACGAACCGCGTACAAGGGTTGGTCAGCGAGGAGAAAAATACGGCTTTTTGGCCGTACTGTCTCAGCCGTTCGTTGATGACCGCCATACGTTGCTCGGCATCGTCCTCATAGCCAAAGGCTTTGACAACCTTGGCGTTTCCTACCATTTCTTCTACCAGAGAGGTCATATCGCCCCGTGCCTCAGATTGTTTTCCGAACATATAGTAGGTGCGTTTGGTGATAAAAGCGGAAACAAACAGAGAGAGCGGGGTAATCAACACCACGGCCAGTGCGATTTTAAAATTGACAGAGACCATAAATCCCAGTGTTCCTAAAATGGTAATCACACCTGTAAATAATTGAGCGAAGCCCATGATCAATCCGTCAGAAAACTGATCGGTATCGGTGGTGATCCTGCTGATGATGTCGCCGTTTTGATGGCTGTCTGTAAAGCTGAGCGGAAGTTCCTGCAGCTTGGCAAATGCCTGGGTGCGCATATCATTTACCACATTAAACGTAATGCGGTTATGCACCAGATTCATCAACCATTGACTCAAGCCGGTGAGGGCAACTACCACCCCAATTTTCCATAAAATAGGAATTAAACCGTTAAAATCAACTTTTCCCGGAGCGACAATCAGGTCAACCCCGTCTCCGATGAGAACAGGGGCATATAGAGTGAGAGCCACGGTGACCGCCGCCAAAAACAGAGAAAGGATAAATTGCCCCCGGTACGGACGAATCAGATGGATCACCTGAAGAAGGGTCTCTTTTCTTTTGTCTTTTGCGTTCCGATTCATGCCTGCTTCACCTCCTCCTCAGAAAGCTGGGAAAGACAGATTTCCCGGTAGACCGGACAAGTTTGAAGCAGCTGGTCGTGTGTTCCGATACCGGCGAGCTTCCCGTCGTCTAAAACCAGAATACGGTCTGCGTTGCGTATGGAAAAGACCCGCTGGGAAACCATGAAAACGGTAATACCTGAGGTTTTTTCAGCAATAGCCTGCCGGAGCTTGGCATCTGTAGCAAAATCCAGGGCAGAAGCGCTGTCGTCCAGAATCAGGATTTCCGGATTCCCCACCAGAGCTCTTGCAATGGTCAGCCGCTGTCTCTGGCCGCCGGAAAAATTCTTTCCGCCTTGGGCTACCCAGGCATTGAGACCGCCTTCTTTGGAATCTATGATTTCTTTTGCCTGGGCGATTTCCAGCGCCCGATATATTTCTTCATCGGTGGCATCTTTTTTTCGCCACTGCATATTTTCCCGGATGGTCCCCCGGAAAAGTACGGCGCTTTGAGGAACAATCCCCAGCTTGCCACGCAGCTGGGACAGGGGATAGTCACGCACGTCCCGGCCGTCAATGAGGACAACTCCTTTTGCAATGTCATAAAACCGTGGAATCAAACTGATAAGCGAGGTTTTGCCTGACCCGGTGCCGCCAATGACTCCAATGGTTTCGCCGGGCATGGCAGTAAAGGAAATATTTTGCAGTGCAGGTTCCGGAGAGCCTTGATAGAAAAAGTCAATGTCTTTCATTTCCACCTTGGGAGCGCCGGGAACCGGATTTTGCGGCTGGTTCCCCTGATCGGTCATGGATGGTGTAAGTTCCATAATTTCGTTGACCCGGGCGGCGGAAGCCGTGCCGCGGGTAAAGGTAACAATCAGCTGGGCAAAAGCAATCAGGGCAAGCAGGATTTGGGTCATATAGTTTACCAGTGCAATGACCTCCCCCTGGGTAATCCCGCCCTGATTGACTACACTTGCTCCTTGCCACATGACCAGGATAATGGCGGCATTGACCAGTACATAGGTCAGCGGATTCATCAGTGCAGAAACTTTTCCGGCCAAAATCTGCAGTTTTTTCAGCTCCCGGTTGGCGCCTTGAAAACGTTCCTGCTCTTCATGCTGTCTGGAAAAGGCGCGTATTACCCGAATGCCGGTGAGGTTCTCCCGCGTAATCAAGGAAACATTTTCCAGTTTTTTCTGCGCTTTCTTATAGATGGGGATGCTGGTGCCCATGACCAGATAAATGACCAGTCCAAGAACGGGAACGGTTATCGCGAAGATACAGGCAATCTGTACGTGTATGGTAAAAGCCATGATCAGTGCTCCGATGACAATAAAGGGGGAGCGCAGAAAAAGCCGAAGCGCAAGATTCACGCCGGCTTGGGCCTGATTGATGTCAACTGTGATCCGGGTAATCAGGGAGGAAAGCCCAGCGTGATCCAGTTCGGAAAAGGACAGGCGGTTGATATGGGCAAACATATCCCGACGCAGTGCAGTACCGAAGCCAAAGGCGGCCTTGGCGGCGTAATACTGCGCGGTGACCGAGGCGCAAAGGCCCAAAATTCCAAGAAGAACCAAAATCCCTCCCATAGAGAGAATATAACTGATGTTTCGGCTTTGAATCCCAGTATCAATGATGGCGGCCATGATAATGGGAACAATCAGTTCAAGGCAGGCTTCTAATAGTTTAAATAAAGGGCCTAAAATACTTTCTTTTTCATATCCCTTTAAATAAGGCAGTAATTTTCGCATAATTTTTTTCTATCATCTCACTTCAAAATTTAATAAAAAGTATTGTATCATATATTCCCCTGTGAATCAATCCAGAAGAAGAATTTTTTAAAAAATATTTGTCTTTTTTTTCACATATCTGTGAATATTCTGTTAAGAAACACGGAGAAAAGTTGAAAAAAAAGCAAAAGTGTGGTATACTTACTTCGTATTGCCTGAAAATGTCCTGTTTTTTGGCAAAAAAATCATTTTTGAGGTGAATATCAATGAAACGTGTTTTAATATGCGTCCTGGCTGTTATGCTGGCGGCGGGCAGTGTCATAACGCCTGCGTTTGCCTATGATCCCAGTGATTGGGCGGTCAGCGCAGTGGAGGGCGCCATGAGACTCAGTATTATTTCTGAGGAATATTCTCAAAAACCGTATCAGGATCCGATCAGCCGGGGAGATTTTATTAATGTGGCGGTCAATTTATATGCTACCATAACCGCGGAAAATGTATCTACCCATTCTAAGAATCCGTTTTTAGATACCAACGACCCATTCCCCAATATGGCGTATTATGCAGGATTGGTCAGCGGTGACGGGGAAGGACATTTCTTTCCGACCGGGACACTGACCCGGCAGGAAATGTGTAAGATTATTACCAGCCTGCTTGATGCGGCGGGTGTATTAGGCCCTTACTTCCCATCAGAGAATGTATTTGAAGGAATGCCGGATGCGGGAGATATTGCGCCTTGGGCACAGAACCATGTAGCATTTATGCTGGATAACAATTTGATGGCTGGGGATTATGAAACGGGAGCGTTTCGTCCTAATGACAATGTGACCCGGGAAGAAGCGGCGATCATTGCATACCGGTGCTTTATTGCTTACGGTCGGGATTTTGACGGACAGATTCAGACAGCGCTTCGTCAGACCCGGGATTCCAAAGGGAATACGATTCAAACCTTGATTAAAACCATTACGCTGAGCAGCGGTGCTACGGTGGCGTTGGCCAATGCTGATGACCCCAATGCGCCGGACATCAACCAAACCTTGGCTTCAAATCAGGGAGGCAGCGGCTCAGCAGGTTATGCCCCCAGCGGGACACCGCTTCAGGTTCCTGATGAGAATGGACTGTATCGGCTGAAGACCTATTCAGAAACGCTGGCATCTGGCGAAGCGGCCGAGAAGGAGGCGCGGGTATTTGGAGATGGAGGTAAGTATACCTCTGCGGAAGAAGCCGATGCACATATGACTGAGGTGACAGTGAAGGTGTGGAAGCTGGATGATTCCGGTAATCCCTATGCGTCCACTTTGACCTTTAGGATCAATTCGGTGCTGAAAGATGACGTTATTGCCATTTTTGATGAAATTTATAATTCTCCTGTCAAAGCACCGCTTAAGGATGTGACAGCGTATGGCTGGAGAAACGCTATGTCCAGCGGAACTTATTCCGATCATAACTATGGGACAGCGATAGATCTTAATTATAATGAAAACTACTGTATTTATCCCAGCGGCGCAGTGGTAGGCACCTTCTATGATCCGGCTTCTTCGGTATATTCTTTCCCTGAGGACGGCATTGTAGTCCAGACCTTTGCCAAATATGGCTGGCTTTGGGGCGGTAATGCCTGGGTAAGCGGCACGGTGGATCATATGCACTTTACCTATCTTGGCAAATAAATAAAGTATAATAAAACGACCCCAAGGGCAAATTTGTCTTGCCCTTGGGGTCGCTTTTTATGCGGTAGTTATTTATGATTCAGCATTGTCGGTCATCAGTTTTTCTCTTTGGTCAATGGGAGTATAAGGAAGTCGTTTTGCAATGGTCTTATAAGCGGGACGGATAATCTTGTTGCTTGTCATGACCTCTTCGATCCGGTGGGCACACCAGCCCACAATACGGGACATGGCAAACAGGGGGGTGTATAATTCCTGGGGCAATCCCATCATCTGATACACAAATCCGGAATAAAAATCCACATTTGCACAGATGTCCTTTTCCAGCCCTTTTTCTTCCAGGAAGGCGCGGGGCGCCAGCCGCTGTACCAGGTCGTGAAGGGCAAATTCCTTCTGATGGCCTGTCACTTCGGACAGTTCCTTCGCTTTGGCCTTCAAGATCCCGGTACGGGGATCTGAAATGGTATATACGGCGTGTCCCATACCATAAATCAGGCCTTTGCCATCTCCGGCTTCTTTACGCAGAATTTTTTTCAGATAGGCAAGAACCTCATCTTCGTCTTCCCAGTTTTTCACGTTGGCTTTAATTTCACTCATCATAGACAGCATTTTGTCATTCGCCCCACCATGTTTTGGCCCTTTTAGAGATCCTACTGCCGCAGAAATGGCGGAATAGGTGTCAGTGCCGGTGGAGGAGAGGACGTGTACTGTAAAGGCGGAGTTGTTTCCGCCGCCGTGCTCGGCTTGCAGGATGAGCGCCAAATCCAGTATCTCCGCTTCCAGCGGGGTATAACGGTTATCTGGGCGGATCATATATAAAAAGTTTTCCGCCGCAGAAAGGGTCGGGTTTTGATTGTGAAGAACCAGGCTTTCGCCGTCAAAATAGTGACGTTTACAGCTATAGGCATTGGCTACCAGTACGGGAAACCGAGCAATCAAATCAAAGCTCTGCCGAAGTAAATTGGCAACCGAAATATCATCGGGATTGTCATCATAGGAGTACAGAGCCAGCACACAGCGCCCCAGTTTGTTCATGATATTTTTGCTGGGCGCTTTAAAAATCATGTCTTCGGTAAATTCATACGGCAGATCCCGGCGGCTTGCCAGCACTTGAGTAAATTGATCCAGCGTTTCCCGGTCGGGCAGAAAACCAAACATCAGCAAGAAGGCGGTTTCTTCAAAGCCAAACCGATGTTCTTTTTGGCAATTTTTTACAATATCTTCCACGTCAATACCACGATAGCGCAGTTTTCCCTCTACTGCGGCCTTATTGCCTTCGTCCATGACATAGCCGTGCACCTCGCCTATGGTGGTCAAGCCAGCCAGCACACCGCTGCCGTCAGCATTTCTCAGGCCCCGCTTTACGTTGTAGTCACTGTAATAGTGGGAAGGAATGGAATTCCATACCGAATTCTGCTGGTGGATGAGATTAATATAAGCCTGGATATTGGCTTCTACCGTTTGCCGTGTTTGACTTGATTCATATCGATCCATAGAAAAACCCCTCTCTTGTTGAATGCCTGTTTGCTCCATCGGCTTATCAAGCGAATTGGATACAAACGTTAACTTTTATTTTACCGCATTTTTATCTTAAAGTCAAGCAAAATAGTCACATGCTGTCTTGTGAAATTGGTATTGGTAAAATGACGGATTTTTTGGGTTGTTTTATAAGCTTTCTTGTATTTTTGACGAATTCAATTTTATTTTAAAAAACCTATTGACATTCTTAAAAGATGGTAGTATAGTGTAGCAACTATCTAAAATATGTTTGGAAGAAACAAGAAGGGAGAGAGCAGTATGGCGGTGACAAAGGCAGTGAAAGATAAAACCACGGATATGACCAGGGGAAATCCGTTAAAGCAGATGATATGGTTTAGCATCCCGCTGATTATTGGGAACATTTTTCAGCAGTTTTACTCTATGGTAGACACCATTATTGTGGGTCGTACTATAGGGGTGCAGGCACTGGCAGCAGTAGGCTCCAGCGGCGCACTGTCTTTTTTTATTTTGGGTTTTGCTATGGGTTTGGCAGGTGGTTTTGCCATTGTGGTATCTCAGCGGTTTGGCGCGGGAGATAATGAAAATGTACGGCGAAGTGTGGCCACGGGAGCCATGCTTAGTGCGGCTTTTGCTGTGGCACTTACCCTTTTGAGTGCGTTGTCTGCCCGGTGGCTCCTTGAAGTCATGCATACGCCTCAGGATATTATTGATGATGCCTGGCGGTATTTGGTAATCATCTTCTGGGGTGTGCCAGCTACCATGTTTTATAATTACATATCCAGTGTAATCCGGGCTCTAGGCGACAGCAAGACACCGCTGTATTTTTTGCTGGTGGCTTCGGTATTAAATATTGTTCTGGATTTTGTATGTATTTTAAATTTCCATATGGGAGTTGCAGGCGCGGCGGTGGCAACCATCTTTTCCCAGGCGGTATCGGGTTTTTTATGTTTGATTTATGTGGGAAAACATTTTCCTATTTTGCGGCTGAAAAAGAGTGATTGGCGGTTTGACCGAAATTTTGCCTGGTATCATTTACGGTTTGGCATACCCATGGCGGTACAAAATTCGGTCATTGCACTAGGAGCCATGGCGGTACAAACGATTTTAAATGGGTTTGGTGCCATTGCGGTGGCAGGATACACGGCAGCCAGTAAAATTGAGCAGATGGTTTCACAGGTAATGATGTCGTTTGGACTTACCTTGGCCACCTATACAGGTCAGAATTATGGTGCAATGAAGCTTGATCGGATTCGGGACGGAGTAAAGAAAATTACCATTATATTGTTATTAATTTCTGCGGCAGGCGCTGTTTTGATGATTTTGTTCGGACGAAGTCTGACTTATATCTTTATTGATGCGGGAGAGCAAAATGTGGAAGAGGTGGTGCGGTATTCCCGTCGGTATCTGAATGTATCGGTGTGTTTTTATCCGGCATTAAGCGCAATTTTTATTTTCCGCAGTGCACTTCAGGGAATTGGAAATACGGGCATTGTGCTGGTGGGCAGCGCGGTAGAGTTGATATGCCGGTTGGTAGGGGCGTTGATTCTGGCTATACCTCTGGGATATTTGGGCGTTTGTTTGGCTGGACCGTTTGCCTGGGCAGGCGCAGCGGTTTTGTTCCTGATTATATATATCCGGGATATTCGGAAATTGAGTAAAAAGTTTCAGTGTGGTGAACTGGCCACGGCAGTATAAAAAACGGACTTACAGCCTGTTTGGCTGTAAGTCCGTTTTGGGTTTTTTAAAGTCATTACGGAGCCAGCGGTTTTCCGTCGCCATCTACCGTGATACGGTCACAGAGGATCAGAATACCTTCAATAAATCCCCATAGCGCGCCTACACCGCAGGTAATTAGGGTGACTACAATTTGAATAATGCCAATGCCGATTTTTCCCAAATAAAAGTTGTGAATTCCCAATCCGCCTACAAAAATTCCCAACAGGCCGGCAACCAGTTTGGAGCGCTGCCCTGGCGTTTGCGCAACCTGCCCCTGATAGGTGGGAGGCTGATTCGAAACGGCCGCCCCGCAGTTGGCACAGAACAAATCAGATGGGCCTACCACTGCTCCACAGGCAGGACAGCGGCGTTCTGTAGTGTTTCCGGCGTTGTTAGCAGTGGCGCCGCATACAGAACAGAATGCATCCTGGTCGCCCAGCTGTGCGCCGCAGTTATTACAATAACGCATAAGAATCTTCCTTTCCTTTCCCCGTTTTCGCTGTTGCGCAAGGGGAGTATATATTGTATATTCCTTTTTTATACTATAAATGAAAAATATTTCTTACCGCCATCCAGACAAGAGAAAAAATAATACAACTTGCATAAAGCTTTTTTTCCCAGGAAAGGAAAAAACAGGATCCGGTAATAATGAAGCGCCGCGCCTGGATAAGGCCAAGCGCAAGAAGGATTGTCAGATATGGAAAAGCCATCAAATTACAGCGCAAAGCTTCATGCAAGTTTCCGGAAAGCAACGCCAAAACGGCGCGGGTCATGCCGCAGAAAGGACAGCGGAGCTTGGTCAGTGCAAAAAAGGGACATGGAATTCCCCGGTGAAGAAACCGGATGCTAAGCAGCAAAAGCAGCCCCAGCCCCAGAATCAGCAGAGAGAGAAGAAATACCTGCTTGATACGATATTTTTGCTGCCGTTCCATGAATGTTTCTCCTATCTAATTGTAAACATTGCTTTTTTCTATTATAATATGCATTCAGAAAAAAAGCAATGTTTTTTATTAATTTTATGATACAAGTATCACAGGAAGGGCTTTGGAATAACCGCATCACTGGGCATTCTGAAATCACCTCGGGGCGAGAGGCTGATACTGCCTGCTTTGGGGCCGTCCGGCATACAGGAACGTTTAAACTGGTTGGCATAAAAGCGGCGCAGAAAAATATTCAGCCATTTGGCGATGGTTTCTTCATCATAAGTTCCCGCAAAGGAGTGTTGCGCCATCCGGAGAATTTTTTTCGGGGAAAATCCCCAGCGCAGCATGTAATACAGGAAGAAATCATGCAGTTCATAAGGGCCTACAATTTTTTCGGTCTGCTGTGCCACACTTCCGTCTTGGTTGGGCGGCAGAAGTTCAGGGCTGACCGGAGTGTCCAAGATATCATATAAAATATCTTTTAATTCGCCCCCTGCAGTATCTGCGACATATTTGACTAGAAACCGCACCAATGTTTTGGGAACAGAGGCGTTGACCCCGTACATGGACATATGGTCTCCGTTATAGGTGGCAAAACCAAGCGCAAGCTCTGATAGGTCACCGGTTCCGATCACGATTCCTCCGGTCTGGTTGGCAATATCCATCAGAACCTGGGTGCGTTCCCGCGCCTGGGCGTTTTCAAAGGTAACGTCATGGTTTTCAATGTTGCAACCAATATCCGTAAGATGCTGGGTAACTGCCGCTTTGATATTCACTTCCCGGAACTGCGCGCCTAAACTGGCAATAAGCTTTTGTGCATTGCTGTACGTGCGGTCGGAGGTGCCGAAGCAGGGCATGGTGACGGCTACAATGCCGCTGCGGGAAAGATTCAGACTGTCAAAGGCTTTGGCAGTGACCAGCAGGGCAAGGGTGCTGTCCAGTCCGCCGGAAATTCCCAGCGTAACAGTTTTTAAGCCAATATGTGCCAGCCTTTTTTTCAGTCCTTGATACTGGATGGATAATACCTCCTCACAGCGTTCTTCAAGATGTGCATCGGTTTGCGGGATAAATGGCGTTGGGTTAAAGATGCGGTCAAGAGGGGTTTTACAAAGCTGAATGTTAAACATGATTTTGTGATAGCCTTCTCCAGTTTGGGGCCGGAAGGTGGTGGTTTTCCGCCGTTGCTGGATAATGCGCTGAAGATCAATATCTGCGTAGAGAATGGATTCTTCAAAACTCTTGGCTTCGGCCAGCATAACCCCATTTTCGCAGATGGAACTGCGTCCGCCGAAAACCAGATCTGTACTGGATTCGCCCGGGCCCGCGTTAGCGTATAGATAAGCGCAGATACTGCGGCCCGATTGGGATCTTAGCAGCAAGCGGCGGTGATTATTTTTCCCAGCTGCTTCATCGCTGGCAGACAAATTGACAATCACGGATGCTCCATTGAGTGCATGATTGGTGCTGGGTGGTATGGGAGCCCATAAATCTTCGCAGATTTCCGCGCTGATTTTTAAGGCATCCATGTTTTCTGCGCAAAACAAGAGTTTCGGCCCTGCCGGAATTTGTTTCCCATCTATGTTAATAAAAGTATTTTCTTCTAAAACGGAAAAATACCGGGTTTCATAAAACTCGTTGTAATCGGGAAGGAAACTCTTAGTAGCAAACCCCAGAATATTTCCGCTCTTAATAAAGGCGGCAGCATTATAAAGCTTGCTTCCAATAGCCAGAGGCAGCCCTGCCACAATTAAAATATCAGTAACCGCGGTTTCGACAGTGATTTGTTTGATTCCATCTAAGGCTTGCCGGATCAGGGATTCCTGAAAGAATAGATCCCCGCAGGTATAGCCAGTGATGCTCAGTTCCGGAAGCACAATCAGTTTGGCGCCCTGCCTGTCTGCCTCTCGAATCATTTTAATCATTTCTCTGGCATTAAATGCTGTGTCCGCCACCCGTATTTTTGGTGTTGCAGCGGCCACTTTCATAAATCCATCATGCATAGCAAAAACTCCTTTCGTGCGATTTAATTTTATCCTACCCCTAAATCTGTGTTATTAAGCAGAATTTCAACGCCGGGAGCATGGGAAAGTGCCGGTGCCACTTCAGTAGCAAACCAAACGGCAAGCACATCGTCACGGCGAAAGGGCGTAGAATTAGGGACAAAAACATTGAGGCTGCAGTATTCAAAATGTTTTTGAGCGGTTTCAATATCCCGGAGGATTCCTTCTTTGGTCTGTCCCTCTGCGGCGATCAACAGGCAGACACCCTGAAAATACTCGGCTATTTTTTCCGCGGTGACCTCTTTGGGAATCCCTTTGTTCCAAGCAATGCGCAGCTGGGGATCAAAGGTTTCCGCCCCACAGCGGAACTTGACCGTCTGATTGGGAAACAGGGCGGCAAATTCTTTCAGTTGGTCGTGGTACAGCCAATGGGCTTCAAACCAAAGTGTATGAATCTGCTTTTGGTCTGCCGTCTGCCGAATCAGTGCCAGCGTTTGCTCGTCCAGTTCCATGGCAGAGCCGGAGTTGATAATATCCAGTACTCCAAATTCGCCGGTCACCTGCTCGAGAACAGGCAGGTTTACGGAAAAGGGATCATCGCTGATGTCGGTGTGATAGTCGCAAAAGGCACATTTTTTAAAAATGCATCCTTTCCCTTGTAAGAGCAGAAACTCTCTGGGCAAAACGGTATTAATTTTTGCATAGCGTACAAGCTCAGCCATTGTTTGCCTCCTCTGTTTCTACGTGTTTTCTCAGCCAATAGATTAAGCCGTAAGCAAGAGGCGTGCCGCCAATGGCTTCCAGGGCCAGTTTCATAAAATACTGCGCAACAATCATGGTCAGCAAATCGCTTGCCGGTGCGGTTCCCGCAAAGGCAATGATGACAAAAAGTACCGTGTCAAAAATATAGCCTACAGCAGAACTGCCTATGGTTCTTAGCCAAAGATGCCGTCGGCCGGTTTTTTCTTTGATTTTTACCATAACCCAGGCGTTGGAAAGCTCTCCGCCTAAAAATGCCAGCAGAGATGCTGCCACAATGCGGGGAACATAGGTAAAGATGCAGGCATAAGCGGCAGTGGTTTCAGCCATGTATTCCGGTGCGGGAAGAATCAGACCGATAGAGGTAGCTACCACAAGAATGATGTTGGATAAAAAGGTAAGAAAAATTACCTTCCGTGCCGTTTTAAACCCCCAGATTTCGGTTAAGGCGTCCCCCAGCATATAGGCAAAGGGAAAAGTGACTGTTCCAGCATCAAACAATGCAATGCCGCCTATAGAAATGACTTTAACCGCCATAATATTGGCAATCAAATAAAATGTAGTCAGCATACAAGCCACAACGGTCAGCGGTTTAAAGTCATTGTTCTGGTTTTTTACAGGGTTCTCCAGTACCTGTTTGTTCATAAAAAATTCCTCCTGAAGATAAATAATTTTTATATAGTTTTTATTTTTTTCAATTAAACAATACGGCCGGTCAAGCATTGGTCTTCTATACCCGAGAGTGTAACGTCGGCAATTCTTCCGGTCATGCCTGTCGGGCCGTTGACCAGTACATCCATATAGTTGGCAGTGGTTCCGTGATAGCGGCCGTTTTTTTCCTGTTCCAGCAAAACAGAAGCGGTGGAACCAATGTATTTTTGATAAAACGCTTTTTTCATATGCTCGGCAAGGAATAGCATTTGATGGGTGCGGTCTGTTTTGACACTTTCCTCAACCTGATCAGGAAAGGCTGCTGCCGCTGTGCCTTGACGAATGGAATAAGGGAAAATATGCATCTGTGCAAAGGCAATGCTCTCGCAGAAGGCATAGGATTCCTGAAATTCCGCATCTGTTTCTCCTGCAAATCCCACCATCAAATCGGTGGTGATGGCGGTATCGGGAATGGATTTTCTCAGAAGTTCCACTGCATTGCGAAACTGTACTGTGGTATAATGCCGGTTCATGCGTTTTAAGGTGGCGTCACAGCCGCTTTGCAGTGACAAATGGAATTGAGGGCATAGCTTAGGAAGCTGTGCGGCGCGTCGCACAAAATCTTCTGTGATCATGACCGGTTCTAAGGATCCCAGCCGAAGCCGGCGGATTCCCTCGATGCGGTGTACGGCTTCTATGACGTCAATCAGCCCCGTACCGCTGCCCAAATCCCTGCCGTAAGAACCGAGGTGGATACCGGTTAGAACAATTTCACCGTACCCGGCTTCCCCCAGTGCCTGGGCTTCTTCCAGAATTTTAACCATGGAGCGGGAGCGTACCGGACCGCGGGCGTAGGGGATGATGCAGTAGGTGCAGAAGTTATTGCATCCGTCTTCAATTTTCAGGTTGGCCCGCACCCGGCTTTGACTGTGGGTGACGCCCAGTTCTTCATAGTCGGTTTCTTTTAAAATGGGTGTAATCTTGTCGGTTTTGATCCCCCGCAGGGCTAGCTCCACAAGCTCCACAATTTGATTGCGGTATTTGTTGCCGATGAGAATGTCAATATCCATATCCTCTCGCAGCCGGTCTGCTTCGGTCTGAGCCAGACAGCCGGTTACCGCTAAAACGGCGCCAGGATTTTCTCGTCTGGCGCGCCGGATCTGCTGCCGACTTTTTTGAGCGCCGGTACCAGTTACCGTACAGGTATTCACCACGCAGACGTCCGCTTTTTCTTTGCCGCTGACCACTTGATAGCCGGCAGCCCGGAACAGAGACGCCATGCCTTCGCTTTCATATAAATTGGTTTTGCATCCGAGTGTTATAAATTTAACAGTAATTTTCGACACATCCTTACCGGTTTTGACGCATATGACGACATTATGCGGTTTCCTTATTTTTCTATTATTAAAGTTGCATAAATTAAAGAAAATAAAATTATGGAATAATTATATAATTTCTCATTGACTTATGCAAGGAAAAAATGTATAATTTTAACGGAAGAAATGTAATAAAATTTTAGGAGGTTGAATGAAATGAAAGAATTTACTGTAATTCTCAGCTCCATTAATGATGTCAAAAACTTTGTTAATATTGTAACAAAATATGATTTTGAAATTGACCTTACTTCAGGGAGATATGTGGTAGATGCAAAATCCATCATGGGAATTTTCAGCTTGGATCTCACCAAGCCGATTAAAGTGGAGGCGCACAGTGATGACTGCGATAAGCTGTTAGAGGAATTGGCGCCCTATATCCAGAAATAGACAGAAGGCGGGTAAAGTTCCCTGCCGCAGTATTGCGGCAGGGCTTTGCTTGTTTCCGGCATCAGGGAGGCGGCTATGGAAAATTTTTTTATGCGTGCCGCGTTGGAGGAAGCGGAAAAAGCTTTTGCTATAGGAGAGATCCCGGTGGGGGCGGTTGTTGTCCGAAACGGAGAGATGATTGCCCGGGGGCATAACTTACGTGAGCAGCGGCAGAATGCGCTGAGCCATGCAGAAACAGAGGTTATTTTCAAGGCGTGTGAGCGGCTTGGAACCTGGCGGCTTTCTGATTGTGACCTGTATGTGACTTTAGAGCCATGTGCCATGTGTTGCGGCGCCATTGCCCAAGCCAAAATGAGGCGGGTGTATTTTGGCGCTTATGACCCAAAGGGTGGCTTTGCTGTATCCAATGCCTGTTTGTTGGAGCATCCGGGGCTGATGCACCGGACAGAATACTATTGCGGGATTATGGAAGAAGAATGCCGCGCACTTCTTCGCCGCTTTTTTGACCAGCTGCGAAGGGAAGAAAACAAGGAAAAATAAGCAGTAAAACCAACGAAAAAACAAATATCTATATACATGGAGGTAGAACCAATGTCAAAAAAATACGTATACCTTTTCAGTGAAGGTGACGCAACAATGAGAAATCTGTTGGGCGGTAAAGGCGCCAATCTGGCTGAAATGACCAGAATGGGATTCCCGGTGCCTCAGGGCTTTACGGTTTCCACTGAGGCTTGTACCCGCTACTATGAAGATGGGCGTACCATTGCTCCCGAGATTGAGGAGCAGATTTATGCTGCTCTGGCTAAGACGGAAGAAATCGCCGGCAAAAAGTTTGGTGATGTAGAAAATCCGTTTTTGGTATCGGTAAGAAGTGGTGCAAGAGCTTCTATGCCGGGAATGATGGACACCATTTTGAATCTGGGGTTGAATGACCAGGTGGTAGAGGGATTGGCAAAGCTGACCCAGAACCCCCGGTTTGCTTATGACAGCTATCGCCGTTTTATCCAGATGTTCTCTGACGTGGTTATGGAGCTTTCCAAAAAGCGTTTTGAAGAAATCATTGACGAAATGAAGGAAGAACGCGGCATTAAGCTGGATACGGAATTTACCACTGAGGACTTAAAGGAAATGGTGGTGAAATTTAAAGAGTTCTATAAGAACGAAAAGGGAGAAGATTTCCCGCAGGATCCCAAAACGCAGATGATGGAAGCTGTCAAGGCGGTATTCCGTTCCTGGGATAACCCCAGAGCCAATGTATACAGAAGAATGAACGATATCCCTTATGACTGGGGTACAGCGGTTAACGTACAGGCTATGGTATTCGGTAACATGGGTGAAACCTCCGGTACCGGCGTGGCGTTTACCAGAGACCCTGCAACCGGTGAAAAGGTGCTGTTTGGCGAATATTTGATCAATGCGCAGGGTGAAGACGTGGTTGCTGGTGTCCGTACCCCGAAGCCCATTAGCAAGCTGGAAGAGGACATGCCTGACGTATACGCGCAGTTTGTGGATATTGCCGGCAAGCTGGAGAAGCATTACCGCGATATGCAGGATATGGAATATACCATTGAAAACGGCAAGCTGTACATGCTGCAGACCCGTAACGGAAAGAGAACCGCTGCTGCTGCGATCAAGATTGCGGTGGATCTGGTAAAAGAAGGAATGATTTCTAAGGAAGAAGCCATTTTGCAGGTAGATCCCAAGCAGTTAGATGCCCTTCTGCATCCAACCTTTGTTGCTTCCGCACTGAAAAAAGCAGAAGTATTTACCAAAGGTTTGGCTGCATCCCCGGGCGCTGCCTGCGGTAAAGTTTACTTTACGGCAGAAGACTGCGTAGATGCTGTGAAAGAAAGAGGAGAGAAAGTAGTTTTGGTTCGTCTGGAAACCTCTCCTGAAGATATCGAAGGTATGGAGGTTGCAGAAGGTGTTCTGACCGCAAGAGGCGGTATGACCTCTCACGCAGCGGTGGTAGCCCGTGGTATGGGTACCTGCTGTGTTGCAGGCTGTGGTGATATTAAAGTGGATTATGACAATGCCTGCTTCCATGTAAACGGTACCACTGTAAAGCAGGGCGATTATATTTCTATTGACGGAAGCACAGGTAATGTATATCTTGGTCAGATTGAGACAGAGGAAGCGAAGCTGGCCGGTGACTTTGCAGAGTTCATGAGCTGGGCTGATGAGATCCGTACCATGCAGGTTCGGACCAATGCGGACACGCCCAGAGATGCAAAACAGGCAAAAGAATTCGGCGCACAGGGCGTTGGACTTTGCCGTACCGAGCATATGTTCTTTGCGGAAGACCGTATTCCTGCCATCCGTGAGATGATCGTTTCCAAGACGGTAGAGCAGAGAAAAGCTGCTCTGGCAAAGATCCTGCCTATGCAGAGAAGTGACTTTGAAGCGATCTTCCGGGCTATGGACGGTATGCCTGTTACGGTTCGTTTGCTGGATCCTCCGCTGCACGAGTTTGTTCCTCACAGTGATGAGGATATCAAGGCGCTGGCAGATGAAATGGGTCTGAGCTTTGATGAATTGAAGGCTACTGTTGAAGGGTTGGCAGAGTTTAACCCGATGATGGGTCACAGAGGCTGCCGCCTTGCAGTTACCTATCCGGAAATTGCTGAGATGCAGGCTCGTGCCATTATGGAGGCTGCTGTTGCCTGCAATAAGGACGGCATGAATATCGTTCCGGAGATCATGATCCCGCTGGTAGGCGAAGTCAAAGAGCTCAAGTATGTGAAGCAGTTCGTTGTGGATACTGCAGAAGCTGTGTTGGCTGAAAACAACATGAAGTTTGATTATAAGATTGGAACCATGATCGAGATTCCAAGAGCGGCACTGACTGCGGATGAGATTGCAACCGAGGCAGAGTTCTTCTCCTTTGGTACCAACGATTTGACCCAGATGACCTTTGGCTTCTCTCGTGACGATGCCGGTAAGTTCCTGGATGCATATTACGAGAAGAAGATTTTTGAATCCGATCCGTTTGCAAAATTGGATCAGGTTGGCGTAGGCAAGCTGGTAGAAATGGCGGCCAAACTGGGACGTCAGACCCGTCCGGATATCAAGCTTGGTATCTGCGGTGAGCACGGCGGCGATCCTTCCACGGTTGAGTTCTGTCACAGAACCGGACTCAATTATGTTTCCTGTTCTCCATACCGTGTTCCGATTGCAAGACTGGCGGCTGCACAGGCAAAAGCAAAGGAAAACAAATAAGAAATTTTGCGGGCGGCCTTTAGGCCGCCCGTTTTTTATCATAATAAAAGGAGGAAACTATGATGAATGTTTATGACGCAGTAATGGGCAGGAGAAGTATCCGAAAATTCAGCCAGACCCCAATTTTAAAGGAAGATCTTCTGGATTTGGTAGACTGTGCCCGTATGGCGGCGTATCCGGCCAATGTCCAGCCGCTGAAATTTGCGGTGGTTACGGAGAAAGAGATGCTTTCAGAAGTTTTTTCCTGTACCAAATGGGCGGGTTATCTTGAGAACGGAACGCCGGAGCCGGAGCAGAGGCCAGTGGCGTATTTTGTGGTTTTGGGTGATCGGAACATCAAAAAAGGCGGGGATTTGCAGGTGGAAAACGGTGCGGCGTGTATGACGGTTTTGCTCGCAGCCAAGGAACGCGGCATAGCTTCCTGCTGGCTTGGGGCGTTAAACCGGGAGAAACTGCGGGGAATTTTGTCTTTGCCGGAGCATCTGGAGGTTTTGGATATTGTTGCGCTGGGTTATCCTGCCCAAGACAGCCAGGCTGTGGAAATGAAAGATGGAAATGTAAAATATTATTTGAATGAGGATGGTGTTTTGCAGGTGCCAAAGCGCAGCCTTTCGGAAGTGTTGTACAAGATATAACACGAAATATTCGGAGGAGAACATGAAGAAAATTATTTTTTTGATGGTTGTCTTTGCGGTGGCGCTTGGTGGGATATGTGCTGGAGTGGCGCTGGAAAAGCGGAAAACACAGAAGGAAGCAGAACAATTGTTTCAAAACGCCTATGCAAGCTTGATATTGAATTTGCGCAATATGAATATCGAAGGCATTGATGCGGAGGCGGTTAGCAAGTACCAGACAGAAAACACGCAGTATGGAGCCGTACTGACTACGGTGCTGCCGTTTACTTCTTATGATAAAAATTCTATACTGGATGAAGTGGTGAACTGCTTGCATCAAGCATCCGGATATGCTGCCATTGCGGATTTAAAAATGACCAAAGAGCTGTATGACCAGTTAGCTGCTGTTTCTGAGGACTGATATCAAGAAGCGGTAGCCGAAAAAGCATGCCAGGCATTGTCGGAAGCAATGGTGTATTGACAAAACCGGAGAGGGTTATTCTCCGGTTTTTGTTGTTTCTGTATAAATTTTAAAAATAAAGGAAAAATAAACAGGAAAACGAGGAAAAAGGTATTGACAAAAGGGGAAAGATGTGGTAGGATATAAAAGTTGCTGCGGGAGCGGCAGAGGATTTAAGGGAAGGGTCAGAAAAAGGCCACGAAAAAAATCCGAAAAAAGTGAAAAAAAGG